>MELN01000019.1:8066-30749 GCA_001768675.1 Actinobacteria bacterium RBG_16_64_13 | reverse complement strand
TTGGGCCGGAGAGCCGCCGCACTTGAAGCGCACCAGGCTCTGGTAGAGCTGGCCCTCCAGGTCCAGCCACGCCTTGAGCGCAGTGGCCTTGTCGAGCGTGAGTTCGCGCGTGGCGGTGTTGTAGCCTGCTTTGCTGAGCTCGATGCGGATATTGCCCCCAGGGACCTCCTCGGAAAAAGGCGTCTTTCCGGTGAGGGTGGTGCCGTCCTGCAGGGTGATGGCGAGCTTCACGAACTCGGGGTTCGCGCTGATATCCAGTCTCTCGGGAGCCAGGTTGGCCAGCGTGGTGCTGGTGGGTGCGGTGGTGGTGCTGGCGGACGCCGTGCTGCTCGTCGAGCCGCCCGGCGCGGCGGAAGTCGTCGTCACCGCTGAGCCCCGATGTTCTCGGGTCAGCAGCAGATAGGCACCGTACCCAGCCGCCGCCAGCACCACGATCGCGATGATGGTGCCGATCGCCATTCGCCGGCGAGAGTCCGCGCGCCTGGTGCTGCGCTCACGGCGAGATTCCTGCAGGTTGAACAGATCCTTGGGTGGCGTCGGATCGAGATCCATGTGGCCATGATACCCGAGCTTGTCCCTTAGCGGACGGCTCATATGCTCGTCGGGACGGTCTTCTCTTGCGCTCGCCTATGCGAGTATGAGACGTTCTATGCGCACGTGGCGAACCCCAGGCGAGGGAGGAGCGGTGGACGATCAGCAGACACCCGAGACGCAGGTCTTAGCCGAACAAGCACCGCCCCCGGGCCGCTCTGACGCCCCTCCGGGCACATCGCAACTCCCCCCCGATACATCCCATCGCAGGTGGTCCCACGGAGGCAAGAACTGGATGGTCGCGATAGTGATCATCGTGGTGGGGATCGTCTTCTTGGTCAAGAATGCCGGTTGGCTGGGCAACGACTGGGACTTCCAGAATTGGTGGGCTCTCTTCATCCTCATCCCGGCGTTCGGCTCGCTCACGGACGCTTGGAATTCCTACAACGCGGGCGGGCGGCGCTTGAGCGCCAAGGCGGCTCGATCTCTGGCGTTCGGCCTGCTGTTCCTGGCCATAACCGTGATCTTCCTGCTGAAGCTCGATTGGGGCAAAGTCTGGCCGGTGATCCTGATCGTCGTGGGCCTGGGCATGATACTTGGTTGGCGGCGGGACTAGCGGACTTCACGACACCGGGAGAGGGGAGAAAGAGAGCGAATGGCAAAGGAACAGACATATGGCGGCGCGCTGGAGATCTCCCGCGAACGGCAGATGCTCAAGCGTTCGCTGACTCTGCTGCCGCTGTTCGGGATCATCTACTTCACTGTGAGCGGGGGCACCTTCGGCATCGAGTCCCTCTTCAGCTATTCGGGAGCGGGCATGGCTTTGCTCCTGATCTGCATCATCCCCTTCGTCTACAGTCTCCCCAACATCTTCATGGTGCGCGAGCTGCAGTCCATGATGCCGGTGGAAGGCGGCTACTACCACTGGACCAAGCAGGGTTTCGGCAAGCGGGTGGGGCCCTTTGCCGGCTTCCTCACCGGCTGGATGAACTGGGTGATGTCGTTGGTCGACGTGGCCATCTACCCGGTACTGGCCGTCACCTATCTGAGCTTCTGGGTGCCTCAACTGACTGACGGCGGTTGGGGTCTGCCGGGGTGGGCGGTGCAGTGGCTGGCGGCGATAGCCATCATCCTCATCATCCAACTCCTGCAGATGCGGGGTGTACGCCTGGCCGGATTGACCAGCATCTGGATCGGGGTCATCCTGATCATCCCGCTCGTCATCATGAGCGTGCTCGGCTTCTACAACTGGGGAGTCCACGGTAGCGGCTTCAGCATGACGTTCCTCCCCCAAGACACCTCGGTTTGGGGGGCCTTCAGCGTCGGCTTGTTCGTAGTAATGTGGAACTACATGGGCTGGGAGCTGCCCTCGTCCGCCGGGGACGAGATCGTCAAACCCAGGCGCACTTACCCCCTGGCGATGCTGTTGGTACTCATCGCGTCGATCGCCACCTACGCCATCCCCACGGTGGCCGCTCTCTATGGGGGCGCCGGCGAGGACAACAAGGTTATGCTCTGGGGCCTCGAGGAAGAGGATGGCATCGGACAGGTGCTGCTGGATGGCGGCATGACGCAGGAGCAGATGGATGCGGCCGGTGTGGACCCTACCAGTACCGAAGGCTGGTTCTTGCCCGATATTGCCACGGCAGTGGCGGAGACCACCACGCATCCCGGCAGTGGCTTCGCAGGCTTCTTGGGCCACTTCATGACGGCCGCTGCTGTGCTCAGCATGGTCGGACTTCTGGTGGGGAACAGCGTGTCGGCCACCCGCATCCCGTTCGCTGTGGCAGAGGATGGGATGGCGCCCAAGTGGTTGGTTCGGGTCCACCGCGGGTGGGGGACGCCGTGGGTGGCCATTCTGGTGACCGGCTTCTTTTTCGCGGTCTTCTCGGTGAATGCCTTCGCCTCTTTGGTGGTCCTCGACGTCTTGCTCAACTCGCTCACCCTGCTGCTGGAGTTCGCCGCCCTCTGGATGCTGCGCCGCACCAGTCCCGAGATCCCGCGGAGCAAGATCCCGGGCGGTCTGGTCGGAGGCATCATCGTCACCCTATTGCCCGCGGCCGTCATCATCTTCTCCATCGTCAGTCAGGTGAAAGATGTGGGCTGGACGTCCATCTGGTATGCCGCCATCGCCATCATCCTGGGGGCGATTGCGTACTTCCCGTTCAAGTACTACCTCAAGGACAAGCGTAACGTTCCGGATGTCGACCCGTACACCTCGGACGAAGATCGGGCTGAGATGGCATCGACGGCGGAGGTCTAGATGTGAAGGTTCTGCTAGTGGGTGTTGGAGGCGTCGGCGAGGCCATCGCCGTGCTCACCAAGGACAAGCCCTGGGTGGAGAAGCTGGTGCTCGCCGATTACAGCCTCGAGCGTGCGATGGAAGTCTGGCACAAGGTGGGCGCGCCGGCCCATATGCCGGTCGAGTTCATCGACGCGAGCGACCGCTATCAGGTGGCGGCGCTGGCCCGCAAGCATGGGGTGGACCTCATTCACAACGCGGTCGATCCGGTCTTCAACGAAGCCATTTTCGACGCCGCCCATGAGGTGGGCTGCAACTACATGGACATGGCTATGACCCTGTCCACAGCCCATGCCACAGACCCCTTCCGCGCCTGCGGCGTGAAGTTGGGCGATTACCAGTTCGACCGCGCCGCGGCCTGGGAGAAGAAAGGTCTCCTCGCACTTGTCGGCATGGGGGTGGAGCCGGGCATGGCCGACGTGTTCGCCAAGTACGCCGAGAAACACCTCTTCGACGAGATCGAGGAGATAGGCGTGCGCGACGGCGCCAACCTCGAAGTGCGGGGATACGAGTTCGCCCCCAACTTCTCCATCTGGACGACCATTGAAGAGTGCCTCAATCCCCCGGTGGTATGGGAGGAAGGCAGAGGCTGGTGCACCACTGAACCTTTTTCCGAGCCCGAGGTCTTCGACTTCCCTGAAGGCATCGGACCGGTAGAGTGCGTCAACGTCGAGCACGAAGAGGTATTGCTGGTGCCGCGCTGGGTCAAGTGTAAGCGGGTCACCTTCAAGTATGGTCTGGGTGACGAGTTCATCAACGTGCTCAAGACCATAAAGATGCTCGGCCTCGACAACCGCTTCCCCATCGACGTCAAAGGCGTCCAGGTGGCTCCACGCGACGTGGTAGCTGCCACCCTGCCCGATCCGGCCCATCTGGGCGACCAGATGTTCGGCAAGACCTGCGCCGGCACCTGGGTCAAGGGCACCAAAGACGGCAAGCCCCGCCAGGTGTACCTGTACCAGGTGGCCGACAACGAGACCTGCATGAGGAACTACGGGGTGCAGGCGGTGGTGTGGCAAACAGCCGTCGGCCCAGTAATCGCGTGGGAACTGCTGCAGACCGGGGTCTGGAAAGGCACGGGGGTCCTGGGTCCCGAGGCGTTCGACCCCGATCCGTTCTTGGAGTTGATGCCGAAATACGACTTCCCGTTCGGCCTCAAGGAGATGACAGCCTGACGTGCGCTGGCTGCGGGCACGAGAAAGAGCTCTCTTCCGCACACACCAGCCGGAGTTCCGCTCTCCGGAGTGGGTGGTTGGGCAGACCGTGCACCACGAAGGCGGGCTCTACCGGGTGACACGCTGGGTGGAACTGCCCCCGGTGCCGTTGGATAGAGGCGGCTCGGTGGGCGAGTGGGAGGTTTGGGGCCGCCGGCTATCCGACCGGGAGATGCGGAAAGAACTCCTTGACGCGACCGATCGTATCCTCGGGCCGTGAATGGCAGTCAAATTGGCAGGAGGAGTGGATAACTGATGGCCTCAGCACCCGTCGCAATCGACAGCAAGCGCGTCGCCGAGCTGGCCGAGCGCGAAGAGAAACGCCTCGAGGACGAGACCCCCAAGTCGTACGAGCTGTTCAAGCGGGCCTCGAAATCGCTGGTCAACGGCGTGTCGTCCACGTATCAGATGCGCGACCCGTATCCCATCTACTTCAGCCACGGCAAGGGCTCCAAGATCTACTCGGTCGACGGGCGTGAGATCAGCGACTTCCACAACGGCTTCGGCTGCATGGTGCAGGGTCACGCGCACCCCGCCATCGTCGAGACTATCAAGAAGCGCTGCGAGCTTGGCACCCAGTTCGCTCTTCCCACCGAGGACTCGTTCATCGTCGCGGAGCACCTGGCCAAGAACTTCCGCCTGCCCAAGTGGCGCTTTGTGAACTCCGGTTCCGAGGCCACCATGGACGCCATCCGCATCGCCCGGGCGTACACGGGCAGGGAACAGGTGCTCAAGATCTTTGGCTCCTATCATGGTCATCACGACTACGTGATGGTGAGTCTGGGTGTCGCCGATTTCGGAGACATCGGACCCCGCGACAACTACAAATCCATCTCGTATGGGGCCGGCATCCCCAAAGCTGTCATAGACATGACGGCGGCCGTTCCCTTCAACGACGCCCCCATGATGGAAGCTCGCATCGAGCGTCTCATCACCGAGGGGCGCGCGCCGGCCTGCGTCATCATGGAAGCCGCCATGATGAATCTGGGCGTCGTGCTGCCCGAGCCGGGATACCTGCAGGCCGTGCGCGACATCACCAAGAAGCATGGCATCGTGCTCATCTTCGACGAAGTGAAGACGGGCATCTGCACGGCCGCCGGTGGTGCGGTCGAGCGGTTCGGGGTAGTGCCCGACATGGTCACCCTGGCCAAGGCGCTGGCGGGCGGGCTGCCCTCGGGCGCCATCGGGGCCACCGAGGAGGTCATGCAGGTCGTGGAGAGCGGCAAGGTCTACCAGGTAGGCACCTATAGCGGCAACCCGCTGTCGATGGCGGCAGCCCGCACCAGCCTCGAGCAGGTGATGACCCCCGACGCCTACCAGCACCTCAACTACCTGAACGACCGGCTCATCTCGGAGTGCGACGCCATCGGCGCCAAGTATGGCTTCCCGGGCTACACGGTCGGGATCTCTTCCAAGGGCTGCTTCAACTTCGCTACCGCTAAGATCACCGACTACGAGTCGTTCATCAAGTACCAGAACGTCGAGCTCTGCTATCTGGCCTGGCTCTACAACATGAACCGCGGAGTCATCATCGCTCCGGGCCGCGAAGAGGAATGGACCCTCTCGGTGCAGCACACCGACGAGGACATCGACCGGTACGTGAACGCCTTCGAAGATCTGGTGAAGGAGGTGCTCGGGTAACATGGACGACCGAGGCGCATCGAGGATCCACTACATCGACTGGCTACGGATCCTCGCCGTTCTGCTGCTCTTTCCGTTTCACACCTTGCGGGTGTTCAACGACGAGGACTTCTACGCGAAGGCTTCTCCGGTTTCGGAGTGGGTGGGCGACGTCCTCGGGTTCATCTCCGTTTGGCACATGCCGGTCCTCTTCTCTTGGCGGGCTGCTCGACATACTTCTCGCTCCGCAAGCGGAGCGGCGGCCGGTACGCGTGGGAGAGGGTCAAGCGCCTCCTGGTCCCCCTGGTGTTCGGCATCTTCATCCTCATACCCCCTCAGACCTGGTTCGGCGGCCGGTTCAACTCCGGGTACACGGATTCGTTCGGGCACTACCTGGTCAGCGGCGACTTCTTGCGCTGGAATATCCGGGACGGTGGCGACTACTACGGCGGGTTCGGTATCGGCCAGCTTTGGTTCATCATGTTCTTGCTGTTCATTTCGCTCATCGCCCTTCCCCTGGTGGTATGGATGGCGCGGGGCAGAGGCGTCGGCCGAGCGCAGGCCTTCTGCCGGCTTCTGGCGCGGCCGATGTGGTGGATCGTCCCGGTCGTCATCCTCTTCCTGGGAGGAGCGGTGCCGGAGATCCCGGGTGGGCCCTTTGTCTACTACCTGTTCATCTTCGTCCTGGGGTTCACGGCCGTGTCCGATCCCAAGTTCATGGAATCGGCCCAAAGGTATCGGATACCCGCCCTGGTGGCCGGGGTGGGGCTGGCCCTGTTCTGGGTGCTGAGCGGCGACTTTCGCGACTCGCTTTCCGACCCCTCAGCGGGGCTCGCCGGTCTGGCCGTCCTAGGCGCGGGCGGCACCTGGCTGGTCATCGTGGGCATGATGGGCTTCGGTAGGCGATATCTTGATCGCACCTCCAGGACCCAGAAATACCTGGCCGAGGGTTCCTACCCCGTCTACATCCTGCACCAGACGGTCATCGTGGTCATCGGCTTCTACGTGGTCCGCTGGGCGGCGCCCCACCCGGTGCTCTGGGTGATCCTGCTCGTCGCGGCGGTACTTGGGACTTTCGCGCTGTACGAGATCGTGCGCAGAGTGGGAGTACTGCGCTTTCTGTTTGGGATGAGGCAACGTAAGCGGGGGGCACGCGCAGCCGAACGCGGTTGACAGGCGCCGCGTCGGGGAAGAACTGACCCACGCAGGGGTGACCCGAGCAAAGGTGGGTAGATCATGGAGCGGATCGTCGATGGTGTCACTGTCGAGTGCCTGGTTGGTGACATCACAATGCAGGCCGACTTCGACGCCGTCGTGAACGCGGCGAACGCGGAATTACTTCCCGGAGGCGGGGTGGCCGGCGCCATACATCGGGCGGCGGGACCAGGATTAGCCGAGGAATGCCGGGGGCTCGCACCCCTCAAGCCCGGCCAGGCGGTGATCACGGGCGCCTACGACCTGCCCAACCGCCACGTTATCCATGTTCTTGGTCCGCGTTACGGTCTGGATGAACCCTCGGCGGAGTTTCTCGCGAGCTGCTATCGCAACGCGCTCTGGCTGGCCGACGAGCGAGGGCTCGTCTCTGTCGCCTTCCCGGCGATATCCACGGGCGTCTTTGGCTATCCTATGGAGGAGGCCGCCGATGTGGCGCTCGCTGCGGTCGTCTCCGCGGCGAGCACCCTCAGATCCGTGCGACGCGTGCGCTTCGTTCTCCGCGACGAAGCGGCGCTTCGCTTCCACGAGCGAGCTCTGGAGGACGAATGGACTCAATACTGACGCGCCGAAGCATCCGCAAGTACACGGACAAGCCGGTGCCGGATGAACTTGTCACTGAGTTGCTAAGGGCGGCGATGGCCGCTCCGTCGGCGGGCAACCAGCAGCCCTGGCAGTTCGTGGTCGTCCGCGAGCGGCGCCTGCTGGAGGCCATCGCGTCTGCCACGCCGTACTCGGGGATGACGCGAGGGGCTCAACTGGCCGTGGTCATCTGCGGCGACCTGAGCCGGGAGCAAAACCCGGGCTTCTGGGTGCAAGACTGCGCCGCGGCGACCGAGAATCTGCTGATCGCGGCCAACGCGCTTGGCCTGGGGGCCGTCTGGCTGGGCTTCTACCCGCGCGAGGAGCGCGTGGCGACCTTGAGGAGCCTTTTTGGTCTTCCTGAGGACATCGTTCCCTTCGCGGTGGTGCCCGTGGGCTATCCGGCGGACCATCCTGAGCCGGCAGATCGTTTCGACGAGAATCGTATCCACTTCGATCGCTGGCAGGAGAAGACGTGAAGATTTCGCTCGGGGCTCGGACCCTGGTGTATCCCACCCCTGTATTCTGCGTTGGGACGTACGACGCCGAAGGCAAGCCGAACGCGATGGCTGTAGCCTGGGGCGGCGTGTGCTGCTCGAAGCCGCCGTGCGTGGCCATCTCGTTGCGCAAGGCTACGTACACCTACGGCAGCTTGGTGGAGAGCAAGGCGTTCACGGTGAGCGTCCCGTCACGGGACCACGTGGTGGCCGCCGACTACTTCGGGATAGCCTCCGGCCGCGATGTCGACAAGTTCGCGGCCGCCGGTCTGACCCCGGCGCGATCAGATCTGGTGGATGCGCCGTACGTGGCCGAGTTCCCACTGGTTCTCGAATGCAAGGTGGTGCATGTCGCCGAGTTGGGTCTGCACACGCTCTTTGTGGGGGAGATCCTGGATGTCAAGATCGAGGAGGACTGCCTTGATGCCGAGGGGAAACCCTCCGCCGACCTGGTTCGACCGTTCACCTGGGCACCGGGCGATAACCTTTACTATGCTCTGGGTGAGAAGCTGGGGCGGGGCTTCACGGTAGGCAAGGCGCTCCAAGAGGAGAAAGAATGAGCGTTCGGCGCGCCTTTGTCGCGGTTCGCGCGGCGGGTGTCGCCGCCGGCGCTTTGGGTGGCGCCGCCGGCCGGGGCAACGGCGCCGCCGGGGCTTTGCGCGTCGTCGCCGCTCTCTGCCTTCTCGCGGCGGCGGCGTTTGTGGTGGCGACTTCCGGGTCGTGCGCGAGTGAGGAAGCCGGTGGCCCCGTTCTCAGCATCGACCAGGCGCTCGCTTCCGAATCGGGGCAGATCGTCAGAGTGCAGGGGCACCTTGTCGCGACCGAAGCTCAAGTCGTCCTGGCGTCGGCGTTGCTCGAGTCCTATCCACCGCAAGCCGGGGACAGCACGCTGCGCGTGGAGGGCCTCGACCTGGTTGCCCTGGTGGGACTCAGCTCCACGGCCGACCAGCCTGACTTGGCCCAGGTGACGTGGTCGGACTACCCGGTGGTGCTCGAAGGTGTCGTCAAAGCTGGCATCTTGTCGGTCAAGACGACCCCGATGGTCGTCGAGGCCGGCACGCCCGAGGTGCGGGTGCGTTTCACCCCTGTCATAGAGACACTGGGAGACGGCCAGACCATATGGTGGGTGCTCGACGTGACGAATCTTGCTGCTGCCCCGGCGGACCTGACCTTCGCGGACGGCCAGATGGGTGAGGTCGTGCTCTCGCAGGCGGGCACCGAGAAGTACCGGTGGAGCGCCGGGAAGGCCTTCGTCGAGTCGAGCATGGTGATGACGCTGCAACCAGGAAGGCAAACGGCGATCGTGCTGAACGATGCCGTCGATCTGGTTCCGGGGGCCTACGAAGTCACCGCGGTGGTGAAGGCTACCATGATGCTCGCGGGCGCCGGCTCTGTCCTGCCCGAGATCAAGACCACACTCACCGTACGCTGAGGCTGTGTCGGCCGGGCGGCGACAGTCACCGAGCGGGCCCGTTTCGCATCGGCGCTGCCCATGCGCGCTTCGATCCCCGTTCGAGGCAGCCGACTTTCAAAGAGGCTGCCGCATCGGTCAGAACTCGATCGGGAGATATATCAAAGGAAACGGTGTCGGGGTAAGCTGAGTCTAGGATTCCCTGACGCGTCCCGCTGGCGACCAAAGGAGTGGACGATGCCGTACGTGCTCATCCAACACAACGTGGCAAAATACGCGGCCTTCGAACCGGTCTTCACGGGCGACGAAGAGCGGCGGCGGAGGCTTGGGTCCAAAGGCGGCAAGCTCTTCCGTAATGTCGCCGACCCCAACAACCTGTTCGCGCTCTTCGAGTGGGACACCGTCGAGAACGCCCGCAAGTTTGCCGAGTCATACGAACTTCGCGAGGCTGTTCAGTGGGCCAGCGATTCCATGCCGCCTCGGGCCACCGTCGTAGACGTGATCATGGACACCGACGCCTAAGGGGGACGTTACATGAGCGGTTCACGACGTTTCACGGCCGCCGAGGCGAAGGCCGTCGGCGACGGGCTCGGCATCGACTGGAAGGCCATCGCCGTCGAGCAGTTCCGCCTGGGTATGGAGGTGGAGCTCGAGCATGGGCTTCACGATCCCGAGACCAACGTCACCGGTGACGACCTCACGTTGACCGGCAAGATCGCCTGGGCGCACCTCAAGGAGTTCCCGGACTATTACGACCGCCTGGAGGAAATGGAGCAGGCTGCCGAGGCGTACTGGGACGCCCAGAAAGGCCCGTAGGAAGCCGGCCGGGCCTCCGGGGCGGCGGTACGGGAGAGCGCCGACCAGCGGCGCCGACAGGCAGGCGTTCCCCGGCGTCCTACAAGGAGGCGAAGATCTTGCTCGTGATCTTCCACTCGCCGTCGAAGTCGAGCAGGTGGAAGTAGTTCACGAAGTGACCCGCGCCGAAGAAGCCCGTCTCTTCCAGGGTCGCGGTGGCCGCTCGCCCCATCACTCCGACGCCGGAGATGATGCCCCTGAAGGGATCGTTGTTCTTGGCCATCGAGGGATGAGTCGCGAGGTCCTCGAGGAAGGGCTGGGGAGTACCTATCAGCAACTTGTCCCCCAGGTAGCCACACATCGCGGCCTGCGGATGGAACACTTCCTTGAGAGTGGCGATGTCGGCGTTGAATACCGCGTCCACATACCTCTCCATCACCGCCTGCACCGCCGCTCTGCCGTCGTCTCCCGAGTTGCTCATCTTCTCCGCTCCTCCCGGTTGTTTGCAGAAAGATGTGGTCCGGAAATCCTGGCGCGGTTTGGCGCTCGTGTCAAGCTCGAGCCCCGACGATGTTAGAGTAGTCCCTCTCCCGGGGTATGGTCGTCATCGGGCCTTGGGGGAGCGCAAGCTGCCTCAGAGCGCGTCGACAACTGTTCTCGCAAACGAGTCGTATCGGGAGTTTTGAATGATCGTCACTACCAAGGAACTCTTCAAGGTGGCCTACGGCAAGTTCGCGGTTGGCGCCTATAACATCAATAACATGGAACAGACGTTGGGATTGTTCCGGGGCAATCTCGACTCCAAGGCTCCCTTCATAATCCAGATCTCTAGAGGGGCTCGTTCCTATGCGGACAAGCGCATGCTCGAGGCGATGATCAAAGCGGCCGACGAGATCTTTCCCGAGGCCGTCTTCGCCGTGCACCTCGACCACGGCGACCTCGCAAGCGCCCTTGACTGCGTCGCGAGCGGCTTCTACTCCTCGGTGATGATCGACGCCTCTCACGAGCCGCTGGAGGAGAACATCCGCATCACCCGGCAAGTGGTGGATGCGGCGCATGCCCGTGGCATTTCGGTGGAGGCCGAATTGGGCCAACTGGGCGGGGTGGAGGAGCACGTGCAGGTGGACGAGAAGAACGCGAACCTCACCGACCCGGCCGACGCGGAGGTGTTCGTGCGGGAGTCGGGCTGCGACAGCCTGGCCGTCGCCATCGGCACCAGCCATGGCGCCTACAAGTTCAGCGGCCATCAGGGTCTGCATCTCGACGTGGCCGCAGAGATCCAGAAGCGCCTGCCCGGCTTCCCCCTGGTTATGCACGGCTCGTCCTCGGTCCCGCAGGAGGAAGTCGCGCGCATCAACGAGGCCGGCGGGGCTTTGAAGGGAGCCAAAGGGGTGGACGAGAACGAGTTCGCCAAGGCGGTTCCTCTGGGTGTGACGAAGGTCAACATCGACACCGATGGCCGTCTGGTCTGGACCCGCGTGCATCGCGAGTTCTTCCGCGACAACCCGGAGAGGTTCGACTTGCGCGACCCCGGCAAGATCTTCGTTGCCGAGTACGCGAAGTTCATCGCCCACAAGAACGAGAAGCTTCAGTCGGCCGGCACTTTGGAGATGGTGCGCCAGGCCGTGGCGAAATAGCATGGCTTCGCGGCCTCCCGCCCTGTCCGGAATACTCAGAGATATGCTATTTTTCTCACTCACAGACCGGCGGAGAGTAGAGGCATCCACCGGCCGCGTTAGGGGGCCGGAGCGACACTCATGGAGTGCGCGCCGGCTTCACGTGTATTTGGATTAGGACACGACCGCTTTTGCAGACGGAAGGAGACAGGATGGCGGCCGGATTCGAGGCTATCGGCAACGGTGAGTTACTAGCTTGGCTACGCGACGTAGCGCAACTCTGCATGCCGGACAACGTTTACCTGTGCGACGGCTCCCCGGAGGAGTATGCGTACATGTGCGACCAGTTGGTCAGGCAAGGTACATTCACACGGCTGAATGAAACCCTCAGACCGGACTGCTTCCTGGCTCGCTCGCACCCCAGCGACGTAGCCCGAGTGGAAGACCGCACCTACATCTGCACCGGCGACCAGGCAGAGGCCGGCCCGACGAACAATTGGGCGCCAGCCGAAGAGATGAAGCTCAAGATGGCCTGCATGTTCAAGGACTGCATGGCCGGGCGGACCATGTACATCATCCCCTTCTCCATGGGGCCCGTGGGCTCACCCTTCTCGATGATCGGTGTCGAAGTCACCGACTCGCCGTATGTGGTGGTGAACATGACGATCATGACCCGTGTGGGCACCAAGGTCCTAGAGGCCTTAGGCGCGGACGGCAAGTTCGTCCCCTGTCTGCACTCGGTGGGAGCGCCGCTCGCGCCCGGCCAGGAGGACGTCACCTGGCCTTGCGAGCGCGATCCCGCGAACAAGTACATCGTGCATTTCCCGGAAGACCCGTCCATCTGGTCTTACGGCTCCGGATACGGCGGCAATGCCCTGCTAGGCAAGAAGTGCCTGGCGCTCCGCATCGCCTCGGCGGTGGCCCGCAAAGAGGGTTGGCTCGCCGAGCACATGCTGATCCTGGCCCTTACCTCGCCTGAGGGCAAGAAGCACTACGTGGCGGGCGCCTTCCCGAGCGCGTGCGGCAAGACCAACCTGGCCATGATGCAGCCCACGCTGCCCGGTTGGAAGGTGACCTGCCTGGGCGACGACATCGCCTGGATGCGAATCGGAGCGGACGGCCGTCTCTACGCTATGAACCCAGAGACCGGCTTCTTCGGGGTCGCGCCGGGGACTTCGTACCAGTCGAACCCCAACGCCATGGACACCTTCACCCGCAACAGCATATTCACCAATGTCGCGCTGACCGACCATGGCGATGTATGGTGGGAGGAGATGGGCGTGCCGGCTCCGGCCCATGCCATCGACTGGGAGGGCAACGACTGGTCTCCCGACGCCGACCGCAAGGCTGCGCATCCCAATTCGCGCTTCACCGCGCCGGCGTCGCAGTGCCCTGTGATCGATCCCGATTGGCAAAACCCGGCGGGGGTGCCCATCTCGGCCTTCCTTTTCGGCGGCCGCCGGGCGAGCACCATCCCCCTGGTCAACGAGGCCTTCGACTGGGAGCACGGCGTGTTCATGGGGTCGGCGGCGGGATCGGAGACCACGGCGGCAAACCTGAGCAAGACCGGCGTGCTGCGGCACGATCCTTTCGCCATGCTTCCCTTCTGCGGCTACAACATGGGCGACTACTTCACCCACTGGCTGTCGATGGCCGACCGGACCGACGCGGCCAAGCTTCCGCGCATCTTCTTCGTCAACTGGTTCCGCAAAGGCGACGACGGACACTGGCTGTGGCCGGGATACGGCGAGAACAGCCGTGTTCTCAAGTGGATCTTCGAGCGGGTCGAGGGAGGCGGGGAGGCTGTGGAGACTCCCATCGGCTACCTGCCCGCGCCCGACGCCCTAGACCTCTCCGGGCTGGATCTCCCGTCCGAAGACCTGAGCGCACTGCTCGCGGTGGACATCGAGGGCTGGAAAGGTGAGGCGGAGGGTCTTGGCACCTACTATGACGGGTTTGGGGATCGGCTTCCCGGCGCCTTGCGCAAGCAGCTCGCGGCTCTCAAGGAACGTCTCAGCAGGGGGTGATCGATGAACAGAGTGAACGCTGAACTCAACCCGCTGGCGGCGGAGCTGAACCAGACACTCAGGCAGCAGGCTCCCGTGGTCACGCGGGTGATGTCGGAGTTGGGCAAGAAGCTCTACTATCCCAAGGGGATACTCACTCAATCGGCCGAGGCCAAGCAGAAAGCCACGCGGTTCAACGCCACCATCGGAGAGGCGCGGGAGTTGCACCACTCGATGGGACTGGAGGCCATCACCCGCCATCTGTGCGACCTGGACCCCGACCAGGCGTTGCCGTACGCCCCCTCGGCCGGACGGGCAGATCTGCGCGCGGCCTGGCTGGAAGAGATCAAAGCCAAGAATCCATCTCTCGGCGATACTCCCGTCAGCCTGCCCGTTGTCACGAGTGGCATCACTCACGGGCTCAGCACGGTAGCCGACATGTTCGTCGACGAGGGCGACCTGTTGTTCCTGCCCGACCAGGTATGGGGCAACTACAGGCTCATCTTCGGCGTGAAGCGCGGAGCGAGAGTGGGGAGCTATCCCCTTTATGACGCCAACGGAGGCTTCGACCTCCGCGGTCTTAGCGAGATCATCCACAAGCACTCCCGCGTAGGCAAGCTGGTGCTGTTGTTCAACTTCCCGAACAACCCCACCGGTTACTCCATCACCCCCGCTGAGGCCGACGGCATACGCGACATCCTGCTCGAGGGGGCCACCCGGCAGGAATGCGACATCGTGGCGATCTGTGACGACGCCTACTTCGGCCTCTTCTACGGCGACGAGGTGCTCAAGGAATCGTTGTTCACTCGTCTGGCCGCGCTGCACCCGAGGATCCTGGCCATCAAACTGGATGGGGCCTCCAAGGAGGACTACGCGTGGGGGCTGCGAGTCGGGTTCATCACCTATGGGGTGGCAGGCGGCTCGGGCGCTTACGAAGCCCTGGAAAAGAAGACCGGCGGTTGCATCCGCGGGACCATCAGCAATTCCCCGAACTTGTCGCAGGCTCTGGTTCTGAGGGCCATGGGCGACGGCGACTACCGCGCCCAGAAGGCCGAGAAGTTCGCCGTGCTGGCACGCCGGGCCGCGAAAGTGCGGGAGATCCTGGCGGAACCGCGTTTTGACGAAGTCTGGAAGATGTACCCGTTCAACTCCGGGTACTTCCTGTGCGTCCGCATGAACGAACTCAACGCCGAGGAGTACAGAGTCAAGCTCCTAAACGACTACGGGGTAGGTGTCATCTCCACGAGCAGCACCGATATCCGGGTTGCGATCTCCTGCGTTGACGAGGTCGACCTTGCCGATCTGTTCGATGTGATGCTCGCGTGCGCCTTGGAGATGAAGGCGGGCTGAGAACTCTCGGCCGCCGCGCGGACCCACGGGCGCGAGGAGGCCAGAGGTCAGGGAGCAGGAGAACCCGTCTGTTCGCCCGCGGCCGCCTGCGCCGTGTCGACCCCGTCAGCGCAGGCGATCATGGAATCCGCCGGTCTCCAGCGCGAGAAGAGTGGCACCCCGATGAGCGCCAGCACTGCCATGGCGGCAATGCCTGCCCCCGTGGCGCTGTCGGCGCCGAGAGTGCTGGCCAGCGGCCAGAGGGCGGCCCCCAGGCCCTGTGACACCCTCTGTACGGCTCCGAAGAGGCCGAACGCCAAGGCTTGGTAGTCGGAATGGAAGGTCTGGGCGAACGCTCCCCGGACGGTCGGTACCAGCGCACCCGAGAACAGCCCGTGCAGGCAGGAGCAGGCCGCGACCAGCGGCAGCGAAGAGACGAGGCTGAAGAGAATGGCGTTGACGGACAGCAGTATCGAGCCCGTCAAGATGATCCGTTTTACCATCGCCCCAGTGGGTCGCATGAGAGCCACCGCTCCCGCCCCTATCGCCGAGGTGATGACGACGGTCGCAAAGACCATCAACAGGTCCATCCCTCGGAGGCCGGTGACCTCCTCCACGTGCAGGGGGAGGTAGAGAGTAAGCCCCATGATCGACGAGTTCAGCATGAAGTAGCCGGCCAAGAACCAGCCGGCCCGGTACTCGCGCGATGACTCCCTCCAGAGCGTTCTCATGCGTTGGCTCAGGTTGCCTGGGGGTAGAGCGACCGCATCGGTCTTCTTCTGCCAGAGATTCGCCGTGAACACGCTTGGTATCGTGCAGGCGACGAAGAGCAGGGCCGCAGGCACGATAGCGTAGCCTCTGCCGCTCACTCCAGGTATCACGTGTCCCTCGACGACGAACTCGATGATGCCTATTCCAGCCAGACCGCCGACGAAGCTCAGTCCCATGCCGAGTGAGGAGACGCTGACCACGTTTGCTCCGCAGGCGGCGCTCAGCATCGAGGCGTTGTATATGAGGCTGGAGAGCTGGAAGAAGTAGTTGGCCGCCATTGCCACTACGAGGATGGTTACCAGGGCCGCCGTACCGGAGCGTGGGAAGAAGCTGAGTGAGGCGAAGAGGATCGCGGCGAGCGATGCTGAGGAGATGAACCAGCGGCGCCGGGTGTGAGTCTCGTCGGCGTGCACGCCTATGAAGGGCCCGCTGAGCCCGATAGCCCACGAAGAAATGGCGGTGGCGAGGCCGAACACCCAGGCATCCACGCCCAGATCGGTCACGATCCACACCGTCAGGAACAGGGGCACGGCAAACTCGACCGAGGTGTTGCCCAGGTCGTAAGCGTACCAAGCCAGGCGGGTTCGCTTTCCCGCGGCCCGGGCGTCTGTCGCGGGGTCGGTCTGCATGTCTGCTTAGTGTACTATGAGTGCTTCCGCACACGGAGGTGATAGCTCGCAATGAGCGACAGTGGCATTCCCAATGATTCATCCGAGAGCACGGGGGTCCCGCCCCTGTTCCACGAGGTCCAGAGGTTCCGGCAGTGGATCTTTGTGGTCCCGGTGTTGGGCGTCACGGGGATCGTGTGGTGGCAGTTCCTCCAGCAGGTTGTGCTCGGTAATCCCCAGGGCTCCGATCCCATCCCCAACTGGCTGGCCTGGGTTCTTTTCCTTGTGTTCGGCCTTGGCTTCCCGGCGTTCGGCTGGATGGTCCGCGTGGTGACCGAGGTCTGGCCGGGAGAGCTGAGGGTGCAGCTCGTTCCTTTCCGCCGCGCCCACATCCCGGTGCGCACGATCCGGAAGGCGATAGTCCGGGAGTACTCACCCCTCAAGGAGTATGGCGGCTGGGGTATGCGGATCTCGCGCTCCAACGGCCGCGCTTACAACGCCTATGGCAATCGCGGGGTCCAGATGATCCTTGACGGCGGAGCTCTGGTGCTGGTCGGATCGCAACAACCGGAAGAGTTGCTGGCCGCCCTGCGATCGGCTGGAGCCGACCTTGAGAACACCAAGAAGTCGGACGAGGCGTAGAGCGAGCCCTGCATGAGGATCGTCGTGGCGCTCGGCGGCAACGCCCTTCTCAAGAGGGGGCAGCCGCTCACGGTGCAGAACCAGAGGGAGAACGTCAAGACCGCCGCTCGCGCCTTGGCCCCATTGGCGCGCCAGCACAGCCTGATCATTACCCACGGCAACGGGCCGCAGGTCGGCCTGCTCGCGCTCGAGGCCGCGGCCTACACTGGGGTCGAACCGTACACGCTCGACGTCCTGGGGGCCGAGTCAGAGGGCATGATCGGCTACATGATCGAGCAGGAGCTGGGCAATATCTTGCCTGAGAACGTCCCTTTCGCCACCATCCTAACCCAGGTGGAGGTCGATCCGGCTGATCCAGCATTTCAGAGCCCTACCAAGCCCATCGGGCCGCAATACTTCCGGGCTGAGGCCGAACGCCTTGCCAGGGAACACGGTTGGAGCATAGGCCCCGACAATGGCTTGTTCAGGAGGGTGGTGCCGTCCCCGCGGCCTAAGCGTATCTTCGAGCTCCGCGTCATCGAGTGGCTGGTCGAGCGCGGGGTCGTGGTCATTTGCACCGGAGGCGGTGGCATTCCGACGATGCTGACCCCCGACGGCGTGTTGGTCGGGGTGGAAGCGGTCATCGACAAAGACCTCGCCGGCGCTCTTCTCGCCAAATCGCTAGGGGCTGAGGTCTTCCTCATGCTCACCGACGCTGAGGCAGTCTGGGATCATTGGGGAGCACCCGATTCCCGAGCCCTCCGACGGGTTTCACCGGCGGCCTTGGAGACGCTTTCCTTCGCTGCCGGGTCGATGGGGCCTAAGGTCGCGGCCGCCTGCGACTTTGCCCGGGTCACCGGCGGACGAGCCGGCATCGGATCCTTGGAAGACGCCGTCGCCATCATCGACGGGCTTGCGGGCACCCTCGTCTCGAACGAGTTCGAAGGCCTCGACTATTGGCCCTCGCTCTTCTATCAACCGGAGTGAAGCTTTGAACGCATACCTGATCGCAGCACTGGCCGGAGTAATCGTCGTTGAGACGGTCGAGTTGGGCGGCACACTCCTCAACCTGCGGGCGCTCGACCCCAGGGTGCCGGCCGAGTTCGCCGATCTCTTCGACGCCGAGACTTACCGGCGGTCTCAGGAGTACACCCGGGCGAGGACCCGTCTGGGGATCGTCTCAGCGCTGTTCGACCTGGCCGTGCTGCTGGCCTTCTGGCTGGCAGGCGGGTTTGGCTGGCTCGACGGGGTGGTACGGTCGCTGGGGGCGGGCCCTGTATGGACCGGGCTGGCCTTCTTGGTCATACTCTTCGCTGCCCGCGGCATCTTGGAGATGCCCTTCAGTATCTGGGCCGTGTTCGTCACCGAGGAGAGGTTCGGCTTCAACCGCACCTCACCGGGCACCTTCATCCTCGACCTGGTCAAGACGGTGGGTCTGTCCGCTGCGCTCGAGGTACCTCTCGCCATTGCGTTCTTGGCGTTGTTCGAATACACCGGCAGATTCGCCTGGATCTACGCCTGGGCGGCTGTGGCGGCATTTACGTTCCTTATACAGCTGCTGGCCCCCCGGGTGATCATGCCGCTCTTCAACAAGTTCAGCCCACTGGAAGACGGCGAGTTGAAGGAGGCGATCCTCGCGTACGCGCGGCGCGTCGACTTCCCCCTCAAGGGACTCTTCTCTATCGACGCATCCCGCCGCTCAACCAAGGGGAACGCCTTCTTCACCGGGTTTGGCAGGAACAAGCGGATCGCGCTCTTCGACACGTTGATCAAGCGTCATAGTACCGACGAGCTGGTGGCGGTCCTCGCCCACGAGGTCGGTCACTACAGGAAGCGTCACGTTTTTGTCCGCACTATCGTGTCTGCGCTCGAGACGGGCCTGTTCTTAGGGCTGTTCTCGGTCTTTCTGAAGCAAGTCGGCTTGTTCGAGGCCTTCGGCGTGGACGGTCCTTCAGTCTACGCAGGGATAGTCTTTGTCGCGGTCCTTCTTCGGCCGCTTCAGTTGGTGCTTTCGGTCGGGGCGGCCGCGCTGTCCCGTCACAACGAGCGCCAGGCCGATTCTTTCGCGGCGACCACGACCGGCCGGGGCGACCTGCTGGCGGCCGGACTGAAACGCTTGTCCAAGGACAATCTGACGAATCTCACACCTCATCCCTTCTACGTGGTGTTGAAGTACTCGCATCCGCCCGTGCTCCAGCGGCTGAGAGCGCTTGAATCGAGCCAGGCCGCTCCACCTGAACGCGCACAGCCCGCGGAGTAAGTCTGATGGGTCGGCTCGCCGGCACTGACCGTTTCTCGGGACTTCTCCGCATCGGTTTTGCCGGTGTCATCTGGGGGACGATCCCCCTCTTCGTGCGCATGCTGGACGCCTCACCGTTCGTGGTCGTCTTCTGGAGGGTGGTGTTCGGTGCTGCGGCGGTGCTGATCTATCTGCTGGTCAGGCGGAGGATGAAGGAACTGGCGCGGCTCGGCCGGCGGAGCGTGCTGTCTCTGCTTGCCGTGGGCGCGCTGCTGGCGGCCAACTGGGTCCTCTTCTTTGGTGCGTTCTACTTGACGCGGGTGGCCGTGGTCGAGCTTCTTGCCTACGTCGGGCCGGTCTTTGTCGCGGCCCTGGGACCGCTGACAGCCAAGGAGCCTTACGACCGGCGGATCGTGCCGCCTCTCACTCTTGCCCTCGGGGGCACGGCGCTCATCATAGGACTGGGGGAGCTGTCCCTGGAAGGGAGCAGGAGTTACTTAGGCGCCGGGATGGCGTTCGCCACCGCGCTCTGCTACTGCGGGCTCATGCTTACCGGCAAGCGGCTGCTCGCGAGCATTCCTGCCCCCGTCATCGCCTTCGGCGAGTACGTCTTCGCTGCCCTGCTTTTGCTGCCTGCGGTCTTTCTTCTTCCCGGTCCGTCCTCGGCCAAGGAATGGGGGGCTCTTGCCACGCTAGGCGTGGTCCACACGACTTTCGCCATCCTGATCTTCTTCTCGGGTCTTCGCCTCGTGCGGGCCGACCACGCGGCCGTCTTCACGTATGCGGAGCCGGTCACCGGCGTGATGTTCGCCGCGATCTTCCTGTCGGAGCCCCTTGGCTGGGCTACCGCGGTGGGCGGCGCGGCGGTGATCGCGGCCGGGGTCTTGGTCGCCCGCATGTCTCCCTCAACGGGCATGGAGGCGCCGGGAGTCGCCGCTGCGGGCGATTCCCCTGTGCTTGGAGAATGAGCGGCAGGTAGAATCGTAGCTCTGGAGACGCACGAGCACGCAGAAAGGTGGGAGCGGAGCATGAGGATCGCGCTTATCGGCCAGGCGGCCTTTGGGGAGAAGGTGCTGGAGGCACTTCTGAAGGCGGGGGAAGAAGTCGCGGTGGTCTATATGCCCCCGGATGCCGTTCCCGGCAAGAGCAATACCTTCAGGGAACTAGCCGAGGCAAGCGGCCTCCCGGTGCGTCAGCCGGCCAGGATGCGCGACCCCGAGCTGTTAGACGACTACAAGGCTTTCGCCGCCGATCTCAACGTGATGGCCTTCGTTACCGACATCGTGCCGCTCTCTATCCTGAACCATCCGCGTCTTGGAACCATCCAGTATCACCCCTCACTGCTCCCGCGGCACCGGGGGGCGAGCGCCATCAACTGGGCCGTTATCAACGGCGAGGCCAAGACCGGTCTCTCGATCTTCTGGCCGGACGAGGGCCTCGACACCGGGCCCATCCTCATGCAGAAAGAGGTCACCATCGAACCGGACGACACGCTGGGAACGGTCTACTTCGGCAAACTGTTCCCCCTGGGTGTCGGGGCCTTGGTGGAGTCGGTCCGTATGGTCAGGGAGGGCAACGCACCGGAACTTGCCCAGGATCTGGCGCGGGGTGAGTACGAGCCTCCCTGCAGGAGCATGACGATCGACTGGATGTATCCGGTCGGTGTGGTCTACAACGTCATCCGGGGCTGCAACCCGTCGCCGGGCGCCGCTACCTCGTTCGGGGGGGCGCCGCTGAAGATACTCGACTGCGAGAGACGCGTCATCAGCGGTCCCGAAAGACCCGGCACGGTCACCGAGATCACGAGCGACGGCTTCCAGGTGGCCGCGAGCGGCGGCAGCGTCTTTGTCAAGCGCGTGCAACCGGCCGGCGCGGCCAAGATCGCCGCGCCTGATTTCGTGTCATCCGTGGGGCTCAAAGTAGGCGACCGCCTGGGGTAGAGACGTTGGCCGAGTAGGCGTATGCCAGTAGCGTGCACCAAGAGGGTTAGATAAAGCCTACGGACGGGATATAGAGACCGAACAGGCATGACCAGAGGTGGCCGGGGAGAGCAGTATGGCAAAGCCGCCGACACCGGAACGCTTCCAGTTTTGTGCGCTCAAGGCTTGGGCGCTGGGGTTCCCTATCGCCGAAGGGTGGGGGGACACCGCATGCCCCAGCGCTCGATTGAGGCCAGGCCAAAACGGGAGCGGGACGGGGCGGCGACTCCCGGAAGGCTCTACAGGCTTGTCCTCGACGAGACGGGGCGCATCGCGAACGGCCCCGAGGTGATCCTGGTCGATCTCAAGATGCCGAAAGTGGATGGACTGGAGATACTGCCCGCCCTCCGCGGGGATTCGCGCACCCGGTCGTTCCCCGTGGTCATGCTCACCTCATCTCGCGAAGAAAGAGATGTCGAGAAGTTCGCGGCGACGGTCAGGGATCTGGGACCGTGCTGGCCGTTGCTCAATCAACCACCGGCCCTTTAGTCTCCCTTGACTATGGACAAGGACGCTTCTCTTCGCATCTTCCACGCGAGTCCCGCCTGCCAGATGATCACCACTATCCCGGAGGGCGTGATTCTCGACGTTAACGACGCGTACTGCCGGCTGCTCGGATTCACACGCGAAGAGATGATCGGCCGGCTCACCACCGAGTTGGGTATCTGGCAGACAGAAGACGATCACCACGTTGCATTCGATGCGTTCGAGGCGGAAGGTCGCCTATCGGCAAGGGAGACAACGTTCCAGCCCCGTTCCGGAGAGGTCCTGACCCTCATAGCCTCGGTCGAGCCGATCGAGTTGAAGGGCGTCAAGTGCGCGATCTCGACCGCGGTGGACATCACCGAGCGCAAACGGGTCGAAAGGGCCATCGCCGACGCGCTGGAGATCAACCGGGCCTTCGTGGAGCATTCCCCAATGGGAGTTGTCATCTACAAGGCCACGGGGCAGTGCGTCGCCGCCAATGAGGCCGCCGGTGGGATCCTGGGCGGAAGCACGGAGCAATTGATGCGCCAGAACTTCCACCAGATCGAATCGTGGAAGAAGTATGGCCTCCACGACGCTGCGAATAAAGCTCTCTCATCGGGCCGGCCGGTGACAGTGGAGGCGGAGGTAAGCACCAGCTTCGGGACGCATCTTTGGCTGAGAGAGATATTCGCCCCGTTCTCCCTCGGCGGAGAGCCCCACCTCATGACCCTGTTCGACGGTTTCACCGAACGCAAGATGGCGGAGGTGGCGCTGCTGGAAAGCGAGGAACGCTTTCGCACGTTGGTGGACGCGGCGCCGGACGGCGTGTTCGTCCATGTCAACGGGAGGATCGAGTATCTGAACCCGGCCATGGCTAGACTG
>MELN01000019.1:387-7956 GCA_001768675.1 Actinobacteria bacterium RBG_16_64_13 | reverse complement strand
GTGGGCCGATCCCACCGATGAACCAGAGATACCTGCGGGCCGATGGTACGGGGGTGCCTATCGAGACCACGGCGGTGGTCTGCCGATTCAAGGGACAGGCCGCGCATCTGGTGTTTGTGCGTGACTGCACCGAACGTGAAATGGCCGAGCTAGAGCGGGCCGAACTGCAAGAGCAACTGCAACAGGCGCAGAAGATGGAGTCGGTGGGGCAGTTGGCCGGCGGAGTGGCGCACGACTTCAACAACATCTTGATGGTGCAGAAAGGCTACTGCGAACTGATGAAGCTCGAGTTGCGGGAAGGGGATCCGCTGGCCGCGAGCCTGGCTCACATCGAAGCCAGCGCCGAGCGCGCGACGGCTCTGACTCGCCAGTTGCTGGCCTTCAGCCGCAAGCAGACCCTTCAACCCACCGTGCTCGACCTGAACATCCTGGTGGAAAGCTTGGATGACATGCTTCACAGGCTTGTTGGCGAAGACGTGGACCTGGTGATGTCCCTGGCCTCTGAGCCCGCCCTGGTGAAGGCAGACTCAGTCCAGCTCGAGCAAGTCCTGGTCAACCTTGCCGCCAACGCCCGGGACGCCATGCCTCGTGGAGGCAGTCTGGCCATTGCTGTCTCACCCGTGGAGATCGACGACAGCTATGGCGAGTCCCACGCGGGGGTGGAGCCGGGACCCTATGTCATGCTTTCCGTCAGCGACACCGGGTCCGGGATGGATGCCGAGACCAAGCGTAGGATCTTTGAGCCCTTCTACACCACCAAAGGGGAGGGTAGAGGAACTGGGCTTGGCCTATCCACTGTCTACGGGATCGTGCATCAGTCCGGCGGGAGCATCTGGGTCTACAGCGAGCCTGGCAACGGGACTACTTTCCGGGTCTATCTGCCCCAGGCGGAAGGCGAGCCCGAGCCGGTCGCTCCGCCGGAGGTCGGCGCCGCAGGTGGGAAGGGGCAGTTGATCTTGATCGTCGAAGACGAGCCGTCGCTGCGGTCTCTTGCTTCACTGATGATCGAAAGGCTCGAGTACCGGGCCGTCGAGGCTGCTAATGGAGGCGAGGCGCTCATCCTGGTGGAAGAGGAGGGCCTGAGACCGGATCTCCTTCTCACCGACGTGATCATGCCTGGGATGAGCGGGAGTGTGTTGGTCGAGCGTCTTCGCAAGACCTTGCCGGATTTGAGAGTGATCTTCATGTCCGGCTACCCGGACAGCGCCATGGCCAATCACGGGATCATCGACTCGGACATCAGCTTTCTGCAGAAGCCGTTCTCGATGTCGGGCCTTGCCGCGAAAGTCAGGGCGACCCTGGGGATGGGATCCTCGTGAACCTGGTCGTTGTCACCGGTGGGTCACGCGGGCTCGGAGCGGCCGTCTGCGAGTACTACGGGGCCCGGGGCTGGACCATCGTCGAATTTTCCCGTTCGGCCCCTCACCCTTACAGCGTATCGCTGGATCTGTCGGACCCGCGTCTCGCGGCCGACGTTTTCGCCAAGACGCTGGAGCCGCTGGCGGCGAGGGCCGTGTCCGAGGTGGTCGCGGTCAACAATGCGGCGATGCTCGGCCCGGTCGGCCCGGTCGAGCGCTCGTCGCTCGCCGCGATCGAAGCGCATCTCGCCGTCGGCGTCACCTCGGCCATCGCGTTCGCGCGCGCTTTCGTAAGGGCGTTCCAAGAGCATGATTGCCCCAAGACACTGGTGAATATCTCGAGCGGCGCCGCGGCCGGCGGGTTGGCCGGATGGTCGCTCTACTGTGCAAGCAAGGCGGCTCTGGAGAACTACATCCGAGCTGTCGCTCTCGAGCAGGCCGCACGTACTCCCCCCATCCGCGCTATCAGCGTGAACCCAGGGGTGATGGATACCGATATGCAAGCCACGGTGCGGAGTTCGCCGGTGGAGGACTTCCCGACAGTGGAGCGCTTCGTGCGGCTCAAAGAGGAAGGCCGGCTGGCGCCCCCGGCCCGGGTGGCTTCGCGGCTCGCCGAGATCGTGGCGTCCCGGCCGGAACCCGGAGGTGTGTACTCGGCCTAGGGTGGTCAGCGCAGAACGAGGGAGGAACGGTGGCATACGACGAAGGCTTGGCGCAACGCGTGCGCGAGGTGCTGGCAGAACAACCCAGCGTCATCGAGAAGAGCATGTTTGGCGGAATCTGCTTCCTGTTGAGGGGTAACATGGTGGCTGGGGTGGTGAACGAGGATCTAATGGTGCGGGTGGGGCCCGAGGCCCACGATGACCTGGTGAGCCGACCGGATGCTCGGCCCATGGACTTCACGGGCAAGTCTCTGAAGGGTTTCGTCTACGTGGGCCCCGAAGGTTTGGATTCGGATACCGAATTGCGTCGGTGGATCGGGTACGGAGTCGCGTACGCCGGCTCACTTCCCGGTAAGTAGCCGGCCAGAGCCGGAGAAGGAGTACTGTCGGTGTCGGACATCAACGAGTACATCAGGGCTGAGGAGCTGCTAAGGGACGAGGTCGCCTGGCGGCGCATGCTGGTGGACCAATCCAGAGACGGTATCGTCGTGCTCGATGAGGAGGGAAAGGTATACGAAGCGAACATCGCGTTCGCCCGGATGCTCGGGTACTCCATGGAGGAGATGCCCTTCCTCTATGTGTGGGACTGGGAGAGCCAATACTCGAGGACAGAGATATTGGGAATGCTCGAGTCGGTAGACAAGAGCGGGGATCATTTCGAGACAAGGCACCGGCGCAAGGATGGCACTGACTACGAAGTGGAGATCAGCACCAACGGCGCTGAGTATGGCGGAAAGAAACTGGTGTTCTGCGTGTGTCGTGACGTCACAGAGCGCAACCAGGCGCACAGGGAGCGGGAGGCGCTCATCGGGGAACTGAAGAGGGCCCTTGCCGAGATCAGGGCGCTGAGGGGCATCTTGCCGATTTGCTCTTTCTGCAAAAAGGTCAGGGATGATGACGGATACTGGGAACAGGTCGACGTGTACATTCAAGAGCACTTACAGGCCGATGTCACCCACGGCGTCTGTCCCGAATGCATGAGAGAGCACTATCCCGAGATCGCCAACGGCGACGAGCAAGACTAGCCGACCGAAGGGGATTCGCGAATGAGGCAACTCGGAGCAGCATGATCGGCGGAGATGTCTTCGCTCTTCTTCCGGCGGACGGCCCGTTTGCCGAACATGCGGAGAGGTTGATGGTCTACGGCCGGCTCGTGGGCTCCTGGGACGTTGAGGCGATATGGCACGATCGCCGGGGGGGAGAGACGGCCGCCAGGGGCGAGTGGCACTTTGCCTGGGTACTCGGCGGTCGCGGCATCCAGGATGTGCTCTTCGCGTCCGGGTCGCCGCCCGAACACCATGGCACGACTCTGCGCTGCTACGACGCCGCCGCGGACGTCTGGCATGTGGTCTGGATGCAGCCCTCGAGCGGCGAGTTCGTCCGTCTTGTCGGTCGCCAGGTCGGGGACCGGATAGTCCAGGAGGTCGTGGGATCTGACCGTGGCCGTCGAGAACGGTGGAACTTCATCGACATAACAGCGGACACGTTCTTGTGGCACGATGAGGTGTCGCTCGATGATGGGGCCACGTGGTTCCTCGAGCAGGAGATGCGGGGTACACGCCGCCCGACGGCGGCCGGAAAAAGGAGCGGCTCATGCGCATAGCGATCGCCTCCGACCATGCAGGCTACCGCTACAAGACGCTCGTCAAGCAGCATCTGGAGGGCCTTGGCCACGAGGTGGTCGACTTTGGCACCTCCTCCCCCGATTCGGTGGACTACCCGGACTACATACACCCGGCGGCGGCCGCGGTGGCGACCGGCGACTGCGAAAGGGGCGTCGCGCTGGGCGGGTCCGGCAACGGCGAAGCGATCACGGCCAACCGTCATCATGGCGTGCGCTGCGCTCTCTGTTGGAACGAGGACTCGGCACGGCTGGCCCGGGCTCACAACGACGCGAACATGATCTCTCTCGGAGAGAGGATGATGCCGGCGGCGCTTGCGCTGCGGATCGTCGACACGTGGCTGTCCACGCCTTTCGAAGGCGGCCGTCACGTGCCGCGGGTCGAGAAGATCGAAGCCGTTGAGTAACGCGCCGACGATGCCTCGGTTTGAGACCGGAGACCGAATGAGAAGGCCGGGGGCCCGCGGGTGATGGATGTCGCTTGGGAGGACGCAGTCAATCGGAACAATGGGCAGATCGTGCTTGATCTGCTCGGCCGCGGCGCAGATGTGAACGCCCTCGATCGCTACGGGCAGACGGCCCTGATGGTGGCCGCCCACGGCGGTCACCTCGAGGTCGTCGAGATACTGGTCGCTCATCGGGCCGACCTGAACGTCACAGCCAAGTTCGGGCTGAGCGCCCTGATGCTCGCTATCGTGGCCGGGCACGCGGATGCCGCACGTCTTCTGGTGAAGGCCGGAGCGGACCTGTCGGCACGCGGGACCGGCGCCCCGGGGTTCGCAAACAAGACAGCCTACGATCTCGCCGTGGAACACCGCATGTTGGAGTTGTCCGAGCTCATGCGGCGATGCGCCGGATACCAGACGTTCAAGAACATCGACGCCGCTTTTCATGCGGGTGATCTGTCCGCGCTCCGTGCCGCGGTCGACGATCCGACCAGCGTGCCGAACGGGCCGATGCCACTGGCGATCGGTACGTGTCTCGAATATGCCATCTACCACAGCCCGGTGTCGTTCATCCGCGAGTTGTTGGAGATCGGGGCGGATCCCAATCCGCCCCGATCACACCGGCTTTCCGCCCTTGTTGGCGGCGTTGTCGTGTAGTCGCTCGGTGCCTGGATCACCTGGACGCCCTGACGTGCTGAAGATACTGGAACTGCTGCTCGCGTTCGAGTCCGATCCTGATCAGCGCGGGATCAACGACTACACACCGCTGCACGTGGCCGCGGGGGAGGGCCACCTTCGCGCCGTTGAGCTGCTTCTGCAGCATGGGCGGACCCGCGGCTCCGCACGCGTATCGATGACTGCGAGATGCCGCGGGAGACGGCGGAGAAGGCGGGCTTTCCCGAGATCGCGGAGCTGCTCGCCTCGCATGAGGCGCGGCTGACAAAGGAACACGACAAGGGAGAATGAACATGCCAGGATTTCGATCAGCGTTCTGACTCCGGGACTTCAGTTTCTGATGAGTCTCGCCGTGGACGTGGGCGAGGTCGTGTCGATGGGCGCGGCGCCACTCGGCGAGCGACGCGTGGTCAACATCCTTGGCGGCACGTTCGAGGGGCCCGACTTGCGCGGCGAGGTCCTCCCCGGCGGCGCCGACCGGCAACTCGCACGCGATGACGGGGTCGTCGAGCTCGACGCGCATTACGCGCTCAAGGAGCAGGCTGGTGGCGTGATCCGGGTGGTGAGCCAGGGCTACCGCCACGGGCCAGGCGAGATCATGGCGGCTCTGGCGCGCGGCGATGACGTGGACCCTCGTGAGTACTTCTTCCGCACACTCATGCGCTTCGAGACCGGGGCGCCCTATCTGGCGTGGTTGAACAGGACTCTGGCCGTGACCACGGCCGAACGGCAAGTGCGCAGGGTGTTGCTCAGCGCGTATAGGCTGCTCTGAACGCTGCATCTCGTGGCTCGGTGCTGTGTGGCGCCTCCCTCGCACCACAGCCCGGCTTTTCACGAGCCGGTCCATACGCTACGATTATCCCCGACCTTTAATCGTGCCCTGTGAGGCCGAAAGGAAGAGTGGCTGACGCATGCCCCGCCGCACCGACATCCGCAAGATCCTCCTGCTTGGTTCCGGTCCCATCGTCAGAGGCCAAGCCTGGGAGTTCGACTATTCCGGCACCCAGGCCTGCAAGGTGCTCATGGAGGAAGGGTTCGAGGTGGTGCTGGTCAACTCCAACCCGGCCACCATCATGACCGACCCCGCTTTCTCCCACCGTACCTACATCGAGCCCCTGGTGCCCGAAGTGGTGGCTAAGATCATCGAGGTGGAGCGGCCGGACGCCCTTCTGCCCACCTTGGGAGGCCAGACCGCCCTCAACCTCGCCGTCGCCCTTTCGGAAGACGGCACCCTCGCCAAGTTCGGTGTCGAGCTCATAGGCGCCAATTACGCCGCCATCCGCCGGGCTGAAGCCCGCGACGAATTCCGCGCCACCATGGCCTCCATCGGTCTGCGCGTGCCCGAGAGCGCTGTCGTCAAGTCTGTCGCCGAAGCCCGCGCCGCCCTCCAGGACGGGCTCCACCTGCCCCTCATCATCCGCCCGAGCTTCACTCTGGGCGGGCACGGGGGAGGAGTTGCCGCAAGCGACAGCGAGTTCGACGCCGTGGTCCAGGCCGGCCTTGACGCTTCGCCTACCCATCAGGTGCTACTGGAAGAGAGCGTCATCGGCTGGAAGGAGTTCGAGCTGGAGGTCATGCGCGACCTCAAGGACAACGTGGTGATCGTCTGCTCCATCGAGAACATCGATCCCATGGGCGTCCACACCGGCGACTCCATCACCGTGGCGCCCCAGCAGACCCTCACCGACGTACAGTACCAGCGCCTGCGCGACGCCTCTCTCGCCATCATCCGGGCTATCGGGGTCGAGACCGGCGGCAGCAACATCCAGTTCGCCTATTCGCCCGAGACCGACGAACTCGTCGTCATCGAGATGAACCCCCGCGTCTCCCGCTCCTCGGCCCTCGCCTCCAAGGCCACCGGCTTCCCCATAGCGAAGATCGCCGCCAAGCTGGCGGTCGGCTACCCCCTCGACGAGATCGCCAACGACATCACCCGCAAGACCCCCGCCTGCTTCGAGCCCACCATCGACTACGTGGTGGTCAAGACGCCCCGCTGGGCGTTCGAGAAGTTCCCGCTGGCCGACGCTCGCCTAACGACTCACATGAAGAGCGTGGGGGAGAACATGGCCATTGGCCGCACCTTCAAGGAGGCCTTTCAGAAGTCCATGCGTTCGCGGGAGCTCGACGTTCGCCCGGACATCCCCGACGACAACGACGCCCTCGTGGCCATGATCGCCATCCCATCCGCCGAGCGCTACGACCTCATCCTCGAAGCCTACCGCCGGGGTGTCACGCTGGAGGCCCTCTTCGCGGCTACCCTCATCGACGAGTGGTTTCTTGAGGAGCTGCGGGAGATCGTGGACGCTGAGGAACATCTCAAATCGTTCGCTAAGAAGGACGGTCTCTCTTCTCTATCCCGGGAGGAGCTCCGGCAGGCGAAGCGGATTGGTTTCAGCGACGAACTGATCGGGCGGTTCGTGGGGGCCGGCGAGTTGGAGGTTCGGGAGAGGCGCATCGCCGATGCAATCATCCCTACGTACAAGGCGGTCGACACTTGCGCGGCCGAGTTCGAAGCCTACACGCCTTATTTCTACTCCAGCTACGAGGATGAGAACGAAGCTTTGCCCGTCCCTGACAAGGAATCGGTGATCATCCTTGGGAGCGGCCCCAACCGCATCGGGCAAGGCATCGAGTTCGACTACTGCTGCGTGCACGCCGTTCAAGAGATGCGTGAGATGGGCTACCAGGCCATCATGGTCAACTGCAACCCTGAAACAGTCTCGACCGACTACGACACCTCCGACCGTCTCTACTTCGAGCCTCTCACCTTCGAAGACGTCCTCAACATCATCGAGAACGAGAAGCCC
>MELN01000019.1:0-271 GCA_001768675.1 Actinobacteria bacterium RBG_16_64_13 | reverse complement strand
GAGGTTCTCAAGCGGCTGAAGCTGAAGGCGCCGCCGTTTGGAACCGTTCGCAACGAAAAGGAGGCGCTTGCGGTTGCGGAGCGCATCGGCTACCCGGTTCTGGTGCGGCCGTCGTACGTTCTCGGCGGACGGGCCATGGAGATCGTGTATGACAATGAGAGTCTGGAATGGTATCTGCGCACGGCCGTGAAGGCCTCGCCACGCCACCCGGTGCTCATCGACCGGTTTCTCGAACATTCCACGGAGATCGATGTCGACGCCATCTGCGACG
>MELN01000018.1:24853-25083 GCA_001768675.1 Actinobacteria bacterium RBG_16_64_13 | reverse complement strand
ACAAGGTGATCGGCGGACGCGAGACGGCGCTACGGGCGGAGGCGACGGCCGGGCGCGGCGCACTGAAGGGCGTGGGCGCGGACGAATGGGTGCAGGGCGTCGTGTGCGGCGACTCCGCGGCGGCGACCAAAGAGCACGACCGTTGCGGCTCCAACCTGATCGGCCCATACCTTCTGGCCACCATCGCGACGGGCGTCCTCGCCAGAGGCCGCTCGGGCCGGAAATCACCG
>MELN01000018.1:21684-24816 GCA_001768675.1 Actinobacteria bacterium RBG_16_64_13 | reverse complement strand
TGGGCATAGCCCTCGAGGCTCTGCGCTGGGCCAACAAGCACGCGGACTCGATCATCGCCCGGCTGATGCTGTCACCCGGGCGTGCCGTGCAGAAGATGCTGACCACTTCGGAGCCCACATCCGAGCAACTCGAGGTGGGGGAGCGGGCGTTGGCCGAGCTGATGCGGCTGGAGAACGCGGGGGTCTGAGGGATACACCTTCTTCCGCTCTGCGAGGGCAGACATGCTGGAGATCGTCGAGCTGCGGGTGATCGAGAAAAACGCGTGGCGGGTATTCGGCTCGGATGAAGGCATATCGTTGGGATCGATCCGGAAGGTGCAGATACCTGGCAGCGATCCCCGGATGGCGACCATCGCTCAGCTTCAGCGGGAGTTAGTCGAGGGGGGAGAGCAACCGCTTTTCTCTGGATGGAACATCCACAGGCATTATTCGGCCAAGGAACTGGCCGAAGCCGAACTCCTTACTATGTGGATAAGTGCCGTGTTCGAGCCTGCAGGCGAAGAGACCAAGACGGTCTACGACGAGACGGACGCCTGTCCGCTCTGTGGGGTGGGCAGGCGTCAAGTCGGAGATCTTTCCCTGGATACGAGACGTATCCCCAAAAGGGCCGACCTTGCCCAGACTATTGCCAACGAGGTGGTCTTCTCTCCTCGACTCGTCGCTCTTCTCACAAAGGAAGCCACAACCGGAGTGGAATTCCGCTCGGTCAGGCACAGAGGCAAGGAAGTCAGCGAGGACTGGCTGCAGCCGGTTATCACCTCTCCGTCGCTTGACGTCGTCGAGCCGACCCAGTATGGGACGAACCTCTTCGACCACGACCCCGAAGGGCGGTTCAGATGCCCCCTGGGGCATACATTGGGGTTGAACCTTATCTCGGAGCTCTTCCTTGATCGTTCGACGTGGGCTGGAGAGGATTTCTGCGCAACGCGACAACTGGTGGGGGTCAAACGCGGACTTCTGCGGCCGAGGGCCTCTCTGCTCATCTCTCAACGTCTCTACCAGCTACTCAAACGGGAGAAAGCGCGGGGGTTCAAGGTGGAGGTGGCGCACCTCTCATAAGATTGGACACCAACTCCCAGCCGCGGCCGCGGGGGAAAACCACCGAGAGGCAAGTCTGCTCTACAGCAGCAGTTCGTCCACGGTCGATGCGGTGAGCAGCCCCTCGATCTCGCCGAAGTGGGCATCCCGCGTGAAGAGCGCCAGGCCGTGCTCCAGCGCGCTGGCCGCCACCCACATGTCATTGGAGGGTATCGGCCGCCCTTTGCGCCGCAACCGGGAGAAGACCCCCGCGTAGTGCTCGGCCGTCTCCACACCCAGCGACAGCAGGTTCACGCGGGGACTGGAGAGGAAGCGGCCGACTAGACGCCTGTTCTCACCGGAGCGAGTTCCCATCGCGAAACCGGCGAGCAATTCGCCTAGGACGACCGTGTTCACGGACAGGGACGCGGCCCGCTGGAACGCTTCCACCGTCTCGGGGTCCCCGGCGAAGAAGTCGCCGAGCACGTTGGTGTCGAGCAGCAGGTGCCTCATGGGGTGAGGTGCCTCATGAGGAGCCGGGATCTGGCGTCCACATGGAAGGGTCGACCTCCTCGAAATGCTGGATGGCTCTCGTGAACTCCTCCGCCTCCGCTCGCGACCATGTGCCGGCTAGTGCATCCAGGTCATGGTGAACGCCCGCGATCTCAGTCAAGCCAAGGGCGCTTCGAAGTATGTGGAGCACGGTGGCATTGAGACTCAGCCCCAGTCTGGCAGCCTCCGCTTCCAGGGCCGAACGGAGAAGCGGGTCGATGCCGCGAAGCGCGAGTGCCCCCGCTGCAGTGGACCTTGTATTGATAGCACGATGTGATTGTTCTTGCATCTGCATAATGATAGCACAGGATCAGTGCGTACCCCGTGCATGTCTTGGCGTGAACGCGGGTATTCCGAAACGCACGTCGGCAACACGCCGGCCGCAAGTCTGCTGCCAACGGAGTCGACACTCGTGGTCGGACAAGGAGGGTTCCGTGCGTTCTCGGAAGAGCCGGATGGTGGGCAGACTGGCCACGGCGGCCGCTCCGATTCTTTTCGCGGCTGTCCTCTTGCTGGGGGCCCCGACCGCCGCCCAGGCCGCCGCCTTTCCCGACGTGAGCGGGGACGAGTGGTTCGCGGAGGCGGTAGGGGTTCTTTCCGACGCAGGGATAGTGCAGGGAAAGGATGACGGGACGTTCGGTCCCGACGACTCGCTGACGCGCGCGCAGTTCGCGGTGTTGCTCAGCCGTTCGCTCCGTCTTCCGCCCGGGGCCTCTCACCCCTTCACGGACTTTTCCTCCGGCTCCTGGTTTGAGCCCGAGGTGGCGGCTCTCTTCGGAGCGGGCGTCATCGGCGGGATCACACCCACCGAGTTCGGTCCGTATGCAAGGGTTTCGCGACAGCAAGCGGTCAGCCTGGTGATCCGCGGACTGGGCTATCGCCTGAGTAAGGATGCGATCGACGGGATCGACCTGACGCTCACTCCTCTGGCGGTGTGGCTATGGCTGGGGGGGTTCCCCGACCGGACCTCCATCGCGGAGGTGCACCAGCCGGCGGTGGCCAACGCTTTCCGGCTGCAGATAGTGTCGGGCCAGTCCGACGGCCGCTTCTACCCGCTGGCCGAGGTGACACGGGGCGAGGCGGCCGGCCTGATCTATGCGGCGCTCTTCAAGACCCCCACGGCTTTGGCGCAACCGCCTGCGCCAGTGGCCGCGGATTCGGTCTTTTCAGAGGCAAGCATCGGCAGCCGGGATCCGGACTTGATGTGGCTTGAGCAGCGGCTCACCGATCTCACCTACCGGCCGGGTCCGGTGGACGGCGTGTTCGACAACCGCACGCAGCAGGCTCTGATCGCGTTTCAGAAATGGGAGGGACTGAACCGGGATGGGAAATTGGAGGCGCAAACGTGGGTGCGCCTTCAGATGGCCACTCGGCCGACGGCCAGGCATAGCGGGTATGGCGTCTGGATTGAGGTCAACCTGGCGAAACAGGTGTTTCTCTACGTGGTGGATGGCGCCGTGGCCAGAACCCTGCCCACCTCGACGGGCCGAACGTTCGTCTACCGTTCGTCGCCCTACACCGTGCAGCGGAAGGCGATTGCCGACGGGCCACGTTACAGGGCCC
>MELN01000018.1:16752-21591 GCA_001768675.1 Actinobacteria bacterium RBG_16_64_13 | reverse complement strand
TGCCGAAGTGGGACATGGACGACTTGAGGGAGCGGGACGATTTTGATCCGCTCATCCCCGATGGGACCCCCGTGTACGTGTACTGAGCCGCCGCTCACCGCTCCGCCCTTCTACGCGGTATCCTTTCTGGCCAGGCATCCTCGTCCGCAAAGCAACAAGGTGGTGGTAGAACATGTTCTATCCCGTGCAAGTCGACTTGAGCGATAAGTCCCGCGTCGAACGGGCTACCGTGGTCCTGAACCCTGCCGCGTCCAAGCGCCTGCTGGCAAAGGCCGTGGCCACGCTTCCCGAGGTCAGGAGCGCCTACACCGGCGGCAGGCTGGCTGTCTGCACCAGCTCCGCCAACTCCTTCGTCTTGGAGGAACTCACCGGCGAGAAGGTCCCGGCGTACCGCTACTGCGTGGGCATGGTCGCCGACGGCATGCTGACCGCCAGCGTCGCCGACGACCGGGTGCCTCCCCGCTTCTTCGAGAAGGGCAAGAAAGTGGAGATGGAGGCTTTGGCTTTCTTCGACACGTTCGAGAAGGGGGACGCCGTCATCAAGGGAGCCAACGCCGTCGATGCCCAGGGCAACGCGGGGGTGCTGGCGTCGAACAAGCAGGGCGGCACCATCGGCGGGCTTCTGAGCTTCGTGGTGCTGCGGGGCGTACCCATGATCATGCCCGTGGGCCTGGAGAAGTCCGTGGCCTCGGTGCCCGACGCGGCCGCCGGGTGGGGCCAGTTGACCCTGGTTAAGAGCATGGGCCTCACGCCGTGGCTGTTCCCGGTGACTGCCGGCCTGGTTGTGACCGAGATCCAGGCTCTGGGGATCCTGGCCGGGGTCAACGTCCGCCACATCGCTAGTGGAGGCTTGGCGGGCAGCGAGGGAGCGGTAGTCCTTCTGCTCGAGGGATACGGAGAGAACGTTTCCAAAGCCTGGGATCTGGTCCAGTCCGTCAAAGACGAACCGCGGGTCGAGGTGCCGCGGCACCAATACTCCAGCTAGTGACGGGCGAGGTAGGCTCTCTTTCGGCTACTCGCGACGCTCCGCGAAAAGCCTCTCAAGAGCCTATCTCGCCCTTCTCACTTCCGTAATGGAGGTGGGCACAGCGCCGTCAACCCCGGCTTTTGCGCTATTCCCCGCTTTGTAGTCGGGCGAACGCCTCGACCAACTGGTCGTAGGACCTGTCCAGCGACTGCGGGATCACCCGCACGTCGGCGATCACCGGCATGAAGTTGGTGTCGCCCAACCAGCGCGGCACCAGGTGCAGGTGGAGATGGTCCTTGATGCCCGCTCCGGCCGCGGCCCCCAGGTTGAAGCCCACGTTGAAGCCGTCCGGGTGGAAGTCGAACTTGAGGGCCCGCGTGCATTGCTGGGCGAGGTCCATCATCTCGTGGATTGTCTCGGAGGGAAGCTCCTCCAGCGCGGATATGTGCGCGAAAGGCGCCACCATGAGGTGGCCGTTGTTGTACGGAAAGGCGTTGAGCATCACGTAGGCGTGCGCGCCCCTGTGGACGATGTGGGCGGCCAGGTCGTCACCAAGCTGGGGCTTCTCGCAGAAGATACAACCCCCTTGCTTCTCTTTTGTGACGTATTGCAGCCGCCAGGGCGCCCACAGCCGTTCCATGCCCTCTCCCTTTCCGGCCCGGCCTGTGTTCGTAGCCCCGACGCGCGGGCGAAACCGGGCCCGTCGTCACTCGATTGTATCGCCGAAGCCGCGAGCGGTGCGAAGCCTGTGGAGCGGTGACGTGTCGCTGGCGACGTGGCGTCGGATTCTGGCCTCCCGGCCGGGCCATGCGATATCATCGGGAGTCAGCAGCACCATTGTTGGCCACCCCAGGAGGTATCGAGGCAATGCCCCAGGCGCCGCAAGTGACCGCGAGCGAGCCCATAGCGGCTCTGACCGATAGGTATGGCGGTCCGGAACCGTCTGAGGTTGCGGCCCGCATGCAGGAACCCGACATGAAGCAGGTCAAAGCCATCGTCTCCTGGCGGGGTGTCGTCGTGAACGGCGAAGTCTGCCTGGTCGATCTGGCTCTGCGGTACCTGCGACTCATTCAAGAGGAGTCGTGCGGGCGTTGCGGACCGTGCCGCATAGGCGTCGACGTCATGCGCGAGCTGTTCGAGAAGCTCGCCGCCGGCGAGACAGTGCGGGAGGGCGACCCCGAAGACACCGTCGCCAAGATTCGCCGCCTAGCCGAATCCATCGAGGATTCAGCCTGGTGTGGTATCGCCAACACGATCCGCGATCCCATCCTGGCGCTGCTCGACGTGGGTGAAGAGCACTTCGCCGCCCACGCGGCGGGAGAGACCTGCGAAGCCGAGACCACTCATGGCTGGATAGCGGCGCCCTGCCGCTCCACCTGCCCGTCCACTGTCGACTGCGCCTCGTACATCTTCCAGGCGCTTGAGGAGCATCCGCACCTGGCGACCACCATCGTCAGGCGCGACAACCCGCTGCCGGCCATCATCGGGCGCACGTGCCCGCATCCCTGCGAAGCGAACTGCACCCTGGCGCCCACCGGGGCGCCGATAGCCATCAACAACATCAAACGCTGGTGCGCCGACCGGGCCGAAGACCTGGCCGACGACCATTGCGCGTCGGGCTGCCTCACCGACCCGACCGCCGGGGCTACGCCCGAGGTGGTCGAAGCTGTTGGTGGGGCGTCGCTCATAGCCGGGGGCCCGCACGAGGTGAGTGAGCTCACCACCGTGCAGCTCAGCCAGCGGCCCGTCGAGGTGACGTGCCGGCTTGACGACAAACAGGCTGCTTGCGGCAAGAAGGTGGCCATCATCGGGGCCGGGCCGGCCGGGCTCTCCGCCGGCTACTTCTTGGCCCGCCGTGGCTACAGGCCTGTCATCTTTGAAGAGCTGCCGGTGCCGGGCGGCATGGTGCACGTGGGCATTCCCGAGTACAGGCTGCCCCGCCACGTCATCCACCGCGAAGCCGAGCTTATCGAGCAAGAAGGCGTCGAGATCCGCTACAACACCCGTGTGGGGCGCGACATCGCCTGGACCGATCTGGAGAAGCAGGGCTTCGAAGCCACCTTCGTGGCCGTCGGCGCGCATCTGGGCCGGCCGCTGGGCATCCCGGGCGAGGACCTGCCCGGGGCCATGGACGCCATCGAGTTCCTGCGCAAGGTGGCCCTGCACGAGCCTGTGAACATTGGCGACGACGTGCTGGTGCTGGGCGGGGGCAACTCGGCCATGGACGCGGCCCGCACGGCCGTGCGCCTGGGCGCGAAGAACGTGCGGGTGGTCTACCGCCGTACCCGGGACGAGATGCCGGCCAACCCCTGGGAGATCGAAGAGGCGGAGGAAGAAGGGGTCGAATTCTTGTACCTGGCCGCTCCCATGGAGTGCAAAGGAGTCGAAGGGGTCAACGGCCTGGTCTGCCAGCAGATGGAACTGGGCGAACCCGACGAGAGCGGTAGGCGGAAGCCCGTCCCGACCGACATGGCCCCGTTGGTGCTCACGGCCTCCAGCATCTTAGCCGCGGTAGGACAGAAGCCAGATTTTGCACCCTTCAGCGACGATTGGTCCATCAAGCTCAACCGCTGGGGTTACATGGAGGCCGATCCGCACACCCTCATGACCAGCAAGCCCGGCGTGTTCGTGGGCGGCGACGCGGTCAGCGGGGGCGGAACCGTGATCGAGGCCATCAACGCGGGCAAGGTGGCGGCCAAGTACATCGACAAGTATCTGCGCGGCGAGCCGGTGGTGGAGGATATCGAGGACAAGACCCGGCGCATCGCCGTCTACCTGGGCGCCCAGAAGAGCGCGGAAGCCCTCGCCGACTGTGTGGACTACGGCGCCCGCGAGAAGATGCCGGTGCGGTCGGTGGAGGCGCGCATCCGTGACTTCGAAGCCGTGGAGCTGGGCTACGGTCTGGAGCAGGCCATCGCCGAGGCGGATCGCTGCCTGCGGTGCCACAGGCCGATCTTGGTGGTCACGTAGGGGAGGCGTCACCTGCCGCCCTTTCCGAGCGTCAGCCGCGGGGTTGCTCCAGCGACCTCCGCACCATGTCTGCCAGTGTCTCTGGGGTAAACGGCTTCTGGAGGAAGTTGACCTTGGGGTCGAGCCGTCCGGCGTGGACGATGGCGTCGCGGGGGTAGCCGGAGACGTACAAGACGGAGAGCGCGGAACCCCTGGCCGAGCGCGTGGACTACGGGTGGCGCCCGGTTACGGCATCTCCTTCAGCGTGCGGAAACCGTCGAGCAGGACCTCGGACAGCACGTCGATCTCGTGGCCGGTCATTGCCGTGGACAGCACGCCGGAGCAGGTGCCGATCAGCATGATCCCGTGCTCGAACGCATGGTCGAGCAGGGCCTTCGTCAGCCGGGCCCGCTCCGGGTCGACGTAGGCCTCCCGGTAGGTGGTCGGCGGCTCGGGGTTCATGTGGATGCGGAAGAGCGAGCCGGCTCCTGTCACGCTGGCGGGGAACCCAGAGGTCGCAATCGCTTCGGTGATCTGCCGGCGGGCGCGGTCGCCCAGCGCGTTCAGTCTCGTCACCGCGTGGCGGTCGAAGAGCTCCATCGCGGTCAGCCCGGCGGCCATGACCAGCGGGTTTGCGGAGAACGTGCCCGAGTGGGGGAAGAGGACCTTCTCGGCCAGGGGGTTGAGCACGTCCATCACGTCGGCGCGGCCGGCGAGCGCGCCCACCGGCAGCCCGCCGCCGATCATCTTTCCGAGAGCCGTGAGATCGGGAGGCCGGCCGAACCAGGCCTGCGCGCCTTCGTATTCGCTGCGGAAGGTGATGACCTCGTCGAAGACCAGCAGCGCGCCGTCTTCTGCCGTCCAGGCGCGCAGCGCGTCGACGAACGCGTTCGTGGCGGGCATGAAGCCCACGCGGTGCGGCA
>MELN01000018.1:14615-16744 GCA_001768675.1 Actinobacteria bacterium RBG_16_64_13 | reverse complement strand
ATCGGGTCGATCAGGACGCAAGCAAGTTCGCCGGCATGCTCGCTCAAGATGCGAACCGCGTCCTCGGGGTTGTTGAACGGGATGACCACCACGTCGTCGAGCACGGCCTGCGGGGTGCCGCGCGTCACCGGGTTGCTCCGCGGGTGGTCGGCGTCACCCCAGTTCGTCGGGTTCGACGTTTGGCTCACCTCGGCGTAGTCGTAGAGCCCGTGGTATGCGCCCTCCAATTTGGCCATCTTCTCTCGGCCGGTGAACGCACGGGCGGCCTTGATGCAGCTCATGACCGCTTCGGTGCCCGAGTTCACAAAGCGGATCTTCTCAAAGCCCGGCGAGCGCCCGCACATATGCTCGGCATAGAGCACTTCCGCCTCGGTGGCGAACGTGAACGCGGTCCCGCGCCGCATCTGTTCGCTGATGGCCGCGACGATCGCCGGGTGCGCGTGGCCATGGATCAGCGAGCACATGTTGTTGGCGAAGTCGATGCGGCGGACGCCCTCGATGTCGGTGACGTAGCAACCTTCGCCCCGGGCCGCGTAGAAGGGGTGGGGCCGGCGCAGCACGGTGTTGCGGCTCACCCCGCCGGGGAGCACCCGCAGCGCGCGCTTGTAGAGTTCCTCGCTTCGGGTCGGCGGGGCGCCGGGGCCTGCCGGGGCGCCGGGGGCCGCGCCGCCGGGACCAGCCGCGCCGCCGGGCGCCGTCGCGCCGACGGCATCGGCCGCGCGGGGGACCGCGCCGCCTCCGCTCGCGTCGGGGGTCATCACGCCACCTCCGGTGTGGGTTTCAACAAGGGCACTCCCGTCACCGCCTGGACCTCTTCCGGTGTGACTCCCGGCGCCAGCCGGCGCACGGCCAGTCCATCGCCGGTCACGTCTATGACCGCGAGGTTGGTGAAGATGCTGTCCACGACGGCCCTGCCTGTGAGCGGGTAGGTGCACTCGGCCACGATCTTCGGCTCGCCGCTCTTGGTGGTGTGCTCGGTGATGACCAGGATGCGTTTCACCCCGGCGACGAGGTCCATGGCGCCGCCGACCGACGGGATGGCGCCGGGCTCACCGGTGGACCAATTGGCCAGGTCGCCGTGGCCGGAGACCTGCATGGCGCCAAGGACGCAGACGTCGATGTGGCCGCCGCGGATCATGGTGAAGCTGTCGGCGTGGTGGAAGTAGGCAGCGCCGGGAATCGCCGTCACCGGCTTCTTGCCCGCGTTGATGAGCTCGGGGTCTTCAGAGCCCGGGGACGGAGTCGGCCCCATTCCCAGCAGACCGTTCTCGGTCTGGAAGATGAACTCACGGTCGGGCGGGACGAATTGGGCGACCAGCTCCGGGATGCCTATGCCGAGGTTGACGTACGCACCGTCGGGGATGTCGGCGGCCACCAACTGGGCCATCTCTTCGCGGGTCCAGCCGGTCACGGGTAGACCCGTCCCTCTCTGACCAGCACCGATTCCTGCTGCGGAGCGGGGACGACGACCACGCGGTCGACGAAAACGCCCGGAGTCACGACGTGCTCGGGGTCGATTCCACCCAGCTCCACCATCTCGCGCACCTGCACGATGGCGGTCTTCGCGGCGGTGCACATGATAGGCCCGAAGTTTCGCGCCGTGCGCCGGTAGACGAGGTTGCCGTACCGGTCGGCCCGGTCGGCCCTCACCAGCGCGAAGTCGGCCCGCAGGCCCAGCTCAAGGAGGTACTCGGAGTCGCCGAACCGGCGCGATTCCTTGTCCTCCGCCAAGACGGTCCCCACTGCGCTCGGGGTGTAGAACGCGGGGATCCCGGCGCCTCCGCAGCGGATGCGCTCGGCCAGCGTGCCCTGCGGGACCAGCTCGAGCGCGATCTCGCCGCGGCGGTACATCTCGGGGAAGACCATCGAGTTGGCGCTGCGCGGGTACGAGCAGATCATCTTGCGCACCTGCCCGCTTGCGATCAGCGCCGCCAGGCCCACGCGGCCGCTGCCGGTGTTGTTGCTGACGACGGTGAGGTTGCGCGGGCCGGCGTCGATGAGCGCGTGGATCAGTTCGATGGGGCTACCCGCTTCGCCGAAGCCCCCGATCATGAGGGTCGCGCCGTCGCCGATGTCCGCCACCGCGGCGGCCGGGGAGTCCCAGCGCTTGTCGATCACCCGTCCGGCCC
>MELN01000018.1:10291-14561 GCA_001768675.1 Actinobacteria bacterium RBG_16_64_13 | reverse complement strand
GCACCTCGACGAGCTTCTGCTCGATCTCGCGCAGTTCCGTCTCGAAGAAGAACTCCTTCGTGTCGAAAGGCGTGAGGAAATCGACGCGATTGGTCTTCTCGTCGTATTGGGCGAGGAAGACGCGGTCCATCCACTCCATGTCGCGGGCCTCGTTGAACTTCAGAGCGAACGCCTTCCGCCCGCCGACCTCGGCCACCCCGAGTATGGAGATCTTGCCGGCCGACGTGGTCATGGTGATGTAGCGCGACGGTCGGTTGAGCGACGACACCGAGCGGAAGATAAGTTGGAAGATCTTGTCGATGTCGGCCAGCGGCACGGTGAAGTAGTGGTGCTCGCCGGTCGCACGGGCGCAGTACATCGAGTGGAAGCGGATCGAAAGAGTGCCGAGGATGTTCGCCAGGTCGATCCAGTTCTGGGCCGAGCGCTCGACGTCGACCTTGCCCTGCTCGTCGGTGAACAGGCTGATGTGGTTCATGATGGGGCTCTGGCTGCGAACGACTATGCCATGGCGCTGGAGCCTGCGGACGGCGGCGATGGTACTGGGGTTGAGGAGCTCGCGGGGGGTGGAGAAGTGCGCCACCCAGGTCATTTGCAGGCCGTTGTCGTGCATGAGGTCGAACAGGGCGAGCATCTTGTCGTAGTGCCTGGTCAAGACCCTCTCGGGCTCGTACGTGAGCATGCGCGAGCCCAGGCGGATGGTGCGGACGTGCAGCAGCCGGCGGTCCTCGAGAATCGGAAGCACGTACTGGCGCAGGCGCTCGGGGGGCAGGTATCCCGCGTCGCCGCCGGTGATGAGCAGATCGGTCACCTCGGGATGTTCGCGCAGGTAGGCGTGGACCTCCTCGATCTCCTCCTGGACGAACATATCCTCGTCGCCGCGGACCTGCGCGTGGCGGAAGCAGTAGGTGCAGAACGCGAAGCACTCCTGGGTGGTCTTGTCGAAGATCAGCATGCACGGCGGGTATTTGTGCTGGCTGCCCTCGACGAGGTCTATCCCGCCGGCCTCCTGCTCGATCCAGGCCTTGTTCAGGAGTTGGTGGGCGTCGTGGGGGTTGGTCTCGTGGACGTAGTCACTGGCGATGCGCGACCGTTCTTTGGCCGACCTTTCGGCGGCGTAGCGCTCGAGCAGGTCTTTTCGCATCACGCCCGGCTGGGGAAACGTGAGATGGAACATGGAATCGTGCTCGTACTCTTGCCAGTTGATGCTGTTGAGCGCGTGGCGTGAGGCCTTGAACCGGTAGACCTCCACGAACAATTCGCGCTCGGTCAGATCGCCGAGATGGATCCCCTGCCCCGCGAGAACCGCGACGACCTGTCGGAACCCCTCGAGCCCGGAGTAGTGGTCGCGGTCGGAGAAAAGCATCTCCTCCCGCTCGAGCAGCCCGGAGTGCTGGGGGTATGTCGCGTGAAGCCGATCGAGAAGCCCGGCCGGCAGCAGGTTCTCGCCGGCGATGATCTGCCGCGTCTCGGGCGGGTAGCCGTAGCGGTCCATCATGGTTTCAACGTGCGCCGGGGTGATCGACATGTAGGTTCTCCCTAAGCTCATTCCAGGGAAAAGTCGCTCTTGACCACAGAGTATAGTCCGTCCGGAGGGAGGGACCAGGGCTTGGGACCTAGAATCTATCTCTGGTGCGTCGTGCCTGCTGGGCCAAATCGCTGAAAGGGGTCGATTCATGGGCGTAACGCGGTTGAGGCGGTCGTTCAAGCGACGGCGTCGCCTGTATTTCGTCGGCCTCTCCCTGCTTCCGCTGGCGTTCGTCCTCATCTGGACCTCCGTGGCGCCCGCGCTGACGCTATCCTCGCTGGGCTCCCAGGCGCAACCGACCTTCGACGCGGGTGGCAGCCACAGTCTGGCCGTCGTGGCCGACGGGTCCCTCTGGACCTGGGGAGGCAACTACTTCGGTCAGATGGGGGACGGCGGCACTCAAGCGCGATCCGTTCCCACCTGGATAGTCACGTCGGACGATTGGGCGAGCGTCGCCGCCGGCGGGAGGCACACGTTGGCCGTCAAACCCGACGGCTCGCTGTGGGCCTGGGGTTGGAATGGCCTCGGGCAACTGGGTGACAGCAGCACCGTCGACAAACACAGCCCCCTCCGCGTCGGGACTGGAACCAGTTGGGCGGCGGTAGCCGGGGGCTTTGGTCATTCCCTGGCTCTCAGATCCGAAGGTTCGCTCTGGACATGGGGATGGAACAGCAATGGCCAGCTAGGCACGGGCGTGAGCGGCAACCAATGGATCCCCACCCGCATCGGCGAAGGGACCGGCTGGGTGGCAGTGTCCGCGGGTGACTATTTCTCCCTGGCTGTCATGTCCGACGGCTCCCTGTGGGCCTGGGGAGCCGGCGACAAAGGCCAACTGGGTGACGGCGCCACGACCGACCGCAATATCCCCACCCGCGTCGGGGCGGGAACCGACTGGGTGGCAATATCCGCGGGTGGTTCCCATTCGCTGGCTCTCAAGTCCGACGGCTCCCTCTGGGCCTGGGGGTACAACTATAGAGGCCAACTGGGTGACGGCACCGCCACCGACCAGCACAGCCCTAACCGCATCGGCTCTGGAACCGACTGGGTGGCCGTTGCCGCCGGCGGTTTCCATTCCCTGGCCGTCAAATCCGACGGCTCGCTCTGGGCCTGGGGGTACAACCTGGATGGTCAACTGGGTGACGGCACAACGGACAAGCGGTCGGTTCCCACTCGCATCGGCACCGGAACCTCCTGGGTGGCAGTGTCCGCGGGCGCTTCGCATTCCCTGGCCCTCAGATCCGACGGCTCGCTCTGGGCCTTCGGCGAGAACAGCGAGGGTCAACTTGGTGACGGCACCTTCGTCGACCGGCAGATCCCCGTCCAATCCCTCGCCGGGGTCAAGCCCCCTACTCCCACCACCACCACGAGTACCACCACCACGACTACCACTGGGACGAGCTCTACCACCACGACCTCGAGCTCGACCACGACCACGACCATCGGCGGCTCGGCTTTCGACGACGTCCTGGCGAACAACCCCTACTACGCGGCCATCTCGGGGATGGCCGGCATGGGCATCATCAACGGGTACTCCGACGGCACCTTCCGCCCAAACAACCTGGTCCTGCGCAAGCAGTTCGCCAAGATGATCGTTGGGGCCATGGGGCTACCGGTCACAGAGGCTGACTGGAAGGACGCGAGTCGTCCGTTCACGGACTGCGGCCCGGACAACCCGGCCAGCACTTATCCGCACGATTTCATCGCTGTCGCCAAGGCGAAGGGCTTGACCTCGGGCAAGACCGCGACCACGTTCGCGCCCGAGTCGAACATCACGAGAGCACAGCTGGTGACCATGGTGGTGAGGGCGGCGCAGAACTCCGGAATCGGCTTGGATCCGGTGGGCGTCGACTATTCGGGCGTCTTCAAGAGCTACAACGATCCCACCCATGGCGCCAACGTGAAGCTGGCCGAATACAACGGGCTGCTCGAGGGACTGCAGGTCAGCGGCAGCGCGTCGTCCTGGGTGACGGGCAAAGCCACCCGAGGCGAAGTAGCCCAGGTGCTGTGGAACCTCATACAACTCCGGGAGGACTGACACCCCGGCCGCTCACCGGTAGGTTTCGGCGAGTACCCCTCCGACCTTGGAGGCCAGCGCATCGGGCGTGAACGGCCTCTAGTGCCAGATGGTCAGACCTGTCTCGGAGTCCATCTTGCGGGTGACCGCGGGGCCCGACAGAGTGGTGAGCAAGATCTCCAGGTTGAAGACCGTGGTGTTGTTGCCCAGGTGACCGCCGATGCAGCGTCCCTCCTCGTCGGCAAGGACGATATGCACGTGCACGATAGGCTCGCCGTTGAGGAGCGAGACGTTGCCCCACATACCGGCCACTTCGAGCCTCTTGTCGAGTTCGAGGTCGACCCACTCCTGCTTCGGCTGGTCGTAGTACCGGATGGTGGCTCGGGACACGGCGCCGACCCCGGACAGCCAGGCCAGGTTGATGCCCTTTGCCCTGACGTAGCTCTCGAGCTCTTTAAGAAGGTCGCTCCCGAATGGGGGCTTGAGTATGTAGGCCGGACCTATCGATGCCTGCACGTCGAACATCAGCCGTCACCTCGCGTGGATCTCGCCACTGTTTGAAAGCCTCTAGTCGTCCCACTTGAACTCGGGGGCCATGCGCTGGTCCCAGACTTCCTCGGTGGCGTCCTCGAAGACCTTGCTCTCCTCAGGGGTCATCTCGGTGATGAGAGACGACGGATCGCTGAGCAGACGCACTTCTAGCTCGGAGGCGTCCACCCGGCCGTCGTCGT
>MELN01000018.1:7217-10279 GCA_001768675.1 Actinobacteria bacterium RBG_16_64_13 | reverse complement strand
CGTTCTTCTCCTTGAAATGGAAGGCCATTTCGTCCAGATCCATGCCCTCGCGGTGAAGCGTGACCCGTTCGAAGCTGGCGGGAAGGTCGCGCCGCATGTCCACCAAGTACTGATACCAGACGATATTCCAAGCCACCGTGACTATCGCCAGCGGGTCGGCACCCGGAAGGCGGGTCAGGTTGGCCATCGGTTTGCCAAGGCTCTGCCGCACTTCGTGGACACGGGTGATGAAGGGGCTTTCGTTAAAGTGGCGCTGGGCAGCCTGGACTTCCTCGATGCGGAAGGTGGGCACGTGGTCCGGATGGATCTCTGCCGCGTGAGCGACCGGAGGGGGGGTCGCGGCTGCCACTTTGGGAGGGGCCACTTTGGGAGGGGCCACTTTGGGAGGGGCCGCTGGTGCCTCCGCCGCGACGGCGGCGGTCTCCACGTCCGACGCCCCCGGCGGGGGGACGAGGGGGGCGGTCGGGGCGCTTCGCTTGCCGCCCGACTTGGCGCCGGCGGCCGCGGGAGCCGCGGGAGCAAGTTCGAGCTTTGCGGGCGCGCCGGCGGAGACGACGGGCTCAGATACGCCGCCCGCGGCGTCGTTGAGGCCAGACGCGGCGCCGACCAGGAACTCGGTCTCGGCAAGCTGGGTGCGCGTTTTGTCGAGTTCGCGCTCGAGCATCTGCAGGCGGTTTTCGACCGCCGTCTTGTCTTGCGATTCGGTGATCATCTCAGCTGCGAACCGTTCCAGCGAGGCGGCCAGCCGTTCAAGGGCGGACTGCATTTCACCCTGGAGGGCGATGAGGTCAGACACGGGCAGGAGGAGCTCCCGTGTCTTCTCGAGAGGGTCGGAGTCGGCGGCCGGCGTACCGGCAGTCTTCACTGGCTCGGTCGGCCAGATGCTGTCGCGAGGCCAGGTCTTGGCCGGGCTGTCGTCGCTCACGTTGGCGCCCGCAGCGCACTCCGGGCACAAACGCGCCAGGCTATTGTCGGCGAACTCTTGGATCACGACCTCGTCGCTCAGCGCAACGCCGCAAATCTCGCAGCAGTCGGCTTCAGGAAAGACCTCGTCGGCAGAAGCCATGTTTCACGCCTCCTTCCCAGGCTCGCCCCATCGGCCGGGGAACGCGGATGATGATTGACGGACAGCGCCAAAGTATAGCAGCAGGTCCGGGCTGCACCGGGCGCCGGCGGTCTTGGTCCTGGTAATATGCGGCTGTCACCACCCGGTGATCCGCAGCACAAGACGACCGAGAATGGGTGAGGGAGGCCCGCATGCTTTTCCCCACGGGGACCTTCGTCGCCTTCTTCGTGGTCGTCTTTGCCGTGAGTTGGGCCTTGGCTCGCCGCGCCGCACTCTGGAAGCCCTTCATCATCGCCGCAAGCTACTTCTTCTATGCCTTCTGGGGCTGGAAGTACGCGCTGCTCCTGGCCGGCTACACGGCCGTCAACTACGTGTTCGGCCGGCTGCTCGTCTCGGCCACGAGAAGGCGAGGCTGGCTGCTCGCTCTGGCGGTGACTGTCGACCTTCTTCCGCTCGCGGTCTTCAAGTACTACGGCTTCTTGGCCTTCAACCTGTCCGAGGCGCTCGGCGGGCTTGGAGTAGCTCCTTCTATCCCCCTGCTCCAACTGGTGGTGCCGGTCGGTATCTCGTTCACCACGTTCCGCGGGATCAGCTACGTAGTGGACGTCTATCGCCGCGACGCGGAAAGAGCCTCGTTGCTCGACCTCAGTCTCTTCATGTCGTTCTTTCCGTACCTCGCCGCGGGGCCCATCGCCCGGACGTCCGAGCTTCTTCCCCAGTTCAGCTCTCGTAGCGGCCCGCGCCGCATCGACGCCACCCGGGCCCTCTATCTCATCGCTATGGGGTTGGCCAAGAAGGTGGTGATCGGAGATTTTCTCGCTCGAAGCCTTGTCGACGGCGTTTTTTCCACTCCTGGGCAGTACTCGTCTCTTCATGTCGTTCTTTCCGTACCTCGCCGCGGGGCCCATCGCCCGGACGTCCGAGCTTCTTCCCCAGTTCAGCTCTCGTAGCGGCCCGCGCCGCATCGACGCCACCCGGGCCCTCTATCTCATCGCTATGGGGTTGGCCAAGAAGGTGGTGATCGGAGATTTTCTCGCTCGAAGCCTTGTCGACGGCGTTTTTTCCACTCCTGGGCAGTACTCGTCCCTGGATGTCGTTCTCGGGATACATGCCTACGCCGTGCAGATCTATTGCGACTTCAGCGGATACACCGACATGGCCATCGGCGTGGCGCTTCTACTGGGCTTCGTCCTTCCTGAGAACTTCAACCGGCCGTACACCGCGGCGTCACTGCGGGATTTCTGGCGGCGCTGGCATATGACGCTCTCCCGCTGGTTGCGAGACTACCTCTACATCCCCCTGGGCGGTAGCCGGCGTTCGACTCTCGCCACCTACCGCAACCTGCTGCTGACCATGCTTCTGGCCGGATTCTGGCACGGTGCCGGTTGGACCTTCGTGGTTTGGGGACTCTTGCACGGCGCGGGACTCGCGGTCGAGCACGCCGCGCTCACCTGGAGGAAACGGCGGGGAGTGGCTCCGGCCATCCCGGGCAAAGCCTGGTCCATCGTCCGCCGGATCATCACGCTCGAGTTCGTCTGCCTGGCCTGGGTGTTCTTCAGAGCCGACTCCCTGAGCACGGCGGGGCGCGTCGTCGCCCGCACGTTCACCGCCTGGAACGCGGCGCCGTCGGCGAGTTGGCTTGTGATCCTGGCGCTGGTTGTGGGCATCGGGTTCCAGTACATCCCGGCGCGGCTCACCGAGATGGGGGAGGGGTTCCTCTCGCGGAGGCAGCCGCTGATCCAGGGGCTTGCTTTCGGCCTGGTGCTCTTCGCCATAGTCGGCTTGTTGGGGGCCGCCGGGGTCACCAACTTCATCTACATCGGGTTCTAGGCGTGGCCGCGGAGGAGCACAAGGTGCAGGGACCGCGAGGCTTGGGCTTCTGGAAGGTCGTGATGATCTTTGCGACAGCGGGCGTGGTCTCGCTGTTGTTGGGGGCTGCGCCCCTGCATCTGCGAGCCGAAGGTCTTACGGAGTCGCCCTTCCGCGCGGTTGCCAT
>MELN01000018.1:3193-7208 GCA_001768675.1 Actinobacteria bacterium RBG_16_64_13 | reverse complement strand
CGGTCCGCTGGCGGAGGCGAGCGATCTCCTGCGTTTGGACAGACCCTGGGAATGGTTGCGCGGCTCGGCGGGCAGCGAGGAGGCGAGCATCGGCTTCGCCGAACTCGGCGCTACCGACCCCCCCGAAGGGGGTATGACCGGGGAGAGTACGACCACCACTGTAGCGGGTGGCGCCGCGAGTTCGACGACCACTGCGCCGGTGGTCACCAGTTCCACCACTAGTACGCTGGCTCCCAAGCCCGTCTTCACCGCGACGCGTCCCCTTCGGGTTCTGGTCGTGGGTGATTCCCTGGTGGTGCCGATCGGCCACGCCCTGCAGAGGCAATCCGAGAGCATTCGGGCCCTTCAGGTCAAGATCATCACCAAAGTCAGCTCGGGCCTTGTCCGCCCCGATTTCTACGATTGGCCCGACGTTCTCAGTCGCACCGCGGCCACGTTTCGTCCGCACGTGACTGTGATGCTCTTCGGCGGCAACGAGAAGCAGGTCATGCGGTTCGGAGGAAAGTCGCTTCAGCCTTTTTCCGGGGAATGGAACGCCGAGTACGCGTTGCGGGTCGCTCAGGCCATCAGCATCAGCACCAACGGCGGGAGTAGTGTCGCGTGGATCGGGATGCCCAGAATGCGCAGCGACAAGTTCTCCGAGACCGCGAGGAAGCTGAACGCTTTCTACAACGCCGCGTGCGCGCAACGTCCGGGGGTGACCTATGTCGATGGATATGCCCTTTTCGCTAGCGCTGAGGGCGACTACTCGGCGTACTTGACCGATTCCAAGGGACATCGGAGGCTGATGCGCGAAAGCGACGGCATCCACCTGACAGGAGCCGGAGGCGACCGGGCAGCCGAGGCGGTGATGCAGATACTCGAGGCATCCTACGAGTTGCAGCCGTGAGCGGGCCGGCGGCCTTCAGCGGCATGCTAGACTCTTGCGGTGCGCGGGCGCGCAGGCGCTTCGCGCCGGCGCGCCGCCCGCTCGCAGTCGCGGCGCGACTCCCGAAGAAGGGGACCAGGGTGATTGACGTTCGACTGTACGCCCATCTCTCCTCGGCCTCGAACCGCGGTCCGGCCGAGTTTCAGGTGGAGGCCTGTCCGGGCCTCACGGTGCGAGACGTGGCGACCCAAGCGGGCATCGCGCCCGAAGCCGTGTACATCGTCATGATCAACAACGATCGGGCGGATCTCGACGCGGCACTCGCCGACGGAGATCGTCTCGGTCTGTTTCCCGCCGTCTCGGGCGGCTGATCTCGTCCCATTCCTCGACCGGAGGCCCCGAATGCCTGTAGCCAAGAAAATCGCCGAAGCCGCGCAATGCTCCTCCTGGATCAGGCAGATGTTCGAGGAGGGGGCCCGCCTGAGCCGGATGCACGGTTGCGACAACGTGTTCGACTTCAGCATCGGCAACCCCAATGTGGACCCACCGCGGGAGTTCCAGGAAGTGCTTGAAGAGCTGGCGCGCGATCGCACCCCGGGCGTTCATGGCTACATGTCCAATGCCGGATACGCCGAGACCCGGGCGGCGGTCGCGGCCTACCTGAGCCAGGACCAGGGAGTGCCGGTCTGCGGGGCCAACGTGGTCATGACCTGCGGCGCCGGCGCGGCGCTCAACGTCATCTTCAAGGCCATTCTCGACCCCGGCGACGAGGTCATCGTGTCCCGGCCCTATTTTGTGGAGTACGGCTTCTACGTGGACAATCACGGGGGCGTGCTGAGACCGGTTCAGAGCCGGCCGGACTTCGATCTTGACCTGGACGCCATCGAGAAGGCCATCGGTGGCGAGACGCGAGCGGTGCTCATCAACTCGCCCAACAATCCCACGGGACGCGTCTACCCCGAAGCCACGCTGGCAGCCCTCGGTGATCTTCTCACCCGTAAGTCGCGAGAACGCGGCCGGATCATCTATCTGATTTCGGACGAACCATACAGGCGGATAGTGTACGACGGGGTCCGGGTCGCGCCCGCGATGGCGGCTTATGCTAATACGATCATCGCCTCGAGCTACTCGAAGGAGTTGTCCGTGCCCGGGGAACGGATAGGCTACCTCGCCGCCAACGCGGCCATCCCCGATGTGGACACGCTGATGGAGAGCCTGGTGATGGCCAACCGCATTCTTGGTTTCGTCAGTGCTCCAGCTCTGATGCAGAGGGCGGTGGCCCGGCTTCAGGGCGTGGGAGTGGACGTGACTCCATATCGGCGCAATCGAGACGTCTTGTGCCAGGCTTTGACCGAGGCAGGGTACGAGGTGGTCAAGCCCGAGGGCGCTTTCTACCTGTTCCCGCGCTCACCCATCGACGACGACGTGGCGTTCTGCCAAGAACTGCAGGAGCACCTGGTTCTGGTCGTGCCGGGGAGCGGGTTCGGCCTCGCCGGCTACTTCCGTCTGGCTTTTTGCGTGACTCCCGAGGTGGTCGACGGGGCGCTGCCGGTCTTCCGCGAGATGGGGGCCAAGTACTTCAGGCCGTGTCGCGCCTCAAGTGCCGGTAGCTGAGTCTCTCGATGGCCACGGCATAGACCAGGGTCCGCGCGAGGACAGCTTCATCAAAGGGTAGGCCGGCCGCGCCCGGGTCGTACTTGGCCACGATCACGTGCAAGGCCTTCTCCCGTTCTTCGGGGTTTTCCAAGAGGTGCGCGTCGCCCTCAGCCAGCACCGAGCGGAACGAATATCCGTCTTTGCACGGGCTCGGACCCTGGTCGAAGGTTTCGTCGGAGGTGACGGCTACGCACACCCTGGCATCCGCCGCCAACGCGTCGGTCTTTTTGCCCGCGCCCGTGTGGAACAGGATGCGGCCGGAGGCGTAGGCGAAGTTCACGGGGACGACGTATGGTCCTGCGCTCGAACTCATGGCGAGAAAGGCGAACGGCGCCTTCTGGAGCACTTCCTCTGCGGAGCGCTGCTCCTCCGGAGTCGGTCTCGGTGCTTGGGCGCTCATTGCCTTCGCCTCCTTGTAGGACAGGTCTCGTCGCAAAACGATACCGCATATAATAGGGTCGGCTGGAGCGAACGTGCTGGCTGGGCCCGGCGCGGAGGCTGTCTCGAGACGCGCGGGGGCGATCTGTGAAGTACGTGGTGCTGATCATCGACGGAGCTTCGGGGTGGCCCGTTAGCGTCTTTGGAGGCCGGACCTCGTTAGAGACGGCCCAGACGCCCAATCTGGATCGTCTGGCCCGCGAAGGCAGGGTGGGTCTTGTTCACAACGTGCCCGAAGGTATGGAGGCCTCGAGCGCCGTAGCCTGCATGAGCGTGATGGGCTTCGACCCCGCGGCCTACTACTCGGGACGAGGCCCTGTCGAAGCCATGGCTATGGGGATCGATCTGGACCCGGGTCAAGTAGCGATGCGCTGCAACCTGGTGACGGTGACCGACGGGCGGATGGCGAGCTACTCGGCCGGCCACATCTCCTCCGAAGAGGCTTCTCAGCTGATCGCGGCTCTCAGTGATGGGCTGCAGGAAGTCTTTCGCGGAGAGCCGGGCGCGGTCACCCGCGACGAGGGCGGCGCGGCACGCATCGAACTCCACGCGGGAGTGGGATTCCGGCACATACTGACTGTGCGCGATGGGGCCGACCTCCTCGAGACCACGTTCGCGGCGCCTCACGACGTCAGCGGGCGGTCGGTGGACGACTGCCGGCCCGTGGGCCCAGGGGCTGCCCTCGTCGAGGACCTCATGGAACGCTCGAAGGCCATCCTGGCGGCTCATCCGGTCAACGAGCGGCGCGTTGCCGAGGGAAAGCTACCCGCCACCCAGATCTGGCTGTTCTGGCCCGGCATGAGACCGGCGCGGATGCCCAGTTTCTCTCAGACGTACGGGGGGCTGAAGGCCGCGCTGACCACGGCCGTGGACCTGCTGCGCGGACTGGCCGTGCAGACCGGGGTGGACAACCTTGCGATCCCCGGCGTGACCGACGGGGGCGACAACGACTTCGAGGGTCAGATGGCCGGCGCCCTCGAAGCCCTCCAAGACCACGACGTCGTCTTCGTGCACGTGGAGGGTCCCGACGAGGCTTCTCACGCGGGTGACGCG
>MELN01000018.1:486-3174 GCA_001768675.1 Actinobacteria bacterium RBG_16_64_13 | reverse complement strand
CGTGCACGTGGAGGGTCCCGACGAGGCTTCTCACGCGGGTGACGCGGCCGGCAAGGTGGAGGCCATAGAGAAGTGCGACGCGCTGATGGTGCCTCAGGTGCTTGCTCTGGCGGGCGCTCCGCCCGAGGGCGTGCGACTCCTGGTGCTACCTGACCACCCGACTCCGCTCGAGATCAAGACCCACGTGGCCGAACCGGTGCCGTTCATCATGTGGGGCCAGGGATTCCCGGCCAACGATGCGACGGCCTACACGGAAAACGAGGCCCGGGCCACGGGCTTCGCCGTGGCGCCGGGCCATTTGCTGATGTCGCTGTTCCTATCCGAACCCGCTGGCTGCCGCACACCCTAAGGGGCCTCGGGGGAAGAGTCGCACCTGCGCAGCTGGAGCGAGGCCCCTTGGGGTGTGCGCGTCAGCTGGACATCTTCTCGAACTCGTCCTTGTCGGCGCCGCAGTCCGGGCAGGTCCAATCGTCAGGCAGATCTTCAAAGGCGGTCCCCGGTGCGATTCCCTGACTGGGGTCTCCCTTGGCGGGGTCGTATATGTATCCGCACATCAGGCACTGCCATTTGTCCATCGGTCAAATCCTTTCTCCAGTAAGCCCATTGGTGGGTCGCTCCACCTGGCTCTTGTATCTCCAATCGGAACCGGATTCAATCCTTGACGTGGCCGTGGAGCCTTCTGTAGCATGGGGCTCTGGATTTGGCGGATGGGAGGGCCTTTTCTTGGGGTCCAGCCCCATGTATCAATCGCCGTAGTGGCCGACAAGGAGGCAATGCTGGATGGAAGTCAAACCAATTGAAACACCGAGGCGTCGCTGGAGGAGACCGGTGCTCTTCTTTGGCGCAGCGGCGGTTTCCCTACTGGCCTTCGCGCCTGCCGCCCAGGCCAGCGAAGCCGATTTGACGCTCCCCAACCTAGGGGACGTCACTTTCCGCGGGATCTCGGGCAACCTCCTTCTGGCTCTGGGGCTGATCATTTGCGCTCTGGGCCTCCTGTTCGGCCTCGTCATCTTCTATCAGATCCGTAACCTTCCCGCTCACAGATCGATGCGGGAGATCTCCGAGCTGATCTGGCAGACCTGCAAGACCTACCTGCTGCAACAGGGCAAGTTCCTGATCTTGCTGTGGGTGTTCATCGCCATCGTCATCGGGGTCTACTTCGGGATCTTGAGCGACAACTACACGGCTGTCAAGGTGCTCATCATCCTGCTTTTCAGCATCGTCGGGATCCTGGGCAGCTATGGCGTGGCCTGGTTCGGCATCAGGGTCAACACGTACGCCAACTCGCGCACGGCTTTCGCCAGCCTGAGGGGCAAACCGTACGACATCCACGCCATACCGATGCGCTCGGGCATGAGCGTGGGCATGATGCTCATCAGCGTCGAGCTGGTCATCATGCTCATCATCCTCATATGGATCCCCCGTGACTACGCGGGCGCCTGCTTCATCGGCTTCGCCATCGGCGAGTCTCTTGGCGCAGCCGCTCTGAGGATAGCCCGGGATCTTCACCAAGATCGCCGACATCGGCTCCGACCTGATGAAGATCGTCTTCAACATCAAAGAAGACGACGCTCGTAACCCCGGTGTCATCGCCGACTGCACGGGCGACAACGCAGGCGACTCAGTCGGCCCCAGCGCCGACGGCTTCGAGACCTACGGCGTCACCGGCGTGGCCCTCATCACCTTCATCGTCCTGGCTGTAGCCGACCCCCTCATTCAGGTCTCGCTTCTGGTGTGGATCTTCGCCATGCGCGTCATGATGATCGTGTCGAGCGGCGGCTCGTACTTCCTCAACGCGGCCGTGACCAAGGCCCGGTACAAGAACGCCAAGAAGATGAACTTCGAGGGCCCCCTGACCTCACTGGTGTGGCTCACCTCGATCGTGTCGATGATCCTCACCTTCGTGGTCTCGTATCTCTTGATCGGCGGTAGCACCGACGTGGGCCAGGCGCACAGCGACTACTGGTGGATGCTCTCCATCATCATCAGCATGGGTACCCTTGCAGGGGCTCTCATCCCGGAGCTGGTGAAGGTCTTCACCTCGACCAAGTCGAAGCACGTGAAAGAGGTGGTCGCCTCGGCTAGGGAGGGGGGAGCTTCGCTTGACATCCTCTCCGGGTTCGTGTCGGGTAACTTCAGCGCGTACTACATCGGCTTCGCCATCATGATCTTGATGGGAGTCGGCTACGTCGTCAGCACTCAAGGTCTGGGCGACATCATGCTCGCTCCGGCCGTGTTCGCCTTCGGCCTGGTCGCCTTCGGCTTCCTGGGCATGGGCCCGGTGACCATCGCCGTGGACTCTTACGGACCGGTCACCGACAACGCACAATCGGTGTATGAGCTGTCTACTATTGAGCAGATCCCGAACGTGGCCACGGAGATCGAGAAAGACTTCGGCTTCAAACCCGATTTCGACGTTGCCAAGGACAACCTGGAGGAGAACGACGGGGCCGGCAACACCTTCAAGGCCACGGCCAAACCGGTGCTTATCGGCACGGCCGTGGTCGGCGCCACCACGATGATCTTCTCCATCATCATGAGCCTCACCGAAGAGCTCACGATCAACGTGGACAAGCTGTCGTTGCTGTACCCACCCTTCCTGTTGGGCATCATCATGGGCGGCGCCATGATCTACTGGTTCACCGGCGCGGCCACGCAGGCCGTGACCACCGGTGCCTACCGGGCCGT
>MELN01000018.1:0-385 GCA_001768675.1 Actinobacteria bacterium RBG_16_64_13 | reverse complement strand
AGGGGATGATCAACATCTTCCTGGCCGTGTTCTTCGGCACTCTCGCCTTCGCGTTCTTGGAGCCGTTCTTCTTCATCGGCTATCTGATCTCCATCGCCGTCTTCGGTCTGTTTCAGGCCATCTTCATGGCCAACGCCGGGGGTGCCTGGGACAACGCCAAGAAGATCGTGGAAACCGATCTGAAAGAGAAGGGCACCGAGCTCCACGCCGCGACGGTCATAGGCGACACGGTGGGCGATCCGTTCAAGGACACCTCCTCGGTGGCCATGAACCCCATCATCAAGTTCACCACCCTGTTCGGGCTGCACGGTGGGCGATCCGTTCAAGGACACCTCCTCGGTGGCCATGAACCCCATCATCAAGTTCACCACCCTGTTCGGGCTGC
>MELN01000017.1:140122-148220 GCA_001768675.1 Actinobacteria bacterium RBG_16_64_13 | reverse complement strand
GGCCAGCGCGCCCCGCTCCAGGTCGCGCCTCACAACGTAGCCGGTCTCTCCATCCACCACTGCCTCGGCCACCCCGCCCGCGTCCGTGGTCACCACGGGGACGCCCGCCGCCATGGCCTCCAAGACCGACATCGACACCCCTCCTTCGAACAGCGAGGTGGTCAGATAGACATCCAGCTCGCGAAGTACCGCGCCGACGTCGTCGAGGCGGCCGGTGAAGCGAACCACACCCGCAAGCCCAGCCACGGCAGAGACTCTCTCCAACCGTTCGCGTTCCGGCCCATCGCCAACGATGACCATCTGCATCCGGGGATGCGTTCGGCGCAGCCGGCCGCCCACCTCCAGCATGAGGTCTATGTCCTTTACCGCCACTAGGCGGGCGATGGTGCCGACCCTTGCCGTTGGGCTGTTCGCTGCCGTCGCCCCCGCTTCCGCGACCCCAGACGTGCTCGCCGGTGCGACCACTGAAGTGCCCGCGACGGCGGGCGTGGCCGTTTCCAGGCCCGAGTGAACGCTCGTGAGCCGCTCCACCGGATAGCCCCTCTCGATGAGCAGGTCGCGCAGGCTCGCGGACACGCAGATGACTTCATCGACCCAACTCAACGTCGCCCGGTCGAGCCCCTGGTAGACCCCGGCTAGGCGCGCCGAGTCGTAGTCCAGCCGCAGGTCTGAGTGGACCGTGGTGAAGATGCAGAATGGCCGGCGCATACCCCGCGTGACCAACCGCACCGGGAGATTGGCGCGCATGCCGTGAGCGTGGACGACGTCCCAACGCCGCGCCGGCGCGTGCGCGGCCGGCGATCCCGCCGAAATGAGCCGGCGGAGCGGGGCCAGGACCCGGAGATCCCGGGGACTGCTCATATCGAGCCTGACGACCGACAATCCCCGGCGCTCGGCTTGGTCGGCCAGCCCGCCCTCGCCCAGACACGCCAGATGAACTTCGCACCCCGCCCGCTCGAGCGCCGACAACAACGGCAGAAGGTGACTCATCGCACCGCCCGTGTCGCCTCCGCCGATGACATGAAGGATCCGCAGCCTTCTCAACGGGCCTCCTCGGGTGATTCCGCCGCGTCGGCTCCCACTTGCATGGCCGCCGACGTCGCCAATCCGGTCAGGAACCAGAAGCCGACTCCCACGGCCAACGTCTCCCAAACGCTGGCCGTCAGATTCGCCACAGCCACAGCAGCGAAAGCGCCGAGCGCGCCCGCGGCCAGCGCCCGCAGATATGGGTCGCCCGTCATCCCGTAGCCCTTGACCAGACCCTTGGCGCCCCGCAGTAGTATCCACAAGAAGAGCGCCAGGAGTATCAGTCCGCCCTCAGCCCCCAGTTGTAGATAGAAGCTATCCACCCAAAGGCGACCGTAGGCGAACGTCACGGCGCTGGTGCCTCCGAACGTCCCCAAGCCCAGCCCGAACCAGGGATGCGCCGCAACGTAGTCAGCGGCCATCTTCCACACGTACAATCGCCCCGCCTCCATGCTCTTGGTCAGGTAGGCCGAACTGAAGGCGAAAGTGAGCCGGTCGATGAAGGCCCGCGGCACCACGAACCACCCCACCACCGCGACACCCACAAGCGGGATCAGATAGTGGCGATAGGCCATCACCAGCAGCGCGACGATCCCGGCGGCCAGGCCTATCCACGCGCCCCGGCTGAACGTCACCGCCAGCCCGCCCAGTTGAACGACGCAGGCCGCGGCCCACAGCAGACGGGGCAGCCGGCGCAGGCCTCGTGCCAGCGCCAGGCTGAGAGAGACCATCGTTCCCATCAGCAAAAAGGCGCCCAGACCGTTGGGGTTCTCGATGATGGAGTACGCCCTGGTAGCGATGCCGGTCTCGCGCACGTCCACCCAGCTTGCGGGCATCGGGGCACTCGTGACGTACTGGTACAACCCATGCAAGGCCAGTGCCACGCTGGCCAGGACGAAGACGAACACCGCTCCTTGCACCCAGGTCTTGTTCTTAGGGAACAGAAACCCGAGGAAGTAGAAGAGGAGAGGCTGGAAGAGGATGCGCATGGCGAACAAGGCCACGTCTCCGGGAACATCGCGGACCACGATGGAACCGATGGCGGCCGCCAGGGCCAGCAGGGTGGGAAGCGTGATGGGCACGGTCCACAACTCCCAACGCCTTGTGGCGATGACGCACCACAACAAGAGGCCGATGGAGAACAGAAGGAGCGCGTCATCCCAGGCGGGGCCGACAACGCCCAAGGTGCGTCGCGCCACCCAGTCGATCCAGGGAAAAGCCGCCACGGCCAGCAACATGGCTTCCGGCCGCACGAGCACCAAGGCCAGCAGCGATAGCGCGACCACGATCGCGACCAAGGCGACAGCCCCGGACCCCGAGGTGAGACCTGCCACCGCCCCCGCTCCTGCGGCCAGCAGCGCCCCAACGCCTACAGGCCCGGCCACTAGACCCCAAGACCATGTGGTGTCCCGCGGCCCGCCGGGCCAGCCCCCGGTCACATGGCCGACACCTCGTCCGACGAGGCTTGCCCGAAAGGCCGGAAGGAGACGCGGCCCGTTTGCGACGATAAGTGCGCCTGCACACAGAACCACGATCGGCGTGATCAGTCTGAGGCCGGGGGTAGCGAGGGCAAGGCCCGTGTTATCGACGGTGCTGATGCCACGGGCCAGGAGCAGCGCCAACCGTCCACACCCAAGCGCAAAGAGGCCCGAACCGACCGCCAGGATCCAGGCACCTCCGACGAAGCGGGAACGGGCCGCCTGGGCCCCACCGGTCTTTGTCACCCTCCCCACCATGCCCCCGCCCAGTGCGTTGCGCAACCGGATGTAGGGGCGAGATATGACCAGCACGCTGAGGGGATGGCCGGTGCGCGCCAACTTGCGCGTTCCGACATGCCGCGTTCCCAGAGTGCCGCTATCGCCTGCCACGCGGCGCGAGACTCGCACCAAGCCCAGAAAGAAGCGGCCGGTGACAGAGTGCCGAGTCGCCGCCTCGAGCCAGAGCGAGGAACGTCGAGCCGCATGGTAGGAAAGCGAGCCACTGAGGATCTTCATGAACGCGTCTCCGTCATGATCGGGCCCCTTCAGGGCCGCGCCCGCTACTTGACCGCCTCCTCACCCGAGACCACGTGCATGATAACGGTCTGCACCTCGAACCCCGTCCCGACCAGCGTAGCCTTCTTTCCCACCCTTATGGGCACGCTGCCGATGCGGACGGTGGATCCGGACATCCGGCCTTCACCCAGCACCACGATGTCCACGTCGCTGAAGACGGGCGAAGCGAAGGCCTTGAGCTGCCCCTCGGGCGTGGGGACCTCTTTCACGGTCGGCGTCGGTACGACCTCCACAACCTCACCCAACACAGTGCCACCGTCATCCCTGACCGTGCTGCCGGTCTCCAGGGCATCGACCAAGGCGTCGACTGTAGCCTTTCGCACCTCTTCGACGGTATAGGTGACGCGAACCGGGATCGGCTTCGAACTGCCTCCGGTCATGCGAACCACGGCAAAGGCCACGACGGCCAGTATGACCAGCAAGACGAGCAGATCGACGACGTTCACCTTACCGAAGATGCGCCCGCGCTCATCAAGAAAGCGGCTCATGGCCACCGTCCTTAAGGTAGTTGTGCCCGTGGACCGGACCCTCCGAATTCTATCGGAATAGCCTGGCTCTGCCTACCGTGGGACGTGCCGCCACGTCGGCCGGGCAGATGCGGGAACAGTCGAAGTGGGGGCGCCCCACCCGTCTCGCGAGGACGGGTGAGGAAGAGCGGTGGAAGTTCTGTCGAGGCCTGCCGCTCCAGGCGCCGGCGCCTAGCGGCTCCGCCACACCAGCCGGGCCATCTGGCCTCTGGTTATCGCTTCGGACCAGCTTTCGCCGTTCCAGGTCAACCCGGCCACGGTGTCGCGCACCTCGCCCCGCGTGGCTGCGCCGAAGTCGTAGCGCCAGGCCACGGGGCAGGAAAGACCCGCCCTCTCGCAGATCGTGGCCAGCTGCCGCCTGGTGAGCGGCGCATCCGCCCGGAAGGCCGTGTCGCTTACCCCTTGCATGATGCCCTGAGCGTAGACGTACCCGGCCGCCGCCGCCAACTCGTCCTGCGAGGAGCTGGTTGGCATTACGCTGGGGCCCAGGTCTGCGAACGGGCACTTGTTGGCGTAGCGAGCCAGGGCGAGCCAATCGCGCAGGGTACCCGGGTCGGTGACGGCCAGATCGGTGACGGCGTAGTCGCGCAGCGAGTACTCACTGCTCCAGAGCGCGATCTTGGCACACTCGGCGAAGTTCTCCGCCGGGTCCTGCCGCCAGGCGCCAGCCCCGGCGAAAGAGCCGGCGCCGGAGACTTGGCTCCACTTCTGCCACCACTTGGGGCCCAGCGAGTACCAGATCTGGTGCGACCATTCGTGCGCCACGAGTTCGCTCAGAGCCTCGCCCGGCTGGAGACTGCTGTTGATATAGATGACCCCGGGTTTCGAATAGCCGGACACGCCGTCCATCTGCGCGAAGACCACCTTGACGGGGCCCAGAGCCCGGAGTTCCGAATCGGTGTTGGCGTACCACAGCGCGCAGGCTTTGATCACCTGGTCGACGTGGGCGCGCTGCGCGTTGGTCCCACCTTGGACTGTAAACGCCTGGGCCGGCGCGACAAGAAGAGCCCAGAAGAGGGCACACAGCAGGAGCACGCCCGTCATCACGTAGGCCAAGTGCCGCCAGGACGCCCTGCCAGGGCCAACCGCCGGCAAGGCTCCTCTCGTTTCGTCCATGATCGCCCCCGCTGCTGGTGCCCGTGTGGGTGAAAGTGCTTACCTAGCCGCCATCGGCACCCGTATGTCACCTGGACATTGGACCTAAGTCCAACATTGGACCTTGGTCCAATAGGGCAGGGGGTTACTGGCCGACTCCGGAAAGAAGGCGGCCGCGGTCGCGTTCTGGAAAGAAGTAGGCCGCCCCACCGAGGGGAGCGGCAGCGATCCACCGAGCGGCTGGCTATGGAATCAGTTAGAAGACGGTGGCGGGAGCAGCTCGAGTATCCCGGCAAGCCGAACGAGCTCAGCCACCGACCTTATCCCCAGTTTCTGCATGCCCCTACCGCGATGGACCTTCACAGTCTTCTCGACGATGTCAAGTTCGGCCGCGATCTGTTTGTTCAGCTTCCCCACCGCCACGCGACAGAGCACTTCGATCTCGCGCTGGCTCAATCTTCCCAGCCGTTCTCTCAGCTCGCGATGCTCGGCGCGCTCGGCACAGATGCGCTCGCTCAAGGTAATGGCTCTATCTATGGCGGACTTGAGCTCTTCAGTATCCAAGGGCTTGGTCAGGAAATCGACAGCCCCGGCTCTCATGGCCTGAACGCTCATCGGGATGCTACCTTGGCCGCTCATGAAGACGACGGGCAGATGATGGAATGTTTCCATGAGGACCTTCTGGACGTCGAGACCGCTCAAGCCGGGGAGGAAGACGTCAAGGAGCAGACAGCCTGGACCTTCAAGCGCCCCGTGTTCGAGGAGCTCCTCGGCAGAGGCCAAGGATATGACGCGAAAGGCCTGAAGCTCGAGTAGCGTGGTCAGGTACCGGCGCACCATAGGCTCGTCGTCGACCACGTAGACAACCGGCTGCAGGTCTGTCATCTAACCCCACCCTCTCCGGCCGGACGCTGTTGCATCACCGAGGATAGTCTGGTGCGCGTCCAGGCGCAAACAGTGTATCGTTTGGGCGGCGCGGTTCGCCGCCAGAGCATACGACAAGGAGTGCTTCTCCAGAGTGCCAGACCACGCGATCTTCATCACTTTCGGGACCAGACCGGAGGCCATCAAGATGGCCCCGGTCGTGCTCGAATTGCGGCGGAGGGGGGTCTTTCGCGTGATCACGTGCGTCACCGGACAGCACCGGGAGATGCTCGACCAGGTGGTCAAGGCCTTTGCCCTGCCGGTCGATCACGATCTCAAGATCATGCGGGAGCGGCAATCGCTGGGCCACATCACCTCGGCGGTGCTGAACGGCATCGACCCGATCCTCGAAGCAGAGAAGCCCGATCTGCTCATGGTGCACGGCGACACGACCACTACCTTCGCCGCCGCCCTGGCTGCCTACTACCGGATGATCCCGGTGGCGCACGTCGAGGCAGGGCTGCGCACCGACAACGTCTACAGTCCCTTCCCCGAGGAAATGAACCGGCGACTCGCCGACCGCCTCGCCTCGGTCTACTATCCGCCCACCCAGAAGGCGCGCGCCGCCTTGCTGCGCGAAGGCGCGCGCCCTGAGAGCGTCCTGGTCACCGGGAACACGGTCATCGATGCCTTGCTCATGACGGCCTCCACCAACGCGCCCGACTGGGAGCCCAAGGTGGCCCGGGCGCTCAAGAGGCCCGGGCCCAAGGTCCTGGTCACCGTTCATCGCAGGGAGAGCTGGGGGATGCCCATGGAGCGTGTGGCGCACGCGATCAAGCAGGTCTGCGCGCAGATGCCCAAGGCGACGTTCATCTTCCCCATACATCTGAACCCGGTGGTGAGGGTCACCTTCCGGGGCGCGCTTGACGCCGTGGACCAAGTGGTCTTCACGGAGCCTCTGCCCTACCTGCCGTTCGTGCATCTCATGAAGACGGTGGACGTGGTGATCACCGACTCTGGCGGCATCCAAGAGGAGGCGCCCACCCTCGGCAAACCGGTGCTCGTGATGCGAGACACCACCGAGCGGCCTGAGGGGATCGACGCGGGCACGGCCCGTCTTGTCGGCACCGACAGCGACCTGATCGCGAGAGAACTGCTACTGCTGCTGAACGACCAGGCCGCCTACGAGCGGATGGCCAACGCCGTCAATCCTTACGGAGACGGTCAAGCCGCGGGACGCATCGCCGATCATCTTGAGCACCGGTTCGGTCTGCGTGCCCACCCGCCCGGAGACTTCCAAGACTCCTGAGCTACTGCCGCCGTCCCCTGGCGATGAGAGCGGCCGCGGCCCCCGCTCCCACACCGTTGTCGATGTTCACGGCCACCAGGCCGGGCGAGCAACTCTGCAGTATGGAGTAGAGCGCGGCCGTGCCATCCCCCCCCAGCCCGTAGCCGGTGGAGGTCGGCACCCCGATGACCGGTATGTCCACCAACCCCGCCACCACAGAGGGAAGTGCGCCCTCCATGCCGGCCACGACTACCAAGGCGTCGGCTTCGTTTTCGAGCATCCGGGTCAGGGGCTCGGCTAACCTGTGCAGCCCGGCCACGCCGGTATCGTAACCTCGCTCCACCCTGCAGCCCATATGCGCGATCACGAGAGCCGCCTCTTCGGCCACGGGGATATCCGACGTCCCTGCGGTTAGCAGGCCGACGCAGCCGCGTTCTTCCGGCAGCTGGTAGGCCGGAAGGTGTGCAGCCAGGATCCTGGCGTCCTCCCGATAGGAGAAGACAAGACCGGCCAACGGGCCGGCGGCCGGCCGCGTCACCTCTCCGTCGCCGTCCCCCAGCGCGCGCCGAAGCCTCTCCGCGCGCGCCGGGTCAAGGCGCGTGGCGAGCGCGAAGCCGCGATCGGTCAAACAGCGGCGGACTATTGCCTCAAGGTCGCCGTCGCTCTTTCGAGACGCGTATATGACCTCCGGCACACCCTTCCGCAAGTCCCGATAGGTGTCGAGGCGCGCGAACTCGCCAACTGCGCCGACCTGGAACAACCGCAGCTTCCGCACCGCGGTATCCAGCTCGATGTCGCCCGCGACCAACTCCTCGAGCAACCGCCGCAGATCGTTGGTGTGGCCCGTTTCCTCGCTCATAGCCTGAAAACCTTCCTCGCGTTCGCACTTTGAACCGCCACACGCTGTGCCGGGGTCAACTGTTCGAGCCCTTCCTCATATCTCCCTGGGGGCAGAAGCGGGTAGTCGCTCCCAAAAATGAACTTCCCGGGACCGGCGCTCGCCATGGCTGTCCGGTAGATGTCCGGGCTGTACAGATACGGCGCCGCCGCCGTGTCGTAGTAGGCCCTGGCCAGCGCTTTCCGCACTTCGGGCATCGTCTCATAAAGGAACAAGCCCCCGCCGAGGTGGGCGAAGACGATGGTCAGATCTGGTAAAGCTTGAGCCAACGCCAGGCACGACTCGGGAGTGAACCGGCCCTTGCCCGGATATTGATGTCCTACCGGCTCGCTCGCGTGCACCAGCA
>MELN01000017.1:131179-140114 GCA_001768675.1 Actinobacteria bacterium RBG_16_64_13 | reverse complement strand
GTTCGGTCAGGCAGCCGGCAACGGCGCCGAGACCGGGATTCGCCGCGGACCCCGCGCTGCCGGGGTCATACACATCCGGGGTGAGCTCGCCGCAACCCCGCAAACCGGCATCCAGGCAGCGCTGCAGCTCGTCGACGGCTCCGGCGCTCGCGGGCGATACGCACGCCAATCCGGCCAAGCGGCCGGGATAGCGGCGCACCGCCTCGACCACGTGATCGTTGGCCATGCGGCAGAGCCCCTGATCACCGAAAGCGAAGCCCATGATCACGGAGCACCCGACTCCGCTGCCCTCCATCTGCTCGACCACGTCGTCAGCCGTGACCATACGGGCTCGCGGCGAGGAGTACAGGGCGTCGAATCGAGGGTCCCGCCCCAGATACGCCGCCCGGTCTTCGACTATCTCGGGGGGGAAGACGTGGACGTGGGCGTCTACCACGCCGGCGCCGCCGCTCTCAGCGGCTCGTCTGCCGGGTCCCGGCGCGTGGCGTCGGCCCGCGTCAGGCAACGGCCGTGAGGAGGATCGTCTCCACCAGCTCTTCATACGAGATTCCCGCGGCTAGGGCTTGAGCCGGAAGATCCGATGTGTCCGTCATCCCAGGCAACGTGTTCACCTCAACAAACCACGGCACCCCGGCCCCGTCGACCATGATATCCACGCGCGCATATCCCCGGCAGCCGATGGCCGCGAAGGCCGCTACGGCGGCATCCTCAGCCGCCGCGTACGCTGCCGGCGCCAGCCTGGCGGGGAGAACGAACTCGGTCATGCCCTCTGTGTACTTCGCCTCGTAATCGTAGAACTCGTTCTTGGGCACCAGTTCCAAGATCGGCAGAGCCTGCGGACAACCGTCGCGCTCCAGCACCCCCACGGTGATCTCGGTGCCGCTCACGAACCGCTCGGCGAACATCGCCCCGTACTTCTCCCGCCCCCTCTCAACGGAGGCCCGGAGATCGCCGGCACTCTTGCACTTGAACACGCCGAGGCTCGAACCCACCTCCACCGGCTTGAGCATCACCGGCAGATCCAGCTCGGCTTCGATACGAGCCGCGGCCGAAGCCGCCGGTTCGCCGCCGTTTATCTCCACGTAGTCAGGAGTGGGCAGTCCGCTCGCGCGCACTACCTTCTTCGCGGCGATCTTGTTCATGCCCAACGCGGAAGCCAGCACTCCGGACCCGGTATAGGGGATACCCATGACCTCCAGGAGGCCCTGGACGGTGCCATCTTCCCCGTAGCGCCCGTGCAGCGCGAGAAAGGCGACTTCCACTCCCTCTTCGTCGATTCGCTCCGCGACGTCGCGAACCGCATCGACGCGTACCACGCGGTATCCACGCGCTTCGAGGGCACGCAGACAGTTCTCCCCCGAGCGGAACGACACCTCCCGCTCTCCGGAAAGGCCGCCCATGAGCACGCCAATGGTCTTGGTCTTGAGAGTCTGGGGATCCATGCGGATACGAGAGGGCTCGTTCATGCACGGAACTGTACCACAGCCCTCAACCGGTTCCGCCCTTGTGCAGCCAGCGCCAGCCGTGCTTTGGCGCGCGACGCTGGTCTATCCGGCGGCCGCCCGGGTCTTCTCTGGGACGATGATCCGCGAACCCGCCACCCGCCGGAAGGCCGCGGCGCTCTCCGCGCCGCTCTCTGCCGTGTACACCAGGTCTTCGGCGTTCACACCGTCGGCGGGAGCCGAGGCCCACCCGACGACACACTCGACCCGGTGTCCATCTATCAAGTGTTCGCAAGCCCTCCTGCCCAGGGCCATGGCGAAGCTCTCGACGTCGTATGGATCTATCCATTCCCCGCCACCTTCGTTTGAGGCCCCCGTCCGAGTGCTGCCGGCCCCCGTCGAGAAGACGAACGCCACCCGCCCGCCCGGGAGGACGAAGTGTTGGGCGTCGGCGCCCATGAGCCGCAACCCTCTGCGAATGACCGCCGAAAGCAGGTGGTCGGACGCCTCTTCGCCGTAGTGTAACGTCATGTCCTCGAAGCGGAGCATGCGCAGCATCACCAAGGCGAATTTGGTCTGGGTACTCTCGAGCACCCACAGCCGGACCCGCAAGGCTCTTTCCAGCGCCGTCTCCGTGCCTCTCCTGCCGGGATCGTCGACGTGCATCGCCGGCTGCAGAAGATCCGAGTTTCGGAGACCACCTGCCGTCCTCTTCGCCCGCCGGTCCGCAGCATACGTGGCCATGAAGCCGCAAGCGCACACGGCCGCGAGAACAGTTTGAAGAGCCGCCGACGACGTCCACGCCAGCAGGGGCAGGAGGATGGCGATGTCGGTAAGCGAGAGAAGGTAGCCGAGCCGGCGGTCGGCAGCGAACGTGCGAACCAGGCGAAGCGACCACAACGCATAAGCCACTATGAAGACTCCGTAGAAGATCCACACTGCGGTGGATCTGACCCCGGCGAGCGGGGGGCAGATCAGTGCTATCAGAGTGAAGAGCGGAAGTCTCGCCCGGGCTTTGCGATGCTCGGTCAGATGCAGACCCAGGGCTGTTCGCTTTCTTGCCATGCTTGCTCTAGTTGCAGTATAGGAGACATGCAAGGCTTTTGCAATCTCTATTGCCAAATCAATCTGATGAAATAGTGACGTACGCTTTGGGCGTACTCGACCGCTAAGAGAGGATCGCCGCGAAGTCTACGGAACCAGGAGGATCGGGACCCTCACGTGACGGGAGACCCGGTAGCTCACGCTGCCCAGGATCAGGTCTTTGGGCTCGTAGCGCCCCCTCCGCCCCATCACTACCAGATCGGCCTTGCTTGCTTCGATCTCAGCGAGGATCGTCTCGGCGGCGGGACCGACGACAGCCTTTACCTCGGCGCCTACGCCCTTCTGACGCAGCAGAGCGACGGCGGAGCTCAGCGAGCCCTGGGCCAGCCGTTCCACGTAGCTCTCGATGTTGCGCTGGTCCATGTTCGCCGCCAACACAACGTGCTGCGGCACAGAAACGGCGGTGAGCAGGACGAACTCGGCATCGTAGCGTTGGACCATCTGGGCCGCGACCTCCACCCCCCGCAGAGAAGCCTCCGTGCCGTCGGTGGCGGCAAGTATGCGGCTGAAGATCACGTCCACTCTCCCGTAGTCGAAGCCAACGCTGGAAGTGGAGGATACCGGGGTCGAACCGGCGACCTCCGCCGTGCAAAGGCGGCGCTCTCCCAACTGAGCTAATCCCCCGAGTGAAGCGATCTGGAACCTGCGGGTTGGGAATCAATGGTGGGCCTAAGTGGATTCGAACCACTGACCTCACCCTTATCAGGGGTGCGCTCTAACCAACTGAGCTATAGGCCCATGAGCGGGTAGTTTACCGGCATTCAGACTTATGTCAAGAAAGGTCTTCCCCGGGTCTCGGCAGGCGCGGAGCGCCTAGAAAACGGGCCACACGTGGTGACGCTCGCGGCTGCGAGGGGTAACCTAGAGAGTGCATATCCGAACGGAGAGACCATGGAAGGCTTTGAAGAAGTCACTGTCTACGGCGTTAGCTTCGACGTGGCGAGCAAGCAGCCGATCGTGCTGCTGAAGGTACAGGAGAAGAACCGCTTTCTCCCGATTTGGATCGGGCATCCGGAGGCAGCGGCAATACTCATGAAGCTCCAGAACGCCGAACTCCCGCGGCCGATGACGCACGACCTGCTGGTGGCCACCATCGAGCGTCTGGCCGCGAAACTCGCCGCTGTCCTCATCACAGAGCTGCGCGACAACACCTTCTACGCCCTACTCCAACTGGAGGCGGGCGGTCATGAGTTGCGGGTGGATTCGCGGCCGTCGGACGCCATCGCGCTCGCGGTCCGGACCAACGCGCCCATCTTCGCCTCTACCGAGCTTCTCGAAGCCAACGGCATAGAGTTCGACCAGGAGGTCGAGGACGCGGAGGAGATCGTCAAGGAGTTCAAGCAGTTCCTTGACAACGTATCGCCTCAAGACTTCTAAGGCTCGGACCGAAGCGCGACCGGCGCGCTCCCTCGCGGCTTAGCCCTTGGCTTCCTCCATCGAGGCCGCCTCGCGCTTGGCCCACTGCAGCACAAGTGTGTAGATCTCGCGCAGGCCTTCGTTGGACAGCGGCCCGCGATTGGCCCGGCACAGATACGTGATGACCCAGTCTTCCTGTGCGGCATCGTAGAAGCTCAAGCCCTGGGACTCCTTATAGTCCTTGAGGCTCTTGACCAACTTGATCCGCTTGTTAAGAGCCTCCAGGATCTTGAGGTCGTTGTCGGATATCTGCTCCCGATAGTTTCGGATCACCGGGTCGGTGCTCGCGGCTGTCACTTTGCTTCCTCCTCACAGCCTGGACGCTCCCGCGGCGTCAGGCTACCAATTCTGTACGAGATGAGTGGTGTAGGCTACCGCACTCTCGGCAGGATGACCAGGTGGGGCCGGTGCCTAGCCACTCCGAGCGAACTCGGCGCAGCGGCGGACAAAGCGAGGCGCCATCCCCGATACGCCCGCGAGATGCATAAGCACGCGAGAGCTAAGAAGCGAGTCGGTGCATACTCCTTCCCCCTGTTCTCCTGTCCCCCCGGCCTCTCGCACCAGGAGCGGCGTCTCCCAGCGACCGCCTGGATCGATGACCTCGGCATCTGTCAGCATCCAGCCCGTCAAGGTCTCGCCCTTTGCCAGCAGCAGGTTGTCTTGCCGAGCGGTCACCCCCACATGGAGCGGCTCCTCCATCTCCCAGACGATCTCGCCTCTGACCGGAACGACACCGGCCAGATCAGAGGTCCGGCCGAGTGTGTCTTGTACCTTGTCGAGCAGGAGCAGCGACCCCCCACCCAGAGCTATCGTGGGCAGCCCGCCCTCGATCCCTGCCCGGATGGCGTCAAGTAGAGCGGTGTTCATCGCGATGTCTGCTAGCGCTGCCGGCCAGAGAGTCCCTGCAAGCACAAGCCCAGAGGCTCCCGCGGGGAGCGAGCGATCCTCCACGAGATCCAGGCGCCGGACCTGCGCCCCGGCTGCTCGGAGCACCTCGATGGAGTCACGGCTCCACGGCGTGAAGCCGCTGCCACCCGCGACAGCGATGAGGGGGCCGTCGATCCCGCGGTCGTTCAGCCAACTCTGCGATGACAGGAACCCCCGCTGGCCGGCGAGAGCGACGAGGCCGCCAAGGTCTACCTGGCGCGCTACCGCTTCGAGCAAGTCCGGGTCGAGTGGCAGACCCCACGCTCCCGGCGAGGTCACATCCCAATCAGGACCGTCGCCAGCGAAAAGGCACCCTGCCACAGGCACGCCTTCCTCCGCGAATACCGCGCGCAGCAGCTCGAGATGCTCTCGGTCGGCGACCCCAGTGAGTACGGCCCCGGCGAGGTTGAGCCCTGACAGATGCGACCTGAGCCCCGCCGTCACCAGCCGTATTCCGGTCCCCCAGCCCCGGCAATCCACGAGAACGACGACGGGGCAATCAAGAAGTCGCGCTACGTCCTTGGGCAGCCAGGTCACGCCTTCTCTTTGGTCGAGCAGGCCGGTGCTCGCAGAGAGCAGAGACACATCGGCGCCGCGGGTAGCCACGTCGTAGAGGCCGAGCAGAGCTTCCTCGCTGTAGATCGCCGGATCGATGAAGGCCGTCCCCTCCCAGCGATCCCAGGAGGCGACGGGGCTCAGGGGGCCAAGATGGTGGTAGCGGACCTGCATCCCGCGTTTGGCGAGGACCTCCGCTGCCGCCGCCGCGACAGCGTTGGCCAGACCGGTGCGATGCGTCGGGACCAACAGCACCCGCGGAACAGACATGATTTCTCCCCCTCGCGCTACCTCGCCGGCAAGGTCCGGCCGTTACCTGCGACTGATGAGGATGAGTCGCACTAGTTGCAGGATGGCCATGAGCGCGGCCGCGACGTATGTGAGGGCGGCGGCGCTCAGCACTTTCTTCGCACCAACCAGTTCGTCGCCCACGAGGATGCTCCTGTTCTCCAGCTGCGTCATGGCCCGTCGTGAGGCGTCGAACTCCACGGGCAAGGTGACCAGGGTGAAGAGCACGGCGGCGGAGTAGAGGAGGATGCCCACCCCCATCAGCAGGCCGTTCCGGTAGAAGATCAGGCCGATGAAGAACAGCACGAACCCCAAGTTGGTGCCGATGTTCGCCGCCGGGACCATCGCGCTCCGGAGTCTAGCTGCCGCGTATCCCTCAGCGTGCTGCAAGGCGTGGCCCGCTTCGTGAGCTGCCACCCCGAGCGCAGCCAAGGAATTGCTGTTCCCTACCTCGGGGCTGAGAGTCAGCACGTCGGTCCGAGGGTCGTAGTGATCGGACAGGCGGCTTCCGGCGATTTGAATGCCGACGTTCGAGAGGCCCGCGGAATCGAGCACCAAGCGGGCCCCCTGGGCACCCGTCAGACCCCGAGCCGACGGCACCTGCGAGTAGCGGTTGAAGGCTGAGCTGACTCTGACCTGAGCGTAGATGCCCAGCACCAAGGCCGGCACCAAGAGAATCAGCGACCACAGCCAAAACACGTCCATCGACCATGCTCCTTGTTCTTGACGAGCAGTGTTCACTCAACTGTCCGGGGATGATAGCAGAAGCCGCATACTGGGTAGTCTCATAGAATAGCTGGGGACTTACGCCCGGCTTATGGCCTTGGGCGTTCAATTGTTGCCACGGTCGTGACCTGGCGCCGACAAGGGAGTTGTGGATGAAGAAAAGACAAGTGATGGGCCTGACACTGGTGGTCGTTCTCCTATTGGTTGTTCTGATAGCCGCGTCATGCGGGGGCAGCACGACCACCACCACTGGCGCAACCACCGCGACAACCGCGGCCAGCACCACCACTTCGGGCGGCAGCGCGATAGACGCAGCGGCGCTCTACGCGGCGAACTGCGTCGGATGCCACAGCACCATCCCTGAGGGCGACGCGGCGGAAATGAGGTCGGTGACCGAATCGGGCAATGAAACGATGCCCGGGTTCAAGGACAAGCTCACAGCCGACGAGATTACGGCTCTGGTCAACCATATGACTTCTGGCGGCCAGGGAGAGTAACCAGCCTGCTTCTCACGCCAGAAGCGCCACGGGCCCGCCTCGTGCTCGAGGCGGGCCCGTGGCGTCTAACTGGCCGAATGGCTTGCGGAAGGCCTCCGGCCTAGGACTCGTCCTCCGGATAGTCGTCCACTATCTCACTGTCTTCGGTGCCCATAGTGTCTTCGTAGTCGTCGATGCCGTCGCCGACTCCGGCTTCAAAGCCGTCGAATTCGCCGTCTTCTAGTCCTTGCAGTCCGGGGACCCCGGCTCCGTTGCCGTTCGCGCCGCCGTTTGACGTCCCCACCACCCGGGCCATGCTCGACACCTTGTCGGCACCGCGCAGGTTCATCACCCGGACACCCATCGTGTTGCGGCCGGTCGTCCGCACGCTCTCCACCGGCACCCGGATGACCGTGCCATCCTGGCTGATGAGCATCAGTTCGTGGTTGTTGCGCACCGTGGCCACACCTACCAGGTCGCCCCGGTCGGGGCTGTCTTTGATGGTGATGACCCCCTGGCCGCCGCGCTTCTGCGTCGGGTAGCTGGACACCGGGGTACGTTTGCCGTAACCGCCGCTCGTGACGCAGAAGATGTCGGCATCGTCTTCGGCCACTGCCATGCCCAGAAGGAAGTACCCGGCCGACATCCGCATGCCCGTCACTCCCATGGTGTTCCGGCCCGTGGGCCGCACGTCGTACTCGTGGAAGCGGATAGCCTTACCTTCGCTCGACACCAGGATGAGGTCGTCGTGGCCGTTGGTGTGTTGCACCGCCACCAACTCATCATCCTCGTCCAGGTTGATGGCGATGATCCCGTCGGCTTTGAGCGTCGTTGCGTAGTCGAGAAAGCGGGTCTTCTTGACGATGCCCTTCTTGGTCGCGAAGGCCAGGTACTTGGCGTCGGTGTAGTCCTTGGTCGCGATGACCGCCTTGATCTGCTCGCCCTGGGCCAGCGGCAGAAGGTTGGCCACGTGCCGCCCCTTGCTCTGCCGGCTCCCCAAAGGTAGCTCGTGCACCTTCTGGCGATAGATCTTGCCCCTGGATGTTATGAACAGCAGGAAGTGGTGAGTCGTCGTGATGAAGAGGTGCTCGATGTAGTCGCCCTCTTTCAGATCCATGCCCATCACCCCGATACCGCCTCGGTGCTGCAAACGGTACGTCGAGACCGGCAGGCGCTTGACGTAGCCGGATGAGGTGATGGAAATGACCATCTCCTCCACGGCGATCATGTCCTCGATGTCGATCTCGTCCTCGGAGGGAAGTATCTCGGTGCGGCGATCGTCCCCGTACATCTGCTGGATCTCGAGCAGCTCCTCCTTGATCACGTCGTAGATCTGAGCCTCGTCGGCCAGCAGCCCCTCCAGGTAGGCGATCCGCTCGAGCAGATCCCGGTGCTCTTCCTCGATCTTGTGGCGTTCGAGAGCGGTGAGGTTGCGCAGGCGCAGGTCGACGATAGCTTGGGCCTGCTCTTCGCTGAGGCCGAAACGGGTAATCAGACCCATCTTCGCCGCGTCGGCGTCCTCGCTGGAGCGGATGATCCGGATGACCTCGTCCAGATTGGAGATGGCGATCAGCAGCCCTTCGAGGATGTGGGCGCGTTTCTTGGCCTTGTCGAGCTCGAAACGGGTCCTGCGGACGATGACGTCCATCTGATGCGCTATGTAGTGGCGCAGCATGTCGCGGAGCGAAAGGGTCTTCGGCACGCCATCGACCAGGGCCAGCATATTGACGCCGAAGGTGGACTGCATGGCGCTGTGCTTGTACAGCTTGTTGAGGACCACCTTCGGGATGGCTTCCCGCTTGAGTTCGATGACCATGCGCATGCCCGAACGGTCGGACTCGTCGCGCAGGTCGGAGATCTCGGGGATGTGCTTCTCCCGCACCAGTTCAGCTATCTTCTCGATAAGCTGCGCCTTGTTCACCTGGTAGGGGAGCTCGGTGACGATGATGGCCGTTTTGCCCTGCTTGAGTGGCTCGCTGTGGGCCTTGGCCCGTACAACCA
>MELN01000017.1:126191-131069 GCA_001768675.1 Actinobacteria bacterium RBG_16_64_13 | reverse complement strand
TGGTGAGCCCCGGGTCGTCGATGAACGCGACCGTGGCCGCGATCGTCTCACGGAGGTTGTGCGGCGGGATGTTGGTCGCCATACCCACGGCGATGCCGGAACTGCCGTTGACCAGCAGGTTCGGGAAACGAGAGGGCAGGACCGTAGGCTCTTCCCTGCTCTCGTCGTAGTTGGGAGTCCAATCGATCGTCTCCGCGTCGATGTCGCGCAGCATCTCGGTGGCGATGCGACTCAGCCGGCACTCCGTGTAGCGCATGGCGGCTGCTGAGTCGCCGTCGACCGAGCCGAAGTTGCCATGGCCGTCGACCAGGAGATAGCGGATCGAGAAGTCCTGGGCCATACGCACCAGGGCGTCGTAGATGGAGCTGTCGCCGTGGGGGTGGAAATTACCCATGACATCCCCGACTACGCGGGCGCACTTGCGATAGGGCCGGTTAGGCTGCATGCCGGAGTCGTGCATGCCGAAGAGGACGCGCCGGTGCACCGGCTTCAGTCCGTCGCGTACGTCGGGCAGAGCACGCCCCACGATCACGCTCATGGCGTAGTCGAGATAGGACGCCCGCATCTCATCGGCGATCTCGATCTGCTCTATGCGGCCCTCGAGAGTCTCCATGGCCTACACGTCCAGGGTGCGCACGTAGCGCGCGTTCTCGGTGATGAAGTCGCGACGCGGTTCTACCTTGTCGCCCATCAGAGTGGTGAAGACCTCATCCGCAATCGCGGCATCGTCCACCGTCACCTGCAACAAGGTGCGCTTGTCCGGGTTCATGGTGGTCTCCCACAACTGCTCGGGGTTCATCTCGCCCAAGCCCTTGAAGCGCTGCAGGGTGACGCCGACGCGCCCGATGCGACCCAGCAGTTGCTCCAGTTCGGCGTCGTCGAAGGCGTAGTAGTCCTGGCGCTTGTGAGTCACCCGATAGAGCGGGGGTTGCGCGATGTAGACATAGCCGGCGTCGATCAGCTCCACCATGCTCCGGAACAGGAAGGTGAGGATGAGGGTGCGGATGTGCGCCCCATCGACGTCGGCGTCGGTCATGATGATGAGCTTGTGGTAGCGCGCCGCGGTGAGGTCGAACTCGTCGGCCAGGCCGGTGCCGCAGGCGCTGATCATGGCCTGGATCTCCACGTTGGAGAGAATCTTGTTCAGCCGGGCCTTCTCGACGTTGATGATCTTGCCTCGCAGGGGCAGGATGGCCTGGAAGCTCCGGTCTCGGGCCTGCTTGGCCGAACCGCCCGCCGAGTCGCCCTCGACCAGATACAGCTCGCAGGAGGCAGGGTCCCGGATGGAACAGTCGGCCAGCTTGCCGGGCAGTGTGGTGTTCTCCAGCACGCTCTTGCGCCGGGTAAGGTCACGAGCCTTACGGGCCGCCTGGCGGGCGTGAGCGGCCTGTACGGTCTTCGTAAGGATCTGCTTGGCGTCGGAGGGGTTTTCCTCGAGGTATTCCGCGAACTTCTGGTTGACGACGCCTTCCACAAAGCCGCGGATCTCGGAGTTGCCCAACTTGGTCTTGGTCTGGCCCTCGAACTGGGGGTTGCGCAGCTTGACGCTGAGGATGGCCACCAAGCCCTCGCGAATGTCCTCTCCGCTCAGGTTCTCCTCTTTCTCCTTGAGGAATCCCTTGGAGCGGGCGTAGTCGTTGATGGTGCGGGTGAGGGCGGCCCGGAAACCGGAGAGATGAGTGCCACCCTCATGGGTGTTGATGTTGTTGGCGAAGGAGAAGACGTTGTCGATGTAGCCGGCGTTCCATTGCATGGCCAGCTCGACCTGCTGGTCGGCCTCCTGTCCCTCGAAGTGGATCACGCGCGGATGGATGGCGTCCTTGTGGGTATTGATGTGCTTGACGAAGTCGACGATGCCCCCGTCGTAGCAATAGACGACCGAACGGGGCTCGGACCGCTTCCTGCCGGCCGGCGCGGATCCGGCCTCGCTTGCCGCACCCGACGCGGTCGGGAAGTCCGGAGGAAGCTCCCGTTCCGCGGTCCGATCAAGGTAGTCGCGGGACACATCGTCGTCGTCCTGGTCCGCCCCACTCTCCGCCTCGGCGACTTCCTCCCGCTCGTCGGCCAGGGTGATGCGTAGCGAGCGATTGAGGAAGGCGACCTCGCGAAGCCGTTGTGAAAGGGTCATGAAGTTGAAGTTGAGGTCATCGAAGATCTGCGGGTCCGGCTTGAAGTGAGTGGTCGTGCCACTGAGGCCTTCGCTCTTGCCGATCTTCTCCAGGTCGGTGACCGGCACCCCCCGAGCGTAGCTCTGGCGAAACCGATGGCCGTCCCGGCTGACCTCGACCGTCAGCCACTCCGAGAGCGCGTTCACGACGCTCACGCCCACCCCGTGCAGACCCCCCGAGACCTTGTACCCCTCGCCGCCGAACTTACCGCCAGCGTGCAATTTGGTCATGACTATCTCGAGCGCGGGCCGGTCGAACTGGGGCATGTTCTTGACCGGGATGCCCCGACCGTTGTCGACGACCCGCACGGAGGAATCAGCGCAGATGGTGACGTCGATGTAAGTGCACACGCCGGCCAGCGCTTCGTCAACGGAGTTGTCCACCACTTCATACACCAGGTGGTGGAGGCCGCGGTGCCCGGTGGAGCCGATGTACATGCCCGGCCGCTTGCGGACGGGCTCCAAGCCCTCGAGGACCTGTATGTCACCTACGTCATACGAGTGTTCTGCCAAACCTCAAAGACCTCTCTCTCCGGCCGGGACCGCTGGACGGTCCGGCGTCCACCGCGACGGGAGCCGAGTCTAGATGCGCCCCGAACGGCATCCATGAGGCCCCGCGGCGCGCTGCCGAACGAGTCATGGGAATGCTCCCGAGAGGCTGGAAGAAAGACCGACCTGTCACTGTGGAGAGTGCCTGCCACGTCGGTCATATGATAGCACACGGGCCCCTTCCCGACCTTCGCCTGGTACGCTCTCAGCGCACAGAATCCTGCTCTCCGCGGACAAACGCGGCCCGCATCGCTCCAATCACCTTTTGCCGCAGCTCGGGTTCCAGACCCAGCTGCTCGACGGCGGCGAGGGCGTCCTGTTCCTCCGCCGTCAAGCACACCGCCGGCTCCGATGCGGCCTCCACCGCGCCGCCTACCACTCCGGGCTCGGCAGCCCCGGGGGATCTCCGCGGGCGTTCGACCCAACCGGCGTGACGGAAGACGGCCTGCTTGACCGTGTCGGCGCCAAGCCTCTCGTTCAGACGAGCAATGATCGCCGTGCTCATGAACTGAAGGGTCTGCGCCCACGCGCTCGACGACGCGCTAACCACGAGACGGCCATGCCTCAACTGTACCGGGCGGCTGTTCCCGGCCACCTCCTCCCCCACCACGTCCAGCCAGATCTGAGCGAGCTGCTTCGCGGTCTCGCCGGCGAAGCCTCCTGAAGTCCCAGTGGTCCGGCCGCCGCCCGCCGGAAGCCCGCCACGGGCAGACGGCGCCCCGGACGGCATGTCGCCGGCCCCCGTCACATCCTGCAGTAGATCCCCAAGGCGGTCGAAACCGGCGTTCTCCGAGGCCCTACGGTCGTTCATGTGCCGGCACCCGTTGCCAACTCGACCACCGTAGCGTCGACCAGTTCTTCAGGGGCGAAGTAGCGGAGGTCGGTCGTGGAGATCACGACCTGGCCGCCACGCCGCACGAAGCCGACAAGGGCCCTTCGCCGAGTCTCGTCGAGTTCGCTCATGACGTCGTCGAGCAAGAGGAGCGGCTTCTGCGCCATGCCGCACAAGTACTCCCATTCGGCGAGCACCAGCGTCAACAGCGCGGTGCGCTGCTCTCCCTGGGAGGCGCAGTCGCGCATGTCGAGACCGCTGCGCATGAGCCTCAGATCGTCGCGATGCGGCCCCAGGTGCGTGTAGGTACGCTGCCGATCGGCGGTCCGCGTCTCTGCCAGCCGCATCTTGTACTCGGCTTCGTCGAGCCCGGCGACGTTCGTCCGATACACCAAGCGCAGCGCATCGGGAGGGTCCCCGGTGAGCTCCGCGTGCGTGCGCTGGAACGACTCGATGAAAGAAGAGAGCGCCGCAGCCCGTCCGTCCGTGACCGCGAGTCCCGTCTGCGCCAAGATCGTTTCCCACGGGCCGAACTGGCCGTCGTCGCCGCCTCCTCTGGTTGTGCGGAGGAGCAGGTTCCGCTGGGCAAGCGCCTCCTCGTAGCGGCCCAGGACGCCCCGGTACTCCGGCCCGCACCGCGACGCCAGGGCGTCCAAGTACTCCCGTCTGCGCCGTGGGCTCCCCTTGACCAGCCTGAGGTCGTCGGGTACGAAGGTGCGAACGGGGATAGCCTCACGCCAACGGGCGGTATCCGCCAGAGGAGCACCGTCCGCGGAGAGGCGGCGTTCGCCCTGGCGGGAATAGGCCGTGGTGGCAGTCGTCGTCGCCCCGTCTTCCAGGTCGATCTCCACACGCAGGTACTCCTGGTCACGACTGATGAGGTCGCGGGGGTTGCCCGGTCTGAGGGGATCGCCATCGAGCGCCAAGGTGAGCGCCTCCAGGACGGTCGTCTTGCCTGCTCCGTTGGGCCCCACCAGCACGTTAAGACCCAGGCCCAATCCCACCTCGAGTTCGCGGTGCGAGCGCAGATTCCAGAGTCGCGCCCTGCGGACCAGCACGTTATCAGCCTCGCGGTGGGGGGGTGGGCTCCGATCTCGTAGGAATGGAGGCGCGGGGCCGGGTTCCGGGGACGTACGCCTGCTCGGCGCGGGCCACGACCACCACCGCTTGCCCTGCGGCCTCCACCACGTCGCCCGGCAGCATCTTGTGACCCCTCCGGGTCTCGACCTGCCCGTTCACGCGGACGCCGCCCGAGACGACCAGCTGCTTGGCGGCACCTCCCGTATCCGCCAAGCCCGCGAGCTTGACGAACTGCCCCAGTGTGATGGGC
>MELN01000017.1:123606-126169 GCA_001768675.1 Actinobacteria bacterium RBG_16_64_13 | reverse complement strand
GGGACTGGCTGCCGACTCGCCGCCGGGGGATCGGCGTGCGCCGCCATCCTAGTCGTTCAGCCGGATGGGCATGACCAGGTAGAGGAAGTCGTCGCCCGCTCCCTTGACGAGTCCAGGGCGCAGGGGGCTGATGAAGCGCAGGTACACCGGCGATTCTTTCACCGAGGCCACTCCTGCTTCGAGAAACTCGGGATTGAAGCCTATCGCCAGCGACTCACCAGAATACTGAACGGGCATGGCCTCGTGAGCTTTGCCCACATCCTGCGATTCCGCCGAAACGGTGAGGGTGTTATCGGCGAACTGCAGTCGCAGGGGCGCGTTCTTCTGAGCCAAGAGACCCACACGCCTGATGGCCTCGAGTAATTCGTCGTGGTCGACCGCCACCTCGTAGTCGAAGGTCTCGGGGATCAGCTGCTTGTAGTTGGGGAACTGGCCATCGATGAGGCGCGACACCAACGTGACGCCCCCCACCTCGAACAAGATCTGGTTCTCCGTCGGCAAGATCGCAATCGTTTCGTCAGCCAAGGCGGCGGCAATACGCGAGAGCTCGAGCAGCGTACGCGCGGGCGCGATGGCCTGCAGGGTGCCGGGGACCGACGACTCCAGTGGCGTCTCCTTGACGCTCAGGCGGTAGCTATCGGTGGCTACCATGCGCACGGCGTGCTTGGTGAACTGAACCAACACGCCTGTCAGCACCGGCCGTGTCTCATCGCGCGACGCCGACGAGGCCACTCGATCGACCGTCTCGATGAATGCCACACGGCTCACAGTGAAACGTTCTCCGGCGAGCACCGGAAGTTGGGGGAAATCGGCGGCGGGTAGTGAGTGAAGATCGAACAACGACTCCCCCGCTTGTATCTCTACCTGTGTCTCACCAGCGCGCTGCTCTATCACCACGCGACCCGCGGGCAGGCTTCTGGCGATATCGGTCGCGATGCGGGCCGGGACGACCAGGGACCCCGCCTGCTCTACGTCACCAAGCAGCGGCGCCTTGATCGATATCTCCATGTCCGTAGCTGAAAGCGTCACACCCTCCTCGCGTGCGTCGATCAAGACGCCGGATAGCACCTGGATCGAACTGCGGGACGAGACCGCTTTGTTGACGATCCCCAGACATTCAACGAGCGCCTGTTTGGTGGTAACGAGTTTCATCGAAGCTCCTCACTCGCGGGGACATGGACCGCACCGTGCTTATTATTCTTCTTATGCTTTGTAGAGAAGGATAGCGACTGTAATAGAGTCTGTGGAAGGTGTTGACAACACGGATGGGACGGGCTCTAGCGCGAAGAGAGCGATGCCGGAGCTCGGAGTAGCTTGTGGACGGGCGGTGGACGGAGAAGCCGAGACGGCGGCAGGTTGGGAGACGACGAGAGAAGTCACCGGTAGTCCACAGGACGTCCCCCTGATATATACAGGTCGATGTGGATAGAGCATCATCGCGCGCTCTTCACTTTGCTGGTGAGCCGCTGCACCCGGTTGTACATCTCGCGGTCTTCGCGCATGAGTTTGGCGATCTTCTCTACCGCGTGGAGAACCGTGGTGTGGTCGCGATTGCCTATGCGCTCACCGATCTTGGGGAGACTGGCATCCGTGAGTTCTCGCGCTAAGTACATGGCGAGATGGCGACTCTCAACCACGGGACGCGAGCGCTTGTCGCCGGTGATCTCGGTGACAGAGATACCGGTAGTCTCGGCGACGGCGGATAGGATGAGGTCGATGGTGACTCGGGTCGACGGGGTCTCTGGAATGTCCTTGAGCACTTCGCGGGCAAGCTCGACGTCGATGGGCCGCTTCGTGAACGACGAGAACGCGACTACGCGGGTGAGGCAGCCTTCGAGTTCGCGAATATTCGTTGGCACGCGAGACGCGATAAGCATGAGGACGTCGTCGTCGGCCAAGATGATGCCGTCACTCCGGACCTTCTTGCGCAGAATCGCGACGCGCGTTTCAAGGTCGGGCGGCTGGATGTCGGTGATCAAGCCCCACTCGAACCGCGAGACAAGCCTATCCTCGAGAGTGGCCAGGCCTTTCGGGTGCCTGTCGGAGGTGATGACGATCTGCTTCTGCGCGTCGTAGAGGGCGTTGAAGGTGTGGAAGAACTCCTCCTGGGTCTGCTCCTTCCTCTGAAGGAACTGGATGTCGTCGATGAGGAGCACGTCGACGGTCCGGTACCGGTTCTTGAAGCCCTCGATGCTGTCATCGCGAAGAGAGTTGATGAAGTCGTTGGTGAACGTCTCGAGTGTGAGATAGCGGACCTTGAGGCCTGGATGATTGCGCAAAGCGTAGTTGCCGATAGCCTGAAGCAGATGTGTCTTGCCGAGACCGACCCCGCCGTAGATGAACAGCGGGTTGTACTGGGTACCTGGTGTCTCCGCGGCGGCAAGGGCGGCCGCGTGGGCGAAACGGTTTGACTGCCCGATGACAAACGTGTCGAAGGTGTACTTGCCCATGAGACCGGCTGCGGCAGGTATCGATTCGGCCGCTTGATCGAGCGAGGTGGAATCGGAGGCTGCGAGGGAACGATGCCCGGCGCGGCGGCGATCGGCCCTTGCCGGGCGGGGGC
>MELN01000017.1:117876-123589 GCA_001768675.1 Actinobacteria bacterium RBG_16_64_13 | reverse complement strand
AGCGCGAGCCGGCGAGCGGTCGCGCGCGGAAGCGGACGGCAGGCGCGCCGGCTCTTCGAGAGTCGCGGCGTGTGAGAGCGATGGCGAAACGACGATGGAAAAGCGCACCGGCTGGCCGACCACCTGGGACACGGCCTCCGAGATAAGTACGCGAAAGCGGGTGTCGATCCAGTCCTTGGCAAAGTCGGAGGCCACTCCGACGGAGTAGGTGCCGTCCGCCAGCCCCATACCCACTGTCGGCTCGAACCATATGCGGTAGGTGCCCTCGTTGACTTGCTGGGAGATGAGTTCGAGAGCCTCCTCCCAGATAGGATCGCCACCCCTTGTCTCCACCAAAGCCCCTCTCCAGTACCGATAGACCGCCCCCGACCAATGAGGGGGCGCTGCTGCCACCTAAAGTACGACATCCAGGTATGCCAAGCCCGCGTCGGTCACCGAACGGTGCCCCGTATGGCCCGAGGTGAGGAAGCCGGCTTCCTCGAGCGAGACGAAATCCCTGTAGGCGGTCGACGTAGACACGCCTAGTTCCTGGGCGATACGGGTCGGACCGACCGGGGCAAGCTCGACCGCCAGTAGCAGAGTCTTCAGCTGGCGCTCGGAAAGATTATAGGCCGGGACCGACGTGTGCGCGAGAGCGGTGATGGGTTCAGACCGGACTCGTGCCGTGACGACTGTCCCTCGGCCCAGATTGTCCTCAAGCTCGAGGGTGCCGTCAAGGCCCGCTAGGGTCTCGCGGACCATCGACAGGCCCGCCCCGACTCCGCGGATGAAGCGCTTGGCTCGGGCGTCGGCCGATGTGAAGCCGGGTCGGAGCGCCGCCTCTTTGTCCGGGATCCCTGGACCCCTGTCGCTGACGCGGACCGTGTTGCCGTGGTCGAGGATGGTGATAACCGCACCGGCGAACGAGGCGTGCACCAAGTTCGCGATCAGTTCCTGGAAGACTGCGAGGGGCAGCCGGCCACCTTGCTCTTGAGCCAGGCTGTGTGCGCGAGTCACTAGGGCGGACATGAGCTGGGGTAGATGATCGTCGGAGCTCGGGTAGTCAGCCACCGGGATCACCAGAGGTGGCGAGTACGCCTCGACATACACGGCGATACGGGGCGGATCCGTGTCCTGGACTCCGCCGGAATCGCGAGACGCGGACGCGTCGTGCGATTGCGGCGGAGTCGCCATCAGCGGGGCTCCGGAGCGGTGATGAGAGGGTGTGTCGGCGGTCATTGGCTGGGCGGTGGCCTTGCGTTCGGGCGGTTGGACTGGCGTGCCGGAAACTCTCCGCCATTGTAACTACATGCAAGGGCTTTTTCCACAGGCGGCGACGCTCAAGAACTACGGAAAGTGCAGTTCTTTGCTTCCTGAAGGGGGGTTTGCGTGGTCGATGCCACCAGGTCAAGAATGCCGTTTTGCAGGGGGGAAAGTGAGCTTATCCACAGGGTAGTCCACACCTGTGCAAAACGTGCAGAACAGTGGAAGACGAAGCCCGCATAGACCACCTTTTCTGTTGAAAATGGGGAAAGTGGGTTTCTACTCGGCCTCGATTCGGGCGCGATCGCGAAGCTGTCCGTGTCTCGGAGATCGCGGACGGTGGGCGGCCTAGGTCAAAGCCTCGGGTGCCTCCCGCTGGAATCATGAGCGAGTCCGCGGGCGGCTTCTACCGGGATGGCCGCAGGGCGACGGTGCGTGGAGCCCGTGCACAAGCGGTCGCGACGGGCGAGATAGCCCGGGCGGGGAAAGGCGAGGGAGGGCGCAGCGGAGGCCCCCGCAGCCGGGACCCTTCGCGGGTGAGCCGCGCGCGGGTGGCTGCGGTGCGGGGCATCTTGCCTCCAGGGGGGTCGTCGGGCGGATTGCGTGCGCTGGCGGCGGTCAAGAGCGGGGAGGGGTCCACAGAGCAGGGAGGGAGCCTAGAGGCGAAGGAGGGGCCGGTGGACGTGTTTCCACAGTATCCACAAGTGCCTGTGTACGCTTGGAGCGGTGACGGCGGACGCCGGACCTCGACAGTGTGTCTCGTGTGCTACTCGCGCGCGTCTACCGGTGCTAGTACTTCCGATTGACGGGCAGGGAGCGGACTTGTATACTTCGGCACCCTTTGATAGCGATGCAGAAGGGCCTCCCGTGCTGGGAGAGTCATGGTGGCACAGGTTCCGAGCGGACTTCCCGGGATGTCGCTGGACCCCGTCGCCCGCTCTAGAGGCGATGGACAAGAAGTGAGGGAACGTGAAGAGGACGTATCAGCCGAACAAGCGTCGGCGCAAGAAGACTCACGGCTTTCGTGTCCGCATGAGCACTCGTGCCGGAAGGGCCGTGCTCAAGCGGAGGCGCGACAAGGGTCGCAAACGTCTTTCGGCGTAGTCCAGGGTGAATCGGTCCCGCGGCCGACTGTCACGATCTGAGGACTTCACCCGCGTCTACCGCACGGGGCGGTCTGTTGCCAACAAGTATCTCGTTCTATACTATTTCGAGCGCTTGGAGTTGGGGCCTCGGGAGCCGCAGAGCGGGCCTCGAGTAGGGTTCTCTGTTTCGAGGCGTCTCGGTACCTCGGTCGATCGGAATCGGATCAAGCGTGTCATGCGCGAAGCCTTTCGTGCCCACGCTCAGTCTCTTCGGGGGAACATGGACATTGTTCTCATCGCGCGCACGCCGATAGGCGAACTGGTCGAAGCTGGGGGTTGCAAGGCAGTGGAAGAGAAGATGGTTGAGGTACTGCGCAAGGCCTCGCTCATCTTGGGTGGCGAGGAGCGGCGGCCTTCGTGAAGTGTCATTGGAACCCGATCAGAGTCGTTCTGGTGTGGACCGTTCGGGCCTACCAGACGTTCATCTCGCCTGCGCTTCCGCAGTCGTGCAAGTACTATCCCTCTTGCTCCCAATACGCCGTAGACGCGCTGAGCCGGTACGGGGTCTTCCGGGGAAGCGTTCTGGCGGCGTGGCGGCTGCTGCGCTGCAACCCGCTGAGTTACGGTGGCTACGATCCGGTCGAGCGCCAGAGGCTTTTCGGGCTGTCCGGCAACGGTGAGGCTGCGTGCGCGTGCAAAGCGGGCCATGCGACCCTCGCGGATGATCTGCGGAAACCTGAACCGGCGCGACATGGCCGCATGCTGATCAGTGGGAAGAGTAGCTAAGAGCAGGCATGGAGAACTTCTTTTCACCTCTCAGCGACTTCTTCTTTGCGATCCTCAGATTCTTGCACGAGAACGTGGGTGTCGGCTGGTCTTGGGCCATCGTCCTGCTCACCGTCATCGTACGGGTTGTCCTCGTTCCTCTGACGTGGCGGCAGATCAAGAGCATGCGGGCCATGCAGGCCTTGCAGCCGCAGGTCAAACTCCTGCAGGAGAAATACAAGAACGACCGCCAGATTTTGAACCAGAAGATGATGGAGTTCTACCGGGAGAACAACGTCAGCCCGTTCGGATCGTGTCTTCCGCTGCTCCTGCAGATGCCGGTGTTCCTGGGTCTGTTCTATATGCTGCGCGAGCAGGGCCAAGCCATATTCTGGAGCAAGGACGCCTTGTCTTGGCTTGTTCCACCCGACGTCGGGTCGTTCTCGTCGGTGTGGCACTCGTCGCCGATCGGCTGGCTGTGGATACCGGACATCACGAAGTTCAACATCGTGTTGATGTTCCTCTACATCGCCAGCCAGTTCGTGGCGTCGTGGCAGATGTCCAGAAAGGGCGCGGGGCAGCAGAAGATCATCGCCTATGTGATGCCCGTGATGATCGGGATCTTCATGTTCGTGTATAAGTGGCCCGCGGGTCTGTTCATCTACTGGTTCACGTCCAACCTTTGGACGATCGGTCAGCAGTTCGCCGCTGAGAAGATAATACCGGTGCCTGTGGCCGTTGTGGCTCCTCCGGTCAAAGAGAAGACGACCCCGGCGCGCTCGACCGGGAAGACCTCGGCACGGCCCCCCGCGAAGACCTCGGCACGGCCGGCCGGGAAGAGTGGAGGCAAGAGTAGTGGCCAGAAGACGGGACAGCAAGGCAAGGCAACAGGTAGCAAAAGCCAGCGGCAGAACCGTGGAGATGGCGGTTCAAAGGGCTCTAGCTGAACTAGACTTCGCTCCGGGCGAGCTCGCAGACGACCAGTATGAGGTGACGATCGTCATCCCTCCCGAGGAGGGGTTCATGGGAGTGGGCGCAGTAGACGCCGTGGTCGAAGTCGCTTTGGTCGGCGACGAGTTCGATTTCTACGGACCCGAGGCTGACGCTCAACCACCGGAGCTTCTACGGGACGATCTTGAGGACGAGAGCTATGAGGACGACGAGGAATACCAAGTCGATTCTCGCGACGCCGGGTCGGAAGAGGAGTATCTCGCCGAGGATTGGGCTGACAGACCAGCCGCTTCACGGTTGCGCGCCTTCCTGGAGAGAGTGCTGGAGGAGATGGGGCTGGCCGCGCAGGTTCGCATCGCAGAAGGGCCCGAGGATATCCACGCGGAGATCACGGGTGACGATCTGGGGATCTTGATAGGTAGACGCGGTCAGACGATCGACGCGGTGGAGTACCTGGCCGGGATCGCGGTGTTCCCGGGGTCTCACGTGCGAAAGCACGTCGAGCTTGACGCTGAAGGGTACAAGGAGCGCCGGCGCAGGCAGATCGAGCGGGTTGCGCTGCGCAAGGCGGACGAAGCGGCGAAGCGGGGTCGGGCCGTGCAGTTGACCCCGATGACCCCGGCCGAACGAAAGATCGTGCATCTGGCGCTCAGGAGCCGAAACGACGTTGTGACCGCGAGTGAGGGCCGAGAGCCGAACCGCTCGGTGGTCATATCCCCCGTGAGATAGACGGGGCTACGGCCGTACGGTGTAGGAGTGCCCTGTGGAACCGCACGAGAGTCCGCACACGGACAGCCAGACACACGAGGAGGATACCGACACTATCGTCGCCGTGTCGACGGCCGTCGGCGCGGGGGCGATCGGGATCGTGCGTCTGAGCGGGCCCGCGGCCATTCACCTGGCGGAGTCTGCGTTTGTCGCGGCGCGGGGGAGCCCTTTGCAGTCGGGAGAGTCGCATTGCCTTCTATACGGGCACGTGGTCTATCCCGACAGCGGAGAGGTCGTCGACGAGGTCCTCATGGCGGTGATGCGGAGGCCCCGTACGTATACCCGAGAAGATGTCGTCGAACTGCACTGCCACGGGGGTGTGGCCGCCCAGCGGGCGGTGCTTCGTCTGATGGTGGGGCTGGGAGCTCGTCTGGCGGAACCGGGTGAGTTCACCAGACGCGCGTTTCTGAACGGCCGCATCGACTTGGCACAGGCGGAGGGCGTCGCTGCCGTCGTCGCTGCGCGCAGCAGCAGCGCGCTAAGGGCGTCCGTGCGGCAGCTGGATGGAGGCCTTTCCGAGAGACTTCGGGCGATAAGGGCGCGACTGGTGTCCGCGCTGGCGCGCATAGAGGCGACGGTGGACTTCTCGGATGACGACGTCGACGAGCTTGACTGGGAAGGGCTCGCGGCCGAGCTGGCGGAAGCACAGGGCGACCTGCTGCGATTGCTGCGCACAGCCTTTCTGGGGAGGGCGTTGGAGTACGGCGTCCGTACCGCGATCGTGGGCAAGCCGAACGTGGGCAAGAGCTCGCTGTTGAACGCGCTACTCATGCGGGAGCGTGCCATCGTCTCGGACATCCCCGGCACGACGAGGGACACAGTCGAGGAACTGATGGAGATCGGGGGGGTCCCGATACACCTGGTAGACACGGCGGGTCTTCGTAGCGGCGGGGATCATATTG
>MELN01000017.1:116196-117850 GCA_001768675.1 Actinobacteria bacterium RBG_16_64_13 | reverse complement strand
AGGGCACGGGAGCAGGCCGACCTGGTGCTCACTGTGATCGACCTGTCAGCGCCGTGGGACGAGGAGGACCGGCTGCTTGTAGCCGACGTTGATGCGGCGCGTTCGATCGTCGTGGGGAACAAGAGCGATCTTGTGGAGCCAGGGTCGGAGTGCGCGGCGCGGCTGGCAGGCTTCCTCGGGCTGGAGGTCTGCGCGGTATCGGCTGTGACGGGGAAGGGGCTGGACGAACTGAGGGAAGTCATCCAGCAGATAGTGACCGGCGGTGAGGGGATCCACCTCGAGGAGCCGATACTGGCGAGCGAGAGACAGCGCGGTCTTGTGGGCGAGGCGTACGCGGGGAGTGGGGCGGCGCTTGAGGCTGCGCGCCGGAGAGAGGACGAAGAGTTGGTTTGCGAAGACATCCGCGCCGCGGTGGGGGCCCTGGGGCGTATCACCGGTGAAGAGCTCACCCCCGATCTGCTGGATGAGATCTTCAGCAAGTTCTGCATCGGGAAATAGGTCGCTCCGTGGATCCCAGTCGAGAGCGGGAAGCGGGCGCGCTGAAAACGCCGGTGGGCGAAGTGAGAGCGGTGGCGTCTCCGGTCGTGCTCATAGTTGGCGGAGGGGTGTCGGGCTGCGCCTGCGCGGCAACCCTGGCCACACAGGGTGTCGCCGTCACCGTGGTGAGCGGCGCGCTCGATACGATCGGGCAGCCGGCATATGGCCCGGATGTGGTGGGTGCAGGCGGTGGGTGGCCGGAGATCATGGAGGCCATGAGTGTCCTGCCGCCCGTGCTGCGGCAGGTGTGGCTGGACTCGGCCGTCGCCCCGGCGGACGGAGCGGCCTGCTTCGCGGTCGACAGACGCATGGTCAGCGTTGAGACCAAGCGCGCTCTCGAGCGCGTGGAGGGACTTACGTTCAGGCAGGGCTTGGTCGTTGATCTGAGAACGACGCCGGCCGGAGATGTGCACGACGGAGTGGAGGGTCCGCCCTGGGCGGGGGCCTCGGGCCATCGCCTCGCCGTTGAGACCGCGTTTGGCGAGCTGATGGAGGCGGATGTCGTGATACTGGCGGTGGGGCTGAGTCTTGGGGGACACGTGGTCGTGGGCGCGGACGTGCTCCCGGGGGGGCGCTACGGCGAGACTCCGGCTGAGGGCTTGACCGACGCGGTGGAGAAGCTTGGGGCAGTGTGGTCTGAAGCTTCCGTGGAGGTTGGTCCTCGCTTCTCACACCGAGGGTGTGCGGCCGGCAAGGCCGTGGTGGGCAACGCGCAAGGGGAGAACAACGGGGCCACGTGGAAGTCTGGCTCGGTGCCGTTGCGCCAAGCCCTGGCGATGGAGTGGGAGCCCGGCCGCATACCATGGCCGGGTGAGTTCCCGCCGGCTCCGCATTGGACTGAGGGATTGGGGGCTGCCGACTTCACCCTGAGGCGCGACGACGACGGCGTCGTCAGGGGTCTGATGTCGCCAGACGGCTTGGCGACGGGGGAGATCCACGCAACGGCCGGATGTGGCGAAGATGGAACACCCACCCGTCTGGGGCAAGCGATCACGGGGAGGGCGGTGGCCAATCTGAACCCCGGCGGGAGGTTGAGGTTGAGGGTCGAGGGTTCGCCGATGATCTGGGTCACCGGGCGGGCTGGGGGGGCGACGAACTACTTGGAGAGTCTGAAGTC
>MELN01000017.1:92403-116167 GCA_001768675.1 Actinobacteria bacterium RBG_16_64_13 | reverse complement strand
CGGCTGTGAGGCGGATGGTCTCCGGGGGGCGCTGTACGTCGGAACGGGTGGAGACATGAGATCGCGGGGGGATGGCGCAACGGCAGGAGGGAGTCCATCGACCTACGATGTGCTCGTTGTGGGCGGAGGGCACGCCGGGTGCGAGGCTGCACTCGCGGCCGCGCGGATGGGTTGCCGGACGGCGATGCTGACCCTGCACGTAGACAATATCGCTCTGATGCCGTGCAATCCGGCGGTGGGCGGTGTAGGCAAGGGCCAGTTGACCCGGGAGGTAGACGCTCTTGGGGGCGAGCAGGGCCGCAACACCGACCGAGCGTTCATTCAGATGAAGATGCTGAACACGTCCAAGGGGCCCGCGGTAAGAGCGCTGCGGGCGCAAGCCGACAAACGGCTTTACGAGGACTGGATGAAAGTGATCGTCAGCCGCACGCCTAACCTTGACATCGTCCAAGGGGAGGCGGCGGCCCTACTTGTTTCACGTGAAACAATCGAGGGTGTCGAGCTGGCGGATGGGCGGCGCTTGCGCTGTCGCTCGCTGGTTCTGGCCACCGGGACCTTTCTAAGGGCAAAGGTGGTGATAGGCGACCGCAGCTACGCCGCGGGTCGAGTGGGCGAATTGCCGGCGCAACGACTGTCGGCAAGCCTGCTTGCAGCCGGTCTGGAGCTCGACCGCTTCCAATCAGCGACACCGCCGCGCATCGACGGCGCCACCATCGACGCAAGCCGAATGCTGCTCCAGGAAGGTGACCCCGTTCCGCTATCGTTCTCACACTGGGCGACTCCGGCGGCGCGCAGGCAGGTGCCCTGTTACCTCACTCACACCACTCCGTCGACACATGAGGTCGTGTCCAGGCATCTACACCTGAGCCCCTTGCGAAGCGGGTCGGTGAGCGGAAAGGGTCCGAGGTACTGCCCGTCGATCGATCGCAAGCTGATCAACTTCCCCGAGAGGGAACAGCACCCAGTGTTTGTCGAGCCCGAGGGGGTGACCACCCGGGAGATGTACCTCCAGGGGCTGACCACGAGTCTTCCCGTCTTTGTGCAGGAGATGATCATACGCGCCACGCCAGGTCTCGAGAGAGCGCGGCTGGTCCGCCCAGGATACGCCGTGGAATACGATTACCTGCCGCCCCAACAGCTTACCCTCGGACTGCAGTACAAGGCTGTGAAAGGGCTCTTCGCCGCGGGGCAGATCAACGGCACCTCCGGATATGAGGAGGCTGCCGCCCAAGGCATCATGGCCGGCATCAACGCGGCTCTCTACGTGCGGGACGACCCGCCGTTCATCCTGCGGAGGGACGAGGCCTACATCGGGGTCTTGATCGACGACCTCGTCACCAAGGGTGTGGATGAACCCTACCGCATGTTCACGTCCCGCGCGGAGTATCGGCTCCTGCTTCGCCACGACAACGCCTCGGAAAGGCTCTCGCACCTAGGGCACGCCCTTGGGCTCGTCACCTCGGAGCAGTTGGCTCGTGTTGAGGAGAAGAAGCGGCGTATTGCGGAGTATGCGGAGTTGCTCGAGGCGGTCCAGGTACAAGGCGGTGAGTCCAATGACCAATTCCTGGAGTCATTGGGCACCGTCCCTCTGGAGGAAACGCAAACCGCGGCCAAGGTTCTCCGTCGGCCGCAGGTCGCGTTCTCGGACCTTCTGGAGCTGGTCTCCGTCGCGGATCGGGAGCGGATCTCCTCGGCCCCGCTCGAAGTCATCGAGCAGTTGGACATCCAAGCGCGCTATGAAGGCTATATCAGGCGGCAGCACGCGGAGGTCAGGCGGCACCGGGCGACGGAAACGATGTCCATCCCGACCGACTTCGACTACTCTCAATTGGAAGGCTTGACCTACGAGGCCAAGGACAAGCTGGGACGGCTGCGGCCCGCGACCTTGGGGCAAGCTTCTCGAGTGCCCGGCGTGTCACCAGCGGACATCTCGGTGCTGTTGGTCCACCTTCATCGAGTCGCGGGGGCGCAGGAAGTCGGGGCGCGAGGACATCCCGGCGTCCCAGCCACCTCTGTCGACGACTGATGGGGCGCCGGCTTTGAGGCTGGTCCGCACAGCCGCATACGAAGCCCATGGTCTGGGCCCGAATGTACAGCGCAAGCTGGCAGCGCTGGGCGACCTGCTTCTGGGCGCGGAGTTCAATGTCACCGGGCTGAGCGATCCCGAGGCGATCGAGGAACGCCATTTCTTGGACTCGTTGTCCCTTCTGGCGGTCCCGCCTGTCGCGTCCTCGGCGGAGCTAGCCGACATAGGTTCCGGCGCCGGGCTGCCGGCGCTGATCCTCGCGCTGGCGCTTCCGACCACGCGAGTCACGGCGATCGAATCGGTCCGCAAGAAGTGCGGCTACATCGAACGAGCGGCCGAGACCCTCGGGCTGGAGAACGTGGTGGTGCGGTGCATGCGCGCCGAGGAGTATGGGCGCTCGGCAGGTCGCGAGGCCCACGACGTCGTGGTTTCCAGAGCGCTGGCCGCTCTCCCCGTGGTGGCTGAGTACTCGCTGCCCCTCCTCCGGATCGGCGGAGTGATGATCGCCATGAAGGGAGCGGTCTCCGACCAAGAGCATACTCAAGCCACGAACGCTCTCGGTATACTTGGGGGCGGTGAGCTCTCCGCGATGCGCTTGGACCCGTTCGAGGGGTCGGACAACCGCTGGGCGTATCGGGCGGAGAAGATCCGCGCGACACCCGCAGAGTTCCCGCGCCGCCCCGGCGTTCCGGCAAAAAGGCCGCTTGGGTAGGGAAGAACGAAAGGAAGAGGTACGGCTCTGATCTACGCTATCGCCAATCAGAAGGGCGGGGTGGGCAAGACCACTACCGCCATCAACCTGGCGGCCAACCTGGCCCAATCAGGGGAGCGAGTCTTGCTCGTCGACATGGACGCGCAGGCCAACGCTTCCCACGGACTGGGCATACGCGTCGCCAAGGGCGAGCCGGCCATCATGGAAGTGCTTCTCGGCGAGCGGAACCTGAGCTCGGTGATCAAGCCCTCCCCTGTGCCCCGGTTGGACGTGGTCCCGTCGTCCGCCGACATGGCCGGAGCCAGCGTGCTTCTCCCATCGCTGGAGAAACGAGAGTTCCGGCTTCGCCAGGCTCTTCTAGGACCAGATATCGTGGCCTCGGGCTACACGTACATCTTCATCGATTGCCCGCCTTCGCTGGGGTTGCTGACGGTGAACGCTCTGGTCGCGGCGGATAAGGTACTCATCCCTGTGCAGGCCGAATACTACGCCCTGGAAGGGTTGGCCCAACTGATGTCGACGATCGCTGCGGTCAGGGACCGTCTGAACCCTTCCCTTAAGGTCGCAGGTCTGGTGTTGACCATGATGGATCCCAGGACCACCCTCGCCCGCCAGGTGGAGGAGGAGGTTCGGAAGCACTTCCCTGAGCTGAGTTTCAGGACCGTCGTGCCGCGAAACGTGCGCCTTGCCGAAGCGCCTAGCCACGGAGTCCCGGTCTCGATGCTGGACCCGCATTGCGCCGGTTCCGATGCGTATTTCGATCTCGCAGTGGAGGTTGTCGACCATGGCTAAGAAGACCGGTCTTGGGAGAGGACTGGCCGCGCTTCTCGGAGAGGATGCCGAGGAAGGAGCGCCGTTCGCGCCAGGAGAGACTGCCGCCCCGACAGCGACCGGTGTCGTCGGTGTCGTCGACCTGGCCGTCGATTCGAAACGACGCAATCCCCGGCAGCCCCGGCGGGCATTCGATTCCGCGGCTCTCGACGAATTGGCGACATCTATCGCCGCGGTGGGGGTCGTTCAGCCGGTCATTGTGCGGCAAGTCGATCAAGGCTACGAACTCATCGCAGGTGAGCGGCGGTGGCGGGCGGCTCAGAAGGCAGGCTTCACCGTGGTTCCGGCGATCGTGCGGACCGCGTCTGACGTCGAGAGCCTAGAGCTTGCCCTGATTGAAAATGTAGTCCGCCAGCAGCTCAATCCGGTGGACGAAGCCTACGCTCTCAAGGTGTTGCTGGAGGACCTTGGCGTGACGCAAGAGAACTTGGCAGCGCGTGTGGGCAAGAGCCGGTCGGCGATTGCGAACAAGATCCGCCTTCTCGACCTGCCGGCCACGGTGCAGGAGTCACTTTCAGACGGATCGCTGTCCGAAGGGCACGGTCGCGCTCTCCTAGGTCTGCCTGAGCGTGGAAAACAGCTCCAGTTGGCCCGCCGGGCGATTGACAAGGGCCTGTCGGTGCGTCAAGTGGAGGACGAAGTACGTCGCCTCGCCGAGGCTCCGAAGAGCGGCAGCGCGCAGACGAAGTCCGCGTTCGATCCCGACATGCTGGATGAGATCCGCGACGCGTTCTTTGGACTTCTGGGGGTGACCCCGCGAGTGAGGGGAAGGGCTGCCGGCGGGGTGATCGAGTTGCCCTTCAAGAACGCCGAAGACCTACGGAAACTGCTAAGGCGGCTTCGCGACGAGTAAGTCGATCTCGCTCAGCCCGGAACCGGGATCGTCACGCGCCGCGTCCCAGCGTGTGCTGTGAACGCGACAATCAGCAAGGGACCAAGGAAGGGGAACGAAGTGGGTAGTTTCAAGAACATGCGTGAGCGCGGGCGGCCGATATTCGCCGTGTGTGTCGTGTTGGTGGGACTGTTGGCTCTCTCGCTGCTCGTGAGCGGATGCGGGGGGTCCTTCGGAGACGATGTCACGATAGGGGGAGCAGTGACAGCAGTGAACACGATCACAGTCCAGGGGAAGGCGACGGTCAGCAGCGCCCCTGACGAGGCCATCCTCACGCTCGCGGTCGAAAGCGACGGCAGCGATCCGGCTGCGTCTATGAATGCCAACTCAGCCGCGGTCGCCAAGGTACTGGAGCGCCTGAAGGCGGAAGGCGTGGACAGCGCCAATATCGAGACCGCGAACGTGACCGTGATGGCGATTCGTACGTACAACCCGCAGACCGGGCAAGAGACTCTGACCGGCTACCGGTCGCAGAACACCGTCACCGTCACATTGACGGACGCGGCCGTGGTCGGCAAAGTGCTGTCGGCCGCGGTCGAGTCCGGCGTAACGAACGTCTCGGGACCCGTGTGGAGGCTCAAGAATGACAGTGCCGCTGTCGTCCAGGCATTGAGCGAAGCGGTCGCAAACGCGCGGGACAAGGCGCGAGCTCTTGCCGATGCGCAAGGCATAGAGGTCGGCGACGTTGTCATGATGAACGAGGGTTCTATCGAGCAACCGGTCGTCCCGATCTACGCGGGGTATTACGACGCGGCGGGTGCGGGTTTGGGGAAGGTTGCTGAGACTCCGATCAGCCCCGCAACGCTGGACGTCACCGCCACGATCACAGTGACTTACACGCTGAAGCGCTGAGGCCGGGCATTGCTCTGAGGCGGCCTCGTTCCCCGGGCTCCGTTGCTATATGATGGAGCCATGGGTTACTCAGCCGTCATCACCAGCGAGCCGGGGTCGGGTCCATGGGTGGTCACGGTGCGGGTCACCCTGAGCCGTGCGGAGAGCAGCAGTCTGTTCCTCTCCGGCGATGCGATGGTTTCGTGGCCGGTGGAGGGTCTTGAGCCGTCGGCGACCGGTGACCCCAGGTTGGAGCGTAGCGGGATGTTTGTTTCGGAGGTGGCCGCGCGCCCCTCAGGTCTTGACATCCGCTATCGAGAGCAAGCCCAGGCCGAACGGACGGCGGCTCTTCTGCGAATGCAGTTCGCGCAGATCGGGATCGAACAGGAGACTTGAGTGGACCGACACAAGGACTCGGAACAGATCGATCCGCTCCGAGACGCACTCGCCGACTACCTCATGATCCCGGGCATGAAAGCGGCGATCCTTGTTTCGGACCAAGGTCTGATGATCAGTAGTGTTGCGCATGACGGTGTCGACACGGCCAGCATCGCCGCGCTGGCCATCGACACCGTGGCGACGGTCCAGCGCTTCGGGCTGCAGGTGCAGGCGGGTTTTCTCGACACGATGAGGATCGAGTTCGACAAGCTCACGGTCGTACTGGCACCATTCGCCTCCGACGTGATGCTCGCACTCGTGGCCACTGCCGGCTCGCTTGGGGCACTGTCGGGCAACCTCACACCAGGCCGGCGCGTGGAGAGCCCAACGGGCCAGGTGCCTGCCAGCTAGCACTGAAACCCCTGCCCCGCCGGGGATCTTCTTCCCTCGACCTCCATGTGCGTTTCGCGACGGACGGCGAATCATTGTAAGCTGTCTGTGTGCGGACATCCGCGGCGCCCGGGCACGGTCAACCCGACCGGCTCGCGCCGACGAGGGAGGTGACCCAACGGATGCTGGGGCAAGGCCGGATCATCGTTCATACCGGGGACGGCAAGGGCAAGACGACCGCCGCCTTCGGCGCTGCCCTCCGCGCGGCTGGGCACGGGCACAAGGTCGCCGTGCTGCAGTTCATCAAGGGCAACTGGGACTACGGCGAAGTGCGGGCATTGGCGGCCTGCCCGAACGTCGAGCTCACCCGGGTGGGGTCGGGCTTCACCTGGTTGGCCGAGGACCCCGCCGAGCCGCGTAGACTCGCCCGCGAGGCGTGGCAACTGGCGAGAGAACTAGCGCTCTCCGACCGATACGATCTGCTGGTGCTGGACGAGTTGAATTGCGCGGTGGCTGAGGGCTACGTCGCCCCTGAAGAGGTCGTGGGCCTACTTGTCGAGAAGCCCCAACGGCTCTCTGTCATCATCACGGGCCGCGGAGCAACAGCCGAACTGATCGACGCGGCGGATACTGTCACCGAGATGCGCTGCATCAAGCACGCCTTCACGCAAGGCGTGCCCGCCAGGCGAGGCATCGAATACTAGGTCTTACCATCCGTCCATTCTGCCGCCCTGCCAGCTAGTTGCCCGCACGCAGCCTGAATGCCGGCGCCCTTGCTTCTTCGGACCACGGCCTCGACGTGCGACGCCAGAAGGGTCTCCCGGAAGGCGACAACACTAGCCATGAGCGACGGGCGAAACGAAGCCGGGAAGCTTTCGCCGCCCGGTAGTGCCCGTTGCGACACAGGGTTCCACTCGAGCAGGTTCACGGTCACCACGTGGCCGCGCAGCAAAGCAGCGAGGCGACGAGCATCGTCCAGGGAGTCATTTACGCCCCTGAGAAGCACATATTCGATCAACAGCTTGCGGTGGGTGATAGAGAAGTGCTCCCAGGCCGCCTCGAGCAATTCCGAGATCGGGTGACGGAAGCGGCTGGGGACGAGGAGGGCGCGAGTCGCGTCGTCGGTCGCGTGCAAAGAAAGGGCGAGGTTCACCTGGGGCTCGGCGTGTCCAAGCCGGATCATGCCCCCGGGAACGCCGATCGTGGAGACAGAGACCGCGCGGTGCGACAAGCCCAAACCGTGCGGGTCGGTCAAGACACGGATGGAGTCAAGGACGGCTTGTAGGTTGAGCAGAGGCTCCCCCATCCCCATGTAAACGAGATTGGAGACCCGTCGGCCATCTTCGGCCGCGACGACCACGGCAGTCCGAACTTGGTCGGTCATCTCGGCGGCGGTGAGATTGCGGCGTAGGCCCATGCCTCCAGTCGCGCAGAATGCGCATCCCACAGGGCAACCCACCTGGGAAGAAATGCAGACCGTGACGCGGTCGCGATAGCGCATAATCACGGTCTCGATGGTCGCCCCGTCGCGGCCGCGGAGGAGCAGCTTGTTCGTGCCGTCCGGAGCGGTGCGGGTCCCCGCGAGTTCGAGAGTAGTGACTCCAAGCGGTTCGAGGGCCTCCCGCACGTCGGCGGGCAAGGCGGTGGCCTGTGAAAACGGCTGCAGCGGCCTGCGCACGAGGTGCTCGAGAATCTGGGCTCGGCGGTATGGCGGAGATCCCGTCGCGTCCAGCATCTGCGAGATGTCGGGACGGTAGAGGGTCAGGAGCGACTGTGGCGTCGCGGGCGGTGCCGGAGGACTGGTTGGCACGTGCGTTTTCGGCCTGCGCGTTTGTGGCTGGCTGGGCTTGGCGCGCCCGGAAGACGGACGCTGACCCCCGTAGGAGCGCGAGGGGGAGGGTGGGCTCTTGGCGCCACTTCGGCGAGCGCTTGGCTTTGCGGTCACTCGGACGCTCCCGAGGCAAGACCTGGCGCGGTGGCCCCTGGCCGCATCTTCATCCCCCTGCGCACCGACAGGAGTTTCGCGGCGCGTGCAGACTTGAGGACCAGTGCCGCCTGACCCTGCGAATCGCAGACGATGATATCGGTTCCGTTCATCCTTCTCCTCACCCAAGTGAACCAAGGCTTGCCGAATGGAACACGTGTTCCGTCAGTCCACCACGGCCGATGTGTACAACGAGACCGACTGCGCCGTCAGTGGCCAGTGCGGACAGGCGAATGGGCAAGGACGCCTCCAGAACCTCCTTCCAAGCCGCCACGGCGGCCCCCGCAAGAAGTGCGCCCCTCGTGCAGCTTACCGCCACTTGCCCCTGTTCTTCCAGAAGGAGGCTCGCGACCGGTTCGTTCCCTTCGCCCGATCGAGCAAAGCGGATCTCGATCTCGAGCCCGAGAAGACTTGTTGAGGGGCTCGGAACGACCAGGAGGCAGAGACCCCCGCGATTCCAGCCGAAGCGGACCTCGGCGATCGCTGCGGTCTCGGCTGGTTGCATGGTAGAGGCCGGGACAGAAGCGAGATAGCCTGCAAGCCGCCACTCATCGGGATGGGATATCAGGCCGTCGATCTCGGGCGCCAGCGGGCCCTGGGGCGGGGCCGGCTGCTCAGAGGGCAAGTGCTCCAGGATGGGAAGAAACAGCTCCACAGGGATCGGCTCTCCAAGCAATTGGTAGACGGTCTGCAAACGTGTTCGGAAGTCGAGATCCCAAACGTGATCAAGGTCGGTATGGTGGTGGTCTCCGAACCACCAGAACCAGTCGCTCCCCTCCGCGACCAGGATGTGGCGCCAGGCGGCTTCGACCTTGGGATCGCCAGAGAAGCGGCGCCGGGGCGCGGCAACATCGCGGGCATCATGAAGCAGATCCCAGGCTGCCTGATGACCGTGGTCTCCACTCCACGTACGCAGGTCGCCTCCGATCCACGAGCCCGTGTGGAGCCAGCCAAGGGAGCGTGCCGGGGGCGACTGCCGCAGGTGCTCTGAGACTGTGACACAACGGAAAGAGGGGTCGGTGGACAGACCCTCGTAGAGATACTCCAGGAAATCGCGGCCGTCTCTCGGATAGTATTCCCAGGCGTTCTCGCCGTCGAGGGCGATGGTCACAAGCTCGGGCTGACCTGTGTTGCGGAGCTCGCCCAGGCGCCGCAGAAAGTCGGCGGCCGCGTCGCGGGAGTTCCAGGACTGATACGCGAATCCGACGAGGTCGGACAGCGTGTGGTCTCGAAAGACGATCGCGAGTTCCTTGTCCTCTCGCTCGAGCCGGTATGCTCGGTAGAGGTCCTCAGGGTCGAGGCGCACGGACGCCGTGCGCTCGGCCCCCCGGCTTGTCTGGCCAGGGCTGTCTGAAGCAATCACGCCCGACAGCGAAAGAGCAAGGACCGTCTCGTCGGAGATGGTCCAGGCCAACCCCGCATCCAGCAAGAGCGGAATGACGTCCTCGCCGACGGCTTGTTCGGAGCACCACATGCCACGGGGTAGCTCTCCAAAGACGAGTTGGTGCTTCGCGACGGCGTTGCTCACATGCTCGGCGGCATCCTCGGGGTGCGCGAAGCGCCTGGACGGCAACAGCGTCCCGGGCGCGGCGATGCGCGCCGAGTCGCTGTTGGCCAGCAGGGGCAAGATGGGATGAAAGTAGGGTGAAGTCGACAGTTCCGCCTGACCGCGCGCGGCCGCGTCGCGGTAGGCCGGAAGGGTGCGGGCCAGAATCGCGGCCTGAGTCTCAGCGAGGATGAACTTGTCCTGTTCGCGGAAATCCCGGCCCTGGCTCACCAGTTCGTGCAGCGCTCCCGACTCGAGCGCCCGCGGGTCGAACCAGGCCAGGTTGAACCATATCTGCAGGTCGCGAAGTTCGGGCACAGTGAACGCGTCGGCGCATGCTTGCCGGCCTCGGGAAGCATGCGCCTCCCTCTTGTGAGCAAGCTCCAGGTAGCGGGGATACGACCGGGCTCGGGGATGGTCCGCGCGTTCGCACATGCGCTCGACAATGAAGGCCCGCTCGCCGGGATCCAGATCGGCCGCGGGCTTGAGTGTGTGTTCCCAGTAGGTGTCGGTGAAGTCGCCTGACGCGTAGTCCTCCAGCTGTTCGACGAGTGAAGGCACGAGGTTGAAGGTCTGGTGAAGGTCTGGGTAGTCAGCGAGTATGTCCACCATATCGAGGTAGTCCTTGAGGGCGTGCATGCGGGCCCAGGGCATCTCGAACGCACCGGTCCGCGCCGAACGATAGTACGGCTGGTGCATGTGCCAGACGAAGGCGACGTGAAGAGGCTCAGGCGTAGGCATCCATCGCCCGGACGAAATTGGTGTACACACGCTGCTGTTCGGTGAGAATCCGGTCCGGACCGAGATCCCACCATTCGTCAGGGGTGAAGTACGCCGAGACCTCCGCCTCCGAGCCGGAGCGTCCTGCCCACTGGATGAGATGCAGATTGTCGGATTGAAGCAGCCAGAGGGCCAAATCGGTCAGAGTCCGTGAGCCGGTCAAGCGGGCCTTGTGCAGCACAGAATGCATCAACCGAAAGATCGCCTGTTGAGAAGCGTTGCCGAGAAAGAACTCCATCCCACCCGAGCCGGCCCACGTGGTGCCGAACTCCGGCAGGGGGAGGTCGGGGAGAGAGGTCGTGCCGAACCGCCGCACCGCTTCGCTTGGGAGAAGCGGGCTCACGCCCCGCTTGCGGAGTTGCTCCGGCAAGGCGCGCATGAACTCAAAGATCCCGGTGTCAAGGTTGTGGTGCTCGCCAAAAGTCTCGAAATCCCAGCCGATGAACACAAGATCGCCCCAGGCCTTCCGGAGATTAGACGCGTAGGTATCGGCATGGAGCGGATAGCCGGCCCAGGTTCGATTGCTGAACCGATACCCGACGTCGTCAGAAAGCTCGTGGTGGCGGCAGAATAGCGCCAGTTCGCGCTCGGCGTGGCGGTAGAGATGGGTCGGTTCGCGCCATTCCATGACCCACGGCCTTCCGTCGAGCATGCCCGCGGAGTAGCCGGATTGAAGAAGGGCGTAGTAGACCTCGTTGTTCATAACCATCTCGGTGGTGTCGGTGACACGGATCTCTCTGTCGAAGAACTCCTCGGCGTAAGTCTTGCCCCGAAGCATCTCCCTCTGGAAGAGCTTGATGTCGATGGCAAAGGCGAAGCTGTGGTACGGCTCCACGCCGACCAGTTCGCAGTTAGGGTGACTGACGACCTTGCGGAATCGTTCGGCCAGCGCGCGGTCCCAGCGGCGCAACTGCCACAAGAAGCTCACGGAAAAGCCCAAGCCAAGCTTGAAACCGTCGTCCAGCATCTCCGCGAACATCTCGGTGGCCGGGTAGTAGCACCAGCGCGCCACCTTTTCGAAGTAGCGCTGGTTCATGTGGTCGTCGAACAGATAGGGTGCCATGGCTCCGGGCTGGATCCCTGGAGGGATGACCTGAGCAGGCAACCTGACGCGCCGTGGTTGGTGGACCACGCAGTAGGTGACGAGATTCTCGGCCACGTTGCCTCCTAGCGCGCCGGTTTACGGTCGCCGCGATGCTGTGGCTTCACCGACAGGCGCCGAGGCGCCGCTTCCCCTCCGTAGGCCATGGACTCGGGTGCGGCGCCGGCTCCGGCGGGAGCGACCGGCGCGCTCAGGCTCACCTCGCCTCCGGCGGAAACCTCCTCGGTGGGCGCGCTTTGCCGCGGAGGGGTGACCAGTTGCCGCGAGGACACGTACTCCAACTTCCCGCTGAGGTTACCGATGACGACGTTCTCCCAGCTGAAGCTGCGCGCCGTCTCCTGCGCGTCCGAACGGAGCCGCTTGACTTGCTCGGGGTGCGCACGAAGGAAGTCGAGCGCGATGGTGATCTCCGCGGGATCATCGGTGTCCAGAACCACCGAGTTGAGGAAGGGGACCGCGTAGTCCTCGCCGGTGGAGCCTACAAAGGCGACACCGCCTGCCGCCATGACCTCCAAACCAACAAGGCCGAAGGGTTCGTGCCCGGAGTTGGCCAGCACCGCGTCGGCAGAGGAGTAGAACAGAGATACAAGCTCGTCGCTCATGAAACTGGTGATGTTGTAGACGTCCGCTGGAGGAGCGTCGGTCAGCGCGGCGACGGCTTCAAGAGGGTCCTTCGGGACCGGCATGTCCAACACGAACAGTCCTTGGGCGCGGGCGCTCGCGAGGACTTCCATCCCGTGCGGCTCTACTCCTCCCCGGATCACCGCCGCGATATCCCGTCCACGCCTCTTCTCTTCGGCCAGGGCGTCCACGGCCATGTGCCAGCGCTTGTCGGGGCTGAAACGCCCTATCTTGAAGACCAGCTCGCGGCCCGGAAGGGCGCCGCGCAGGCGCTCGACGAGGCCCGGGTCGGCATCTCGTACGCGCTCGCCGGGGATGCCGTTGGGGATGATGAGAGGATTGACCCCCCGATCCCACATGACGTGCTTCATGTAGCGCGACACGGTGGTTATCTGCGAACAGAAGTCCAGCCGCCTCCAATCGACCCGGTCGAAACCCATCACGTTGTTGGCGTTCCAAAGGATGATGGCCTTGTCGCGCAGATCTTCCGCCCAGAGACGGTCGGAGATCTGGCAGGTAGCGTAGGCCGTGTGCCATTCCTCGGCCAGGATGGCTGTGAGGCGTCCCTCACGGGCCGCCGGGCCCACGAGATGCGAGGCGACGAAGCCGGGCAGTTGCTCGTTCCAGTCGACGAGCTTCGCCTCTTCACCGTGGTACACCCCAGCGGGATAGTGTGCCGACAGCCACTGAGACCACCGGTGGAGGGTGAGATTGGGGACCGGCGACTCTTCGGCCGGGAGATCCGGGTCACCGACGAACACCAGGTGCGTATGGAATCCCTGCCGGGCGAGCTCGAGGGAGAGCTCCTTCATCCGGACGCCAAGTCCGCCGGCCATGGCGTATTGATCGGGCCCTTCGAAGGAAAGCAGCACGAAGTCCAAGGTTTGCGGCGTCAAAACGGGAAGGGTGACCATGCTGCCTCCGTAGCTCTGCCGGTCGCGTTCTGTAGGCTTTAGCATACCCTCGTTCTACGGCCCTGATGCATGATTCAGTGCGTTGTGTTACTTTGCATGCCTGTACGCCCCTAATAGGATGGAAAGGCAGAAAGGCATGGCGATCAAGTTCTTACTACCGGAAGACCGGATCCCGACGTCGTGGTACAACGTCGCGGCTGATCTTCCCGCGCCCCCGCCGCCGCCCCTCCACCCGGGAACACTGCAACCGGCCGGTCCAGGCGACCTGGCCCCTCTGTTCCCGATGGGACTCATCATGCAGGAGATGTCGGCGGAGCCAACGATCGAGATCCCTGATGAAGTCCGGGAGATCTATCGGCTGTGGCGTCCCACTCCTCTCCTGCGAGCCGCGCGATGGGAGAAGGTCCTCGGTACTCCCGCCAAGATCTATTTCAAGTACGAAGGCGTGAGCCCCGCGGGCTCCCACAAACCCAACACCGCCGTCGCCCAGGCTTGGTACAACAAGCAAGAGGGCATCACCAAGCTGACCACAGAGACCGGCGCGGGCCAATGGGGGAGCGCCCTTTCCCTGGCCTGCAACCTGATGGGCATGGAGTGCCTGGTCTACATGGTGAAGGTCTCGTACTTCCAGAAGCCCTACCGGCGGAGCATGATCCGGGTCTGGGGCGCGGAAGTGATCCCGAGCCCCTCCGACACCACCGCTTCCGGCCGGGCCATTCTCGCGCAGGACCCGGACTCCATGGGCAGTCTGGGCATAGCGATCAGCGAAGCCGTGGAAGTGGCCGCTCACCGTGACGACACGCACTACTCGCTCGGATCCGTGCTGAATCACGTCCTTCTCCACCAGACCGTCATCGGTCAGGAAGCCATAGAGCAGATGGAACTGGCCGACGCGTATCCGGACTTCGTCGTCGGCTGTGTCGGCGGCGGGTCGAACTTCGCGGGCATCGCCTTCCCGTTCTTAGGACAGAACATCAAGAAGGGCAAGAAGACCCGCCTCATCGCCGTTGAGCCGGCGGCCTGCCCCAGCATGACCAAAGGGGTCTACTGCTTCGACTATGGCGACACCGCCAAGCTCACCCCGCTGGTCAAGATGGACACCCTCGGTCACGACTTCATCCCGCCGGGCATCCATGCAGGCGGTCTGCGCTATCACGGTATGGCTCCCATGCTGTCTCACGCCTTTCACTTGGGCTTGGTGGAGGCGGAGTCGGTCATGCAGACCGAAGCCTTCTCGGCAGGCGTCAGCTTCGCCAGGTCGGAGGGGATCATACCGGCGCCCGAAAGCAATCACGCCCTCGCCATGGTCAGCAAGCTGGCCGAAGAGTGCAAGCAGTCCGGCGATGCCAAGACCATCCTGTTCAATCTGAGCGGACACGGCCACTTCGATATGGCCGCCTACGACAACTACCTCGACGGCAAGCTCGAGGACTACGCGTATCCGGAAGAGAAGATCAAAGAGGCGATGAAGAACTTGCCCAAGGTCTGAGCGCGTTTCCGGTCGGTGATTTCTGTGGCGGCGCCCCGAAGGGCGCCGCCTTTTTCTTTTCCCCAGTCCCGCTAGCTCCCGAGCGGGGGCGTCTCAGTGCCCGCGGGCACGTCGAAGAGCGACATCATCTGCTTGGCGTTGCGGGGAGCGTAGTCGGCATAGCAGTTGTTGAACATGAGATGGGTCGTGCCGGCTTCGGCCCGGAGGGTCTGCACGGGCTCCACCCACTCGGTCAGCTCCTCCAACGAATACGAGTACTTGAAGCGCTCAGCCGCCGAACCCACGCGGGCGTTCCACGTGGCGGCGTTCCGGCCGTGAAAGCGCACATAGGCCACATCAGAGGTCACCGCGGACAAGGGCGGCAGCACCGTGGGACCCGGAAGTCTCGGTTCGTCGACACACACGAACGCAGCATCGAGGGCCGTGAGCAGCTCCAGGGTGGGGCCCAGCTCGTCCGGCTCTACCCAGGAGGAATGCCTGAACTCGACCGCGATCCCGTCTGGGGCCAGCAATGCGGCGCTGTAGGCGATGTAGTCGCGGTTGCTCTTGTTTGCCACGAAGTAGGGAGGGAACTGCATGAGGATGAGGCCCAGCTTGCCCTCGGAGCGGAGGGGCTCCAAGGCTTCGCTGAACAGCGCAAACACCTCTTCGCGTAACTCCCTGGAAGGGCGCAGGATGCGGCCCTGGCTGTCTAGCTCGAACGGATGCGCCTCGCGCAGCGACGCCGGAAGGCGATCCGGCCGAACCCCGTGCCTGGTCAGCATGCCAAAGGCCTTGATATGGAAGATGAAATCCGCCGGCGTCCTCTCCGCCCACAGCCTAGCCGTGGAGGACGTGGGCAGGCCGTAGAAGCTTGAATCGACTTCCACCGTGCCGAACTGGGTGGCATAGTAGCGCAATCGATCGGCCGCGCTGCGGACAGCCGGCGGATACCAGGCCCGCACCATCGTCGGGTCGGTCCAGGAGCAGGTGCCCACTCGAACGCGTCCAAACATAGGCTAAGGATATACTGGACCGGCCATGACCGCCTCAGCGAGCGACACGAGCGGAAAACCGCGGCTCTTCCTCACTCGGCGCATCCCCGAGCCGGGTTACTCCTTCGCGCAAGAAGCGTTCTCGGTGACGGGGGGCGAAAGGGACGAACCGCTGGCCCGGGAACCGCTCTTGCACGGGGTGGCGGGCGCGGAAGCGGTGATCAGCCTCCTCACCGAGGCGATCGACGACGCTGTCATGGCCGCAGCCGGGAGCCGGCTGCGGGTCATCTCCAACATGGCCGTGGGCTTCGACAACATCGACGTTGCCGCGGCTACCAAGCGCGGCATCCTCGTCACCAATACCCCCGATGTGCTCACCGATGCGACAGCCGACCTGACCTGGGCCCTCATGCTCAGCGTCGCCCGGCGAGTGGTCGAAGGAGACCGCATGGTGCGAGAGGGCGGTTTTCAGCTGTGGAGCCCCTTCTTGCTGCTCGGTCGGGCGGTGGCCGGCGCCTGTCTGGGGATCGTGGGGATGGGCCGGATAGGGCAAGCTGTCGCCCGGCGGGCGCTTGGCTGGGATATGCGGGTGGTCTACACACGGATCAGTGGCCCGCTGGCCGCCGGCCAAGTGCCGGCTGGAGCCCGATGGCAGTATCGCGCCACGGTCGCTGACGTGCTCCAGGAGTCGGACTTCGTCAGCCTCCATGTCCCGTTGGACCCAGGCACTCACCACCTGATCGCGGCGCGGGAGTTGGGCCTAATGAAGCCAGGGTCGTTTCTTGTGAACGCCTCGCGCGGACCGGTGGTTGACGAAGCAGCCCTGGTCGCGTCTCTGAGGAGTGGGCACCTGGGCGGCGCGGCTCTGGACGTGTACGAGCGCGAGCCGCGACTTGCGGTCGGACTGGCCGAGCTTCCGAACGTCGTCCTCCTCCCCCATCTGGGCAGCGCCACGGTGGAGACCAGGGGGCGCATGTCGGAACTGGCCGTGCGGAACGCCATCGCCGCGGTCCGGGGAGAGCCCGTGCCCCATGCGGTCAACCCTGAAGTTCTCTGAGGTATGATTGTGCGGTGTACAAGCCAGGCTTGAAATCTTCCATATCGTTGGCCCTGCTCTTCATGCTGTGCCAAACGTGGATCACCGCATGCGACTTGGGCGACGCAGGGACAGACGGCGAACAGACCACAACCACGGCGGCCGGGAGTTCCGATTCGGGCGACATCGAGGGCCGTCTGGGCGCCGAGATCAAGGTGGGCGTGGCGGTCGTCACGGTCAGGGCTCTCGAGAGCACCTTCCAGCCCGCGATGCCTGAACAGCGGCTCAGCGAGGCGACACCGAGCGCTCCCGCGGCAGGCGAGTCGTTCTACCAGGCCTACGTCCGGGTCGAGAACACGGGAGTGACTCCGTTGCGCATCGATCCGGCGGACTTTGCGTGCGCCGTCGGCGAAGCGGTGGTCGGCATCGAGCCCACTCGCTCGGGACCTCTGGCGCGCAGTCTTCTCAAGAACACGTCCATCGACCTCCTGCTCACCTTCGAGGGGCCCGCGGGCTTTCAGCCGATACTCTTGTACAGCCCGGCCTGGTACGACGGCGTGATCAGGGTCAGTCCTCAGCCCGAGACCACCACGACCACGACGACCTAGCAAGGCTGCTGCAGACCGAAGCCCTGGCCACCAGGCACGCCGGCTGCTAGCGCCAGGCGATCGCCCGTAAGGGTGCTCCGTCGGTCCCCACAGCCGCGAGGGGTAAGAGCGCGCAATTCACCGGTCCCGGGCCCAAACGGTCCAGTCCGCACAGGTTCTCGGCCAAGAGGATGCCATGGCCCAAGAGCAGTCGGTGAGCCGGGTAGGGCTCTACATCCACACCGGGAGCGTCGGTGCCCACTAGGCCCACGCCGCTCTCGACGAGCAATTGGGCCGCCTCGGCCGTGAGGGTCGCTCCCTCGGTCCAGAGCAGGACGATGCCACCGGCTGCGACGGGGTAGGTGTAGAGGCGCTCGCGCAGAAACGCTGCTTCGACGATCGGCGCGGCGCCGGGAGCGGGCCGGCAGTCGATCACGACCGCTGGTCCCGCCAGCCTGTCCAGAGGGTACAGGTCGAGAGTCGCTCCCTCGGGGAAGAAATGTCTTGGAGCGTCCACGTGGGTGCCCGAGTGCGTTCCCAGGCATAGCTGAGCGACTTCGTATCCATCTCTCTCGTGAGTGCGCACTCGAGTGAACGCCACCCGGGGATCGCCCGGGTGCACCGGCATGCCGGAAGATACTCGGACTGTCAGATCGAAGAATTCCACGGGACCCCGGCGATTTCCAGCACCGTTCGTGGGGCGAGGCTCTGGCCTAGTTGAGGTCGCCGGTCCAGGGTTGGTCGCATTCCGGCTGGTTCGCTTTTTGGTCTTTCATCGAGGCCTCCTGGTCGCTCAGTAGGTGGTGGGCAGGCCGGTCGCCTCTCTTACTCTCCGCATGACTTGCTGGGCCACGGCCCGAGCCCGCATGCCCCCCTCCCTGAGAACGTCCAACACGTAAGCCGGATCCTTCTCCAGTTCGCGGCGACGTTCCCTGAAGGGGGCGAAATATCCGTCGATCAACTCGAGCAGGCGTTTCTTGACTTCCCCGTACCCCATACCTCCCGCCTTGTAGCGCGCCTCCCACTCCGCCGTCTCTTCTTCGGATGCGATCATGCTCAAGAGAAGGAAGGGCGTGGATTCGGCAGGGTCCTTCGGTGCCTCCACCGGGGCGGAGTCGGTGACTATTGACATGACCTTCTTCTTGAGGGCGCTCCCCTCGTCGAAGATGCCGATCTCGTTGCCGTAGCTCTTGGACATCTTGCGTCCATCAATACCCGGCACCACCGCGGTTGAATCCAGAATGTAAGGCTCTGGGATCACGAAGACCTCTCCGAACTGCTGATTGAACTTGCCGGCGATGTCCCGGGTCATCTCCAGGTGCTGCTTCTGGTCTTGGCCGACCGGCACGAGATCGGACAGATATACGAGGATGTCGGCGGCCTGAAGCACCGGATAGGCGAACAAGCCATGGTTGGGGATCAATCCCTGAGCGACCTTGTCTTTGTAGCTCACCGCACGCTCGAGCAGGCCCATGGGGGTCACGCAGGACAAGATCCACGCGAGCTCGGTGACCTCGGGGACGTCCTGCTGGGCAAAAAGCGCCGCATGCTGGGGGTCGAGACCCAGCGCCAGGAAGTCGAGAGCCACTCCCACGGTGTACTCCCGCAGGAGCGGGGCGTCCTGAACCGCGGTCAGGGCATGGTAGCTCGCGATGAAGTAGAAGGGCTCGTTGCCCGCCTGCAGGGTGATGTACTGGCGGAGTGCGCCGAAGTAGTTGCCCACATGAGGTCTGCCCGAAGGCTGTATGCCGGAGAGGATGCGCATGATGTTCCCAGGGTCGCGATTTCAGGGACTCGGCCGTTTCTTAGTGTAGCGGAGCCAGATAGGGGCCGCCACTGACCCGCACAAGGTAGATCTCGGAGGACCTGATCACCCGCGGCGCCGTACGCGAGCCGCGCGTTTTTGATATACATATATCAAGAAAGACCGCGCGCACGATTGGCCGCGCTTTGGAGGCTCACGCCGAGCCGAGGAGGGATGCCGTGAGGGAGTTGGACGTTGCCCGGGTGGCAGACGCGGTGGCCAAGCTGGCCATCGACGCCTGCAACTACCTTGGCGACGACATAGTGGCCTTCTTCGAGAAGGCGATAGACCGGGAGCAATCGGACACGGGAAGGGACGTCCTCGCCCAGCTCCTGGAGAACGCCAACCTGGCAAAGGACACGCACCGGCCGCTCTGTCAGGATACAGGTCTCGCGGTCGTGTTCTTGGAGGTCGGCCAAGACGTGCATCTGGTGGGCGGCAGTCTTGAAGATGCCGTCAACGCGGGGGTGAGCAAGGGCTATACGGAGGGATACCTGCGCAAGTCGGCCGTGGCCGACCCGATCGGGGCCCGGAAGAACACCGGCGACAACACGCCGGCCATGCTGCATACCCGGATAGTCCCCGGCGACAAGGTGCGGATCATCGTCGCCACGAAGGGCGGGGGCGCCGAGAATATGAGCGCGCTGGGCATGTTGAAGCCCTCCCAGGGCCGCCAAGGCGCGGTCGACTTCATAGTGGATACGGTCAGCAAGGCCGGGCCCAACCCCTGTCCGCCCATCATCGTAGGCGTGGGCCTGGGGGGGACGTTCGAGAAGGCTGCATACATGGCCAAGCACGCGCTGCTCAGGGAAGTCGGCTCGACGAACCCCGAACCGCGGCTCGCTGAACTCGAAGACGAGCTGGAGAAACGCTGCAACGATCTGGGCATCGGCCCCGCCGGCCTAGGCGGCACCGTTTCGGTTATCGACGTCTTCATAGAGGAGTTGCCGGCGCACATCGCGAGCATGCCGGTGGCGGTTAACATCCAGTGCCACTCCGCCCGGCACAAGGAGGTGGTGCTTTGATGGACCGAAAGGTCACCACTCCGCTCACCGACGAGGTCGTCGCGACTCTGCACGCTGGTGACCGGCTGCTGATCACAGGCATCGTCTATACGGGCCGCGACGCCGCCCACAAGAGGCTCGTGGATCTCATCGACAAGGGCGAGCCGCTGCCCATCGACATCAAAGGGCAGATCATCTATTTCGTCGGTCCCACCCCGCCCAAGCCGGGCGAAGCCATCGGTTCCGCCGGTCCGACCACGTCCGGCCGCATGGACGCGTATTCGCCCAAGCTCACGGCCCTCGGACTCAAGGGCATGATCGGCAAGGGATCGCGGAACGACGCGGTCAAAGAAGCCCTGAAACGCGATAAGGCTGTATATCTGGGCGCGACCGGAGGTGCCGGCGCGCTGCTTTCTCAGCGGATCGTCTCGGCCAAAGTGGTGGCTTACGACGACCTGGGTCCCGAAGCCATCCGGGAGCTCGAAGTCAAGGACTTCCCGGTTGTGGTCATTAACGACATGTACGGAGGCGACCTCTACATCGAAGGGCGCAAGAAGTACGAAAGGAAGGGGGATTCTTGAGCGGAAAACCTCGCGAGACGGCCAATGTGGGGGCCGGTCTCTGGAAGGCGACAGGCATGTGGGCCTGGCTGCTTTTCAGGATCAGCGGCCTCGTCCTCGTCTTCTATCTCGGTGCCCACATCATCATCATATCCACCGGGCAGTTTGGCGCGGACGGTGAGGCGCTGAACGGTTTCATGAAGACCTTTGACCATCCCGTAGCCGTGCTTCTCGACCTGGCCCTCGTAGTGGCGGTCCTCTACCATGCCCTGAACGGCGTGCGGATCATCCTGATGGACTTCGGTGTCGGGGTCCAGCGGCACAAGATCATCTTCTGGAGCGCTATGGCCGTGGTAGTCATCTGTTTTGCCATCTTTGCCTGGGTCGCCCTCACGTACATCGTCACGGGTGAGGGGGTGACGAGTTGAAAGCCGCAACCGTCTCCACCTACAGAGGAGGCATGTGGTCCTGGTTGTTCCAACGGATCACGGCCGTTCTTCTTATCGTGTGCCTGGCGATCCACCTGATCTTCACGCACATCCTCAGCATCGGTGAACTCGACTACATCAACATCGGTGATCGCTTGGCCCATGCCGGGCTCACCGCCGTGGACATCATCCTGCTTGCAGCCGGCATCTACCATGCCCTCAACGGTCTGCGCATGGTGCTCATGGACTACTGGTTCACCTCCCGTAAGCGTGCCTTGACGCTCACCATAGGCTTGTGGGTAGTGGGTCTCGCGTTCATGGGTTACGGAACCTGGGCCCTCTGGCCCTGGATCAGTTAGGTAAGGTGAGCAAGATATGATCCATCATGACGTGATCGTTGTAGGCGGGGGCCTTTCCGGTCTCCGTGCCGCGATCGAAGCCAAGCGGGCCGGCGTCGACGTGGCCATTCTCTCCCAGGTTCATCCCGGCCGCAGCCATTCGGGCGCTGCGCAGGGCGGCATCAACGCCGCGCTCGGCAACCATCCCGACGGCCACGACGACACCTGGGAAAAGCACGCGTTCGACACCACCAAGGGCGGCGACTACCTGGTCGATCAGGATTGTGCCATCCAGATGGCCAAGGATGCTCCCAGGGTCATCTACGAGATGGACCACTGGGGCTGCCCGTTCAGCCGGTTCGAGGACGGGCGCATCGCCCAGAGGCCGTTTGGCGGCGCCGGTTTTCCGCGCTGCTGCTACGGGGCCGACAAGACCGGCCACTACCTGCTGCACACGCTCGTGGAGCAGGCCTACAAGCTCCAGGTCAAGATCTATGTGGAGCAGTACGTCGCCAGGCTGATAGTCCATGAAGGCGTGTGCCAAGGGGTCGTGGCTTATGACATGATCCACGGCGGCTTCGAGGCCTTCACGGCCAACGCTGTGATCATGGCGACCGGCGGCGCCGGTCGCACGTACAGCAACTCCACTAACGCTGTCATCAGCACCGGCAGCGGCATGTTCATGGCCTATCACGCCGGGGTGCCGCTGAAAGACATGGAGTTCGTCCAGTTCCACCCCACCGGCCTCTTTACCACCTACATCCTCATGACCGAGGGCGCCCGGGGCGAGGGCGGCTACCTGATCAATGGCTTGGGCGAGCGTCTCATGGAGAAATACGCCCCCAAGTTCATGGAGTTGGCGCCTCGTGACATCACGGCCCGCTCGATCCAGACCGAGATCAACGAAGGCCGAGGGATCGGAGGCGGAGGCTATGTCTATCTGGACCTCCGGCACCTGGGAGCGGAAAAGATCTTAGAACGCCTCCCGGGTATCCGCGACCTGGCCATCCACTTCGAAGGAGTGGATCCCATCGAGGCCCCGATCCCTGTAGTTCCCAGCCAGCACTACTGGATGGGAGGCATCGACACCAACGTAGACGGAGCGACATCCATGCCGGGGCTGTTCGCAGCCGGCGAGTGCGCATGCGTGTCGGTGCACGGAGCCAACCGCTTGGGTGGCAACTCGCTCTTGGAGACCATCGTTTTCGGCCGGCGCGCCGGGGCCGAGGCGGCGCGCTACCTGGAGGGGCTCACCGAGAAGCGGCCCAACGCCCGTACGGCGTTCACCGCGGCTCAGCTCATGGAGCAGAAGGTGGAGGAGCTCGGCGCCAAGACCGGTAGCCAGGACGCCTACGCGTTACGCGCCGAGATGACGGTGGCAATGAGAGAGCACTTCGGTCTGTTCCGGGATGAGCCCACCATGAAAGCGGGGGTAGAGAAGCTCCTTTCCATCAAGGAGCGGGTGAAGGGCATCGGCCTCCGCTGGACGGGAAGCGTCTTCAACGTCGACATGATCCGCACGGTGGAATTCGAGGGAATGGTCGATCTGGCGCTGACCGTTGGAATGGGAGCAGTCGCCCGGCAGGAATCCCGCGGGGCCCACTACCGCACCGACTACAACACGCGTGACGACGTGAACTGGCTCCAGCACACCCTGGCTTACTACCAGCCTGATGCGGCGGGGCCGCGCCTGGACAGCAAGCCGGTGACCCTCGGCCCCTTCGAGCTACAGGAGCGGAAGTACTGATGCCTGACATCAAGTTTCGCCTCAAGCGTCAAGATCCCCATAGCAAGAAGAACCCCGAGGCCCGCTGGGAGGAGTACACGGTCACCTATGACGGTGAGAACCTCACCGTGCTCGAAGGGCTCTTCTCTATCCAGGAGAAGTTCGACGGAAGCCTTTCGTTCCGCTACTGCTGCCGGGCTTCCATCTGCGGCAGTTGCGCCATGTACATCAACGGCGCCTACCGGCTGGCCTGCCAGACCAACATCAAGCATCTCGACACGGACTTGATAACGGTCTCTCCCATGCCGCACCTCCCGCTGGTGAAAGACATGGTCGTCGATATGGACGCCTTCTTCTCCAAGTATGAGTACGTCATGCCTTGGCTGATCCGGAACTCCCCCGATCCTGAGAAGGAGATAATCCAGTCGCCCAAAGACCGCAAGAAGATCGACATGCCGGTGGACTGCATCTTGTGCGGGTGCTGCTACTCGAGTTGTCCGTCGGCCTGGGGTGAGGAGAACTACCTCGGCCCGGCGGCGCTACTCAAGGCTCATCGGTTCGAAGTCGACTCACGCGACGAAGCTGGGAAAGAACGTATGGCGCGCTGGAGCAACGAGCGCGGAGTCTACCGTTGCCACACCATCATGAACTGCGTGGAAGCCTGCCCGAAAGAGCTGAACCCCACGGAGGGGATCCAGTGGCTCAAGAAGGCGGCTGTCCGCAGGAAGCTGTTTGGCAAGGCCAAGTAGCGGACGAGATGCGCCGAGTAGCCGGCGCGCTACGGCGCGCCGGCGTCGAGAAGAACGCCGGC
>MELN01000017.1:91199-92394 GCA_001768675.1 Actinobacteria bacterium RBG_16_64_13 | reverse complement strand
CCCCGCGGGGACGCCGGCCGCGCGGTCTGTCCACGTCGCTGGGCTGAGTGGTAGATTACCCGGGCACGCGTGTCACATCGCGCTCATGAACCACCACCCGCTAGGATCAGGAGGAGCAGATGCCCCTAATCATCGTGAAGATGCTCGAGGGCCGCAGCGTTGAGCAGAAGCGTAGGCTGGTCCGCGAGATCACCGATGTCGTCGTGAAGCTCACAGACGCCCCCGAAGATCAAGTAGACGTCATCATCGAGGACTATCCTCGGGAGAACTGGGCCAAGGGCGGGACCCTGTTCCGGGACAAGTAGACCGCCACAGACGTCCGAGCCGAGCCGGCGAGCGGCCGGCAACGAGCCCGGGTCCGGCGCCTTCGGCCGACGTGGGGGTCAGACCCCGTAGGCCTCGGCCAGCAGCGTGATCGGGTGGACGGTCTCTATCTTCGTCGCTTGAGCCAGTTGCATGCGGCAGGTGGTGCACTCGCTGGCGACGATGTCGGGCGCCACTTCGGCCACCCGGTCGAAAAGGGGCTTGCCTGTCTGCAGAGAGAAGTCGTACGTGCCGGCTTTCATGCCGAAGGTGCCGGCCATCCCGCAGCAGCCGGCGGCCAGGTCTACCACTTCCACGCCGGGGATCTGGCGCAGCAACTCCAGCCCCGGGTTTTCTATCTGCTGGGCCTTGAGATGGCAGGGCTGATGGTAAGCGATGCGAAGAGGCGCGCCCTGCCCCGCCGGCCGGGCCGCCCGCAGGGGGCCGGCGGCCGGGGCTGCCTCGGGGTGATCGAGACGACGCTGGACGAGGAATTCCCCCAGGTCGCGCGTGGCATTGGCTACCAGCGAGCACTCCGGGGTACTCACATAGTCCGGGTAGTGCACTTTGAAGGCGTAGGTCGCTGTCGGCTCGGCGCTGACAAGCACTGCCCCCTCCTCTACATCCGGTAGGGCTGCGTTGATGTTGAACTCCGCCGTCTCACGCGCCTTGGCTGCGTAGCCATACGCCATCTCCGGGATGCCGCTCGCTCGCTGTTCCGGCAGGATCACCCGGGCGCCGTGGGCCTGGAGGACCCGCTCGACCGTCTCCGCCAGCGCCGGGTCGTTGTAGTTGGCGAAGAGGTCGTAGAAGTAGGCCACGGTGGGAGTGGGCGCGGCGCCGGGCGCCTCGGCGGCCCCGCCGCGCGTCGTCGCGTCGTCGCGGGCCGCCG
>MELN01000017.1:77166-91187 GCA_001768675.1 Actinobacteria bacterium RBG_16_64_13 | reverse complement strand
TGAACGTCCGCCGGGCGAAAGGCGCCATGGGCCTTCGCCGGTCGATGCCAACGAGTGGTTCGGCCAGGCGCCGGAGAACCGGACGGTTCATCAACCTGTTGGCCAGGGGCGCGGCGAGGTGGCCGAGCCGCGACACCGTCTCCGCCCGGCCGAGGATCATGTCGACCGGCGTCGCCCGGTGCGCAGCACGGTACCTGCTCTTGGCCTCCAGCATCAGTTTGGGGATGTTGACGTTGGACGGGCACTCCACCGCGCACATGCCGCACTCGATGCAGTAGTCGGTGACCGCCTTGACCGCGGACTCGCCGTAGGACTTGACCGGGTTGAGGCCGCCACTGATGATGGCCCGCAGAAGATTGGCCTTCGCTCGAGGGGAGGCATGTTCTCTTCGCGTGGCTTTGTAGGTCGGACACATGGTCGTCGAGAGCGCGGCCTTGCACATGGCGCAACCGTGGCACTTCTCGATCTCGCTCTCGTATCCGCCGGGCGGGAAGTGCAGCGCGAGTGTTTGGGGGTACGTCCGATAATCGGCTTCATAACGCATGTTCCGGAAGAGCGTGCACGTCTCTTCCTGCTGCCCGACCTTCTTCCCCGGGTTCATCACTTCCGCGGGATCGAACGCTTTCTTGATACGCACGAACAGGTCGTAGATCTCGCCCCCGTACATCTTCCGGAGGTGAGGCGTGAGTGCGAGACCATCGCCATGTTCTCCGGACATGGTCCCGTGGATGCTTTGCACATAGCCCGTGACTTCTTCCCAGAGCCGCTGCATGAGAAGGCGGTCGTCCGGGTCTTTCGGGTCGAGCATGGGCCGGGTGTGGATATTACCGTCACCCACGTGGCCGACCATCGTGGCGTCCACGTTCTCACGGTCGAAGAGCTTCTGAAGAAAATGGACATAGCTCGGCACTTCGGTCGGGTGCACGGCGACGTCTTCGATGAAGGGAAGGGCCCTCCGCGGACCAGGCGCCCGCTGCGCCAGGCTGAGGGCCGATCTGCGTATGGTCCACAGATGGTCGGTCTCTGCCGCGTTCGCCGGGCGGACGAGTTGCAGAGCCGCGGTCCCACCCAGGTGGCGGCGGAGTTCGCCGAACTTCTCGTCAAGTTCAGCGTCGTCCCTTCCTTCGAACTCGATCAAGAGAGCCGTGTCGGTGCTTTTCGGCATCATCGCGTCCACCCGGGAATCGTGCGAGCGAACCAGGCCAAGGAAGCGCGAGTCCATGATCTCGAGCGCCGTCGGCGCCAGGGCCAGGATCCCCGGCACGGCTTCCCCCGACGCGAACACCGACGGGAAATAGGCCATGGCGATGCCCCGCTTGGCGGGCAACGGAACCAGGTTCAGCGTGGCCTCCGTGACCAGACCCAACGTGCCCTCAGCGCCCACAAAAAGCCTCTGCAGATGAGCAACAGGGGTTGTGGCGCCGCCGGCGCCGCCGCCTGTGCGGAGGCCGGCAGGATGGCCCTCGTCCAGCACGGCCTCGATGCGATAGCCGCACGAGTTCTTGATCACCCGTGGCATTACGGTTCGGATACGATCGCGCCCGGCGCGTAACTCGGGGAGGACGGTGGCGAACGCCTTGCTCCCCAGGGAATCGCCGGCCAAGAAGGCCGCCAGTTCATCTCCGTCAAGTTCCAGTGGCCGCGCTCTGAACAGGCTGCCGTCGGCGAGGACCACGTCGAGGCCGAGCACGTGATCTTTGGTGGCCCCGTAGGCCACCGTCCGCGCCCCGGAAGCGTTGGTGCCGATCATACCTCCAAGGCTGCAGTGGTTCTCGCTGGAGGGATCGGGGGCGAAAAAAGCGCCGTAGGTCTTCACGTGCCGGTTGAGCACCGTCAGGATTACCCCCGGCTGCACCCGTACCCATGAGGCGTCGGGGGCCACCGCGAGAATGGAGTTCATGTAGCGCGTGAAGTCCACCTGGATGCCCCAGCCCACGGCAGCGCCGTTGAGCCCGGAACCCATGCCGCGGGCCGTGACCGAGAGTCCCTGTTCGGCTGCATAGCTCACCACGCGAACGACGTCCTCCTCGTCGCGCGGGCACACGACGCCGAATGGCTCGATCTGGCTGAGGCCGGCGTCGGTGGCGTACAGTCGTCTGGTGACAGCGTCGAACTCCACGTCGCCTCGAACAATCGAGCGAAGGTGGCGTTTGACGGAATCGGGGGTGACACTCATGGGTCGGAATAATAGCGCAAGCAGGCTGTTCGTGAGAGAATGCACGGAGTTCGGGCTATGGGCGACCCGGGCTGTCGGTTGTCCACGCTTTGGAGGATTCAGAGCAGAATGAAACGCGGTGCGTCCGCCTGTCCGGTAAAGGGGGTGAGTCATGCTTGCCATCTTCAAAACGACCCCAACAGGTCTCAAACGATTGGAGGAGTTCGAACCAGGTTCCTGGATCGATCTGGTCAGCCCCACGGTGGAGGAGCTCGAACGGGTCAGCCGGGAGTTGGAGATCCCGCTCGATCTGCTCAAGGGCCCTCTGGACGAGGAAGAGAAGTCGCGGATAGACGTGGAGGACGGGCTGACTCACGTCATTGTGGACATCCCTGTGTTGGTGCGGGAGGACGACCAGCAGGAGTACAACACCATCCCCTTGGGGATGTTGGTTCATCCCGACTACTTCATTACTACCTGTCTTAGGCCGAACCCCATCCTAGGGGAGTTCGAGCGGGGCACCGTCCGGAACTTCACGACCTTCTACAAGACCCGGTTCCTCCTGCAGATCCTGCAGCGAGTGTCGGCCTTCTACTTGCGGTACCTGGGCCGGATCGACCGCGAGACTGAAAAACTGGAGGCCAAGCTGCGGGCTTCGATGAAGAACGCGGAGATTTTCGATCTGCTCAGTCTGCAGAAATCGCTGGTGTACTTCACCACTTCGCTTCGCTCGAACGATGGGGTGCTTCAGAAGCTGCCGCGCACGAAGACGCTCAAGATGTACGAAGAGGACGAGGAGCTCCTCGAGGACGTCATGGTCGAGAACAAACAGGCATCGGAGATGGCCAAGATCTACACGGATATCCTTACCGGCATGATGGACGCCTTCACGTCGGTGATCTCCAACAACTTGAACCGCGTGCTGAAACTGCTGACCTCACTGACCATCATCCTGTCCATCCCCACCATCGTGGCCTCGCTCTGGGGGATGAACGTCAAAGTGCCCTTCGAGGGCTACAGACATGCCTTCACCATCACCCTTGTCATCTCGCTCGTGTTCTCGGCGGCGTTCGCGGTGGTGTTCTGGAAGAAGAAGTACCTGTAGTCTGCTAGCCCCAGGGAGACAGCGGAGGCCGGGAGGTATCTCGCGGCTTCCGCCGAGAACGCGGCACCGGGGGTTCGAGCAGGCTCAACTCGTCGGTGATCTCGAGCGTTTCGATGGGCACCACCCGCATGCGCTTGGCACCGAGCAGCACCGCGAAGGCGGCCGCGATGAACACCATGGCCAACGGGCCGCGCACACCGTAGGCGCCGGAGACGGTCTGCACGATCAAGAACCACCAGGCCTTGAGCCATCCGACCCCATAGCCTTCTGCCACGTACAGGTAGAGAGCCACGGGAGCGACCAAGCCGAGCAGCAGCACGGGTGCGTTGGACGTGAGGCGGTGGCGCCAGAAGGCGCCAGTGTAGACAGGCTCGGCGAAGCAGGTTGCCAGCGGCCAGGCCCAAGCCGCTGTCAGGCAAGGTAGCGCCAGAAATGGAGAACGCGACAGGATAAGGATCAGACCGGCGAGAAGACCCAGGAATCCGGCGCAAAGCCGCGCCATCTCGGTGGCCGCCTTGGACTCCTTCGGGCGGAAGTAGCCCAGGAAGCGGCGGGAGAGAACGAACGCGGCTCCCCCCAGCAGAACGAGGATGAGCGTCGGCGCAAGGCGCGGTTCAGTTCCGGGCCCGTCCGCCGTCGGCACCTGGAAGCGATAGAGCGGGATGAGGCCGGCGCGAGCCAAAAGGTAGCTGAGCAAGAACAAGAAGGCGAGCGGTATGGCGAACGAGGCCAGGTTGCGTAGGTGTCTCAGCGCCGCGCGAGCGTTGATCTGAGAAGAGAACAGCCAGATCAGAAGGGCGGCGAGGCTTGGGAGGACCATGAGCACAGCGAGCATGGTGATGGCTCTGTTGGTGAGGTAGCGGCCCGACCGGAGAAGCAGCGCGGTGCCCGGGTCGGGAGGTGCCTCAGCGCCCGTGTCCAGAGAAAGGACAAGCCGCTCCATGGCTGCTCCCTGTTTGGCGAGGCCCGTGGCCGTGGGATTCCCGGAACCTTTGTCGGTCAGTTGAAGGGAGGCGATGCCTCGGCTCAATCCGGCCACCTGATCTCCTCTGGAGAGCGACAGGGCGTGATCGGCGGCTTGGCTCAGGAGCCCGGGGACATCGAGGAGAAGACCGGCACCGCCGAGCACTTGGCCGACCAGACGCACGTACCATCCGGGAGTCGTGTTTTGTGAGGCCGTCACGCCGGCGGTCAGCGCCTTGGTGCGTTCCCTTCCAAGTTCCTGGAACGACAGGATGGTGGACACATTGTCCGCCAACGGGCTGGTGTCGAGAAAGCGATCGATGCCCAGACCGCCGGTGGTGCCGTCTTCGGTCGAGAGGAAGATGAGGGTTTTCTGGTGTGGCCGGGCGCTGAAGACCTGGATCAACTCCAGAAGCATCGCCGTGCCGCTCGCGTAGGCGAGGGGCTCGACTTTGACAACCGTGGGCATGTCGCGGGGCGCCGCGATGAGGACGGCCTCGCGGCTAGTTCCCTGCAGCACCACCGCTACGTTGCGCAGCGTCACCGCTCGATCCCCTATCCGAGCCTCGAACTCGTCGATCTTGGCCAAGTCGGGTTCGGGCAGCTTCTCCACGAACCAGTCGATCACACCCGCCGCGTCCTCAGAACCAAGAGTCCGTTCGTCGTATATCTGATTCATGGCCGTGGCCCAGCGGAAGGCCTGGTCGGAGTCGAAGAAGATAGGGCCGGAAACCACCTCGACGCTGGACGCCGGGGAAGAGATGGAGAGGAAGACGGCAGCACCGGCCACGACGACGAGCACGACGCAAGCTGCGTACGCGATCTTTCTCCATTGTCGGACGCGGTCGACGAGGCGCCGGCGGATTGTCAGGGGCATACGGGACTCCCGTTCGCTTGGGGCCTGAGAGATTCTAAGCCCCTAGCAACGTGGAGGCAACTCAGTTGCTGCGCCTGCGCTTGTCGGCGATCATTCTTTCGATCATGCGGTCGGCGATGGCGGTCGCGGGTATGTGGTAATCGCCCGTCCGGATGAGGTCGTGGATGGCCTGCAGGCGCGCGACGGCCGGCGTGCCGGCGGTGCCGCTACCCGAACCAAGGCCGGAGGAAAAAGAGTTCTCTCTCGCACGTGTGTTCATGGCGGTCTCTGTTGATGGTTTCTGGCTCATATCGCTCATGCTATGCTTCCTATCGGCGTGAACCCGGAAATGGTTTACACGCAGAGTGCAAAAATACGCCAAGAAGAACTCTCCGGTCGGAGGGGTCGCGCTTTGACTGCCAGGTTGATAAGCATAGACGAAGCTCGCGCGAGGGTGCTGGCGGAGGCTCTTCCGCTGTCGCTGGAAGCTCGTCCCCTGGCGGAGGTCCTGGGCGCCGTGCTGGGCGGCGAGATCGTGGCGGCACACAGCGTGCCACCTTTCGACAATTCGGGCATGGACGGCTTCGCCGTGCGGGCGGGAGATACCGTCGAGGCGACCCCCGAGCGCCCTGTCCGCCTGACAGTAGCCGAAACGATCCCCGCCGGTACCATGGCGGGCCGGGTTGTGCAGCCGGGCGAGGCCGCCAAGATCATGACGGGAGCCCCGGTCCCAGGGGGGGCCGATGCCGTTGTTCAGGTGGAAGTGACGCAGGAGACCCAGGGGCAAGTACTGGTCTTCGAGGCCGCCAAGAGAGGCAAGAACATCCGCCGGGCCGGCGAGGATGTGATGGCGGGAGATCGAGTCCTCAAGGCCGGCAGCGTGTTGAACCCTGCCGAGATCGGGCTGCTCGCCAGCCTTGGCCTGGCCACCGTGCAAGTGCACAGGCGCCCCCGGATCGCCATCGTCTCCACGGGCAGCGAGTTGGTGGAAGTGGACCAGCCTCTGGGACACGGTCAGATCCACAATTCCAATAGCTACTCGCTTCGCGCTCAATGCCAGCAAGTCGGCATAGAGCCCTATGCTCTGGGCATTGTCGCCGACGATTACGAGGCCACCAAGCGGCTCATCGAGAAGGGCCTCGAATACGACGTCCTGCTTACTTCGGGGGGAGTCTCCGTGGGACAGTTCGACTTCATCAAAGACGTGCAGGACGAGTTGGGGGTCGAGAGGCGCCTCTGGGGAGTCGCCATGAAACCGGGCAAACCCTTGGTCTTTGGCGTACGGGATCGCACCCTGGTGTTCGGTCTTCCAGGGAATCCGGTCTCGGCGATGGTGTCTTTCGAGCTCTTCGTCCGTCCGGCACTGCTGCGTCTCATGGGCTACCGCAAGAGCACCAGGCCGACCTACAAGGCTGTCATTTCCGAGGACGTCGTGAATCCCGATGGCAGAGTACTGGTGATGCGAGCGCGGGCCTGGCGCGAGGGTAGTGTCTGGCACGTCAGCTCCACCGGGGCCCAGGGATCGGGTATGTTGCGGTCGATGGTAGGCGCAAACGGTCTGGCATTCGTACCGGGGGGCCCCCGCGGTCTGAAAGCCGGAGAAGAAGTCGAGTTTCTTCTCCTGCACGAGGAGCTCACGGGGCCGTGAGCGAAGCCCGTGTCGGTGGTAGCGAGCGGTTGCCGCGGGGAGCGGGGGGGTACAATAGACGCGATGAGGGAGCTAAGTCGACACCGGCTCGGGAGTGATGCAGAGGGCATACCCGCGTCGATGGTCGAAGTGGGTTCGCGAGGCCTGGCAGCTAGTGCTGCTGGGCTTTTTTTGTTTGCGGCGCTCGTGGTGATTCCATACCCGGGAAAGGAGATTCCATGGCCAACCACTTCACCCCCGAAGAACTGGCAGAAGAGCTGGGCACCGAGACTCGAGATGTCATCCAGCTCTGTGTCAGGGAAGGCATCCCCATCTACAAGGGGAAGATCGATCGCAGTCTTCTTACGGCGGTGATGAAGGCCAAGGGCATCCAGTTTCCCAGGACGCAGGTGGCTACCGTCTAGATTGCCCGGCCGGCCCTTCCTCGTGGAGGGGTCTCGTGGACAAGATCCTGAAGGCCTCAGCATTGAGCTGAGCTTTCACCGTCTCTTTGCTCGCGGCGTCCGCATCGGGCGCAGGCAGCAGCACTTTGGGGGTCTGCTCCGCGTCGTGGAACCATCGCCTGATAGCCAGGAACGAGTCGAGTTCCATCTGGGGCACGGCTACCAGGGCGGAAGCTGCGTCTGCGGCGTGCGGAGCCCGCTCACCCCAGAGCGTTTCCAGCGCCTGCCCGATCTCCTTCTCGACTGTCGACGGATAGAGCGACATGGGCTCGCGAAGCTTACCGTTCCACACCAGGTTCAACCGCACCGAGTGGCCGTTACCGTTCTCGGTCTGGGGCCACAGGGTCGCGAAGCGCAGGCTGCGCGCCTCGGCGAGCGCCTCGTACGATCGGCGCACGTTGAGCAAGTGCTCGCACGCCTCCTGAAGGCGCTGGGCCTCCTCGTACCGTCGCTGCTTCGAAAGAGAGCGAGTCACCTCGTTCGCACGTTTGAGCGGATCGGGGAACTCGATGTCCTGCCGCCCGGTGAGCCACCCGAGGATGCCCGTCACGAGGGCGTCGTGGGCGATCCTCACCTGTGGATCCCCAACGCACGGAGCGAGGCACCGAGCATGGTCGCGGCGCACGCAAGGCCGGCTTTCCGGGTGCTTGGGACAGCGGCGGATGGGGTAGCACCGCTGGAGAAGCTCCAGTGCGGCGTTGACGCGAGTGCGGCCGCGGAACGGCCCTATGACCATGGTTTGACGAGACGATGGGGGCTGGTCGTCGGGGGAGTTGAGCCACCTCGGTACCCGGCTGCTGGTGGAGAGGTTGAGACCCGGGCCTGAATTGGAGGCCTTGATATAGGCGTAGGTCTCCGGGCGCGTGCCATACATGTTGCAGCATGGCCGATGCTCAAGGATCTGCTGCTGCTCCCGCACCACCGCCTCCAACGGCGTGTGTGTCTCATCCCAGTCGATGCGCTCCACGAGCCTGACGGCCTGCCGGAGCCTGCGGGCGTTGTCTGCGCCGGTGACGAAGTGCGAGCGCACCCTCTCGCGCAAACGGTCCGCTTTGCCCACATAGAGGATTTGGCCCTCCTTGTCCAAAAAACGGTACGTTCCGGGCGCCTTCGGCAGGTCGCGCGTTAGCCGCAACTTCTCAAGCTGCGACCTACTCGCGGGATTGGCATACGCTCTGACCTCCTCCAGCCGGGTGATCCCCCGCTCTTGAAGGCGGCCGACCAAGGTCACGAACACGTGACCGGCGGCCTGGGCATCGGCGAGGGCCCTATGGCACGCGGCGACCGGGGCATCCAGAGCCTCAGCCACGGTGTGCAGGCGGTAGTTGGGGAGACCCGGCGCCAGCGCTCGGGCCAAGGGAAGCGTGTCTATGGCACCCTCGCCAAGTCGACGTCCCTTGAGACGCTGCAGTTCGTAGTTGAGGAAACCGACGTCGAACGAGGCGTTGTGAGCTACAACCACGGCTCCCTCGAGGAACTCCAGAAGTTCGGGAATCACGTCCTCGATCCGAGGAGCCCCGGCCACCATCTCTTGGGTGATGCCTGTGATGTGGGTGATCATGGGTGGGATGGGCCGCATGGGGTTGACCAAGGTTTCGAACGTCTTGACCTCGCGGAACCCCTCGATGCGCACGGCCCCTATCTCGGTGATCTTGCTCATGCCGGCGCGGGCGCCGGTCGTTTCCAAGTCAAGGGCCACGAAAGGCACGTCGGCTAGGTCGGGATCGGGCCCCTCCCAGTTCCGGAGCGATAGCAGGCTGTCGCTGCAGCCATCCCAGCAGAAGCGGCGGTCTTGATGAACAAGAGCCATAAGGATCTCGCGGCAGAGTAATGCCGGGGGATTGGCGGAAGCGACCAGGAGCCGCGCGGCCTCGACGGCATCGAGCGGTTCTCCGCGCACCAGCAGGGTCTCGTGGAGTTCGTCGGCCACCCGAAGCGAAAGCTGTAACTGCATCGGCGGCCGCTAGATCCCGGGAAAGGAGCGTTTCCTTGAAAAGGGCAGACTCATCCTGGAAAATACTAGCACCCCGGGGCCGGATACACGGGCACCGCCGAACAGGGGGAGAAGTGCTGGACAAAAGACAGATCGAAGCGATCTTGCCGCACCGGGATCCGTTCCTGTTACTCGATCGAGTGACGGAAATGGTGCCCGGAGAATACGCGGTTGCCGAGAAAGACATCCTTGCTGCGGACGATGTGTTCCGCGGCCATTTCCCCGGGTACCCGATATTCCCGGGTGTGCTCCAGCTGGAGGCCCTAGCTCAGACGGGGGCGGTCGCGCTTCTCTCGCTGCCTGAGGCTCAGGGCAAGGTCGCATTGTTCGCGGGTGTGGACCACGTCCGCTTCCGTCGGCCGGTGGTGCCCGGCGACACGCTTCGTTTGGAGACTCGCCTGACCGAGCGCCGCGGACGCATAGGCAAGGGGGAGGGCCGCGCCTTTGTTGGCTCCGACCTTGTTTGCAGCGGAATCCTCACGTTCGCGATCACCGAGCCATAGCTGATGCCGGCAAGCGGACCCGCTCCCCTGCTGGGGAGACCTGTCACCATCAGCGGCCTCGGCGTTCATGTGCCCCCAAGGGTGGTCACCAATGACGATCTGGCGGCCACACTGGACACGTCGGACGAGTGGATCAGGCAGCGGACTGGGATCAGGGAGCGCCGAGTCGCTGCACCCGGCCTCTGTTCCTCCGATCTCGGCATTGTGGCCGCACGTAAGGCGCTGGCCGACGCCGGTCTCAAACCCGACAACATCGACCTGGTAATAACCGCCACGGTCTCGCCCGATCAAGTCATGCCCGCGACGGCTTCGCGCATCGCCCACGAGTGCGGTTGCGGGAGCGCGGGGGCGTACGACCTGTCCGCCGGCTGCACCGGCTTTGTCTATGGCATGGCCATGGCGACCTCCGCCGTGGCCTGCGGGCTTCATGAACATGTGCTCGTCGTGGGCACAGAGGTGCTCTCTCGTTTCTTCGACTGGGAAGACCGTGCGACGGCCGTTCTCTTCGGCGATGGCGCGGGGGCGGCGGTCGTGTCGCCGCTCGGAGCGTCTTCCTTCTCTTCGCCGACTCAGGCCAGCACCCCGGGCCGTGTCGGAGGGGGCATACTCGGCTTCGACCTGGGCGGTGACGGCTCCGGCGGAGACCTCCTCTCGATCCCCGCGGGCGGTTCGCGGCTGCCGGCCTCGTGCGCGACCGTGGAGACGAAACAGCACTTCATCAAGATGAACGGCAGCGAGGTCTTCAAGTTCGCCACCCGCGTGGTAGCGGAGTCCGCAGGCCGGGTCCTGGAGCGTTGCGGCCGCGCCGTCGCCGATATCGACCTGTTCGTGCCCCACCAAGCCAATGCTCGCATCATCGACGCCGCTGCCAAGAAGCTTGGTATCCCCGAAGATAAGGTGTATACGAATCTACAGAGATACGGCAATACTTCGTGCGCATCGATCCCATTGTGTCTGAGCGAGGCCCGGGCCGAGGGGCGGCTCAAAGAGGGTGACCTGGTCCTGCTCGTGGGCTTCGGCGCGGGGCTTACCTGGGGCGCCTGTCTGATGGAATGGGGTCGCATGGGCGATGTCAACTTTGGGAGCGACTGATATGGGCGGACTGCTCATCTTGTTCCCCGGTCAAGGGAGCCAGAAGGCCGGCATGGCTGAGTACCTGTGGGACTTCCCGATCGCCCGGGAGACCTTCGCCGAGGCCGGCGACGTTCTCGGCTGGGACATCGGCGGGCTGTGCCGCCACGGTTCGATGGAGGAACTCACGCGCACCGATCGCACTCAGCTGACCATCTTGACCTGCAGCGTGGCCGTGTGGAGAGTCCTCGAAGAACGCGGAGTCGACTTCGCCCTGGCAGCGGGTCACTCTCTTGGCGAATACTCAGCCCTGGTCGCGTCGGGTCGCATGAGCTTCCCCGATGCCCTGCGGGTTGTGGACGTTCGCGGCAGGGGCATGCAGGCCTGCGCCGACGAAAAGGGCGGGACGATGGCCGCGATAATAGGCCTCGACAACGCCGTCGTGGAAGAGATCTGCGCCTCCCTTACCGACGTGTGGCTCGCCAACTACAATTCGCCCGGCCAGTTGGTCATTTCGGGGTCCGAGGAATCGGTCCGGGCGGCGGGGGAGTTGGCCCAAGCCCAGGGGGCGGCGCGCGTGCTGCCTCTGCCTGTGTCTGGGGCGTTTCACACGCCTTTGATCGAGGGCGCGGCAGTGTCGCTCAAGCGCGCGCTGGCGAACGTACGATTCGCACCCGGGAACGGCAAGTTCTACTCAACAACGGAGCTGAGCTATCCTGATTCAGACGGACTCGCCGATGTGCTGGCGCGCCAGCTCATGTCACCCGTAAAGTTCGCGCAAAGCATGGAAGCGGTCCTGCTGGGGGCCGAGGCACCGAGAGCCGGCCTGGAAGTCGGTCCGGGCGGTGTCCTATCAGGGCTGATGAAGCGGATCGCACGCGATTTTCCCGTGGCTTCCACCGGAGACGGTACAGCGCTGGAGAAGGCGCTTGAACAGGCTGGGGGTCAAAGATGAGCGAGCGGAACACATCCCTGGACGAGCGCGTGGCCTTGGTGACTGGGGGCGCAAGAGGGATCGGCCGTGCTATTGCCTTCCGGCTTGCTGAGGCCGGCGCCAAGGTGGGCATCGTCGATCTGGCCGAGACGGGCGCCGAGACTGCCCGCGAGATCGAGCAGGCTACCGGCAGGACCGCCACGTTCGTGAGAGCCGACATCTCCAAGGAGGCAGAGGCGCGATCGGCTGTGGCCGAGGTCGAATCCGTGCTGGGGCCGGTGGACATTCTCGTGAACAACGCCGGGATAACCAGGGACGGCTTGGTGCTGGTCATGGACGAGACCGATTGGGACGCCGTCCTTTCGGTGAACCTCAAAGGCGCTTTTATCATGAGCAAGGCGGTGCTGCGGGGAATGATCAAACGACGCCGCGGCTCGATCATAAACATCTCGAGCGTAGTCGGCCGGCGCGGCAACGCGGGCCAGGTGAACTACTCGGCAGCCAAGGCCGGTCTCATCGGACTGACCAAGTCGCTGGCCAGGGAAGTCGGTTCGCGCAATGTCCGGGTGAACGCGGTCGCGCCAGGCTATATCGAGACGGAAATGACCGCGGCGCTGCCCGAGCCGGCTCGGAAGGCGCTCATCGATCAGATCCCGCTCGGCCGCATAGGCACGCCGGATGCGGTGGCGGATGCGGTGGCTTTCCTCGCCGCCGACACAGCCTCGTTCATTACCGGAGCAGTCTTGGCGGTCGACGGCGGTCTTGGCATCTAGTCGACACGGAGGTGGCGGACGTGGGCGGTGCCCCCAGAACAATCGAGCTCAAGCGGGTGGTCGTCACCGGAATAGGCGTTGTCTCGCCTGTCGGCATCGGCAAGAAGCCTTTCATCGAGGCGCTTCTAGCTGGGCGTTCCGGGGTTAGGCTCATTGAGCGCTTCGACACCACCGAGTACCCGGTGAAGATCGCCGCGGAGGTGAAAGATTTCGATCCCTTGACCTTCATCGACAAGAAGTGGGTCAAGCGGATGGATCTGTTCGCTCAGTACGGGGCGGCTGCGGCTACGTTGGCCCTTGAGGATTCCGGGTATCCCGTGCAGGAAGACCCCTACGCGGTCGGCGCGCTGGTCGGCTCGGGGGTGGGCGGCCTCTACACCTTCTACGACCAGATCGGCGTCCTGATCGAGAAGGGCCCGACCCGCGTCAGCCCCTTCTTCATCCCCATGATGATCCCCAACATGGCGGCGGCCTGCAGTTCGATCCTCTTGGGTCTGAAGGGCCCTGTGAACGCTACCTGCACCGCCTGCGCCGCCGGCACCAATGCGCTGGGAGACGCCTTCAACATCATCCGGCGCGGTGACGCCGTCGCCATGTTCGCCGGAGGCGCCGAGGCCGCGGTGAATCAAGTAGGGATGTCCGCCTTTGCCGCGTTGAGGGCGCTCTCCTCGCGTAACGACGAACCCACCAGAGCCAGTCGTCCGTTTGATGCGGGGCGCGACGGGTTCGTAATGGGTGAAGGGAGCGGGATTCTCGTGCTGGAGGAGTTGGAGCATGCTCTCAGTCGCGGGGCGCACATCTACGCAGAAATGACCGGGTACGGGATGACCGCGGACGCTTCGCACCTCACCGAGCCCGACGAGACAGGCGAACCCGCCGGGCTTGCGATGACCAGGGCCATGTACGACGCCCGCATCGACCCTTCCGAGGTGGACTACATCAACGCGCACGGCACCTCCACGCCACTCGGCGACGCCATGGAGACCAAGGCGATCAAGGCGTCGTTGGGTGCGCACGCCGCGAAGGTGATGATAAGCTCCAACAAGAGCATGTTCGGGCACTGTCTGGGCGCGGCAGGAGCCCTCGAGGCGGCAGCTACCATCCTTTGCATGCAAGAAGGCAAGGTGGCGCCCACCATCAATCTCGAGGTGGCCGATCCGGCGTGTGATCTGGACTATGTCCCCAATGTGGCACGAGAAGCGGACGTGAACGTGGCCCTCTCCAACAGTTTCGGCTTCGGTGGACACAACGCCGCGATCGTGTTCAGCAGGTGGCATGGCTAAGTACGTAACCATACAGGTCGCGCGCAAGGAGCCGCCGCCCGGGCCGGAGGCCGTGGGCGAGCGCTGTAAGAAGTGCAGCGCTCTCTTGGAAGACGGGGCACTCGAGAGATCGCTCAGGGTGTGCCCGCACTGCGCCTACCACTATCCTCTGCCCTCGCACGAACGCCTGGCCCAACTGGCGGACAAGGGCAGCGTCACTTTCGTGGCCGAAGAGGTGCGGGCTGTCGATCCGCTCGAATTCTTCGATGTGCGCGCGTACCCTGAGCGGCTGTCCGAGGCGCAACTGGAGACGGG
>MELN01000017.1:73358-77007 GCA_001768675.1 Actinobacteria bacterium RBG_16_64_13 | reverse complement strand
CCACTCATCATCGTAGCCGGCTCCGGTGGCGCCCGGATGCAAGAAGGTCTGTTCTCCCTCATGCAAATGGCGAAGACAGTGGTGGCCGTACAGATGCTCGGCAAGGCCGGACTGCCGTACATCACCATTCTCACCCACCCCACCACCGGCGGGGTATTTGCCAGCTTCGCCACCGTGGCCGATGTCATTTTTGCCGAACCGGGAGCGGTGATGAGCTTTGCCGGAGCACGCATCATCGAGCAGACGACCCGGGAGAAGCTTCCCCCCGGCTTCGGTTCGTCGGAGTCACAGATGGCGCACGGTCAAGTGGACATGGTTGTCGATAGGAGGGAGCTCAGGGGAAAGCTTGTTCAGATCCTGTCTTTCCTGATGGGCGGTGGCACTGATGGCTGAACGGCAGACTCCTGAGGCGGCCTGGGAGAAAGTCCAGCTCGCCCGGCACCAGGACAGGCCTCAGACGCTTGACTACATCGCGCTGGAACTACCCGACTTCCTCGAGCTGAGCGGCGATCGCCTGCACGGCGACGACAAAGCGGTGGTGGGTGGACTGGCCACGCTGGGCAAGCGACGCATCATGCTCATCGGGCACCAGAAAGGCCACACGCTAAAGGAACGCCAGGAGCACAGCTTCGGGATGACGCGTCCGGAGGGCTACCGTAAGGGGATGCGGCTTGCCCGCCTGGCCGAGAAATTCGGACTTCCCGTGGTCACTCTGGTCGACACTCCCGGCGCGTATCCGGGAAAGGACGCAGAGGAGGGCGGTCAGGCAGGAGCCATTGCTCGTAGCATCGAGACGTTCGCCAACCTCATGGTCCCGACGGTGACGGTGATCCTTGGAGAGGGCGGCTCCGGGGGGGCGCTGGCCTTGGCGCTGGCGGACAGGGTGCTCATGCTTGAGAACTCCATCTACTCGGTCATCTCGCCCGAGGGCTGTGCCGCCCTCGTGTGGCGCGATGCCGCCGAGGGACCCCGGGCGGCCGCGGCGCTGCGAATTGTTGCGCGCGACCTGCTCGAGCTGGGCTTGATCGATGCGGTGATCCCCGAGCCCACGGGCGGTGCGCACACCGACCATAAGGTTGCCGCGAAGCGGGTCATGCACGAAGTGCACCTAGCTCTGTCCGAACTTGACCGAGTGGACGCCGGGGAACGGCTTCGCCTTCGCCACGAGAAGTATCTCAAGATGGGAAGCTACGCTACGGCGAGCTCCAGATAGGGCAGCCAGGCCTCGGGTACGGCCCTTTGTGAGGCCAGAACGAAGTCGCCCGGCATCGGCGGCCTGGGCTTGCGCGAGGGTGACATCCCCACTTCCGAGGGCAGGCAGGCCCCTTTGCGCACATTGCAGGGCGCGCACGACGTGATCACGTTCTCCCACGAAGTGAGCCCACCCCTGCTGCGCGGGATGATGTGATCGAGGGTCAGATGGCGGGTGCTTCCGCAATACTGGCAACGGAAGCCGTCTCGGGCGAGGACGGCGCGTCGCGAAAGGCGGCGTCCTTCGGCACGAGGGAGGCGAACGTAGTGGTTCAGCCTGATGACTGCCGGGATCGTGAGCGTCTCCCGCTCTGACCGGCAGAGGCCGTTACCGCTCTCGACGGTCTCCGCTTTGCCTTTGAGCAGCAGAACGAGAGCCCGGCGCGTCGAGCAGACGTTCACCGGCTCGTAGGTGGAGTTCAATACCAGTACCTGACGGAGCACGCTCACCCCCCGGTGCGGCATTTCAGCATATTCTAGCCAATCAGCCCGGTCGGCGATAAGTGCTCTGGTGCTGTCGGCCCGCGCTGGTAGAATCCGGGGTATGGAGGACGAGGATCTTTTCGGCGCGGGCCTGAAGGCGGACCTTTCCGTAAACGCCCCTCTGGCGGCGCGCATGCGGCCGCGGCGTCTCGCGGACGTGGTGGGGCAGACTCGTCTGCTTAGCCCAGGCGCACCCCTGAGGGTTGCCATCGAGACCGGTACTATCGGATCGATGATCTTCTTCGGCCCCCCGGGCACAGGGAAGACCACCTTGGCGCGTCTGGTGGCCGCGGAGACTGGTTCGGCGTACGAGGAGCTCTCGGCTGTCAGCTCAGGCGTGGCCGAAGTCCGCAGAGTCATCGATCAGGCGCGCGATCGGCGGGCCCAAACCGGCCGGAGGACGGTGCTCTTCATCGACGAGGTGCACCGATTCTCCAAATCTCAGCAGGACGCACTCCTGCATGCCGTCGAGGACGGCATCGTGACCCTCATCGGGGCGTCCACTGAGAACCCCTACTTCGAAGTCATCCCCGCCCTCATCTCGCGTTGCGAGTTGTACGAATTCTTGCCTCTGTCCAAGGGGGACATCCGTACTCTACTCGAGCGAGCGTCGGGGAACGGCCGGACGGGCGTGCCCGCACCGGTTCTCGACCTTATCGCTTCAGGAGCGCTGGGAGACGCGCGCCGCGCGTTCAGCATCCTTGAGAGGTCGATGGTGCTGGCCGACTCGAAGGGCCTGGCCGTTCTGGACGAGGCTACCGTGGAGGAAGCCGCCCAGCGCAAGCTCGTCCTCTACGACAAAGGCGCCGATGCCCACTACGATGTCATCTCGGCGTTTATCAAGAGCCTGCGTGGCTCCGACCCGGACGCCGCCCTCTACTACCTGGCCGTCATGCTCACCGGCGGCGAGGACCCTAAATTCATCGCTCGCCGGCTGGTGGTCTTCGCCTCCGAAGACGTTGGCAACGCCGACCCGCGTGCACTGGAAATCGCGGTGGCCGTCGCGCGCGCCGTAGAATTCGTCGGACTGCCCGAGTGCCGCATCAATCTCGCCCAGGGAGTCACGTATCTCAGTTGCGCTCCCAAGTCGAACGCCTCCTATTCGGCAGTCGAGGAGGCCCTGGGGGAAGTCAAGCAGCATGGCGCCCAGGCTCCCCCTGTGTTCCTGCGAAGCACGGGCTACTCGGGGGCGACGAACCTGGGTCACGGTGTAGGATATGAGTATCCGCATGACGCCGGAGGGTACGTGGGCCAACGTCACCTCCCCGATAGCCTGCTCGACCGCGTGTTCTATCGACCCACGGCTGAGGGTGGCGAGGCCCGTGTACAGGAGTTCCTCGCTCGAATGAGAACATTGCGCGAAGGAGGGACAGCGGGGCGGGAGACCTAGCGCAGGTCAAGCTTCGGTGCGGTTGGCCGATACAAGACCATACCGGGTGCGGAGAACGCGTCGCGGAGCGTAGAATTGCTCTGGCCTATCGAGGCCGGCAGGGACAGGAAAGGCGCCAAGGAAGGGAAACGCGATGGACAGCACTGGAAGATTCCTTCTGGGGGGTGCACTAGGCGCGGTCCTGGGATACCTCCTCTCGCAAAAGGGCCTGCAAAAGGTCGCCCTCCAGGGCGGGGAGCTGTCCGCCGGACGGGTCGCTCTTCCCGCCGCCCCCGCCGGCACGCCCGCGTTTGAAGCGGACGCCGCTCAAGCCATGGCGCCTGCTGCCGCCATGGTCGCCGAAGCTCCCGTGATCGAGGCCCCCGCTATCAGGTCCTCTTTCGTCGAAGCACCCGTGATCGAAGCGCCGGTGATCGAAGCGCCGGTCGTGGAATTGTCGGGGGGGGAAGAACCGTACACGCCGATCGTCGAGTCCTCGCTGGGGCCGGTCGTCGAACCGGTGCCCGTGCCGTGGTGGGAGTCGAA
>MELN01000017.1:54089-73320 GCA_001768675.1 Actinobacteria bacterium RBG_16_64_13 | reverse complement strand
CGGTCGTGGAGATGCCAGTGGTGGAAGCGCCGGTCGAGCCCAAGCCGGTGCCGTGGTGGGAGTCCGCCGCTGAGGTGCCGGCCGCTGAAGTCACCGAAGCCCCCACATTGGTTGTAGATGAAGCCCCGGTGGCGGAGGAAGCCCCTTGGGCGGTCATCAAGCCCGCAGTAGTAGAGACGCCGGAAGAGGCTGCGCCCCCGGTGGTCTCGGAGTTCGAGTGGGAACCCGTATCATGGCCTGCTCCTGTAGTCGAGCCGTCGGAGGTGGAGGCGCCGCCCGTGTCTGAGCCCGAGGCCGCACCCGTCATGGAGTGGGAGCCGGCACCGGCAGCGTCCGCCGAGGCGCCCATAGTGGAACTCCCCGTGGACCTCCCGGAGGTCGAGAGTGCAGTCTCCATCGGGACAGAAGCACCGGTGGAGGTGAAGGAGCCGGTCGTCCCGACGGCGGACGAGGCAGAGTCGGAGCTGGTGTTGACGCGCGATTTCCTCGAGGAGCCGCTCCCGGGTTCGGGTTGGACCCTCGCCGAAGTACCGGCGGCCGATGAGGCTCTCGAGAACTTCCTGCAGGTCGTTCCGGACGAGTTCCCCCCCATGCCGGCTGCCGAGATCGAACGTTCCCCGATGGACGAGCGAGGGGAACGACACGTCCCGGCGTGGTCCGAGTCCACGGTTGAGGAGCCCGGGCTTGTCGAGATCGAGGATACCTATCATGAGACCTCGGTGGTGGAATTGCCCGTTGTCGAGGAGGTTGCAGAGGCGCCCGTCCTCGAGGTGTTGCACGCCGAGGCGTCTCTGGCCGAGGCTCTGCCGGCAGCCGCCACCGCACCGGTGGACGATCTGAAGGCGCGGATCGAAGAGACACGCCGCCGCATCCGGCGCGAGCTCGAACAGCCCTTCGTCGCTGGGACCGAAGCGCCCGAGGACGACTGGACCGTTTCACCCGCGATCGCGGCGCCGAATGTGCCCGAGGATCTTGCGCAAGACCTCGAGCGGGATCTCGAGCAGGATCTCGCGGAACTGATCGAGCCCCCTGCCCCCGCGGTGGTGGACCTCGACGTGGACGCGGACGCCGAGCCAGAAGAGCCGGTGGACTACGATTCCATGCGGAGTCGCATAGAGGTGACCCGCAGCCGGCTGAAAGCCAAGGCTTTCGACGCCATGATGACTGGCGAGTCGTCGTTGCTGGGTCGCGACACCGAGGACGCGGAGCACAGGAAGAAAGTGGTCCCGGCTGTCGACAGCGAGGTCAACGAGACCATCGAGACCAGCCTTCGCGAGGAAGAGAACTAGCCGGATCCTCCGGGTCCGTCTTCGCCCGGCGGCAGGAAGTCGTCCTCCTGGTGGGTGGCGCGAGGCACGTGTAGCGGCCTGCGGAAGAGATTGCGCAAGTCGGTCCAGGACGCGTCCCGGGACCCGTCGACTATCTCGAGGAATCCCTTGACCTTGGCGTCGAGGTTGTCGACGTGGTGAAGGATCAGAGCCTCGATGGTCTTGGGGCGTTTGGGCGATCCCCACTCCAATTCGCCGTGATGGCTGACGATGCAATGCAGGAGCTGTTGGAGCTTTGCCTCCGGGAATGACTGCATCTCCTTGGCCTTCTCCGACACAAGTGTCACTCCCTGGATGACGTGGCCAAGGAAGCGTCCGGCGTCGGTGAAGTCGATGGTGGTATCGAACGTGAGTTCGCGGGTCTTGCCGACGTCGTGAAGAATGGCGGCGGTGAGGAGAAGATCGCGATCGACGCGGCCGTACTGCTGACCCACGAAATCGCACATCTCGGCTACGCCGACGGTGTGTTCCATGAGGCCGCCCAAGTACGCGTGGTGGTAGAGTTTGGCCGCCGGAGCGTTGGTGAAGGCCTCAAAGAAGTCGGGGTCCTCGAAGAAACCCCGCAGAAGGGCGCCGTAATCCCGGTCGAGCACTGAGCCGATGTGGAACTGGAGGAAGCCCTTCAATTCCTCCACATCGCGGTAGGTGGAGGGCAGGAAGTCTCGAGCTTGGGCGGCGCTGGAGGGAGCGGGGACTACTCTCGAGGCCTCCAGTTGCGGCTTCCCTTGGTACTCGGAGACACGGGCGTCGATGGACACGAGATCACCGGCGCCGAGACCGGCCTCCATCGTCTCGACCTCCCACACCGTGCAATCGACGGTGCCAGTGCGGTCGCTGAGCCTGAGCTTGAAGAACGGCTTGCCCGCCTTGGTATGTCTTGTCTCCTTGCTTGAAAGCAGGTAGACGCCCTCGATCACGGTGCCGGGCACGAGGTCGCACACCGAGATCCGGGCCGACCGGTCGGAGGGCCGGGGGGTCCCAAAGGACGTTCCAAGATCGAGTTGATCGTCGTTCAAGGTGTCTCCGCTCGCTGTATCAAGAGCCACGTCTATTGTAGCTAAGGCGTCGGACAGGGGGGACCCGCCGGGGCTAGGCAGTTAGTGGGGCAGGAAGGGAATATGGCTGGTTCCGCGGGCTTTCTGCTTGTAGAAGAACATGGCTGGGATGACGGCCGCCGCCATGACGATGGCGGCGATGAGGAAGAACTCGCCGAACACGGTGTGTGCCGCGGCCTTTGTCGCCGCAGCCGCGGTGTCCTTCATGGCCTGCCACTGCTCATCGGAGATGCCTTCGGGCCTCACTATGGGGGTGGAGATGTTCGCCGCGAGGGAGTTGAAACGGCGCACTCCCCAGGAACTCAACGCGGAGAGCCCGACCACCATGCCGATCATGCGGGAGACCGTCACCAGGGCCGATCCTGTGGCCATCCACCTTGGCCCTGCCGAAGAAGTCACGCTGGCACCGATAGGGCCGATGACAAGACCGAACCCGAGTCCGCTGATCATAAGATCCCGTGTCATCTGGACCTGCCCGGGGTCGAGGGGCCAGCGGCTGACCAGCAGGTAGCCCCCAGCGGCCACGAGGAACCCCATCACTCCGGTGATACGGTAGCCGACGATATCGGCCAGCCATCCACCGATCACGGCGCCTACCGGGATCGTGAGGGTCATGCGGATCAACAAAAGCCCGCCCTCGATCTCCGTCATGTCGAAGAGCGTGTAGGCGTACAGCGGTATCTCGACCATGCCGATGATCAACGCCGCCCCGACGAAAAAGTGCGCCACATTGGCCGCGGCGAAAGGCGGCCGTTTGAAGAAGTCCAGCCGCACCAGCGGCCGCTGATGTCTACGCTCATAGAGGACGAAGGCGACGAAGGAGACTGCACTGACGACCAGCCACGGCCACTTGACGGGGGTCGAAGTCGCCGTCGTGGTGGCGTCGATGGTCTGGGTTCCCGTGCCCAGGCCGATGGTGATGCCGGCCAAGGCGAGGGCCATGAGGCAGGCCCCGACGTAGTCGACCCGTCCTCCTTGCCACCAGCGACTCCCGCGGTCGGCGGGAGCGGGTTCATCGTCGGGAGGCGTGGAGGCGCGGTAGCCTAGCCCCGGGCGCAGAAGGCGCCAGCACACGGCCATGAGAAGGATGCAGAGCGGGACGTTGACAAGGAAGATGAGCTGCCAGGTCCACAGGGCCGTCAGACCTGCACCATAGATGGGGCCGAGCACTCCGCCGGCCTCGGCCGCGCCGCCGACAATGCCGAGCACCAGGGCCCGCCGCCCCGGCGGGAACATGTCGGCCGCGGCGGCCATCGCGATGGGGACCAGCGCTCCTCCGCCCGCAGCTTGGACCACGCGCGCGGCCACAAAGAGGTCGAGCCGGCTCAGCACGACGCAGAAGGCGCTCCCTATCAGGAACAGAAGCAGGGCGACGATGGCCATGGGCCGCCGTCCCCACACATCGGCCAGGCGGCCAAAGAGGGGCATCGCGATGGTGTAGCCCAGCAGGTAGCCGGTGATGATCCAGCCGGCGTCGTTGAGGTCGCGCACGCTGATGTAGAAGGAGCGCATGATCGAAGGCATGACCGTGAGGACCATGGTCTGATCGAGAGCGGCGACGAAGACCGCTGCGCACAACGCGACCACGGCGAGAATCGCCCGCCGAGAGACCCTCTGGATCACGGCCTCCGTGCCGGCCGTTCGTTCTCGCACGACTACTGTGGCGCCCGGATGTCTACGGACTTGTCAAGCTCTGACAGCACGATGCTGCGCCAGATCCCCTCGGCCTCGTTAGGGGTGGCCGGTCCTTCGATGTCGACCTCGTAGACGAGGCCATCGCCGACCCCTACCCATATGTCGGTGGGGAACAAGTTGGTGGTATCGACCATTCCGGCGATGGCTTTTACTTCCTCGGCCGCAACCTTGCCGCTGATGTGATGGCACTTGACGCCACCCTTGCTCTCCTGTCCTTCATACGAAGTCTCGGTTATGCGGTCGAGTATCCGGATAGTGCCGGTGCTCAGATTGAGGGTGCCCACCGGACTTTTCGCGGCAGGGATCGAAGTCCACTTCTGCGAGAGCGGATCGCGGATATAGTGAGTGTCTCCCACGGCGATGAATTCCAGCGAGAGCGGGAGGCCGCCCTGCGTTACATCGACTGTGGCCTGCATATTGCCGTCGGTATTGATGTCACCGGTGATGCGGCCGATCTCCAGCCCACTGCCCGGCTCGGCCCCCGCCGGCTTGTGCACCTCGTAGACGAAGTGGAATCCTTTGATCGTCTTCATGTTGACCGAGGCCCCGGCGAGTACCGTCTGGGGGTCCGCGCCGGCACCTCCTCCGCCGCACGCGGTGAGGCCCACGATGGCCAAGACCAAGAGGGCGAGGAGGGCGACGAGTGCCCCCGGCACGGCCGTCCGTCGCAAACGGAAGTCAGAATCTCTGTGCAGGCGTCTGTCCATGCGCCCATTATGAATCCTCGTCATGGCGGGCACAAGGATGCACCGGATACTCGTCCGCCCGCAGACGGCGACGGCGAACAGGGGAACCGACTCCTTGGTACAATACGTATGCAGCAACGTCTCACAGCGCCAGAGGGACTTCCATGACGCCGGAAAACCGTCACGCGCATCCTAATTACGCCTCAGGCGAGGACTATATCCTCGAGTTCCGCAGCTTCAGATATGGGTTCAACAGCATAGACTTTGCCCAAAGGGTCGAGATGGCTGCCGTCGAACTGGGACTCGTCGAGCCCGGCATCCTTCTACACGATGAGTGCGCTGACCTGGTGCAGCTGGTCGCCGGCGGGAGCATCGAATTCCCTGTCAGTTCCCTGGGAGAATACCTTCTCCAGCGCGGCGACGAAGTCCTCACGCTGCATGGCGAGTGTCTGGTGTACTGGCTGCGCGAACTGGTGTTTCGCAGCGCGTGGCTCGATCTCAGGCTTATCGAGGGGCAGTTGGAGGTCGCATTCGACGACGAGGCCGGCGCGTTCGCCTACTTCCCGGCGGGTCACCGCTCCCGGAAGATAGGGCCCCCTCCTCACCCATCTTGGCGCGAGGTGGCATACACCCGCTGAGCGGCGCCATGGCCCACGGTTCTTTGCAGTCCCTGCGCTTGGGTTTCAAGCGGGCCTTCACCTCTTACTTCCTGGACCTTAACGCACCGGTCATCGCCGATCCGACCGCGGCGTTCGCCGCGTCGTACGAATACTTGTCCACGCTGCTCCGGCAACTGGGGAGCGAGGAGTTCATGCGCCGGCTCGACGACGAGACCACACATCTGGCCGGAGAAGTGGAGCAAGACCTCCGGCACCGGTTCCGAGATCGGCGCGCTCAGCCGAATTACGGGGACCTGGAAGATCGGCTGCGCGAGTGCTTCGAGCAAGCCTTGGCCCGGCTTCACGCCTTCATTGACCGACCCCGCGTAGAATAGCCGCCCATGAGCTTCTTTCAGGACTGGCTGATCCCCCTGCTGGAAAACCACGGCCTGCTCGTCGTCTTCGTGACGATGGTCGCCGAAAGCGCCTGCATCCCCATTCCCAGCGAGATCGTGGTTCCCTATGGAGGGTTCCTCGCCGCCCAGGGGCACACGCATCTCTGGATGGTGATCGTGGTGGCCACGGCCGCCAACATGGTGGGATCGAGCATAGCCTACGCGGTGGGCCGGTATGGAGGCCGGGCGCTCTTCGTCAAGTACGGGCGCTATGTGGGCATTCGCGCGCATCATCTGGACAAAGCCGACCGCTGGTTCGAAAGACGCGGGCAGGCCACCGTCTTCTTCACCCGCATGATGCCGGGGGTGCGTACCTTCATCTCCCTGCCTGCGGGCATAGCAAAGATGCCGGTGGGCAAATTCTTGCTCTATTCCCTTCTTGGCTCGGTGCCCTGGAACGCCGCTCTAGCGTACCTGGGCTACGCCGCGGGCAAAGCCGCGGGAGCTGACCCGTGGGGCAAGCTGCAGGAGCAGTTCGGCCGGTACAACGAGGTCTTCTACATCGTGCTCGCCGTCGTGGTCGTGGGCCTCATCGGCTGGGGTCTGTGGCGCCGGCGGCGAAACCGGGCGCGCGCTTCCTAGAGGACCATACTCAGGAACTTCTGCGTCCGGGGCTCCTTTGGATTCGGGATCATCTCTCGCGGATCGCCCTCCTCCACTATCACGCCTCCGTCCATGAAGATCAGCCTCGTCCCCACCTCTCGGGCGAAGCCCATCTCATGGGTGACCACCACCATGGTCATGCCCGATTCGGCCAGGCCCTGCATGACGCCCAGCACCTCGGCCACCAACTCCGGGTCGAGGGCGGAGGTGACCTCGTCGAAAAGCATCATGTCGGGTTTCATGGCCAGCGCCCGGGCGATGGCCACGCGCTGTTGCTGGCCGCCGGACAGCTCGTCGGGGTAAGCGTGCATCTTCTCAGCGAGGCCTACCTGGCACAGTTGCTCGCGAGCTATCTGCTCGGCTTCGGCTTTCGGCTTCTTCTGGACTTTGAGCGGAGCCATCATGACGTTGTGCAGGGCGTCCTTGTGGGGGAACAGATTGAAGCTCTGGAAGACCATGCCGATCCGCTGCCGGATCCTGTTTGGGTCGGTGTGGGGGCCGTGGAGGTCTTCGCCCTCGATGATGACCTTGCCCTTCAGGATAGGCTCAAGCCCGTTGATGCAGCGCAGCATGGTGGACTTGCCGGAACCGGAGGGGCCGATGACCACCACCACCTCCTTCTTGACAACGGTGAGGTTGACTCCCTTCAAGACCTCGAGACTGTCGAAGGACTTGTGGACATCGATGAGTTCGATCATGCTGGTCATCAACCGTACCCCCCTTTGGGTAGTTGCGCGGCGATGTCCGCATCGTAGAGCTGCGCGTCAGCGATCCCGGCCTCCGGGGTGATCCCGGCGGGCGGTTTGCCGCCAGGCCTCCGTTTTCTACGCTTGCTCTCCATGCGCGCGGCCACTCGGATGAGCGGGATCGTGAAGACGATGTAGATGAGCGCCGCCACCGTCAAGGGGGTCGAGTTGGCGACCACCCCCATCTTCTCCTTTGCCCTGAAGAGCAGTTCCGGGACCGCGATGACCGACATGAGCGACGTGTCCTTGATCATGGCTATGAGCTCGTTCGTGAGCGGCGGGACGACGAGCTTCACGGCCTGGGGCAGGATGACGTAGCGCATGGCCTGACCGTGCGTCATCCCCAAAGAGCGGGCAGCTTCGGTCTGTCCTTTGGCGATCGCTTGGATGCCGGCCCGGAAGATCTCGGCCGAATAGGCGCCGTAGCAGAGGGCGATGCCAAGTACGCCGGAAGAAAGGGCGTTGAGCTTGAGTCCGGCATGTGGCAGACCGTAGTAGATGAAGATGAAGAGCAAGAGCAGCGGCAGTCCCCGAAAGAGGTCGATATACGCGCCGGCCAGGTAACGGAGAGCGCGAAACCGTGAGAGCCGGATCAAGGAAAGGGCGAGACCCCAGGCCCATGCGCAGATGAGGCCCAGGACCAGCACCTCGAACACCGTCGGCAACGTCTTGACCAGCAGCCAAAGAGAATCCTTGAAGATCTCTCCGTTGAAAAACGCGTTCACCAGGTCACCTCCGGTCGCCTCCTATTTCGCTGGGCGGCGTATCGACAAAGACAGGGGCCGAAGCCGAAGCTACGACCCCTGTCTTGGACTATAGACCGACAGGCTCGTTGAAGCCAAGCCTCAAGTGGGTGACTACTTGACGCCGGTCAGGCCCCACTTGGCACAGATCTTCTGATAGACACCCTCGGCTTTGAGTTCCGCGAGGGCGGTGTTCATCGCGGCGAGAAGGGCCGCACTCTCCTTCTTGATGGCATAGCCGTAGTCGTTGACTGTGACGATGCCGCCCGTGTTGGCGAACTTCTCTTTGTAATCGGTGTTGGTGGCGATGATGTAGGCGTTCACCGGCTCGTCATTGACGACGGCGTCCACCCGGCCGGCCGCCATGTCCGCGAAGGCGTCAAGGATGGTGGGGTATTTCTTGATCTCCTTGACCCCGGCGACTTTCTCAACCTCGAACTGGCCGGTGGTGTCGACTTGCACGCCGACTATCTTGCCGGCAAGCCCGGCGGCCTCGGTGATCGGGGCTGCTTTGGGTGCACTGATGGCGATAATACCGGGCAGATACGCGTCGGTGAAGTTCACCTGCTGAAGCCGCTCCTCCGTGATGCTCATGGCCGACATGATGATGTCGTAGCGGTCGCCAAGAAGACCAGGGATGATGCCGTCCCAGGCCGTCGAGACCACTTCGAGTTCGAGGCCCATCTTCTTGGAGAGGGCGATGCACAGATCGACGTCAAAACCGATATAGCCGCCCTTCTCGTCGGAGAACTCCATGGGCGGGAACGCTGTGTCCGACCCGGCCTGCACGAAGCCGGCTTTGATGGTCTGAGGCGTCTCGATGTTGGCGGACTTAGTCACAGCCGCGATGGCAGCGTCGGCGATGGCGGTCACGTCACCGCCGCCGCCCACGTTGGTCGTTGACGACTGGCCGGCTGACGTGGTGGTCGTCTCTTCTGTCGTCCCACAGGCGGCTATCGCTGGTACGAGGATCAGCGCCAACAGCAGAAGCGCAATTAATAGGACATGATTCCTTTTCAACTTTCCTCCTCCTGGATTCGCGAACGGGCGCCGATCAAGTCATGAGCTTGTGTGGATACCCGGGCCCGATCTGCATGACCACAGCCCAATATGAATTGATACCACGGGAACGCCCGTCCTGTCTAACTATCGGCCTAGAAGTTGGGCCAAATGAGCGGCTGGTCGACCGCTCGACGCGTATACTTCGCCCCTACCATGAGCCGCTCCCACCCAAGCATGTCCGATAGCGTCGCGCAGCCGGCCGTCCGCGTGCTGGCCCAGGCCCTCTTCTGGGAAGAGGCCGCCGGTGGCAAGGTGCGATGCACGCTGTGTCCCCATCTCTGCCTTGTGGGAGAGAATGAAGAGGGCCTGTGCAGGGCGCGCGGCGTCCGGAACGGCTGCATGGTGGGGCTGACCTATGCGCGGCCGGTCACGATCATCAGCGACGAGATCGAGAAGAAGCCGCTCTTCCATTTCCACCCCGGCACCCGGGCCCTGTCTCTGGGCTGCTACGGCTGCAACGTACTCTGCACGGGCTGTCAGAACTGGCAGATATCCCACGCAAGCGCCCGCACCGAGACCTCCAGGCTGCCGGAGCTGACGCCGGCGCAGGCGGTGGCCATGGCGCGCAAGCACAAGCTCTCGGGGGTGGCGTTCACCTACAACGATCCGGCTGTGTGGATCGAATACGTGCACGATGTGTGCGCGGCGTTCAAGGAGGCAGGGCTCTACACCGCCTTCATAACGGCAGGGTATCTGACCGAGCCGGCTCTGGACTACGTGGGGGAAGTGGTTGACGCCTTCAAGTTCGATCTCAAAGGGGCCACTGCTGAGCAATGGGCACGGCTCACAAAGGTCAAGGATCCGACACCGGCCTACGAGAGCGCAGTGCGGGCAAAGGAAAGGCATGGCTGCCACGTCGAGGTGGTGTCCAACATCGTGCCCGGGCTCAACGACGACGAGGCAAGTCTGCAGGCCATGGCTCGTTGGGTGCGGGAACATCTCGGTCCCGGGACTCCGTGGCATGTGACGCGTTTCATGCCCGATTTCGAGCTCTCGTATCTCCCCCCCACCTCGATCAAGACCTTGGAGCGGGCGGTGCGCATCGGAAAGGATGCCGGTCTTCGCTTCGTGTACGTGGGCAACGTGCAGGGACACGCTGCGCGCCATACCGTCTGTCCCGGCTGCGGTCGCACGGTGATGCGTCGAGGCGAGCCGAAGGTCGAATGCTCTGGAGTCGAGCGGGGGCTTTGCGCGGCTTGCGGCGAGGATCTGGGCTTGGTGGAGGCAGAGGACTGATGGGCCATGGAGGCCCCGGCTGTTTAGACGCGCCCGAATGCGGGGTAGCTTCTTTGCGAGACGACGTGCGACCATCTGTCCCCAGCATTAGACGAATGGCGAAATAGATGAGCGGTATGGGGGTAAGCGAACGGCAGCCGATTTCACTTGTCATTCCTGGCAAGGCGGAATATGTAGGTCTCTGCCGTCTGGTGGCGAGTGTGGTCGGGGCGCGCGAGGCGCTTGACGAGGAGGTCATCGCCGATCTCAAGCTCGTGGTGACCGAAGCCTGCACCTGCTTTCTCTGGGGACCGGACGGGAGCCCTCCCTCCGACGAGGCGGAAAGGCATCCCGGGGAGCCTTCCTCGATCCGCATAGATTTCCATGTGATGCCCGAAGCTTGGGAGATCACGATCTCCGATCCCGATCACAAGCACCGCGTGCCCATCTCGGGTCCCGGCCACGATGTCTGCCAGGGTGGATTGGCCCTCACCATCATCAAGGCTCTGGTGGACTCCATAGAGCAGACGCACAGCGAGACCGAGGGCAGTGTAGTCCGATTGGTGAAGCGTCTGACAGCTCGTCCGGTCTTAGCTGACTAGAGCCTCCGCGGTAGCGGGGGAGCGTCCCCCGAGCCGGGGCCCCGGAGCGCCGTGTTACACTGAATTGCCATGAGGCTCGCCGGTTCCCGATGCCCTTTCTCTCCGCTTGTGGCGGTCGTACTAGCCGCTATGATCGGCGTGTCTGCCGCCTTCACCGTTGGTCCGGTGCCCGCGGTCTTGGCGGCCCCGGCGCCGCTCACCGTAGACCTCGACCGCGGCCTCAGCTTGGTTGCAGACCAGGCCACTCTGACCATCTCGGGGCAGGTGGGAGAGTCACTGATCGGCACCAAGCTGGTCGTGCGAGTAGAAGGCCCGGCCGAACTCGCCCAGATCCATCAGGGCACTCCCGAGCTTCCGGAAGCGGCCAAGATCGTCGTGGTCCTCGGGCAAAGCCCCGCGACCGGCCCGCCGGTAAACGACGCCGATCTGGCGGCCGGCAAGCTGCGCGAAGAAGTGGTGCTTCCCGGAGGCACCCCGGCCAATGCTGGGGCCTACCTGCTCGTGGTCGAGGTCAAAGCGGCGGGGGTTGTCGTGGCCAGCGGACAGGTGTGGATGGGAAAGGCTGCTCCCCGAGACACGGCTCTCGACCTAGCTTTCGTCTGGCCCCTGTCGCTGGGTATCCACCGGGATGCCGACGGGGTCTTCTACGACCGTGTCTTGGAGCAGGCGATGAGCCCGGCCGGCGCGAGTGCCGGCGGCCTCGAGGCGATGCTCGGCCTGTCTTCGCGCTTTCCCGCGTGGCACTTCACGCTGGCGGTCGAACCCATGCTGCTCACCCAGTTGCGGGATATGGCCGATGGCTACGTCCGCCTGGATGCTTCCGGCAATAGAGAAAGGGCCACGGCTGAGGACCCGGCGGCGCTGAGCGCCGCCGCGATCGTCTCCGCGTTCGCTGGGTCGGCTGCCACCGGGTCTGTGGAGGTGGCCGTCAGCCCATACGCGGGAGCGGACCTGGCCATGCTAGGAGCCGAGGGCTGGAGAGACGGCTTCGAGCAGATCCAAATGGGCAAGCGGGAGTTGACACAGACTCTCGGGCTGGGGGCGCCGATTTCGAGCGCCTACTCCCCCGACCTGGATCTCACCCCGGATAGCCTTGCATACTACGCGCAGGCCTCGATCGACCGCGTGGTGGTCGCCTCCGGGCTGACGAGCGCCCTAACCGAATCGGTGGTGGACGGAAGCGTCGCGGTCAGGGCGCGGAACGTCGAGAATGACCGTGTCACGCTTGTCTTTGCCGACGAGTCGCTCAGCGCCGTTGTTGACGCTCCCTGGGACCCAGGGCGGTTCTTCGCCGCCTTGGCTGCAGAGTTGGCTCGGGGGCCTCGTGATGCCGTGGTCGTCGCTTCGGGGGCTCAGTTCGAGCTCCCGCCCGAAGCGTACCTCGCGAGCATCGGTGAAGCGCTTGGGAGCCTGGGGTGGGTCAGGACCCAGACTTTGGCGGAACTGCTCCGTTCTCACTCGCCCGGCACCCGTCCGGTCATGCTCAACAAGGTCGACAAGGCTTCCGGGGGCTACATCGAAGATGTCCTGCTGGCGGCCCTCCGGAGCGCACACAACGCGGTGACGGATCTTGCTGCCATCGCCGACGCCACGCGGGCTCCGGTCGAATCGGCCCACAGACTGCTCTACGCCGCGGAAAGCCGCTGGTGGGGCCGGGCAAACACGAGTCCTCAGGAGGCGAACGTCGGTCTGCAGTACGCCGAAAGAGCTCAGGCGCTGGCCCGGACCGAACTTGGCAAGTTGAAGATCTTGGGAGCCGAGCCGGCCATCATCGTCGGTCGCGAAGGAGTGGTCACTCTCTCACTGGAGAACGCGGCGGACTACCCAGTCACCGCCGAACTCGATCTTGCCGGAGACGGCGTGACGCTGCTCGGGGGAGAGCAGCTCGAGGTGCAACTGCAGCCCGGCGCCACAACGATAGAGGTGCCGGTGGCGAGCGGCAAGGGTCCGCACAGCCTGAGTGCTCGACTGGTGGCCGGGACCAGCACCATCGCCGAGGTCAGCCACTCGCTTCGCTTTGTCACCCTCGGGACCGTTCTGCCCGGCGCGCTGGGGGGAGTGATCGTCCTCGGGATCGCTGCGTACTTCTTGGTCCGCTGGCGTTTGCGAAAACGTCGCCCGGCAACCAGGGCTTGACGATGTCTCCAGGCCGCACGGGCCGCTGGGCCCCGTGCTGCCTCAGCGCTGGTCGATAGGGACGTATTCGCGCGGTCCTGAGCCCACATACACTTGGCGCGGGCGGTACAGAACGCCGTCGCTGTCGTGCACTTCCTTCCAGTTGGCTATCCAGCCGGGCATCCTGCCCATGGCGAACATGACCGTGAACATATTGACCGGTATGCCCATAGCTCGCAGGATCACACCCGAGTAGAAGTCCACGTTGGGATACAGGCGGCGCTCGATGAAGTAGGGGTCGTTGAGCGCCACATCCTCGAGACGTTTGGCGATCTCGAGGAGTGGGTCGACGCCTTTGAGCTTGCTCAAGAGCTTGTCAGCCCGCTCCTTCATGATGCTGGCGCGCGGGTCGTAGTTCTTGTACACGCGGTGACCGAATCCCATGAGACGGAGCGAGGTGCTCTTGTCTTTGATGCGCGCTACGTAGTCGTTGAGGTCGACCCTGTTGTCGTGCAGGTTCTGCAGCATCTCCACCACGGCCGCGTTGGCTCCACCGTGAAGCGGTCCCCACAGGGCGCACACACCGGCCGCGCAGCTGGCGAACATGTTAGCCCCGGAGGAAGCTACCATCCGTACGGTGCTCGACGAGCAGTTCTGCTCGTGGTCGGCGTGCAGGATGAGGATCAGCTGCAGAGCGGCGACCGTCTCCGGGTCGGGCTCGTAATCGCCGAAGGGGATGGAGAACATCATGTGGAGGAAGTTGCTGCAGTAGTCCAGGTGCGGTTTGGGGTAGATGATCGGTTGGCCGATTGACGCTTTGTAGCTGGCCGCCGCGATGGTTCGCAGCTTGCTGATGAGACGCGCGGCTGAGATCTGGAAAGTCGTGGGGCTCTCCATTTCCATGAGATCCGGCTCATAACAACTGATGGCGTTGATCATGGCCGAGAGTATGGCCATGGGGTGCCCGGTAGAGGGGAATCCGTCGAAGTGGTGATAGAGCCCCTCGTGGATCATCTCGTACTTGGTGAAGAGACTGCTCCAGCGCTTGAGCTGCTCGTGGGTCGGCAACTCGCCGTAGATGAGAAGCCAACAGGTCTCGACGAACGTGCTGTTGGCGGCCAGCTGCTCGATAGGGATGCCGCGATAGCGCAAGATGCCCTTCTCACCATCGATGAAAGTGATGGCCGACCGGCACGACCCGGTGTTTGTGTAGCCCTCGTCAAGAGTGATGTGTCCGGTGGTATCCCGAAGCTTGGATATGTCGATGGCGTGTTCGCCCTCGGTCCCGACCACCACGGGAAGATCGTGGGTCGCCCCGTCGATTCTGAGCTTCGCGATGCTTGTCATGGCTGCCGCCTTCCACCCTCTTCTCTCTTGTTTCTAGTCTAGCCGATTCCCGGGCGCAATCTCACCAGAGCTGGCGACTTCAACGCGGATCGCGGCCTTCGCGCGGGCTTCGGATGCTAAACTGCCCGATGCATATGGACCAATGGCACAGTCACTTACTCGGAGAAAGAGTCGATCAGAGCAGCCTGGTGATTCAGGGCAATCGCGCCTGCGCACTGGGAGCGCTCGATGCTGGTGTGCGCTTCTTCGCCGGTTACCCCATCTCGCCGAGTTCGGAAATCATGGAGGCTATGGCCGACAGGCTGCCCGCGGCCGGCGGAGTCTTCATCCAGATGGAAGACGAGATCGCGTCGATCTGCGCCTGCATCGGGGCGGCGCTCACTGGCGAGTTGGCCATGACCGCCACCTCGGGCCCGGGCTTCTCCCTGATGCAAGAAGCTCTGGGCTACGCCATCATGGTGGAGACGCCGCTCCTCATCGTGAATGTCATGCGAGTAGGGCCATCGACCGGCCGGCCTACCGCGCCTTCGCAGGGCGATGTCATGCAGGCCCGGTGGGGTACGCACGGTGACCATCCCGCGATCGTTCTGGCCGCTTCCAATGTCGCCGATATGTACCGGCTGACCATGGCGGCAGTCCGCTTCGCTCAACGTTTCCGCACGCCGGTCATCCTTCTGGCGGACCAGCTCGTGGGCCAGATGCGCGAGAGCTTCTCACCCGAATTGATCGGCCGCTACCGTCTCACCAGCGGTGACTTCGATTTCACTCCCGGCTACATCCACCCCGATCTGGCGCGCGAAGTGCATCGGCCCCATGTGCTGGGATCGGGTAGCCACCCTCACGTGACCGGCCTTTTCCACGACGACACCGGCTTTCCCACGAACGATCCGGAGAAGAGCGACTCGTTCCTCCGGGAGCTGTACAACAAGGTGGCCCACCATCGCAACGAGCTCTGCCTGTACGACGTGAAGAACGAGGGCAAGGGCCGGGTCTGTATCGTGGCCTACGGCTCGTGCGCCCGCACGGCTCGGGCGGCCTGGAAGCTCGCCGACCAAGAAGGCCTGCCGGTGGAGGTGCTGCACCTCTATACCCTGTTCCCGCTGCCGGTGGAGATCATCCAGCAGGTGGCCAGACGGGTGGAGTTCATGCTCATACCGGAGCTGAACCTGGGTCAATACGCGCACGAAGTACGCAAGATGGCCGAGCAGTGGACCACGGTCATCGGTATGGGCAAGATCGACGGCACCCTGTTCACGCCTCGCGAGATCCTCGACCGGATCGCGGAACTCATAGGCAAGTACGAAAGCGTGTAGGCGATGTCACTAGAGATCGAAGAGTTTCTTCACACAGAGCGTCTGCCTCATATCTGGTGCCCGGGTTGTGGGAATGGCATTGTGACCGCCGCCTTCCTGAGGGCTGCGCTCGACCTCGGGCTCAAGCGGGAGAGCACCGTGGTGGTGAGCGGCATCGGCTGCTCCAGCCGCGCTTCGAACTACATCGACCTGGGGACTGTGCACTCCATCCACGGACGGGCCATCGCCGTGGCCACTGGTATCAAGATGGCGCGGCCCAACTTCACGGTGATCGTGCTGACGGGCGACGGCGATGGCGCCGCCATCGGGGGAAACCATCTCATCCACGCCTGCCGGCGCAACATCGACCTCACGTGCGTCCTCTTCAACAACCAGATATACGGGATGACCGGGGGTCAGCTCTCGCCGACCATGGAAGTCGGCGGTCGCGCCACCACGGCTCCCCACGGTCACGTGGAGCCACCCTTCGACTTGTGCAGGTTGACTGAGGCAGCCGGGGCGAGCTTTGTCGCGCGGGGCACGGCTGGGCACATTCGGCAGCTGGAGAAGCTGATCAAGAAAGGGATCGCACATCCCGGCTTCGCCTTCATCGAGGCGGTGGTCCCCTGTCCGACGGAATACGGCAGGCGAAACGGTACGGCCAACGCGCCGCGCATGCTGGACGACGAGCGAACCCGGTCTATCTCGAAGGCGAAGGCCGCCGGTCTTTCGCGCCAGGAACTGGCGGGCAAGATCGTGACCGGCATCCTGCACGAGGATACGACCGCGCCGGAATTCCTACAGGCCTACACGGCCGACGCCAGGGCCCAGGCTGAGGAAGCATCGGCGCCCGCCGCCAAGGAGCAGAAGTGAACCCTTCGGCAAACGCGCCACAAGGAGTAAGGGCCGCCGGCCCTGAGGAGACAGAAACGCCGCGAGTCTCAGCCCGTGTGGGACTCCTGGCCGACCGCGATTTCGTCGAAGTGCGCTTCTGCGGGAGCGGTGGGCAGGGTCTGCTTCTCATGGGGCTCATCCTTGCCGTGGCGGCCAACCACGATCATCGTTGCGTGGTGCAGACGGAGTCATATGGGCCCGAGGCCCGTGGTGGCCACAGCCGCAGCGACGTCATCATCTCGGATACGGCCATCGACTATCCAACGCTGGACAGCGCCGACCTGCTCGTGGCTTTGTCACAGGAGGCGGCGGACGGCTACACGCGGAGCTTGAGGCGCGAAGGCATCCTCATGTACGATTCCGGCAAGGTGACCAACCCGCCGTCTTTCCCGGGCATGACCATAGGCGTTCCGTTCACGCGCCTGGCGACCGAGGAGACCGGCCGGCCGCAGACGACCAATGTGCTCACCCTGGGCGCGGTCGTCGGGATCACGGGAGTCGTCTCGGTGGAATCGCTGACGAAAGCGGTGATGGAAGCCGTCCCAGCGGGAACCACGGAGGTGAATGCGAGGGCGTTGGCCAGGGGGCTGGCCCTCGACTATGCCGAGTGGATGGTCGATTCCTGCTAACACCTTCCGGCTCGTCGCGGCCATGAGGGGTGGACAACAGGTCCACCTCCGCGGTGCTAGACTCTGTGGCGGCGATGGAACTCTGGCACAGTCATCTACTGCGCGAGAAGATCGATCAGAGTAGCCTTCTGGTCCAGGGAAACCGCGCTTGTGCCCTGGGCGCCCTCGACGCCGGAGTGCGCTTCTTCGCCGGCTATCCCATCACCCCGAGCTCGGAGATCATGGAGGCCATGGCTTACGAGCTTCCCCGAGTGGGCGGAGTCTTCGTACAGATGGAAGACGAGATCGCTTCGATCTGCGCCTGCATCGGGGCATCGCTGTCGGGATGGCTGGGTATGACCGCCACCTCCGGCCCAGGCTTCTCGCTTATGCAGGAAGCCATCGGCTACGCGATCATGGTTGAAGCACCCTTGGTGATCGTGGACGTCATGCGCGAGGGACCGTCCACGGGGCGTGTCAGCGCCCCCTCACAGGGAGACGTGATGCAGGCGCGCTGGGGCACGCACGGGGATCATCCCGCCATCGTGCTCGCAGCCTCGAACGTGGCCGACATGTACCGGCTGACCATGGCTGCGGTCCGTTTCGCCCAGCGCTTTCGCACCCCGGTCACCCTTCTTGCCGACGAAGTAGTGGGTCACATGCGCGAAAGCTTCTCCCCGGAGCTGGTGGGGCGCTATCGGTTGACGAGCGGCGACTTCGACTTCACGCCCGGCTACGTGCATCCCGATCTTGCCCGGGAGGTGCATCCACCTCATATCCTGGGGTCGGAGGCCCACCCTCATGTGACCGGCTGCACTCATGACGAGACCGGATTTCCCACCAACGACGCCAAGAAGAGCGAAAGATTCCTGCACGAGCTCTACGACAAGGTGACCAACCACCGCGACGAGTTGTGCCTTTACGACGTCAAGAACGAGGGCAAAGGCCGGGTGTGCGTCGTGGCCTACGGCTCTTGCGCCCGCAGCGCTAGGGCCGCCTGGAGGCTGGCCGAACTGGAGGGCCTGCCGGTGGAGGTGCTCCACCTCTACACCCTGTTCCCGCTGCCGATTGAGGTCATCCAGACTGTGGCACGGAGGGTGGAGTTCATGCTCATCCCGGAGCTGAATCTGGGGCAGTACGCCCGCGAAGTGCGCAAGCTGGCCGAGAACTGGACCACGGTCATCAGCATGGGCAAGATCGACGGCACCTTGATCACACCCCGGGAGATCCTCGATCAGGTGACCCGGCTAATCGGAAAGTACGAGAGCGTCTAAGCCATGCCGCTCGACATCGAACAGTATCTCCACACCGAGCGGCTGCCGCACATGTGGTGCGCCGGCTGCGGAATCGGCATCGTGACGGGAGCCTTCTTGCGGGCGATGGTCGACTTGGGGCTCAAGCGTGAGGAGACTGTGGTTGTCGGCGGCGTGGGATGTTCGAGCCGCGCGGCGGGCTACGTCGACGTGGGCACCATGCACACCATCCACGGCCGGGCATTGGCCTTCGCCACCGGCATCAAGATGGCGCGACCTGAGTTCACCGTGATCGTGCTGACGGGCGACGGGGACGGGGCCGCGATCGGGGGGAATCATCTCATCCACGCCTGCAGGCGCAACATCGACCTGACCTGCATCCTGTTCAACAACCAGGTGTACGGCATGACCGGGGGGCAGGTCTCTCCCATGACGGGCTGGGGCGACCTGGCCACCACGGCCCCCTACGGGCAGGTGGAGACGCCGTTCGATCTCTGCCGGTTGGCCGAGGCCGCTGGGGCCACCTTCGTAGCTCGGGGAACGGCGGCCAACATCAGGCCCGTTGAGGAGTACATTAAACAAGGGATCCAGCATCCCGGCTTCGCGTTCATCGAGGCAGTGGTGCCCTGTCCCATGGAATACGGCAAGCGCAATGCGCCGGGAGGGGTTCTCGCCATGCTCGACGACGAGAAAGCCCGGTCTATCTCCAAGGCAGAGGCGGCACGGCTCACCCCCGAGGAGCTCGAAGACAAGATCGTGACGGGCGTGCTGCATCACAAGGTGGGCCGGCCGGAGTTCCAGAGATCGTACGCGTCCATCGTCGCCCGCGCCCAGGCTGAAGCGGCGGAACAGGCCGAGACCCTGCAGAGCGAGAGTGGAGGGGCAGTGTCATGAACGGAGCCGTCAAGGACACTTCGGCGCAGCCGGCCATCG
>MELN01000017.1:37322-54065 GCA_001768675.1 Actinobacteria bacterium RBG_16_64_13 | reverse complement strand
CCTGCTGGCGGCCCGCGATTTCTTGGAGATACGCTTTGGCGGGACGGCCGAGCAGGGGGTGCTGCTCATGGGGGTCGTTCTGGCCATGGCGGCCACTCGGGACCACCGCTACGTGGTGCAGACGCAAACCTATGGCTTGGAAGCCCGTGGCGGATACGGGCATAGCGATGTCATCATCTCTGACAGTCCGATAGACTATCCGGAGCTCCAGTCGGGGGACCTTCTCGTTGTCTTGTCCCAGGACTCGGCGAAAGGTTACTCTGACCTCCTGCGCCCGGACAGCATTCTTATCTACGATTCGGAGAACGTCACGGCGCCGCCTTCGTTTGTCGGTACGAGTTACGGCATACCGTTCACGCGGCTTGCTCTCGAAGGCACGGGGCAGGATGACACCACGCCCGACGTGTTGGCCTTGGCCGCCGTTGTGGGGATCACCGGGGTCGTCTCGGTGCAGTCGCTTCGTGCGGCGGTCGAGAACACGACTCCGCCGGGCGATGAAGAGGTGAACAGCAAGGCGTTGGCTCTGGGGCTTGCGCTGGACCCAGGAGAATGGCGAAGGAGCGGCTCATGCTCGTAGCGGGGATCGATGTCGGGGCAAAAAACGTGCATGTCGTGCTTATCAAGGACGGCGAACTGGTGGCGAGGGCGGCCGTGGCCTCGGGCTTCGACCACGAGGAGTCGGCCGAGCGAGGGCTCTCCGAGGCTGCCGCCGCCGCGGGCGTGAGGCGTGAGGACATCGAGAGGGTGGCGGCCACCGGCGCGGGGCGCAAAGCACTGGCCTTCGCGGCCGAACAGCCCACCGAGATCGCCGCCGACGCCCGGGGCGCGTTCGACCTGTTCCCGGGGGCCCGCACAGTCATCGACGTGGGCGCCGACGAGGCCCGGGCCATCCGGCTGGGTGACGGTGGCAAGGTGGTGGATTTCGCAATCAACGAGAAGTGCGCGGCCGGCGCCGGGGCCTTCGTGGAGGCCATGAGCCGAGCGCTGGAGATGCCCCTGGACGTCTTCTCCAAAGCTTCGCTCGACTCGACGCAGACTATCCCCATGAACGCCCAGTGCACGGTGTTCGCCGAGTCGGAGGTGGTGAGCCTCATACATGCGAACACGCCCCCAGGCGACATCGCCCGGGCCGTGCACGACGCCATGGCCAGCCGGGTCTCCACCATGGTAAGGCGCATCGGGATCGAGGATCCGGTGGTGCTCGGCGGTGGGGCGGCTTTGAACATCGGATTCGTCAAATCCTTGTCCGAAGCTCTTGGCGGGGTGGATATCTACGTCCTGGCGGATGCCGAATACCTGGGGGCTTACGGCGCCGCTCTCATCGCGTGGGAGGCCGCGCAAGCGAGATAGAGAAGACGCGCCGGGCGTGGCGCCGCCGCGCCGGGTGCGACCCGCCCGAAGCGAAAGCGAGGGCGTGCGCCACCCATCCAAAGAGGGCGAGGGAGCGCAGCCGTGTGGGTAGGGCGCCGAGGGGGCGTAGGGGTGGGTCGAGAGCTTTGCGGTACCCCGCAGTGCTCGAGGCGAGCCCCTAAGCCCCCTCGGCCACTAGCTGCTGGGTTGATACGCCCGCGCCTGCACCTCGTACATCTGAGCGTAGCGTCCATCCAGAGCCACGAGTTCTTCATGGGTGCCGCTCTCGATGATGCGCCCTTGATCGAAGATGTGGATGCGGTCGGCCGTCCGCACGGTCGAGAAGCGGTGACTGATCAGCACCACGGCCCGGCCCCGAGCCAGTTCCCTGAAGTGCTGGAACACGTCCCACTCGGCTTGGGGGTCGAGCGCGCTGGTGGGCTCGTCCAAAACCAGGATCTGCGCGTTGCGCACGAAGGCGCGGGCGAGGGCGATCTTCTGCCATTCACCAACGCTCAGCTCCTCGCCCTCGTCGAACCACTTGCCGAGAATGGTGTCGTATCCATGACGAAGACCGCTGATGGTCTCATGAGCGCCGGCGTCACGCGCAGCGGCCTCGATGGAGGGGTCCTTCTCGCTCACACCCACGTTGCCAAGGCCGATGTTCTCGCGCACCGTGAGCTGGTACTGGGCGAAGTCCTGGAAGATGACGCTGATATCCCGGCGTAGATCGACCACATCCAGGTGGCGGAGATCGACGCCATCAACGGTGATGGCGCCCGCCGCCGGGTCGTAGAGCCGGCAGAGCAGCTTGACCAGAGTGGTCTTGCCCGAACCGTTGGGGCCGACAAAGGCTGTCACTTCTCCCGGCTTGATGGTGAGCGAGATATCTCGCAGCGCAATGCGCTCGGTGTCGGGATAGCTGAAGTCGACGTTATCGAAGCGGATGCCCTCGGCCATGGGCCGCGGCATGGGCAACGGCTGGGCGGGTGGCCTCACACGGGGCTCGAGGGCCATGAACTCATCGTAGTAGCTGAGGAAGAGGTTGTGCTCGTACAGGGCGGCGAAACCGCGTAGGACCGCTTGCAGAGACCCGAGACTGGTCTGAAAGGCCTGGTAATAGGCGACCATCATGCCTACCGTGATGACGCCCTGGACGGCGCGCCACGCTATGAAGGCGAACGTGCCGAACACAGCGATGACCGCGCCGGCACCTGCAGCCAGCTCGGCGAGCGACCGCCGGACCGTCAGGCCCACAAGCTCGCGTCTGAGCAGCGACCGCAGCTGCCGGTACCGCTCACGAAAGCGTCCGCCGAGGTCGAACAGACGGACCTCCTTGGCGTGGCCGCTGTCGGTAAGTAGCCAGTGAACGTAATATGCCTGCCGCTCGACCTCGGTGCGCCGGCTCCGCCAGGCGAAAAGCTTGCCCGCAAACCGAAAGCGGACGAAGGCGCCCGGGATCGCGGCGCCGAGGACTATCAAACCGACGGCCCAATGCAGGGTGAGCAAGAGCCCGGCCATCGCGAGGAGTGTGACGAGTGCCTGTATGGTGCTCGTGAGGTCGTTGACGATCTGCGTGGGCCGGTAAGGGGCTTCCTGCTGGGCTCGATACAGGGCGTCGTGGTAGCGAGGGTTCTCGTAGAACTCCAGATCCACGGCGACCGATTGGGCGTGGATGATATCGGTGACATGATCCGTGACCAGACGGCCAAGCACCTGGTCGGTCAGGGCCGCCAAGGAGCGCATCACGACCACCGCCAGCCCCACAGCCGCCGCCCACGCGATGAGGACCGCTATCTCGCGGAAGGCCGCCCCATGATCCGGTCCGGTGATGCCCGTCGCGACCCTGTCGACGATGAGTTTCATGAGCCAAACGGCTGCAAGTGGCAAGATGCCCTGGAGAACCGTGAGGATGACGCTGGCAGCCGTCCAGCGCGGGGCGATGGACCAGACCAATCTCAGGGCTCGGCCCAATCGCATCGCTTCGCGGATCTTCACCCTGCGTCTCTTGTCGGACAAGGTCGCTCTCCCGGTCGGCGTCCCCTCTCTGAACCACTATAGGCGAAAATGCATGGGAAGCTCGGTGGGTGCAGAATAAGGCCGATAAGCACAGTGCTGCATACCTCACCCGGAGGTGAGCCGCCTATTTCCAGTCTGGGTCAACTCGAGCTGCTCCGGGCCATGATCGAGCGCGGATCGCCACTTCGCATCCGGGTCTTTGGCTTCAGCATGATGCCGCTCATCCAGGATGGAGACGTGGTCACCATCGCCCCTTTGGCGGGGCGCGCTCCGGCCATTGGTGAAGTGGTTGCCTTCGTTCTCCCGGGCACCGAGAAGCTGGCTCTTCACCGCGTGGTCGCTCGCGAGGGCCCAGGCTGGCTGCTACGAGGTGACAACTGCCCCGACAGCGACGGTGTGGTCGTCGGAGCGGAGATCTTGGGGAGGATCACGCGGGTCGAGCGAGACGGGCGAGAGGTGCCCTTCGGCTCAGGCCTCACCGGAGCTGGGGTGGCGTGGCTCAGCCGGGTGGGGGTGCTCGGGGGCCTGCGGGTCGTTCGCCGTGTGGTCAGACGGCCTGCCGCCTCGGCCCTGCGGCATGTTCAGGGATGCGCTTGGTACCGGGCGGCCGGCAGGAGGTTGGCGGCTCGTTTCGTGATCGCGGAGGCGAGCGACATGGATGTCTGGTGGGCCGAGCGACGCCTCGGCCTCTTTGAGCTGGATTCGGCGCCATTAGGGACCGCGGGCCAGGCCGTTTCCGGCTGGGTCGCGAAACGAGGCGGCAGGGTCATCGGTTTCGTGCGGCTCGTGACGATCGCTGATGCGGAGTCGCCCTGGAAAGGACATTGGCTCTCGTCATTGACGGTAAGAGAGCGCTATCGCGGCCTGGGTGTGGGTGAGGCGTTAGCGTGGAGGGCGGTGGAGGACGCCGCTTCGCGCGGCGTGTCTGCTGTCTGGCTGGGGGTGCGTGAAGACAACCGCAGCGCCTTGGGCCTCTCTCGGAAGCTCGAGTTCGAGCCGGTGGCGAGCGATCGGCCCGAGACCACCTTTGCCGGAGAGGAGCGCGCCGCGACCCGGAAGCACGTGATACTGCGGAAAGCCCTAGAAGACAGGGCGGTCTCTGCTTGAGGTCGGCTTTGTTGAGTGACCCGACTTGGGCCGACGAGGCTCTGCCCTCCGCGGAGATCCGGGCTTTGCTAGCCTGCGCCCGCGCGGTGCTCGATCCCGGGCGACTACCGGAGCTGCAGGCGGCTCTGACGGGATGTACGTCCACGGACCGGCTCTGCGAGGCGGCGATCGAGCACGGCATGCTCGGCCATCTCCACAGTGTGGTCGCAGCAGCCGGTGGCGCGCTCGCGGACCCTGCTCCGGTCGCGAGGCTCGCGGAGCTACAACGGCTGGCAGCGCAACGAAGCCTGCGCCAGACCGCCCGACTGTTGCGCCTGCTCGGGCAACTCAGCGCCGCGGGTGTGCAGGCCATGCCCTACAAAGGTCCCGCCTGGGCGGAGCGGTTCTACGGGGACGTCACCCTGCGCTCCTGGGCCGACCTGGATGTACTGGTGCCGTACGAGCGACTACAGCATGCTCGTGGAGTACTTCTGGCCGACGGATTCGTCGATGGCAGCCCTTTCAACGCCAGGCTCTCCGGTCGAAGGCATCGTGGCTGGGGCGAGGTGGCCTTCAGCGCGATCGATCAAGGGATCCACGTAGAATTGCATTGGGAGGTGACGGTGGGCTTCAGCGCCCGGTCGCTCCGCCCGGAGTCGCTCTTTGCCCGCGCAGGTCATCTCAGCCTGCTCGGCCAGGAGGTGCCGACCCCCTCAGGCACGGATTGTCTCCTCATGACGTGTCTGAACGGCGCGAGAGACAGATGGAACGACATCGAAGAGATGCTCGGTCTGGCGGTGCAGATCCGGAGCACGCCGGAAACATCCTGGCATGAGACGCTGGACACCGCCCGACGAGCGGGTTGCCTCAGGCGCACGACTATCTCCGTCGCGCATGTGTGCCGGGTTCTCGATCTCTCCGTTCCTCAAGCGGTGGCCGGCGCCATCGCTCATGACGCCGTGGCCCGCGCGCTCTTTCGCTCCCTGAAGCCTGAGGGTCTCGGTCCGGCGCCCTCGACCAGCCACCGGCGACAGCTCAGGACCATCTTCTGGAGGTCCGCCACGGAGGACTCTGTGGTCGCGGGCCTGGGGCAGGGGGCGGTCAGGCTCTTCCGGCCCAGTCCCGAAGATTGGGCTTGGATCGCGCTACCTCGCCATGCCGAGTGGCTCTACTACGTGTTCCGTCCCGCGCGGCTCGCCGTCAAATGGGCAAAGCGCCTGTAGTACACTTAACACTTGGCATCCGCTCGCCACGAGAAACCTGGGCACTACCGGCAGGGGAGAATGGCCGACAAGGGCAGCGAAAGGCAAGAGACAGTCAGGCTTGAAGACTACTTGAGGATCGCCCGCGAGCGTGCTTGGGTGATCGTCGTTGCTGTCGTTGTGGTGGTGCTAATAGCCCTCTATATGGCTCTGACGACAACGCCGCTCTACAGCGCTTCCGCTCGTCTTGTCTACCAGAGGAACGATCTCGAGACCGCCGTATCCGGGTACGGGCTCTATACCTACGACTACGACAAGGATCGCACCATCGCGACGCTGACCGCGGCCATCAAGAGCAGCGAGTCGATGGCTGAAGCGGTGAAGGCGCAGTTGGGCACTGCAGATTCGGCTGGGACGCTCATGGGGATGGTCGGTGTCAGTGCCTCCGAGGGCAGCGACCTCATCAGCATTTCGGCCACCAGCACCGACCCCGACGAATCCGCGGCAGTAGCCAACGCCTATGCCGACCAGTTCATCGTCTACCGGCAGAACGCGGACCGGACCGCGGTCGCCGCGGCGCGCGACGTCGTGGGCGCGCAGCTCGCCACGCTCAGCGCCGCCGAAAAGGCAAGCGACTACGGCCTGATGCTCCAGGAGAAGTACGAGACCTTGCGCATCGTGGAAGCGATGCAGGATGGCGGCTTCACTCTTATGCGGCAGGCGGTCGCCCCGGGCAGTCCCTTCACGCCGCAGACCAAACGCAACGTCGTCTTGGCTCTGATAGTCGGACTGGTCCTGGGGGTCGGTCTTGCCTTCCTGCTCGAGTACCTCGACAAGCGGATCAAGGATGAGAAGACACTCGAGCGGGTCTCCGGACTGCCCGTCCTGGCGGCGGTTCCCGTGGTGGGCGGCAAATGGCGGACCGCGAGGCGCGGGCAGAGATCACACGACGTCATAGGTTTCGAGGGCGCCAGTTCTGTCCTCCTCGAATCCTTCCGCACGCTACGCTCGAGCCTCCAGTACTTTGCGGTGGACGGCAACCTGAGCACGATTCTTCTCACAAGTGGGCTTCCCCAAGAGGGGAAGACGGTGACCACCGTGAACTTGGGCATCAGCCTAGCTCTGTCCGGCCAGCGGGTCATCATCCTCGAATCCGACCTGCGTCGGCCCATGGTGCATCAGTACCTGGGACTCGACAACCAGATCGGGCTGTCTACCGTGTTGGCGGGCAAATGCTCCATCGGCAAAGCGTCCCAGCAGGTGAATATGGACGCCTTCGTTCCCGAGAATGAACGCGAGGAACGAGGGGAGGCCGGGTCGCTGTCGCTGCGCAAGAACCTCTACTGTTTGCCTGCCGGACCGCTGCCTCCCAACCCGGCTGAATTGCTGGCCTCGGCCAGGATGGGACAGATCATCTCTGAACTGAAGAAGATGGGCGACTTCCTACTCATCGACACCCCGCCGATACTGCCGGTGTCCGACGCGATGCTGCTCACGCAGTACGTGGACGCCGTGATTCTCACCGCCCGCCTTCGCGCGAGCACCCGCGGGGAGATGGAGGAGGTCCGCAGCCGGCTGGACAGGGCCGGTGTCCGGGCGATCGGGATAGTCGCCGGAGGCGTGAGAGCGAGGACCGGCTACTATCACCGGCGCGGCTACGGTTACGGGTACGGCGGCGGCTACGGCTACCAATAGGGATATGACGGAGCAGAAAGACTACTGGCGATGGAGCGAGAAGACCTGGCAGGCTCCTGACCTCGACTGGCGGACCGCGGCCGCGGTCACCGTTGGCATCGACGTCGGGTCGGTCAGTTCTCAGGCCGTGCTCCTCGCCGACGGGAAAGTGCTCTCCTTCTTCTCCACGCGCACCGGTTCCTCGAGCCCCGACAGCGCGCTCAGGGCCTTCAAGGGTGCGGGCGGGCCGCTGGGCCTTGCTCTCGACGACGTGAGCTACGCGGTGGGGACCGGCTACGGGCGGGTGAACGTGCCGTTTGCCGATCGCACCATCACTGAGATCGCCTGTCATGCCCGGGGCGCCAATTTCATGGGCGGGCCGGAGATACGCACCATACTCGACATGGGTGGCCAAGACTGCAAAGTCATTCGCTGCGACGAGCGTGGAAAGGTGCTCAACTTCATCATGAACGACAAGTGCGCCGCTGGGACGGGTCGGGGGATGGAAGTCATCGCCGACGTGCTTTCGGTGCCCATCGAGGACATAGGCCGGCGCTCGTTCGAGATCGATGAGGAGCCGCAGCCGGTCAGCAACGTGTGCACGGTGTTCGCCAAGTCGGAGGCCACCTCCCTTCTGCGTGCCGGCTGGAGCGTGAACCGCGTGCTCGCGGCCTACTGCGCAGCCATGGCGCAGCGCGTGGCCGGGCTTATCGAACGCATGGAGGTGGAACGAGACTTCTTCATCACAGGGGGCATCGGCAAGAACATCGGGGTGACCAGGCGCATCGAGCGGCTGATAGGAGTCGAGGCCATCAAGCTTCCCGCCGATTCGTTCCTCGACCCGCAGATCGCCGGCGCCCTGGGCGCGGCCCTTTTCGCGCATTCGCTTCACCGCAAGGCCGAGAAGGACAAAGACGCGGCAGCGACCGCTGCGCCCCTCGGCCAGGCCGCGGGCGCGGGTTCCGCGACTGAGTAGGGCCATGATCGCCAACTACGGCTACGAAGACGGCTCCGGCTTCTACTACATCACCATTGACGGCAACATCTGCGCGAAATGCTCCAACCACGGATGCCTCACCGCGTGTCCTCAAGGCGTGTACGCCATCGAGATGGACGACTACGACGACAACGTGGCCGTTGTGTCGGAGACCGCGCGCAAGCGACTACACGAGCTGTGCTCTCTCTGCAAAGGCCAGAACGGGGGCGGTGGTTCCGAGCACAAGCTGCCCTGTACCGGTGCCTGCACGGCCGGTGCGCTGCGCCACAGCTGGTGACCGTCGTGCGGCCGGCTCAGGCTGTACAACTGCGAGTCGACGGCGTGGCGGTGGAGGTCGACCCCCGGGCGTCCGTCCTGGAGGCGTGCGATGCCGCCGGGCGATACGTGCCGCGGCTGTGCCACTATCCGGGTCTGGGCTGTGGAGGCACGGGAACGCGCACTACTGGCGGCGATCGGTCGAATGAATGCGGCTTGTGCGTAGTCAGGGTTGGGGATGGCTCGACGGCTCTTGCGTGCGTCACCCGCGCAAGCTCAGGCATGGAGATCACAACTGACGACCCCGACCTGCGCAACCAACGGTTGGAGCATCTCGCGCCGATCCTGGCCGGCCACCCACATGTCTGTCTCAGCTGTCCCGAGGCCGACGGCTGTACCCGAGACGAATGCACCTACGGGAACCCGCCGGAAGCCCGTTGCTGCGAGATGTTCGGCTGGTGCGAACTCGGCAGATTGGTGGACTTCGTAGATTCCGCCCGCTCGTTACCGCGACGGCCCGTGGCCGTCGCGCGAGCCGCGGTCGTCGAGGGCCGTATCAGACTCGAGTGGGGACTCTGCGTGGGCTGCGGGCGCTGCGTGCTGATGTGCGGCACGGCCGAGCCGGCTGGCCAAGCGCTCGAAATGACCGGAGGCGGCCTCTGGGCCGGTGCCGTGACGGCGCGGACTAGGAAGGACTCGCTGCGCACCTCCGGGTGCACCTTCTGCGGGCTGTGCGTGTTGGTCTGCCCCGCAGGTGCGTTGTCGGCGCCCGGGGAAGAAGGGGCGCGTTGGCTGGCCGGACGCCGGGAAAGATTTCGACCGGCCGATCAGGTACTTCCCCCCCAAGTACTGCGGGCGTTCGATCCAGCCAGTCTGGACGCCGTCCCACGCGACCCCGGGGTGTTCGAACTGACCGATCTTCAGGGACAGGTGGTCACCATTAAAGGCGTCGCGGACCTAAGGGAGGGATTGGCCCAGGCGCTCACAGATCCAGCCTGCGGAGGTGCCGCATTCTTTCGGCTGGAGTTGGACCCCCTCTTCACGCAGCGAGAGAGCGAGCTGCTCGCGCGGTATGCTCGCGAACACGGGCATCTTCCGCCGGCGAGCGGGTTTGACGACGACCTCTTCGCAGACGACTAGGCCCCACGGAGATGCAACCAGAGAGACCTGAACCTAGCGCCGGAGCCGCGATCTCTCGGCCTGCTTCGCAGGCCATCGTCGTCGGGGTGCTGTCCGATACCCACGGTCATCTATATCCGCAGGTGAAGCAGTTGCTACTCGGTGTTGACCACATCATCCACGCGGGCGACGTAGGCTCGCCCACGGTTCTGGCCGACCTGCAGGCGATCGCTCCCGTCACCGCGGTCAGGGGCAACTGTGACCACGAAGCCTGGGCGCAGATGCTTCCGGCGAGAGCGGAGGTAGAGCTGGGTGGCGTACGCGTGCTGGTGGGACACGTAGCCGCGCAGCTACGCGAAAGGGTGAGGGTGGCCGCGAAGAACGAAGACGGGCCGGCCCTGGCGGTCGTCGTCACCGGTCACAGCCATCTGGCCGCGATGGAGACACGGGATGGCGTGCTGCACTTGAATCCCGGCTCGGCGGGCCCGAAACGATTCGAACGACCTCGGAGTATCGCCAGGCTGACCATCCGTCCGGGGTCGCTGAGCGGGGACACAGAAGCGGGCGCGAGAGTGGAAGCCGCGATCTTGACCGTCAAGGACAGCTAGCCACGACGAAACCCCTCCTACTCGCCGGGCGCGGGAAGGAGGGGGTTTGTCTATGGGAAGGAGGGCGCAGCACTTCCCTCCTTAGCGTGCGCTACTTAGCGGTGTCGAGCAAATGAGTCAACCCGCGATCCATTCCCCGGTCCCACTGAACGGGACTTAATCCCGTTCAGTGGGACCTGTGCTTCGTTCTCCGCCTCAGAGGCTCTTCGCCACGTGCGTGGTAAGCTCGCCGAGCCTGTACGTGTAGCTGCCCATCTCGTTGTCGTACCAGCCGAACACCTTCACGTGAGTGAGCGGTATCCGGTGCTCTCCGCAACCATCCGGCAGCTTCAGGTCGACGAACCCGGTACGCGTGTGGGTCTCGACCGCTTCGATGACGACGGCTGCGTCTTCGCCCAGCATATCGGCCGACACGTTCTGCTCCTCACTGTATTTGACCAGCCCGCGCGCCTCGCCCTCGGAGGCTTCCTTGTAGATGGCATTGATCTCGTCGCGGTCGACCGAGACGGTGCCATCGGGCAACGCTTCGGTCTGGAAGGTCACGTTGAGGATGATGAGGCTGACGCTTGCCGTGGGTATGCGCACAGAGTCGGCCATGAAGCCGATACGAGCGATCTCAGGCATGACCTGCTCGAGAGCGTTAGCCGCGTTGGTGGACGTGAGCACGATGTTCCCCATCGCCCCGCGGGTCTTGCGCATGTCAGTGGCCCCGGAACCCGGTACCGCGTCAAGCACGGGTTGGCTATTGGTGACGGCATGCACCGTGCTCATCCCGGCCGTGATCATGTTTCGAGTTAGATCACGGGCGAGCAAGGGGCGCATCATATGGGCGAGGGCGGTCGTCGTGCACGACGCGGCCGAAAGCAGCTTGTGCTTGCCCGGGTCATAGTCGAGGTGGTTGATCCCGTGGATGAGGATCGCCGAGTCCGTCGGCAGCGGCACTCCCTTGTGCTTGCTCTTGAACGGGGAGCTCTGCACCACCGCCCGTGCTCCGGCGGCCAGGTGACCCCGGAGCGCCCCTTTCGGGTCGTCGACGTCGGTGTGCGGATCGCGGAACTTGCCGGTGCAATCGACCACCAGGGTGACGCCGTGCTCTCTCCACGGGATATCTTTGGGGTTGCGGACTTCCCGCAAGAATATGATCTCCTTACCATGAGCGCGGATCAGGCCGGCAGCCTCGTCGACCACCTGGATGTCGCGCCTGCCCTGATGGCCCCTTAGAAAGCGATGGAGAGGCCCGTAGGTGCTGTCCTTGCCCACGTACTCCGCGATGGACTGGAGAGAGGTTCCTACCGGCCGTCCTACGTTCACTACGAAGCGGTCAAAGTCGTCCCGGCCGAGGTGGTACCAGAGGGTCAGCTTCCCGATACGGCCTAGACCATTGATCCCCAACGTCCTTGGAGCGCTCATCCCTATCCCTTTCTCGATCTTCGAGTCACTCGAATACTGCCGACGCTATGATAGATGGGAGGGTCGCGTCAGCATGGGGACGCGGCCCAGAAAGATATTGCCGGTGCGACCGTCGATAGAGAGCCAATCCCCGGCCTGAAGCTCGGTTCCTGCCAAACGGGCAGTGCCCTGGTGCTCCAGCACTTCCAGGGCCCGGCAGTCGACCACGGCGGTCTTGCCCAGACGTTTCGCGGTGACGGCCGCGTGCGAGGTCGAACCGCCCCGGGCGGTCAGAAGACCGGAAACCCGAGTGATCATGGCGATGTCCTCGGGAACGGTATCGGGTCGCAAGAGCACGATGTTGTCGTCGGGCGCTTGAGCCAGCAGACGGTCGATCTGGCCGATGTCGATGGCGACCCTACCTGAGTACGCCCCTCCTGACACCCCCATGCCCACCGCGACGGGGGGGCCGAAGCGAGGCGAAGAGGGGTCGAAGTAAGGTGCATGATTTTGCTGCTCGTGTACCATGGCCCGCTTCTGCAGGATGTATAGATCTCTACCGGAGGCTGATTCAAACGTGAACTCGATCTCCTGCGGGTCGTATTCTCGCTTGCCCACAAGGTCGCGCGCCACCTCGAGCAGAGCCTGGTAGATCTCGGGGTAGTCGCGTTCGAGAGAGTGCTCGAGACCCTCATACGTGGGGCTGCCGAGCCGCTGGGCTTCGGAGATGGGCCAGGGAAACACGAGACCGCCCACGAGATCCTCTCCCTGGCTGCGCGCGGTGAAGTCTCCGAACAGGCGTACCCGGCTGCTGTAGGGTTCTAGGGGGTTACGGGTGAAAGTCACGCCCGACCCCGATTCGCGGCTCAGATTGCCGAAGACCATGCGCTGCACCACCACCGCTGTGCCCCACTCGGCCGCGACGCCCAGATATCTCCGATAGAGCTTGGCTTCCGACGAATCCCAGGATTCAAGCACCTTGCGTACGCATGCGACGACCTGGCGGAAGGGGTCGTCGGTGAATCTCACGCCCAGTTCACGGGCCCTCGCTTTGTAGGCGAAGGCAAGCTCACGCATATGCTCGGGCGGGAAGTCCAGCTTGCGCTCTATGCCGTAGCGGTTCTTGAACTCGGCCATGATGTCGTCGAAGAAGTCCCTCCCGATACCCGAAACCATGGCCCATGACTGAAGGAAACGCCGGTACGAGTCCCAGGCCGCCCATTCGAAGCCAGGCTTCTGGGAGAGCGTCTCGGCCAGCCGATCGTTGAGACCTACGTCCATGAACGTGGCCATGAGCCCGGGCATAGAGATCGCCGCTCCGGACCGGACCGATAGCGTCAGGAGGCGGGCCGGATCGCCCAAGTAAAGGCCGGTTTCCTTCTGAAGGTGGACTATGCCCCCGCGGATGCGCTCGAGGGTGTCGTCGAACAGTGGGCGATAGTCCATGGCCGGCATCGCACTGAAGAGCTCGGTGGTAAGAATGAAGCCATGAGGCACCTGATGGCCGTAGGACGCCATTTGCTTCAGCCCCAAGCCCTTGAAACCCAGGGTCATCTGGTCGTCTATGCCGGGTCTGGGCTCGTGGATGGGCGAAACCAGACGCTGGGGGTCATAGTTCATCATCCGGGTGAGAGCGTGATTGCTCAGACGGCCTGCGAGAGTGGAGACTTGGCGCAACACGGCCGAGACGTAGCGGTCGAGGGCCTGCATCCCCAGCGCCGAGACCAGCACCTCGCGCAGCACCATCTCGGTGACCGCGTCGAGCGACATTCCTCTGATCTCGCATTGCCGGGGATCATGCTCGAGCACAGTGTGCAGGACCTGATCGTGGCTGAGGATCGAAGTACGCGACAGTTCGGTCACCGAACCTACGATGAACTGGAATACGTTCCGGTATTGATGAAACGTGAAGTTGTGGCTGCCGAACCCGGACTCGAGAAGACGGAGATTGGCCGCCAGGCTTCGCGAATCCACGCCGTCCGTCGCGAGGGCTCGCTCGAAGCGCCGGATGGAGGCTGCCATACGGCGGAGAGAATCCCTGGTCACGTAGGAATCCACGCTCTCGGAGACAAGGTCCTCGAGCAGGCGGGCAACCAGGTTCTCCACCCGGAACGAGAGACCCAGGGCGTCGAACTTAGGTTCGGTATAGGTCCCGTAGATGGATGGGATCCCGGCCGCGATGTGGCGTTTCTGGTAGATGTTCTCGACAGCGACCGACGGGGCCGGGCTGAGCACTATAGTCTGCAGTTGCTCCAGCACGCCCAGGGCGACATCGAGCAGATGCTCCCGGTGGGTCGTCGCCGGCCGCTTCTGCCAAGCGGCCAGGGCCTTCGCGAACGAGGCTCTCGTGGCGGCGCCCAGCCGAAGGTGCTGGCTGACCGCCGGGCCGACACTGTCGGCAGAAAGCGAGTACTTCTGGGCGAGCAGTTGGTAGGTGCGGACCATAAGGGCGACGCGCCGCGGGCCGGGGGAATCCGCACCATCCGCTTGGCGCAGAAGGGCGAGATGGCCCTGCAGGACCGAGGGCATCAACTGAGCCAGGCAATCTAGGAAGGACTCCGTGTCGGCACGCGCCGGCCGCTCCGCCTCCTCCTGATTCTCGGAATCGCGCAGAGCCTTCTGAAGGGCCAGAAGCACCTCGTGCGGGTCTTGGGCCCATTCGCGCTCTCTGCGTACTGCGGCCAGCGTGTTGGCGGACAGATATGGACCCAGACCCGACGGGTCGAGCGTGATCCAGTAGGTTAGCACCGCGCGGGCGAAGGCCACCAGGCGGTTGGACGATTCCGCGTGCGACTGCTTGCGCAGGAAATGCATCAGGGTGTCACGACGCCCACAGATCTCGTCGATCTCGGTGGAGACGGCGCGAAGCTCGCCCTCGGCGCCCACATCGTTGAAGTAGACGGGGAAGGCCCGCAGCAGCTGCTTGGCCACGAAATAGATGGGCTTGATATCGGCATTCAAGAAACGCGTGACGTCCCTCTGAAACAGGTCGGTATCGGCGATATAGACGCCGCCCAATCGCAGTTGCACGTTGAGAGCCGCCGCGAGACGCTCATACAGGGCCGGGTTGGATTCGATGATGTGCATCCAACACCGGATCTTCGGAAGGTGGAAGGGATTGACCACCGTCTCCCAGTCGTCGGTGGCGCCCTGGATCTCGGGGTACTGGAACCGCCAAGACAGAACGTCTTCGATGAGATGGTCGGCGCCGGCCACGTTGCCGGCCTCGCCGATGGCCACGCCGATGGCCTCGTAGCACTGGAAGCGCATGAGCAGGAACTGGTTATCGCGGGCCCGGAAGAACCGGGTCAGGCGGCTGAGGATGCGGTCGACATCCATGTGCCGCTCAGGCTTCATCAACTGGCGGACGACCCCCAACAGGTCACCCATCACCTCGTTCTGGCGATAGCCCAGGGTGTCATCCTTCAGGAAGTAGAGGCAGACGGCGAAACGGTCCTCAAGATTGCTGATGCGGTACACCTGGTCGATGGCCTCGTCGAGGATGGCCGAGAAGGTGGGAAGGGCTGGAGAGAGGAGTTCGGAGGGTGCGGCGTTCTCGGCCGTCTCGATCAGCCCCGTGAGCCTTTGCCGGGCCAGGGTTCTGAAGCCGTCCACAACGGAAGTGCGGTCCGTGAGTTCCGCCTCCTCCGAGGTGGCCCACTCGGGGATGATGAGTCGCTCGGCCACGCGGCGATAGCCCAGCAAGAGCAGTGACCGGTAGAGCGTCAAGAAGGCCGGTCCGATCGCCTTGCGTTTCACGGCCAACCGGACCAGGCCGAGCAGGAGCGTGTCTCGCTCCAGACTTGCCAGAGACTGCCGGGGAACGAACCGGGAGAGACATTCGGCCACGTTCAGAAGGGGATCGTCGTATTCGCCGGAGTGGGGTCCGGCCAACGAAGAGGTGCACCAGGTGAGAAGCTGGCGGAGCAGCAGGGACGCCTGCTGGGAAGTCAGAGGAGTATCGAGGAGGTCGAGGATCAGCTCGGAAAGCAGACTGAAGGCCTCCCCCCTCCCCTCAGACCGTTCGAAGTAGCTCCAGTTGCGGAGCAGGATCGTCTGAAAGCCGTCGACCAGAAGGTCCACGTTGCGATAGCCGTGGAAGTACTCCGCCAAGGTCTCCGCGAGAGGCGTTCTCACTCCCTGGTAGCCCTCGATGGCTTCGAGCAGAGGTAGGTAGCGTTCGGGGATGACTACGGTTTGGGCGGTACCGGGAAGGTTCGCCCTGAGGGCGTCGGAGTCGACGGGTATCTCGATAGGCTCCATCAGTCCTCTTGCCCGTTCTCGCCGCGCTCGCTGGCCTCGGCCTCCTCCAGCTCACCCTCTTCGGGGGCTCCAAGATCGAGAGGTGTGAGCAGTACGCGGCAGATGCGCATGCCGTCCACCTCGAGGACCCGAGTGTAGTAGTTGCCCACCCGGGCCTCGTCTCCCACGTGGGGCCGGCGCTGCAGTTGTTCGAACACCCGGCCTCCCAGCGTGGGGAAGCCTTCTTCAGGGACTCGCAGCCCTAAGGTCTCCTCCAGATAGTCCACCCGCGCCGCGCCGTCGACGGAGAAACTGCCGTTTTCCAAGCTCTCCACCAGTGGAGCTTCCTGGTCGAACTCGTCTTGCATTTCGCCGATGAGCTCTTCCACAACGTCCTGGATGGTGACGATCCCGGCGGTGCCCCCATGTTCGTCCACCACGATGGCGAGTGGGGTGCGTGTGCTCTGGAAACGTTGCAGGGCCACTTCGATGTTCGAGGTCTCGGCGATGACCCCGACCGGGCGGAGCAGCCGCCGCAGCGTAGCGTTCGAGGGCGCGCGGTACAGGTCCTTCACGTGCACGTAGCCCACGATGTTGTCGACATCCTCTTCGTACGCCGGATAGCGAGTGTGGTTGGTCTCGGCGATCTCGTCGATGGCCTTGCCGACCGTGAGCGAGGTGGGGAGAGCGGCCATCTCGGTGCGGGGCACCATGATGTCGCTCACGGTCTGGTCGCCGAACGTAAGGGCACGGCGCATGAGCGTCTGCTCGACCTCGTCGATGTGGCCCACTTCCTGGCTGG
>MELN01000017.1:34170-37307 GCA_001768675.1 Actinobacteria bacterium RBG_16_64_13 | reverse complement strand
CGCAACTCTTCCTCGGAGTGCGCCAGTTCCCGCTCGGAGGCCGGCTGGATGTGGAACAGCTTGAGGAGGCCGGCGGCGGAGATGTACATGAGCCACGTGATCGGTCTCGTCACGAGAAAGAACCAGCGAAGGGGCAATGCGACCAGCAGCGTCGATCGTTCCGCTTTGCGGATGGCGACTGACTTGGGCACCAGTTCGCCGAAGACGATGGTGACGAAGGTCACGAAGACGAAGGCGACGATAGCGGCGCCGGTGCGATTGAGGGCCATGTCGAACACGTCGGTGAACGCCGAGGCTCCCAGCCAGCCGAGCCCGAGGCTGGCGACCGTGACCCCCAGTTGAGTCGCGGACAGATAGGCGTCGAGATGGTTCACGATGTGGTCGGCGACACGGGCCCGCCGCCTGCCTTCGGCGGCCAGTTCGGCCACGCGGGTGTCGCGAACCTTGACGATGGAGAACTCGGCCACGACGAAGAAAGCGTTCAAGATAACCAGAAGAACGACACCCACGATCTCGATAGCGGTGTTGTTCATCGTCGGCTCACCCGGGAGCCCGAGAAAGACGGAAGACGGAGGCTGCGGGGATCGTCAAGCGTGTCCATTTCGCTACAAACAAGCATAGCATAAGGCACCGGCCTCGCTCTCCGGGGGTCCGGTGAAGCGGCGGCCGGTCCACGAGCGGCAAGGGCACGGTGCGCGCCGTGGGGATCGCGGCCGGGCGGTCAGCGCCGGTGGGCAACCTTCAAGACGGGTTCGAGGAGGCCCCAGGCTTCCTCTGCGGTCTCAACGTAGGTGAAGAGATCAAGGTCGCCGGGACTGATGACGCCCTCGTCCACGAGGGCCGGGAAGTTCACTATCCGCTCCCAGTATTGCCGCCCGAACAGCAGCACCGGCATAGGTCTCACCTTGCGGGTCTGGATGAGGTTGAGCACCTCGAACAGTTCGTCCAGCGTGCCGAAGCCGCCCGGGAAGACCACGAGGGCTATCGCCCGCATCATGAAGTGCATCTTGCGAAGAGCGAAATAGTGGAAGTTGAAGCACAGGTACGGAGTGATATAGGGATTGGGGCGTTGCTCGAACGGCAGCACGATGTTGAGGCCGATGCTCTCGGCTCCGCCTTCGAAGGCGCCCCTGTTGGCCGCCTCCATGATCCCGGGGCCTCCACCCGTGACCACAACGACGCTGTACGGCCCATGCGGGGGCTTCCTCTCGCAGGCTGCCGCCTCGTCTTCGGGCAGGCACGACATCATTTCGGACAGTCGGCGCGCTTCGTCGTAGTATCTGCTCTTCGCCGCCAATGCCCGGATACTCCGTAGCCTTTCGGCCGCCTCAGGATCGTCCGGAGTGAGCGCGACGGCCCTCTCGGCCTCTTCGATGCGAGCGGCGGCGTCCTCCGGAGCAGGGATGCGGGCGCTGCCGAATATCACAACCGTCGCCGTGATCCCCCGGTCACGCTGGAGGATCTCCGGCTTCAAGAACTCGAGCTGCAGCCGGGTGGGCCGCAACTCGTCGCGAAGCAGGAAGTCGGGATCGGCGTAGCCCAGGCGATACGCGGGCGAGCTCGTCTGCGGCGTCTCCGGGTCGAGGTGGGTGTGCAGCCTGTCCTCTGCCGCCGAAGGAAAGGTCCGCTGGCGGTTCGGCTCCGAGGGGGCCGGCTTCTGATCGGACGGCTTTTCGTCCATCAGCTCCCCTCCTTATGTGGCACTTGACTCATTGCGCATATCGAGGACGCGCTGCGCCTTGCCCTCGCTGCGCTCGATGGAGCCAGGCTCTTTGAAGGTCACTCCCACGTTTATGCCGATGATGTCCTTGATGTTCTTCTGGATCTCGTGCTTCAGGCCAAGCAGCTTGCCGTGTTCGGTGAACACCGTGATGTCATCGTCGGCCAGAGTCGCCTCGGAGACTTCCTTGTAGAGACCGGGAGCGATCTCCACCTGGACGTCCATATTGTCGAGGGCACCTTTGCGAGTCACGATCAACTTGTAGTGAGGCTCCACCTGCGGGGTCATGAGGAGCACCGACTCCACCTGGCTCGGGAAGACGTTCACGCCCCTGATGATGAGCATGTCGTCGGTCCGCCCTGATATGCGGTCCATTCGGGTGTTGGTCCTCCCGCAGACGCATGGCTCGGAACTAAGCCTAGTGATGTCCCCGGTCCGGTAGCGGACGAGGGGGAACGCTTCCTTGGTGAGAGTGGTGATGACGAGTTCGCCCCACTCTCCCTCCGGCAACACCTCGCCAGTCTCGGAGTCGATGATCTCGGGGAGGAAGTGGTCGTCGGCCAAGTGCAGGCCCGACTGGGCTTCGACGCATTCGCACGAGACCCCCGGGCCGATGATCTCGCTCAGCCCGTAGATATCGCAGGCCTTGATGTTCCACTTGCGCTCGATGTCGTGGCGCATGGCTTCCGACCAGGGTTCGGCCCCAAAGACCCCGACCTTGAGCGGGAACTTGGTGACGTCAAGCTCTAACTGCTGAGCCACATCCCACACATAGAGGGCGAAGGTGGGCGTGCAGCACAAGACCGTGGTGCCAAAATCTTGCATGAGCATCAGCTGACGTTGCGTGTTGCTGCCCGAGATGGGGATAACCGAGGCGCCGATGAGCTCGGCCCCGTAGTGGGCCCCCAGACCGCCTGTGAACAGACCGTAGCCATAGGCCACCTGGACGACGTCGTCGTCCGTGGTGCCCGCGCCTGCCAGGGAGCGGGCGCAGACCTCGGCCCACATGGCGATGTCGTTGCGCGTGTAGCCCACGGTGGTCGGCTTGCCCGTCGTGCCGGAGGACGCATGGATGCGCACCACCTCTTTGAGCGGTGTCGCAAACAAGCCGAACGGGTACTCGTCGCGCAGGTTGTACTTTCGCGTGAAGGGAAGCCGAGCCAGGTCGTCAAACCGACGCACTTGCTCCGGTTTGATCCCGGACTTGTCGAAGAGATCCGTGTAGAAGGGGACTCGATCGTAGACCCTCTTCACAAGAGTCTTCAGGCGTTCCTCCTGGAGCTTCCGGAGGTCTTCCCGGCGCATGCACTCGTTTTCTCGATCGAAGATCATCTCTGGTTCCCCTTGTATGGTGCGCAAGACTCGGTGCGATGGTAGCACGGGACAGCGGCGGTTCTCACTGTGAGGGCTGGTCCGG
>MELN01000017.1:32216-34140 GCA_001768675.1 Actinobacteria bacterium RBG_16_64_13 | reverse complement strand
ACTCGCCGGAACCACGCGCGCTCTTCGCGGCGTGCGGCAAAAGCCGCGCATACCGGCCCCAGGCCGGACCAGTGCCCCACCGCCAGCCACCGCCTCCCCGTGCTCTCGCACCGGAAAGGGGGGAGGCGGCTTCGGACCGGCCCCTGCCCAGCGAAGTGGCGAAGCACGAGCCGCGCCACCTAACTTGAGGGTGTTGGGGCACCCCGTGCCCGTCGGCGCGACTTTTGCCGCACGCCGCGAAGCGCGTGGCATTCGGCGAGTGTCGAGCAGACGGGCGCGGGGTGCCCCGACACTCACCGGAGTATGCGCGGTTCAGACTTTGAACGCCGACGGGCAGATGTCCTGCAGCAGACACTCTCCGCATCGCGGCCGTCTGGCCGGGCAGACGGCGCGGCCGTGCTCGATCAACAGATAGGTGAGTTGGAACCAGTCGGCACGCGGAACGATCGCCATGAGCTCGCGCTCGATCTTGTCGGAGTCGCCGGAGACAGCCAATCCAAGCCGCCGGCTGAGTCGGTTGACGTGAGTGTCTACGGCTATGCCGGCGTCTGGATCCGCGGCGTAGGCGTCGGGGTAGGCGTTGCCCAGCACGATGTTGGCTGTTTTGCGCGCTACCCCGGGCAGGGTGAGCAGGTCGGCCATGCTGCCGGGGACCTCACCGCCGTACTCGGCGAGTATCTTCTGAGCCGACCCGATTATGTGCTTGGATTTGTTGCGGAAGAACCCCGTGGGCCTTATGTCGGCCTCGAGCCTGGATGGGTCTGCGGAGGCGTAGTCCTCGATCTTGCGGTACTTCCGGAAAAGCTTGGCGGTGACCTCGTTCACCTTCTTGTCGGTGCACTGAGCCGAAAGGATCACCGCGACGAGCAGTTCCCAGTCGTTTCCGAAGCCGAGCACGATGCCGGCCTTGGGGTATTCGCTCCTCAGGCGAGCGATGATCTCGAGCGCTTGGCGCGCCTTGGCGGTATGTCCTGCCTTCTTCATCATGCGGTCTGTTTTGGTGGCACGCCGGTCTCCTCCTAGCTTCGTGCGTCATAGGATATCCTTATACGATGGATTTCTATCAGGGGAAGGTGCTTCGGGTCGATCTGAGCGCCGGCACGTCTGCTGTCGAGCCGCTGAACATGGACTGGGCCGAGCGCTATGTGGGCGGCAAGGGGCTTCTCCTCCGCTACATGTGGGAATATGTGCCGCCCCGCGTCGATCCTTGGTCTCCGGAGAACCCGATCTTTCTTGTGACCGGACCGTTCGCCGGCACCAATGTGAGCACTGCATCGCGCCTAGTAGTGGGGGCGAAGAGCCCAGCCACCGGCATCCTCAACGATAGTTACGTCGGGGGCTCGTTCGCTCCCGAGATGAAGTTCGCCGGCTACGACTTGATCATCATCACGGGCCGCGCACAGCGGCCGACGGTGCTTTGGATCAAGGATGACAACGTCGAGTTCGTATCTGCCGTGGAGAAATATTGGGGCCTGAAGACCTCGGAGATCGAAGAGGCACTGCGCACAGACCTCGAGGAGAACGCCAAGGTGCTGTCCATCGGCCCGGCAGGCGAGAACCTGGTTCCCTGGGCGTGCCTGAGCACCGACCAGTTCCACAAGGCTGGGCGTGGCGGGCATGGAGCCCTGTTCGGTTCGAAGAACCTCAAGGCCGTGGCCATACGTGGCACCGGCTCGGTGAAGGTGGGGGAGGCAAGAGCCTTCCTGGCCGACATCGCCCGTATCCACCGCGAACACGTGCTCACCGACTTCAACCTGTGGGCCAACGAAGAGGGTACTCTTATCCTGGTCGATCCAATGAACGGCGCCGGCGTGTTGCCCACTCGCAACTGGTCGGCAGGGAGTTTCGAAGGGGTCGCGGGCATCAACTCGGAGGCCTTCCAGAAGATCAAGGTCGCAAACCGAGCGTGCTACCAATGCGCCCT
>MELN01000017.1:27185-32198 GCA_001768675.1 Actinobacteria bacterium RBG_16_64_13 | reverse complement strand
CGCCGGCGGCGTGAAGGGCGAGGGGCCCGAGTACGAGACCATCGCGCTCTGCGGGGCGAACTGCGGGGTGGCCGACATAGAAGCCCTGATGCGCTTCAACCACGAATGCGACGAATGGGGGCTGGACACCATCTCGTGCGGATCGGTGGTCGGGCTGGCCATGGACGTGACGGAGCAAGGGATCGCCGATCTCGGCCTCCGCTTCGGTGAGGCGGAAAGCTACGTCGCCGCTCCTGCAATGATCGCCAAACGGGAGGGGGTCGGGGCCGATCTCGCCCTGGGAGCGCGGGCCCTGGCCGCGAAGTATGGCGTGCCCGACATGGCCATGGAGGTCAAGAACCTGGAATTGCCCGGATACGATCCGCGCGGCGCTTTCGGCATGAGCCTCAGCTACGCCACATCGGACAGGGGCGGCTGTCATATGCGGACCTATCCGATCGCGGACGAAGTGCTCGAGGGCACCAGACCGGCGGACAGTCTAGAAGGTAAGGCCGAGCAGACCATCAAAGGCAACGTGGATAACGGCTTCATCGGGCAGAACTTCAGTTCGGTAAAGTTCAGCGGGGCCTGGTGCGACTTCTGGGCGGTCAACCCCGATCAGCTCTGCCAGATGCTCAAACACGTGTGGAAGCGGGAATTCAGCGAGGACGAGGTCATGCTGATCGGTGAGCGCATCTGGAACCTGGGCCGGCTCTTGAACCTGCGCGAAGGGGTCGAAGCCGATAGCTTGCCGCGGAAGTTGTATCTGAGCGAGTTCGCGTTCACGGAGGGACCCGCGGCGGGCAAGGCCATCGGCAAACAGGCGCTGCAAGCTGCGCTTCGGGAGTACTACCGGCTGCGCGGCTGGGATCAGGGCGGCGTACCCACCGAGGCCAAACTGGCCGAGGTCGGGGTGGACGTCCGCCCATAGCTGTCGGGTCATCCCTCGGGAAGGATGTCAATGCCCTACGTGATGATTGCGAACAAGAAGTGCACCGGCTGCCACATGTGTGAGTTGGCCTGCTCTGCGTGGCACGAGGGGGCGTATCGTCCCTCTGTGGCGAGGCTCCATATCGAGGTCAACCCCACCACCACCGTGATCAGGGGCCATACGTGCTTGCAGACCGCGTGCGCCAAGTGCGAGGAGGTCTGCCCCACCGGCGCGATCGAGCGCCACTCTATCGTCGTCCGGGCCGTTGGGCTGGACGAGGTCGAAGGATGGGTGCTTAGAGTCAACGAGGATCTCTGCACGAACTGCGGTTCCTGCTACGAAGTCTGTCCGCAGGAAGTCATCCACGAGCATCCGGACAGGCCGGTGGCCTACAAATGCGACTTGTGCGACGGCACGCCGCAATGCGTGGCTTTCTGCCAGAACCCGCATGTCCTTGCCGTCGACGTGCGTCAGAGCAAGACCGAGAAGGTGCCCGCGACTGTGTGATGACCGAGGCCCTGTTCAGAGAGGCCCATGGAGACATCGATCATGGCGAAAGCGCTTGTCAGACTGCCCGTAGGGATAGCGGGGCCGGAAGGGCCCGCCCGGTTGGAATGCGAAGGCCGGACCGTGGGTGACGCCCTGGCGGCCTGCGTCGCCGGTCAGCCCCGACTGCGCACGCGCATCTTTCGCGAGGATGGGAGTGTGTGGGTGGGGATCTTTGTCAATGGACACAACATTCGGCAAGGGGGAGGATTGGATACACCGCTCAGAGACGGTGACGAGATCCGGCTTCTTCCCCCCATCGCGGGAGGATGACGCGCGTGGGCATTCCGGTGCGCCTGGTCGTGGGGATCTCCGGAGCTTCCGGCACGGTATATGGAGCCCGTCTTCTTGAGGTGCTCCGGGATTCGCCTGTCGAGACCCATCTTGTCATCAGCGAAGCGGCCAAGCGTGTGGCCGAGCTCGAGGCCGGATGGACGCCTGAGCAGCTGGAAGCCATGGCCGATTACTCATATGATAACGACGAGATGGATGCGCCGATCTCTTCGGGCTCTTTTCTGACCGCGGGCATGATCGTCGCGCCGTGCTCCATCAAGAGCCTGTCGGCGATAGCCCATTGCGCGTGCAACACTCTCCTGGCACGCGCGGCCGACGTGACTCTCAAGGAGCGGCGCCGTCTCGTCCTGGTGGTCCGCGAAACCCCGCTTCACCTGGGCCACTTGCGCTTGATGACGGAGCTGACCGAGTACGGTGCCGTGGTGCTTCCTCCAGTCCCCGGTTTCTATCATCAGCCCAAGACCATAGACGACATCGTCGACCAAACGGTCGGCAAGATGCTCGACCAGTTCGCGCTCCCTCATGAGCTGTTCGACCGCTGGCAGGGAAGACGTGGGGGCTGAAGATAGCGGCGATCTGCGTAAGCGGGTGGCCGATTATCTGCACGCACACCACACCATGACCATCGCCACGGTGCCTCTCGTGGGGAACGCCCCCCATGCCGCCAGCGTCTTCTATGCCGTCGATGACGCGTTGCGTCTTGTCTTTCTCAGCAAGCAGACAAGCGCTCATGGCCTGCACATCGGGGAGGCCGCGCCGGTCGCGGTCACCGTCACCGAAGACTACGCTGACTGGGAACTGATCCAGGGTGTGCAAATGTGGGGCGAAGCCAAGCTTCTCGCGGGAGGCGCCAAGGCAGGCGCGCTGGTGGCATACGTCAGACGATTTCCGTTCGTGCGAGACCTCGCCGGCCGCCCCGACAAGGCCGAACTGATCCGAGACATCGGCGTGTATCGAGTGGAGCCAACGCGGGCGGCCTTCACGGACAATCGGACCGGGGTGTTCGGTCGCGAGGTCCTCGAGTTGGAGGTACTCTAGGCCCGTGGAGATGAGACGGAGCGACAGAGCGACTATCGAGCGGCGGCGCCGTGTGCGGCGGCGCCGCATCCTTCTGCGCTGGCTGGTGCTTCTGGCGTGCATCGCGATCATCGCGCTCGTCGCCTTGATCGTCGCTCGCGGTTGCGGCGGCGACACGGGGACCACCGGTGGAAACGGCGAGACGACCACCACCAGCACTTCAGAGGGCAGCGAAAGCACCGACACCACGGAGACCACCGAAAGTTCCGGCGAGACCACGACCTCCGTCGGCTCCAACCCCTCCAGTCCCAACACCACGGTGGGCGTCTACGATCCTTCGCAGCCCGGCGACACCCGGATCGCGGGAAGCTTCTATGGCCCCATCCAGACCACGTTCGAAGGCCTGACCATGTTCCGCGGGAATGGTTCTCGCACCTACTACGGCGAAGGCCCTGTACCCTCGGCCCCGCAGGTCTTGTGGAAGTTCGGCCCTATGTCCGGACAGTCCACCGACGTCGGAGTCACCAAGACCTGGACCGGGACCGGATGGACCGGGCAGCCCTGCATCTTCGAGCGGGACGGCAAGACCTGGGTGGTGTTCGGCGCATACGATTGGAAGATCCACTTTCTCGACGGAGCGACCGGCGAGAAGCTGCTGCCCGATTTCAAGGGCGGCGACATCTTCAAGGGCTCGGTCGTGGTCGATCCCGATGGTTTTCCGCTTGTCTACATGGGTTGCCGCGACAACAAGTGGCGCATCATCGCCATCGACAGGGAGCAGCCCACCGAACTCTTCAACCTGGACGCCGACACTCTCCCCAACCCAGTCTGGAACGATGACTGGGATTCCAGCGCGGTCATCCGCAATGACTACGCGTTCGAGGGCGGCGAGAACGGTCACTTCTACATCCTCAAGCTCAATCGCGGCTACGGCGCCGACGGTAAGGTCACGGTCGATCCGGAGATAGTCCTGGACATGCAGTCTTGGACCGCCACGCTCATCCAGAAACTGGGCGACAAGGACGTGTCGGTGGAGGACTCCCCGTGCCTGGTGGGGGACCGGCTGTATTTTACAAATTCTGGCGGCCTCGTCACCGGCCTGGATGTGAGCGCGACCCTGCGGCCCCTGGCGAAAGGTGAGGCTCCCGCCAAAGGCGCCGACGCGTACCCGGTCGTCTTCCGTTTCTGGACCGGCAACGACAGCGACGCCACCATCGTCGCCGACGAACAGGGCTTCATTTACGTATGCCAGCACTCGGACATGCTGACTAACCGCTCAACGCAGCGTTCCAAGGACGTGGGCCAGATCATCAAGCTCGACCCACGCAAGACGGGAGAGGGCGAGACCCCCCTTGTCTGGTCCCAGCCGGTGACGAAGACCGGGAGTAACGGCGAGTCGGGAGTATGGGCGACGCCCTGCCTCTACAAGGACCTGCTGATCGTTCCCACTCACAATGGCGCGATGATCGGCATCGACCGCGAGACCGGCGCGACCAGATGGCGGAAGGACCTTCCCGAGCACGCGTGGGCAAGCCCGATCGTGGTGGATCAGACCCTCATCCTGGGCGACACTTACGGCACTCTCCACGCATGGGACGTGAGCGATACTAATGTCGATCCGCCACTGCTGTGGGAGTTCAAAGTGCCCTCCGGAAACGCTCTGGAGTCCACCCCCGCCGTCTGGAAGGGCAAGATCTATCTAGGCTCCCGGGACGGCTATTTTTACAGCTTCGCCGACCGCTAGCCGTCGCGTCCGGTGACGCTCGGACCGCTCATGGGTTGGTGGCCTCCGGCCGATAATCGATGTAGCGGATGTCAGTCCCCCGAGCAGCGAAAGGCCGTTCTTTCTAATCAGCATGCGCACTCCCAGCACTTGGATATGTCCCGGCTGTGGCACGACGATCGTCATGCCGGCGAGCGGCGAAACAGCAGGCGAGCGGCCGGACGACCATCGCCTCGGTCAGCTGGCGCAGGCTCTGTGCGGATGCTGGGTGGCAAGACTGCCTGACAAGGGACTCGCCGGCTTCCTGAGCGTCATCTTGACTGGAGACACCTGCCGGGATGAAAGGGCTCCGAGATCATCGGGCGGAAGCTTGGTGGGGTAGAGACCCCCAGGGTCGGCTATTCGCGACATCCGTCGCACGGAGCCATCCTCTCCGGGCCTCTCCGGCTCCGAAACGCAGATTCTCGAAATCCCTCGGGCTGTGAGCGTCGCTGCAGATGACCATCGTCGCCCCTAAGGCGGC
>MELN01000017.1:19370-27174 GCA_001768675.1 Actinobacteria bacterium RBG_16_64_13 | reverse complement strand
GCAAGGTCAAGTCTGTCGGGCGAGCCGTTGATCTCCAGATACGTGCCGGTTTCGGCTGCCAAACGCGCCAAGGGCTCCAGATCAAGCTCGTAGGAGTCGCGGCGTCCAAGGAGCCGCCCGCTCGGGTGAGCGATAGAGCGTACGAAGGGGTTGCGCATTGCGTTCCTGAGGCGCTCCATGATCCGCTCTGGGCGCTGGCTGAAACCAGAGTGGATGCTGGCCGTGACGAAGTCCAGACCGGCCAGGGCGTCGTCGGGCAGGTCTAGGCGACCATCGGCCAGGATGTCCACTTCGATGCCGGCCAGCACCCGGATCCCCTCCAACGTGGCGTCGAGCGCCCGGATGGCCTCTACCTGGGCCCGCAAGCGTTCGGGACCGAGTCCCCCGGTCATGGCCAGCGACTGGGAGTGGTCGCAGAAACAAAGGTACTCCAGGCCCCTCTCCCGGGCCGCGATGGCCATGTGCTCCATGCTGACGCGTCCGTCTGTCCAGTCGGAGTGCACATGAAGGTCGCCGCGCAGATCCGGTAGGTCGACCAGGTCCGGAAGCGATCCTTCTTCGGCCGCTCCGATCTCTCCCTGGTCTTCACGCAACTCGGGAGGGATGTAGCTCAGGCCTACTTGCGCGTACACCTCGGTTTCGGTCGGGCAGCGGATAAGGCGGCCGGAACCGAGGTGCTCCACGTGGTATTCACTGATCTTGTAGCCGCGCTTCTGGGCGTGGCCGCGCAGGGCCACATTGTGGTCGGAGCTGCCCGTGAAATGCTGTAAGAGATTGCCGTACGACTCCGGGGGCACCACCCGTAGGTCGACGCCCAGACCGGTGTGGATCCTGGCCGAAAGCTTGGTATCGCCCCTCTCCTCGATCTGGTCACACTCGGCAAGAACGGCGAAGGCGTCCATGACCGCAGCCGGTTCTGCCGATGCGACCACCAGGTCGATGTCGCGCACGGTAGCGCGAAGACGGCGCAGGCCGCCGGCATAGTCCGCGGCGGTCACCTCGGGGAGTGCTCGCAGGGCTTCCACCAAGCGGACGGCCTGCGGTTCCACCACCGAACGCAGGCGGCGGACCTCCGTCCCACCCGCGCCGCGGGCCGCCCAACTCTCGATGGCCTGGAGCAGGCGTGACTCGGTCTTCTCGCCCATTCCCGGGATCTGGCGGACCCGACCCTCGCGACAGGCTCGCTCGAGGTCCCTGATGTCGGCCACGCGGGCGGACTCCCAGATCATGCGGGTCTTCTTCGGGCCCATTCCCGGCAGGCGCATGACCGTGAGCAAGCCCTCGGGATATCGCTCCCGCAGACTCTCCAGGAACGACACCTCACCGGTGGCCAGATACTCGAGGACCTTGGCCTCGATGGCCTCGCCCACCCCGGGCAGTCCGCGCAGTTCGCCGCGGGCAGCCATTTCTGCGATCGAGACAGGGTGGTTGCCGAAAGCTGTGGCGGCCTTCTCGTAGGCAAGAATGCGGTAGGTGGAGGCGCAATCCAGGGCCAGATAGCCGGCGATCGTCTGGAATATCCCGGCCAGTTCGGCGTTTGAGGGAGGTCGGGGAGGATCAGCCGGCATCCTTCTTGCTCCTCGGGAGGATGCGGTAACACCTGTGGATACGGGGATTCCGGGCAAAATCTGGTGGGATCGTCTGCTTGGTGATGTCGTCGACCTGGAATTCTTCAGCTACCGCGGGGTCAAGCTTGAACCGGCGGAAGTTGGTCGAGAAGAGCAGGATCCCCCCCGGCGAGAGCAATCCGGCGGCGGTTCTGATCAGGCCCGCGTGGTCGCGCTGTATGTCCAGAGTGTCGCTCATGCTCTTGGAGTTGGAGAAGGTGGGCGCATCAAGAAAGATGAGGTCGTAGGGTCCGGCGGTCGTGGAGAGCGAAGGCGCGCGTCGGCCGGCGGCATGGTGCGTCGTCCTGCCGCCCGAGCGCGCCGGGCTCGTTTGGGCCAGCCATTCGAGACAGTCGGCTCGGATGAAGCTGTGCTCCGGCCCCGCGAATCCGTTCAGCACCAGATTGCGGTGAGCCCAATCGAGATACGTGGGCGAGAGGTCCACGGTCGTGGTGGAAGCGGCGCCCCCGGCCGCGGCGTAGACCGTGGCCGAGCCGGTGTAGGCGAACAAATTGAGGAAACGCCGGCCCCGCGCGAGCTCGCGGATCATTCCCCGGGTGACGCGATGATCGAGGAACAAGCCGGTGTCGAGGTAGTCGGTGAGGTTCACCAGAAAGCGAAGGCCTCCCTCCTCTACCTGCAAGAACCGGCCCTCCTCTCTCAGCTTCTGATACTGGTCGGCTCCCTGTTGCGGGCGGCGGACCTTGAGTACGGTGTGATGGGGCGGTATCTCACGGACTTCCGGGACGACGGCCATCACTTCCTTGAGCCGGCGGCGCGCGCGCACCGGGTCCACGGTACCAGGCGGAGCGTACTCCTGAACATGGGCCCAATCCTCGTAAAGATCGACGGCGACGGCATATTCGGGCAGGTCGGCGTCATACAGCCGGTAGCAGTGCACGTTCTCCCGGGCAGCCCACCGGCGCAGGTGTTTGAGGTTCTTGCGCAGGCGGTTCTCGAACATCTCGGCGCCGGCACCGCGGGCATCCCCGCTCCGCCCGTCCTCGCGCAGGCCGATGTGAAAGAGAAGCAGCTTGCACTCGAGCGGGCCGTTGTAGAGCACGTTGAAGCGGTGGGCGCGAAGGCCCAAATGCGCCCCCAACTCGGGGTTGCCAGTGAAGATGGCCGCCTCCCAACCGGCGAACGAGGACTTCAACCTTTCCCCCAGGGCCTCGTAAACCTCGACCAGCTCCGCGACTTCACCCAGACGCTTGCCGTACGGAGGGTTCGTGATCACCAGTCCAGCATTCGCCGATGAGTCGGGTGCGCCGCCGGCATCCTGCCGTGTGGGGTCCGGAGCCTTCAGCGCGGACAGTGCTTGTTGTTCGAGTGCGATGCGTCCCGCAAGCCCGGCCCTCCGGATGTTACCGCGGGCGGTCCCGAGCGCCCGCGGATCGATGTCGAAGCCGAAGAGCATCGGCAAGCGGCGCAGTCCCAGCTCGCGGCGTTCTGTGGCTTCAACTATCAAGTCGTGCCAGGCATCAGCGTCGAATCCCTTCCAACCCAGGAAGCCGTAGTACCCCCTGAACAGCCCCGGGGCCGTGTCGGCCGCCATCAAAGCGCCCTCGACAAGAAGGGTGCCCGAGCCGCACATGGGGTCCAGCAGTGTCCCGCCTTGCGTCGAGATCTGCGGCCACCCGGCCCGCATGAGGATCGCGGCCGCCAGGTTCTCCTTGAGCGGAGCCTCTCCGCCCTCGATGCGGTAGCCCCTCCGGTGCAGCCCTTCTCCAGAGAGATCAAGGCCGACGACGGCCTCGTCGTGAGCTACGTGAAGACTGATCCGGATGTCGGGCCGGGCAAGGTCCACGCCCGGCCTGGTCCCGGTTCTCTCCCGAAAACGGTCGACCACCGCGTCCTTCGCTCGTTGTTCAGCGAAGTGGGTGTTCAGATCGGCCAGGGGCCCCTGTTTGACGACGGAGGTCGCTTCTACCGCCAACGTGCCGGTCGGAGCCAGATGATCTTCCCAGGGCATGGCGCGGGTGCCCTCGTAGAGGTCATCTGGGCTCGACGCGGCGAACGAGGTCAAGCGTAGGATGACCCGGCTGGCAACCCGGGACCAGAGACAGACTTTGTAGGCCAATGGCAAAGTGCCTCTGAAGGCCACGCCGGCCCTCGTTTCCGACGCGTCACCCGCCCCAAGGGCCCGGAGCTCGTTTAGGAGAAGACCCTCCGTGTTGCGCGGGCAGGTTGCGAAAAAGGAGAGGTCTTGAGTGGTGGGGCGGTCTGGCATGGTGCGGCAGAGTATAGCCGGAGGTCACCGGTTCGAGTCTCGCCGGCACCACCTACACCCGTCCCCTCTCAGCTCCGTGACTGTCCAGCCGAAAGACCACGACTGGCGCGCACTCGTGCCACCCTGAGGCAGGCCAAGGGCTCGTCACAACATTGTGGCGCTGCCGCCGGCCTTCGGGGCCGGCAGCTCCGAGGTGCAGTTGGGGCAACGGCTGGCTGCCAAAGGAATGCTCGTCGCGCAGAAGGGGCAGTCTTTGCTGGCCACGGCGGCAGGCTTCTGTGTCTTCATGTAGGCCTTCATCAGGAAGAACAGCACGAGGGCCACGATGATGAACACTATGATCGCGTTGACGAAGATCCCGTAGTTGATGGTCACAGCACCCGCGTCCTTGGCTGCCTGCAGGCTGGCATAGGAGCCGGCATGTCCTTCAACGTCCTTGATCACGGCGAAGAGATTGGTGAAGTCCACACCTCCGAGGCCGAGGCCCACGGCGGGCATGATGATGTCGTTCACCAACGAAGTGACGACGGCGGCGAACGTCACGCCCAGTATGAAAGCGACTGCCAGCTGGAGCAGATTCCCCCGGTCCACAAAAGCCCTGAAGTCCTTCAACATCCCCACTTCTCCTTTCGCGCAAGGTTGCCTTCGCTACTCCCTCGTTCTATCCCCAGGCGCCCGTCATTGAGCCTGAACCGGCCTGCCAGTAGGGCATCCAGACAAGACCCAGCGAGTCCACTGTTATGTCGCCCTTGCGGGGACGCATCAACACTCTATCGAGGGTTTCGCTCATCGGGTCGTTCTTCGACTCGAGCGCGTCGATCGCGGCTTGCTCTTCGGCCTCAAGGTCGGCCAGGTTCTGCTTGACGACTGCCAGCGTGTCCTCCGCACGCTTGACGTCGCCTGCCTCATCGACACTGCGGCTGACGTCGCGCATAGTGGTCGTGGCCCTCCCGATCGTGCCGGTGCCGAGCTTCTTGCTTCCAAAGAGCGCTCCCAGGACGGTCGCCCCAAAAGAGATGGCCGTCTGCATCTTTCGTCCCCGCGACCGTTCAGCCTCCCGGTCTTTCGCCTGTTCCGCCCGGAGTACCCTCTGTTGGAGTGTCGCCTTCTTGGCCGCGTAGCGTGCGCGCAACTTCTCGGTCTGAGCGCTCAATTCGGTGTGTGCTGCCCTCTGGAGCCGGCTGCGGAAGTCATCCTCGCTCTCGCCGGGATCGGAGGTCATCTTGAAGCCGGGGCTCTTGAATACCTCGGCCGTCTGGGTCCGGAACGCCCAGTCTGAGAAGTCGGTCCCCCACGAGCGGTATGACGGGAGCTTCGCCATCGCGGCAGGCAGAGGAGCGAAGGTCGCGCCCGGGTAGGGTTGACGGTCTAGGTCCTCCAGGACCGCTTCCAGGTCCATGGACTTCTCCCAGTCGAGTGTCAGCGCGCTCTCCGGCGCTTCGGCGATGCGCCGGATCTTGAGGGACGTGCTCGCTCCGCTCGCCGTGTTCACGAAAGCCACAGTGCCTGCGGACAGCACTCCCGCGCGGTACACGAGAGTCGAGCCCGCCGAGGTCGCGCCGCGCAGGGGCAGGTAGTACTGCGGAATCTCGGCTGGGAGTGCCGGCGGTCGGTCGGCGAGATCCCCCGTTGTCGCCATCGCGGGCGAGCCCAACTGGACCTGGGCCGCGGAAGCAGCCGGCGCCGGGGTCGCGGGCTCGGCGACGGGCCGGCGCGGGTCCATGAGCGTCTTGATCTGCGTTCTTGTCAGTGGTCCCGCGAGATAGGACATGGTCCAGCGGGTCTGGAAAGTCACGAGGGCATCGTCGTGCACGTTGTAAAGCAGAAACACGCGTTTGCCCAAGCCAGCCAGGGTCTGCTCCATCTTCTGCCGGTCGAATCTGGTCTCGGTGCCCGCCGCCACCCCCTCCAGCCCCTCGAGAAGCCGGGCTTTGTCACGTTCGGTCTGCAGCCGGCCGATGAACCAGGTACCGGCATTGGCCAGACCTTTGTAGTCGAGGTCGACGGGGTTCTGGGTCGCGAGGAGGATGCCGACTCCGAAGGCCCTCGCCTGCTTGAGCAGGGTGAGCAGCGGCCTCTTGGAGGGCGGTTCGGCTACCGGCGGGAAGAAGCCGAATATCTCGTCCATATAAATGATGGCCCTGAGGCTTCCCGTGCCCGGCTGGGCCCTCACCCAGCCCAGAACCTCGTTGAGGAGCAGCGAGACGAAGAACATGCGCTCCGAGTCGGAAAGATGCGCGATGGAGAAGATGGAAACACGGGGCTTGCCCTCGTTGGTGACCAGCATCCGGCCGATGTCGAGCGCCTCACCTTCCAGCCACGACTGGAAGGTGGGGGCCGCGAGCAGGTTGTTGAGCGTCATGGCAAGCACGGACCGGTCTTTGGCGGGGTAGAAGGAGTCCAGGGTTAAGACGCCCACCTTCTGGAACGGTGGCTCCTGGATCTGCTGGATGAGGGTCGCGAGGTCAAGATCCCTTCCGGCCGACCAGGCTGAGTTGAACAAGCTGGAAAGCAGTATGTGCTCCCGGCTTTGGATCGGGTCCGCGGCCACCCCGACAAGGCCGAGGATGCTGGTCACCGTCGTGTTGATGCGGTCGCGCAGCGCCTCATCGTCAGCGCGCAGGGCCGGCCCGGGTGCGGTGAACGACTTGAGTATGCTGACGGGCAGGCCGGCACTGGAGCCAGGCGTGTAGATAGCAAAATCTGCTGAACTCTTGAGACGTTGGATACGGGCTGAGTCTTGTCCCCAGTCGGCGAGACCTTTCTTCCACAGTTCCGCCTGCCGTGCGGCAAAGTCGTCGAGCGTCACCCCCTGCTTCTCGGCCTCCTCCGGGCTCACCCAGGGTAAGAAGTCCTCGGGCCGCAGTTCGGGGAAGGTAAGAAGAAGGTCGACGAGGTCACCCTTGGGGTCAATGACGATGGACGGCACACCGTCGAGCGCGGCCTCCTCCAGCAAACCTACGCAGAGGCCGGTCTTGCCGCTGCCTGTCATGCCCACACAGACGCCATGGGTGACCAGGTCCTTCGAGTCGTAGGTCAGCGGATCGCCTGTCTCCTTGGAGGCAAGATCGTACCTGCGGCCCAAGTAGAACTCACCAGGTCTTTCAAAGTCTTCCATGAAGAAAGCTCCTACGCGACTGGAGGGACTCGTCAGCTTCCACAATATGCCCTGGCAAGGGAGAAACACAAATGGCTCATCCACGCCCCTGGTCGTGTTAGGTCTCCTTCGACGCTGGGTAGTAATCAACCACACGCCCGGCGACCATTGGCCGCACCTTCCAGGAACCGAAAGGGGACAAGATGGCCGATAAAAAGGTCGAACGCTCCGGCAGAGAGCGCCCCCTCACTCCCACGCAGAAGATGAAGGCGGCGCTTTCCGACACGGGCACCATGAACATGGCGGAGCCGACCCACGACAAAGGGAGATCCGCTCTTGTGGACAAGTTCCGTGAGCGGGAGGAGCGCTGGCGCAGGGAGCAGGCTCTTCGTGATCGAGATGCCGTCCTTGCTGCCGAACAGAGTGCAGGAGAGGCTAAAGGAGCGGAGGAGCCCGGAGAGGCGGAAGGCCGAGGCGAAGGCGGCGCCCCATGATGGACACCGTGGCCGGGGCCAGGGAGAAACTCAAGGCTTTGGCTGGGGCGCGGGCGGCGGGAGGCGTATTCCTGACAGTGACTCTGTCCACTAGCCGGCTTGACGATTGGCGGCTGGTCGCTCCGGCGTTTGTCCATAGCGAGTTCAACCGCATCATCAAGGACAGCGGGACCTCCAAGGGAGGGAAGCGGCTCCTGCAGGCGGACCTCACCTACGTCTTGGATCTGCTCAAATACGAACTGACGCCTAGCACCCAAGGCTTAGCCGTTTTCGTGGAAGGCGCGACCGGCCAGCACGAGCGCATCGAGTTGCCGCTTCGCTTGGCGAACCGTCTGGTGATCGAGCCTTCGCCCTATCTGCGCCCGGTAGTGGATGC
>MELN01000017.1:18987-19321 GCA_001768675.1 Actinobacteria bacterium RBG_16_64_13 | reverse complement strand
TCGAGCCTCTTCATCGTCGACGAGTGGGGCGTGGCGCAAGAAGACGACCTTGCCGGTCCGTGGCTACGCAGTAGCGACCGCGACACGGGAGAAGTATCGATCAAGAAGTACTACGCCGCAGCGCGCCAAGACACCCTGGTCGATCTGCACTTCAAGGAGGTTGGAGCCTCACTAGCGAAGTTGTTGGAGACGTCCGGACTGCGGCGGGGGGCATTGTGTGCACAGCATGACATCGCGAGCAGTTTCCGTCGTGCCGTGCCCCCTGCCCTGGCAGTCCGGATCGTGACCGAGATACCCCTTGATGCGGCCGCCAGCACGGGCCAGATGGTCGCTA
>MELN01000017.1:11636-18939 GCA_001768675.1 Actinobacteria bacterium RBG_16_64_13 | reverse complement strand
TCGCCGCTCGCATCAACGAAGGACTGGGCCGCGGAGGCCACGGGGTCGCGGGTTTTGACGATGTGCTCAGTGCCTTGGGGCGCCATCAAGTGCAGACCCTGCTGGTCGATCCCAACTACCAGGTTCCAGGCTGGCGGTGTGTGGAGTGCGGTTGGGTCGGACTTACCGCCACCGAGAGCTGCCCGCTCTGCGGCAGTGGCACGGTGCCGGTCGGCGATGCCGTGGGCGAGATAGTCAGGCTGGCGATCCTTCAGAATGGTCAAGTCGAAGTGGGAGAGAACATCCCCCTGCTGGAGGAACTCGGAGGCGTGGCCGGGTTGAAGCGCTACGCCTAGGCTTCCAGCGCTTTCGAGGGCTTGTGTGCCGTCGAGAAGCAACGGCAGGAGCGTGCCGTCGAGGTCGGCCGCCACCACGGTGGGCGCGACTAGAGGCTTCACGGCTGGAAGCCGTCACGGTGATAGATTAGCAGGACCATGGAACTGACGAAGAACAGTTCGCCTGAGTCTGAATGCCCGCAATGCGGGGCGCCGGTGTTCATGCCGGCCTACGCAGAAGCGGCGGTATGCGCTTTCTGTGGATCGACCCTTACCCGGACAGAGGTCGAGGCCGTATGTCCTGCCGGTCTCGATAAGCAGACGCTTCGTTCGGTCCAGTGCACTCAGTGCGCGGGTCCACTCGACGTCTTCGAAGGCAGGCGCATCCTGGTCTGCGGCCACTGCGGTGTGCGCGTCGCGGTGGGAGATCACTCCGGTTTTTCGCGCTGGGTATTTCCCCCGCGGCTCAACAGGCTGGATGCGGCGCACGCAGGCGCCGCCTGGCTACGCGAATACCCCGGCATCGCCGAAGATGCCCGCAACGCCCACTTCGTCGAGGCGAGACTCGTCTACGCCCCCATATGGGAACACAGGGCCTTGGTGACGGGGTGGGAATTCGGTCGAAAGCTGCGGACCAAGGTGGAGCCGGTCGTCTCGATGTACTCCGCGCCCTTCGATCCGGCTCGTGTTAGCGAGGACGTTCGGCTCGAGCTGAAGATGGTCCAGGAGGAGGTCAGGGAGCCGCGGCTCCAGGAGCGCCGCTACTACCAAGCAGCTACCGACTTCACCGCTATCGACGCGACTCGCCCACGTGTCACCGGGAGAGAGCTGTTGGTCCCTCTGCTCGCGGGAGAGATGGATCCCGCGGCGATCGTGCTGGAGGCGGAGGGTACTGCCGAAGAGGTGGCCGAGACCGGCCGAAAGGTCGCACTGCAACCTGTCTCGGGCGCCATGTCCCCCGACAGTCACCTATTCGCCTTCAGGGAGTCGACGAGCCTCCTCTTCTACCCGCTGTGGTTAGTCCGATTCCAACAGGGGAATCGTCTTTGCCGAGTGGTCGTGAACGGCCGCGATGGCGGCGTCAATTCCGCGATCGCTCCGGCGGACAACACGAGGAGGATGGCGCTCCTGGGCGGGCAATTGGCGCTGCTCGCCCTGGCGATCGCGGTCCTTGTGTGGCTTGCCGTCACCTGGGAATCGGGACGCGTATCGATGGCGGCAGCGGCCGTGATAGTGTCGGCGGGGGCTGTCTTACTTGCGTGGCGCTACCGCGCGGTAAGCGAGGTGGAGTATCACGAACCTTTCTCCAACTGATCTGTTCCCGCTTCTTTGCGGCAATTGCCGTCTTGCGCTCGAGGGCGGAGACGAGGCCGCGCTGTTTGTGTGCCCCAACTGCGGGCTGGCGTATGAGTTGGACGAACACGGGCTCGTTTCCTTTGCGCCCCTGAGCGCGGCGATGACCACCGAGCTCGCATTCGCCGGCCTCGTGCACTATCTGGCTGCGTGGCGCGTCACCGCGACGGTCTCGGTGGAGGATCCCACTTGGGAGCGTGTGCGAAGGACCGCCGCCCCGGGGCCGGCTTATCTGTACGTCCCCGCCTTCACGCTGGCGCGCGCCGTGGTGCAGCAATTGGGCGTGAGCCTCACCGAGACACAGCCGGCGCTGGAGTTGACGCCCGGACTCGAAGAGGCCACGGCCCAGAGGCCCAGTCTGGTCGAGGTGGGGGCCGCGGGTAGATTCCAAGATGCAATAGATGTCAGTGCGACCACAGGCCCGGGTTTCGGGGCGGTCTCGCCTGTCGTGGTGGGCAGAGAGGACGCCCGCGTGTTGGCGCGCTTCGTGTACATGGCGGTCCAGTCGCACGAGTCAAGAGATCTGCGTTCGATCCGCTGCGATCTCGAGCCGGCCGGCCAAGAGCTGATCTTCATCCCCGCGGTCTGGGATCCGCGCTATATCCACGAATCCAATTGGAGGTTGCTGCTGCGCGAGTTCGACGGTCTGGTAGCGTAGAGTCTGGAACGCGACGCGGGGCCAGCGGTCACGTGACGAAAGGGGACACCATGGCTGGGATCGACGAGAGGATCGAGGAGAGCAAGAATTGGTTCGAGCGCATCACGCAGCACATTCCCGGCTACAAGGGCTATAAGCAGAAAGAGATCAGACGGGAGGCGGACAAGATCCAGCGGGTGTACGTGGCCGAAAAGCTCGCCCCGTGTCTGAGTAAGCTGGACGATGTCAAGCTCGATCTCATCAGAGCCGGCAACCTGGATGCACTTGGCGAGATCGACGTGACCATGCGCAAGCTGCGCACGGTGCGCGACCGGGTCCAGTTCGCCGATTACGGCTACGCGGGCCTTTTTGACGCGACGAAGGTGGGCACGCAGAAGCTGGACGAGCTCTATGCGTTCGACAAGGGTCTGGAGACGGAGGCAGGCGCCATAGGCGATCTGGCTGGAGCCCTTGCCGCCGACAGCCCTTCGCTAAAAGGCGACATCCGTTTGCTCGACGACCGGATCGAAGCCTTGGACGCCCATTTCGCCGAGCGGGAGAATCTGATCACCGGAGCAGGGAGGTAGTCGATGGCCCTCATGGACCTCATCGAGTACGTTGACGAGCAAGGGAACGAGATGGCCCACCGCATCCCTGAGAAGGGATCGGGCGAGTTCAAGCTGGGTTCCCAGATGATCGTGCGGGAGAACCAGTGGGCCGTGTTCTTCCGGGACGGCAAGGCATACGACGTCTTCGGGCCGGGCCGGCACACGCTGGTGACGCAGAACATACCGCTGATCACCGCGATACTGACCACCCCCCTCTACGGGGATACCCCCTTCCGCTCCGAGGTCTTCTTCGTCAGCCAGCGCACGTTCACCGATCTGAAGTGGGGCACGGTCGAGCCCATCCTGTTCCGGGACTCCGAGTTCAAGATGATCCGCCTCCGCTCCAACGGCATCTACACGTTCCAGATCACCGATCCCAAGCTCTTCGTCGTCAAGATCGTGGGGACAAGGGGCATCTTCACGAACGCCCAGATCGAGGACTTCCTAAGAGGTGTGATCATAGGACGGCTGTCGGACATCCTGGGCGAGAGCCTTGACTCCGTCCTCGACCTGCCGCGCTATTTCGACGAACTCGGCGCCGGCCTCAAAGCGCGGATCAGGGACGACTTCGCTCAGTACGGACTGGCGATCGTCGACTTCCTGATCAACGCCATCTCTCCGCCGGAGGACGTGCAGAAGCGCATCGACGAGCGCTCCGGCATGGAGGCCATCGGCGGCATGGACAGGTACTTCCAATTCAAGGCTGCCCAGGCCATCGGTGACCTGGCCAAGGGCGGCGGCGGCGGCACCGGAGGCGGTGGCGGCACCGACATCGGAAGCGCGGCCACGGCCGGTCTTGGTCTCGGCGCCGGAGCCGGGCTGGGGATGATGATCCCCGGGATGCTCCAGCAGGCGATGGCGGGCGGGGCGCAACCCAAGGTGCGGTGTCCCAACTGCAGCGCCGATATCCCCTTCGGGAGCAAGTTCTGCCCCAACTGCGGCACCAACCTCGCGGCCACCGTCACCTGCCCTGAGTGCAAAGCGACGTTGCCCGCCGGCTCGAAGTTCTGCCCAAACTGCGGCCACAACATGAGCGACGTACCCAGCTCCGCGCCGGCGAAGGACGACGCGGGCGATACGCCGGAGGATGAGAAGAAATGAGATTTCGAAGGCGCCTCTGGGGCCTTGCGCTCCTGATCCTCGTCTGCGCCGTCCTGGCCCTGCTTGCCGGGCCGGCGGCTTCGGCAGAGGCCAAGGACTGGCGGATCGACAGCATGGACGTTCTGCTGAACGTGCAGGACAAGGGTGACGTCATCGTCGACGAGACCGTTACCTTCACGTTCGAGGGGAACTACCACTACATCGCCCGCGACATCCCGACGGCGAACTACGACGGTATCACCGACATCGAAGTACGCGATGCGAGCGGCGCCGTCCTCCCCGAAGGCGATACCCCTGGCACTTACACCACTTTCAAAGAAGGCGACCTGCAGTACATACAGGTCAACTTCGACCTTACCGACACCTCAGCCACCTGGGTCTTCCACTATCGGGCCAAGGCCGTGATTCAGTACTTCGACGTGGGCGACGAGTTGCGCTGGTACGTGTTTGACGCGGAGACGCCGGTGACCATTGGCGCGGTCAAGGCCACGGTGAAGCTTCCGGGCTCGGTGCCATCCGAGCAGATGACACAGGCAGTCCAAGCAGGCTACGGCGTGGAGGCCAGCGTCAGCTCTCCCGCCGCCTCGACCATGGTCTACCAGGCGTCGAACATCCCGCCCTACACGAATTTCTGGATAGTCACAGGCTTCCCGAAAGATGTTGTCAAGTTCGCGTGGACCCCAACTCGCCTCGCGGCGTTCCTCATTCCTAAGATCGGCTTTCTCCTGCCCATTGCCTTCCTGCTGGGAATGATCCTCATCTGGCGCAGGCGGGGCCGGGACGAGCCAGGAACGGTCTTCGCGACCTATGTGAGCGAGCCCCCGTCAAGTCTCTCTCCCGGGCTGGCCGGAGCGCTGCTCGACGAGAAGGTCGACACCAAAGAGGTGATCGCCACGATAGTCGACCTGGCCCGGCGCGGCTATCTGGAGATCACCGACACCGACAAGAAAGGGGCGCTCGGCAAGGCGGTCACCATTTTCACGCGTAAGAAACCTCTCGACGATCTGAAGGGCTTCGAGCTGAAAGTCGCCCAGTCGCTGTTCGACGGCAAGCATCCGGATCAGGTGACGACCACCGATCTGAAGAACCACTTCTACACCCACGTCCAACCCATCGTCGACCAGGTCTACACCGAGGTCACGACCGCGGGCATGTTCCAGGGCAATCCGAAGAAGGCCCGAGCGCGCTGGTTCGGATATGGCTTTCTCGCGGCCGTGATCCTAGGGGGTCTCACCGTCATCATGGCGATGGCCGATCTGACCGGCTGGGGCTGGTTCTTGTTGGGCTCTATCGTGTCGGTCGTCATCGTGTGGGTGTTCGCTCCTCACATGCCTCAACGCACGGCCAAGGGCGCCCAGGAGCAGCGCAAGTGGGAGGCCTTCCGCAACTACCTCAGGGATCTCACCCGGTTCCAGGATATGGCCTCGGCCAAAGAGAACTTCGAGAAGTACCTGCCGTATGCGGTCGCCTTCGGCGTGGAGAAGGACTGGGTAAGGCGTTTTGAAGATCTTTCCGTGTCCTCGCCCGATTGGTACCATCCGCCGGTGATCGTGCCCTTCCCGAGTGGTTCGGGACCAGTCACCACGGGTGGTCTCGGGGGGAGTCTGGGCGGAGGTCTCGGCGGAGGTATAGGCGGCGGGATCGGAGGCGGCTTCAGTCTGGACACCATCTCCGATGGTCTCTTCAAGAGCTTGGGTAACATGTCGAGCGTGCTGACCTCCAGTCCGTCGTCGAGCGGGGGTTCGAGCCGCGGCGCCTTCGGTGGTGGCGGCTTCTCGGGCGGCGGCGGTTTTGGTGGCGGCTTCTCGGGCGGCGGCGGGGGAGGCGGATTCCGTGCAGGCTAGCCGGTAAGCGATGTGACACCGGGAGGGAACGGATGCGCACCAGGATAATAGGGATAGTGCTGATCGTCGTAGGTTTGGGCGTCGCCTCGTGGCTGGTAGTCGGCTTGACCGAACTCGCTCCGGGTGCTAGCCGCGCCGGGTACGTGCTCGGGCTCGTACTGTTCTCCCTACCCTTCATCGCCGTGGGCCTCTATCTCCTCCTTGCCTCAAAGGGCGAGATCAAGGCCGAGAGCAGGGCGGACAAGCAGCGGACCATCCTCAATGCCGTCATGACCCGGGGACGCGTGAGCCTCGCCGACCTGGCCATTGAATGCAATCTGAGCCGTGACCAGGTGAAGGACAACATCTATGACCTCATCGGGAAGGACCTGTTCCGCGGCTATGTGAACTGGGACAGGGGCGAACTGGTGTCGGCCGAGGCGGCTCAGATCAAAGACGACACCTGCCCCAACTGCGGCGGCAAAGTGGAACTGGCGGGCAAGGGCCTGGTCCGCTGCCCGTACTGCGGTACGGAGACGTATCTGTCGCCGGCCGCGCCGGCCGGAACGGCTGCAGTCCCCGCACCGTCGGCGCCGCCCTTGTCAGTGCCGCCCCCCGGGTCGCCACCGACGGTCTCGCAAGGCTGAAGTAGGCTGGACCGTTGCGGCTGATGTACAAGATATGGCTGGATTACAGGGGCAGGGCTTTCGGAGACGGCCCTGCCCGGCTCTTGGACGGCGTCGAGGAGTGGGGTTCGCTGCGAAAGGCCGCCCAGGAACTCGGTATGTCATACAACAAGGCATGGCGCATACTGCACGCGGCCGAGGAGCGGCTGGGCTTTCCTCTTCTTGATCGCAGCGTGGGTGGCAGCCTCGGCGGGGGTTCGCACTTGACGCCCGAGGCGCAAGACTTGATGAGACGGTACCGGATGGTCACCGTCGACGCGAAGCAGGCCCTAGACCTGGTGTTTCAGCGGCATTTTTCGGACTGGGAGGATCCCGTGACAGGCGGCCCTCCGCCTGAGCGTCCCCCCGAACTGGCGGAGCCGCCGGTTGTCAAGTAGACACTGGCAGGAGGGTGGCGAGTGCGTTCTCTCGAACAGGACTTAGAGGCGGCCCAGCTCTTTCACGGCCATTTGTGCCACGGCATGGTCATGGGCGTGCGCATGGCCCGCTACGCCTGCCGCGAGCTTGGGATCGACGACCCACGCACGTACCGTGACCTTGTGGTGTATGTGGAGATGGACCGATGCGCCAGCGACGCGGTGAGCGTGGTGGCCGGGGTGACACTGGGGCGCCGGCGGCTGAAGTGGGTCGATTACGGCAAGATGGCCGCCACGTTTGGCGATCTGGCCTCGGACCGGGCCGTCCGTCTCGCCCCCCGACCCGAAGTGCCGCACGCCGGGCCGGATACCGATCCTCTCGAGCTTTGGAGCACCTGGACGGACGAGCAGCTCTTTACCTGCAC
>MELN01000017.1:7141-11623 GCA_001768675.1 Actinobacteria bacterium RBG_16_64_13 | reverse complement strand
ACGGTGCCCGTGGAGGACAGACCGGGCCGGTCTGTCCGGTCGGTGACGTGCGCGCGCTGCGGCGAGCGAGTGGGGGACGCACGTGAAGTGGAGCAGGACGGCGAGGTTCTGTGCCGGGCGTGCGCGTACGGGGCGTACTACCAGGTCTGAAGAAGCCGGGGCTAGGGCCGCCGGGGCTAGGGCCGCCGGGGCCGGGCCCTAGAACTCAGTGACTATCGTGGTGCCGGAGCCGGGCTCGGTCGTGCTCGTCGGCCTCGTGGTGGTCGTGGTACCGACACCCACCTCGATTGTCCTGGGGTACATGGGGTAGTTGCTCTTGAACGTGTCGGTGTTGCTCGTGCCGTCGGCGTAGGTGACCGTCCTCTTCACTGTGCTGTACCTAGCCGATTGGCCACTGATCTGCACTTTGGTGGTCCCGGGGCCTAGCGACGGATTGGTGACGGTCACGTCCGTGCGCTGCTCTCCGTAAGAGAAGCCGCTAAAACTGGCCTCGACCGTGCGCCCGTCTTTGGTTCCGTAGATGTTGAAGGTCGTCGTGACCCCATCGGAAGTGCCCCGGATCCATATGTAGTTATCGGTATCGTTGACGAATCTCATGTTCTTCCCACCGCCGGTCACCGTCGCGTCCCGGCCCGGTGGATAGTGATTGATATAGAGCGAATGGTTCCAGCGCTCCGTGACCTTCAACCCGGCCTCGAACACGGCGTTGAACAGGGTCGTCGAGACCTGGCAGATGCCGCCCCCGAGAACGTCTTCCAGCTTGCCCTGGCCGGTGATGCCTTTAGCGAGCTTGTAGCCGCGCTCAGTGGTGCGAGGCCCGATCTGCTTGTCGAAGTCGTACTCCTTACCTGGCGCCAGGAACACGTTGCTCGCGTACTTGGTGGTAATGCGCACGTTGACTTGCCGGTCGCCAGTACCATAGTAAGGCTCGGTGGTGTAGCCCGCCAGTTTGTCCTTGATGCCCATGCCCTCAGCCTCGGCGGTGGTCAGTTTCGGGTCGGACTCGGTGACCACCACTTCCGCCGTGCGCCGGCTGGTCTTGAGCGCGGCACCGGTGAGGGCTTCCGCCGTCCCCTTGGCATCGAGGGCGGTCCCGGGCACGGCCGGGACCACCCAGGCCTTGTTCCCATCGCTGTCGAAAGTGGCGTCGACCGCCTCGGTGGCCACGAGCGCGGCGATCTGCTCGAAGAACGGGGCCATCTTGTCGGCCGAGAGGTACGGCACCAAAGTGGAGACGCCGTTCTGGTCTTCGGCCGTGAAGTCCATGTAGGCCACCAGGTCTTCAGGGGTCAGCGTCCATCCTTTGCCCGCGTTGGTGAGTGTGACGTCGGCGCTGATCATGGTCTCAGCTTGCTGCAGCGCCGCCTGGTAGTCGTCGGCCTGGACCTCGGGGTCTTTGACGACCATGGGCACCGGCAGCTCGGTGGCGTGCAGTGTGAACAACAGCGCCTCGAGCTGCTCGCGCAGAGTAGCCTGGTCGACCACGTTGCCCTTCTGCCCATCGACGACCTTGATCTTGTTGCCGTCGACGGTCAGCCCGGCGTCCACCGGGGGAACATCGAGTTCCTGGGCGACTTGACTGAGGACATTGTCCATGAGGGAGCTGTTGACGGTCCCCTGCAAGACGACGTCGGTCCCACCGAAATAGAGCTTGAATCTCCGGGCCACATCGACGAAGAAGTTGCTCTTGCGGGTCACGCCCATCGCTGAATCCACCGCGGCATCAATGTCGATCTTGGTGCCCACGCCGTCGGGCATGACCTGCCAGGTCTTGTCCCCGCTGGTGAGAACGATCGCGCTTCCCTGCGCATCCTCCACGTACCTGGCGAGGGCGGCCGTGGCTTCATCGCGAGTGAGCCCGCCGAGGCTGAGCCCAGAGATGCTGACCCCCGCGTGCACTTTGTTGTAGTAGAGGGCAGAGTCGACTAGGATGGCCACCACGACAACCGCCACTACCGATCCGACTGCTATAAGAGCGCGAAGCCGCCTGCGAGACTTTCTGCGACCGCGCCGACTTGATCTGCTAACGCTCTGATTGTTCAAGAAGGGTACTACTCCTGGAATCGAGGACGATACAAAATACCAGATGCGGCGGAATCCAAAAAGGCTTTTCGATGGAGCGCCGCACTTTCAACATTCACTTCTTCTCCGGGCATCACCTGAGTCCTGTTGCTATTTCCCCGTTTTGCGCCAATGCGAATCTCGAGCGCTGATGAACCCGGCTATCCTTCTTGAGCGCTTGGACGAAGCGGTGGCCCGGGGAGTTCTCACGGCAGGACAGGCCCATCGAGTCGCTCTGGCCGCGGAACTGGACCGCACTCTGGCGCTCGCCGGGGGCTCGTCTCTCGGGGCTGCGCTTTCCGGCGAGATGCTTGGACGGGCACTTGGGCTGTCCCGGGCGGCCGTTCACAAGCACGTGGAACATTTGCGCTCCTTGGGTTTCGCTATCGACTCGGTGGCCGGAGCGGGCTATCGGCTGACGCGTCCTCATGACGACCTGGTGGTGCCCGAAGCGGTGCTGCCCTTCTTGCTGGAACTCGTGGGGCCGCAAGAGCGGTGGGTGGCGGGGCTCCCGTATCGTTATCTGGAGCGATGCGGATCGACCAATGCTGCCCTCAAGTCTTCCGCCGCTTCGTCGCCGGCCGGGACGCTTGTGGTGTCCGACGGGCAGATTGAGGGCCGGGGGCGCCTCGGCCGCACCTGGGTGAGCGAGCCCGGCAAAGACCTGACCTTCTCGGTGCTCCTGCGTCCAGAGTTGGCCCCGGCCCAAGCTCACTTGCTCTCGCTCGCCGCCGCGGTGGCCGTGGCCGAGGTCTTGGAGGGCATTCCCGGTCTGCCTGTCCGCGTGGGGATCAAATGGCCCAACGACGTGCTCCTGGACGACAAGAAGGTGTGTGGCATCTTGTTGGAGGGTTCCATGGACGCGGATCGCCTCCAGTGGGCGATCGCGGGCATCGGTCTCAACGTCAACAGCGACCCCTCGGCGCTTATGCGGGGAATGACACCTGGTGAGGAGCAGCAATGGGCGGGGAGGCCCCGACCGGCGTCGCTCCGGGGCTATCTGGGCGACGGGGTCCCTCGTGCGCCCCTCCTGGCATCCCTTCTTGCAAGCCTCACACACCTGTGGACGCGATTCGACCCCGCGAGTGTTCTCGAAGACGTGCGCCGGCGTGATGTCCTCAGGGGACGCCCGGTAGAGGTACTGGCCGGTCCTCCTCGGAACGAGTTGGTGATCGCTGGTGAGGCGCTTGGTGTCGGTCCCGAGGGACAGTTGCTCGTGCGCGGCCCGGAAGGCGAGACCGTGCCGGTCTTCGCCGGCGATGTGACGGTTCGCGGCGCGTGGGGACAGCCTCCTCGCGTCGTGCGAGAGTTGTAAACCCCCTGGCTAATACTGGTTGACAACGCCCCCGCGGGCTGGATAGACTGGTTGACGAAACTACACGGAATCGCACGACTCGAAGGATGTAGGCATGAAAGGAAGCTCCTGGACGGCAGCGGTCGCACGGACGGCGGATCCGCGGGCTCTCATCGGTCTGGCGACGCGGCCGGCCGCGCGCAGGGTCGCCATGGTGGCGACCAGTGTGGGCATCCTGACGGCCTCGGCTTGGTTGTCGGTTCCGTTCTATCCCGTTCCCCTGACCATGCAGACGCTGGCCGTGCTCCTGATCGGCGGCCTCATGGGCCCCAGGTTGGGCGTTGCTTCGGTGGCGGCCTACCTCGTTCTCGGGCTCACGGGCGCGCCGGTCTTCCACTCCGGGACGGGTGGCGCAGCGGTGCTCATCGGTCCCACGGGCGGATACCTGTTCGGTTTTCTGGCGGCGGCGTTCCTCATGGGTCTGGCCGCCTCCCGCGCGCGGACGGTCGGGCGCGGGAGGGGCGCCGTGATCAGAGAATTCGCGATACTCGCCCTGGGGGCGCTCTTGGCCGAGATCGCCATCTATGCCGTGGGCTTGCCCTGGCTGGCCGTAGCGTTTACCGGTAGCCTCAGCCGTGCCGTCGCCGTCGGTGCCGTCCCCTACTTATTGGGTGATCTACTCAAGATGGCCGTCGCCATAGGCGCCATCCGCATGGGCACGCGTGCGCTCTCCCGCCGGGAGTTGCTGCCCTTCTAGGTGATATGCTGCCTGCCGACAGGTGCGTCGGTGAAAGGGAGCGTGCCAGGATTTGAGCGTACTTGAGGCTTTGATACTCGGAGTGGTGCAAGGTCTGACGGAATTCCTGCCCGTGTCGAGCTCCGGCCACCTTGTGCTCGTGCCCGAGTTCTTCAACCTGTCGGCTCCCACGGTTTCCTTTGATGTTCTCCTGCACGTGGCCACTCTCGTCGCGGTCCTCTGCTACTTCAACCGGGACGTCCGCAAGATCGTTGTGTCGGTGGTCGCGCCTCGGCGGCTCGATCGCCAGGAGGTCAAGTACTGGCGGCGTCTCCTGCTGTGGCTGATCATCGGCTCGATCCCCGCGGGTTTGGCGGGGTTCCTTTTCTCC
>MELN01000017.1:4146-7130 GCA_001768675.1 Actinobacteria bacterium RBG_16_64_13 | reverse complement strand
GGGGCTCTTCTCGAGCACCTTGGCGGTGGGCGTGTTCTTGGTGATCACGAGCATGCTGCTTTGGGGCGCAGACTTTGCGCTCGGCCGAGTGAGGAGCGAGCCGGTCCAACTCGACAGGATGCGGGCGACGGATGCGCTCATCGTGGGCTGCTTCCAGGCGCTCGCCATAGCCCCGGGCCTTAGCCGGTCGGGATCGACCATAGCCGCCGGTGTCTTCCTGGGCTTCGACCGGCCCTCGGCTGCGCGTTTCTCCTTCTTGCTCAGCATCCCGGCCATCTTGGGGGCTTTCCTCTTCAAGTTGAAGGACATCGGCAGCGAGACGGTCGCCACCAGCGGGGCGGCATATGCGGTGGGCATGATCGCCGCGGCGATATCGGGCTTCGCGGCCGTGTACGTGTTGATGCGTTACGTCAAGGTGCACCGTCTGCGGGCCTTCGCCGTCTACACCGTTCTTCTTGGGCTCCTCGTGATCGTGCTTTCCCTGGTGTAGGGAAGCCGTGATGCGGAAGGCTAGGACTGTGATGGGCCGGGGCCGGCCGTGTTCCCGTTGGCCGCTGCTTATCTTCGTCGCCCTGATGGTTCTTCTCGTGTGGTCCGGAACAGCTTCGGCTGTGTCGGCTTCGGTGGTATACAGAGGTCCGAGCTCCAGCAAGTGGATCGCTCTGACCTTCGATGACAACACGTCGAATGCGCGCGCCCTGGCCACATTACGTGCGCTCGAGAAGCATCAGGTGCCCGCGACCCTGTTTCTCATCGGCTCGGCGGTCAGTGGAACCGCGGCGATCAACTCCGAGATCGTCGAGGGGATGGGGCAAGGGTTGTTCGAGGTGGGCGATCACAGCTGGTCGCATCCCGTACTCAAGTCGGTATCCACGGCGGAACTCGTCCGCCAGATCGGCGGAGGCACCGACGCCTTCCGGAAGGTCACCGGAGCCCGCACGGTGCCGCTTTTCCGGCCCCCCTACGGTTCGACCAACTCCCGGGTGGCCGAGGTGGCCGCGAGCGAAGGCTTCGAGTACCTGGTGCTGTGGGACGTCGATCCGCGTGATTGGGCGGGCGGATCGGCTTCGTCCATAGCAAACCACGTCATCAGCCACGCTCACAACGGCGCTATCGTGGTTATGCACCTCTCGGCCGCGAACACGGCCGCTGCCATTCCCACCATCGTTGGGACGCTCCGGGCCAAGGGCTACGAATTCGTCACCGTTTCGACCATGCTGAAAGGGGACCGTCTCTTTCTCGACGTGGCCGACGATTCCGATGTGGGGACCGCGGTGGCCCGGTTGGTGCAACTGGGGTTCTTGAGCGGCTACGACACCAACTACTTCGGGCCGGAAGACTTCATAACCCGCGCGCAGGTGGCAAAAGTGATCACGCTCGTGGGCGGTCTACACACAGCTGCGGTTGAGAACGCCGACTCCCCCACCTTCGCCGACGTCGTCCCGTTGCGCGACTCTGACGGAAACGCGCTCGCCTATCCGTTCGACTACATCGAAGAGGTGGCTGCCGCGAGTCTGGTAGCCGGTAGCGTGGCAGCGGACGGGACCAGTAACTATAGGCCCAACGAGACCATTACCAGGGTGCAACTGGCGCAGATCTTGGCGCGAATGGTCAGGGAACTGAAGGGCTACGGCCTCGAAGGCGCCGCACTTGTCGCGGAGCCGGCGTTGGCCTCGACGTTCAGCGACGTCCCCGTATATGCCTCCGCCGATGTCGCGCTCGTGACCGGCCTGGGTCTGATGTCGGGACGCTCGGCACAAGAGTTCGGCCCCTGGGCGGGAGCGCTGCGGGCGCAGGTAGCTTTAGCTATGACCCGCTACCTCGATCTGCCGGGACTGCTGCCGGGAGGCTGACGGTAACGCGCAAGCCGCCGGCCTTCGGCGCCACCAGATCGACAGTGCCGTCGAGAGCGGTGGCAACGGCCTTGACGATGGAGAGCCCCAGGCCGAAGCCGCCGGTCTTTCTGCTCCGGGACTTGTCCGGACGGTAGAAACGATCGAACAGATGGTGAGCCTCTTCCGGGGAGACGGCCGGCCCGCTGTTAGCCACTTCAAGAGTCACCCGGTCGCCTGTCCGTGTGGTCTTGACCGAGAACCACCCATCGGGCGTGTTGTGGCGGACCGCGTTCTCGATGAGGTTGCCGACCATTCGCTCGAGGAGGGACCTTTCCCCTTTGACGACGGCCGGTTGCAGATCGAGTTCCAGGCGCAGCCTCAGACCGTCGGCTTCGTTCGAAGTGATACCGACCTCGTTGCTCGCGATCTCGGCCAGGTCCAAATCGACCAGGGTGGGCGGGCTTTCGGCGCCCGCCAGCACCAATAGGCCGTCGATGAGGTGTTCGCTCCGATCGACTGCCTCGGTGACGGCCATCCCCATCTCCTGCAGCTCTTCGCGGGAGACTTCCGGGTCGCTCAGGGCTACGTCGATCTCGGTGCGGATGATCGTGAGGGGCGTGCGCAGTTCGTGTGACGCGTTGGCTACGAAGTCCTTCTGGGCGCTGAAGGCCTTGTCCAAGCGACCCAGCATCCCGTCGAACGTGTCTGCCAACTCCTTCAACTCGTCGCGCGGCCCTCTGAGGCCGATGCGTTCGTGGAGGGTCGATTCCGACAACCTGCGCGCGGTGCTGGTGATAGCGTGCAGGGGCCGAAGCAGGCGGCCGGCGACCAGCCAGGCCAGGCCGAAGGTGATGACCGCCATGATCGCCAGGGCGAGAAGCGACCCGGTCCATAGCTGACGGAGCGCCTCGTCCTTCAGCTCACGCTGCGCCTCAGCGATGAGACGGGGTATCGGGATGCCTTCTATGCCCTCTATCCGCACGGGTATGCCCTCGCGCCCGATCTGGATGACGTTGCCGGGCTCCAGTAACCGGGGGTCGATGCCGTAGCGCTCGGCCACCACGGCGCGTGCTTTCTCCGTAGCTGGGTTGAGGCTGTTGCGGACCATGAGGTAGTTGATGGTGATGAGCAACACGCCGGCGAGAAAGA
>MELN01000017.1:137-4113 GCA_001768675.1 Actinobacteria bacterium RBG_16_64_13 | reverse complement strand
CTGATGGTAAGACCCCGTCTGCGGCGGGCTCTGGCGGAGGCGGGTATGGGGGCCCCCGGTCCGGCCGGCTCCGGCGGTGATGCCTCCTGACACGTTTGCGGCGGCTCGTCACCGGCCTTCGGCGGCGCCGCCGGTATCTCGTTGGTCGGATCAGGCGTCATATCTTGTAGCCTACGCCGGCGACCGTCTCGACCAGGGGCGGGTCGCCCAACTTTCGGCGCAGTGTCATGATGGTCACTCGGACCACGTTGGTGAAGGGGTCGGCGTTCTCGTCCCAGACCTTCTCAAGGAGTTCCTCGGCGCTGACCACACGTCCTTCGGCGGACAGGAGCACCTCCAGCACTCCGAGTTCCTTCTTGGTGAGACCCAAGTCCCGGCCCGCACGTTCGGCCACGTGCCTGGCGGGATCGAGCGTAAGGTCGGCGACAACAAGTACCGGGGGTACCGGCGACACCGCGCGCCTGCCCAGGGCGCGGATCCGCGCGACCAGTTCCTTGAGAGCGAACGGCTTGGGCAGATAGTCGTCGGCGCCCAAATCGAGCCCGGTCACCCGGTCTTGGATCGAACCTGCGGCCGTAAGCATGAGAATGCGCGCCAAAGACTGGCGGGCCACCAGATCGCGGCAGACATCGTCGCCGTGGATCACCGGGAGATTACGGTCGAGGACCACCACGTCGTAGTTGTTGACGGCCGCTTTGGCCAGCGCCGCCTTTCCGTCGAGGACGACGTCGACGGCCATACCTTCGCGGCGCAGACCGCGAGCCACTGTGTTGGCCAGCCGCTCCTCGTCTTCCACCAAGAGAACCCGCATCGTTGCTCCCGTGATAGGCCGTTGGCCTCCGATGAACTGATGATACCCCGTCACTTTACCCGCCGCGCCACGCAAGGGAACGTATCCCCGGAAGTGTATTCCTGCCGGGATAAGGCGCTTGTAAGGCGTTTGCGGGCTTTACGGTCCTCTTATCCGGAAGTGTGTAGCATCCACGCGGGGATGTGCGGCGGGGTGTTCACACAGTTGGCCGCCCGGGTACAATACCTCGACCCTTGGGAAGTGCGGGGAGGAATAGAACCATGGCACGAATCGACGCGGAAAGGACCGGAACCAGCTCGGATCGGGCGCCGCAACGCCTGTGGCGTGCGCTGCTCGAGATGATGGTGGCTCTTTCCCTTGTTCTGGTAGCAGGTCTCACCGTGGCTGGGTGTACGTTCGAGTTTGGAAACGGACCAGGCTCCACGGGCTCGACGGCGACTACGGCAAACCAAACGACGGGTACCTCCGGTGCCACGATCACGACCCAGGGGCCGGGCAACATCGTGGATGAGGGGAATGGTCTCGCCAGCCCGGCTCAGGCGGTTGGGGCAGCCCTGGGGCCGAGCGTTGTGAACATCGCCGTCAGTGGGACCTCGTCGGAGGGGCCGTTCGGCCAACAGTACGAGTATCAAGCTGAAGGCTCAGGGGTTATCTACACCGCCGACGGGATGATCATCACCAACAACCACATGGTCACCGACAACAACGGAGACCCCGTCACCAGCATTCAGGTGACCATCACCACCGGGGAAGTTCTCGCGGCTACTATCGTAGGTCGCGATCCGCTGACCGATCTCGCTGTGGTCAAGGTGAGCGCAAAGTCGAGACTTCCGGTCGCCACGTTCGTCACGAGCCAGCCCAACGTGGGCGAATACGCCGTTGCCATCGGCAGCCCCTTGGGCTACGAGAACTCGGTGACGCTGGGCATCGTCTCCGGCCTCGGCCGCACCATAGAAGGGGTGTCTGGGAACGAAGGGGTGGCACTCAACAATCTCATTCAGACCGACGCTCCCATCAGTCCCGGCAATTCGGGCGGTGCCCTGGCGAACGCCAGCGCGCAGGTCATCGGCATCAATGTCGCCTACGAGTCGCCTGTCTCGGGAGCCGTCAACATCGGATTCGCCATTCCGTCGGTCGTAGTCACCAAGGTCGCCGACGAGATCATCAGCACGGGGAAGGCCACCCACGCGTACCTGGGAGTGGGCACACAGACCGTGACCGCCGACCTGCAACGGCAGTTCGCGCTCTCTCGTTCGTCGGGTATCCTGGTCGCGGAAGTGACTCAAGGCGGGCCCGCGGGCAAGGCGGGCATCCAGCAAGGCGACATCATCGTCAAGATCGACGATCAGGAGATGGTGAAATCCAGCGACCTGCTCGTGGCCGTCCGGGACAAGAAGCCGGGTGATTCGGTGCAGGTGACGCTCGATCGCGACGGGGCGACCATGGTCCTCACCGCCATCCTCGAGGAACGGCCGGCCAATCTCAACTGAGCGGCCGAGGCGGCCTCGCCGGGCGCGTTGTGTGAAACAAGGCAGCGGGCGCGCGGAGCCCGATTGCGCCGTCAGCGGACGCTGAAACCCTGCTCGTCCTTCGGCTCTTCGTCATGGATGGCGACCTCGGTGACGTGGGACCCACGAGGGCCCCGACGCGTCCAGGCCAGCATCTCCTCCACGAGGTCGCGCCGGCCTTCGTAGACGGCTTCGACCCTGCCATCCGGAAGATTGCGTACCCAGCCGGACAGCCCGAGACGCGCGGCTTCCTGACTGGTGCCGTAGCGGAATGAAACCCCCTGGACCCATCCCTCGACGAACACGTGGACGCGGACACGCATAGGTTCATCCATCAAGACATGGTCCGCTTGGTAGGACCATCATACCGACAAACGTGCGCCCATGGCTCTTCCCCCCGTTCAACTACCCTCTGAGGATGCGGAGGCCTCTGTGCTTACGCTTCCGGGTGATACGAAGGCGATATATGAGCAGACCGAGGAAGCAAGCGAGAAGCGCGCCGATGAGCGGCACGAGCACGAAGAGCAGCGTCCCGATGAGGACCACGACGTCCTCGTACACGCTTATCAGGATGATCGGAGTGGTGTCGGCGGTGACCGCGGGCCTGGTCGAGCGCCGAGTGTAGTCGCCCAGCCCTGCTATGACTAGGCCCAATGCCCCCGAGACAGTCATGGCGATCCAGCCGTCGGGAGCCATGGCCGCGGCGAAGACCAATCCACCGACTGCGATCCTGATGGGCTGCATGATTCGATCGCGGGTCCGTGAGAACAAGACGATCTTATCCATGGCGAGTTCCACCACCGCCAACGCCAGTAGGAGCGCGATGACCCAGGTTTCTTCGAGGAATGCGAACGGGGTCGCGTCGAGAATGGGGGCGCTGGCGAACTCCAGCCGGGAGTACAGGGCGAGAAAAGCTACTGGGAGGAACGCACGGATCCCCGTGAGCACGGCCAGGCCGCCGCCCATACAGGCGCGCGCGTAGATGCTGCTGAAGACGACATCCATGTTCTAGACGAGGATGTCGCTAACCGGGTGACGGAGTTTCTGGGGCCCGGGCTCGGCCGAGTAGCCGACTGAAACGAGGACCGTGGGAACCAGATTCGACGGGAGTCCGAGGATCTGTGCGAATTCAGCCGGCTTGAAGGCGGTCATTGGACAGGCGCCGAGACCGAGCGAATAGGCCCCGTTGATAGCGTTGCCAAGCGCGATGTAGACCTGCTGCTGCGACCACTGCAGTCTCTGCTCGGGGCTCATGCTGGCCGACAGATCGGTGGCCATGTCGCGTGCGCGTTGGCGCATGTCATCAGGGACACCGGCCGCGAGCTGCGCACGACTCAACCTATCGATGATGGCCGGGTAATCGGTATCGGCGCAGAGTACCAGGAGATGGGAGCATGTCCGCACTTGATTCATGCCAAAAGTAGCCGAAAAGAGCTTGTCTTTGGTCTCTTGATCGGAGATCACCTTGATCTTCCACGGCTGGAGATTGATGGCCGACACGGAAAGCCCGATGATCTCCAGCAACTCGTGGATGGTCGCCTCGCGAACGAGCATGTTCTGATACTGCCGTACGGAGCGGCGATTCTTGACCAGCTCTTTGAACTCCATGAGACCTCGGTTCTAGGGCAGAAACGATGAATGCCAACCAGTATACAAG
>MELN01000017.1:0-86 GCA_001768675.1 Actinobacteria bacterium RBG_16_64_13 | reverse complement strand
CCCTCCGGGCGGCGCGCCGATGAGCGTCCGCTTGTTAGTCGGCGCGACGGCGTGACTTGCGCCCATCGGTCCAAGCGCCCCCGTAG
>MELN01000016.1:8351-15292 GCA_001768675.1 Actinobacteria bacterium RBG_16_64_13 | reverse complement strand
GGTCCCTTTCGCGCTCGACTTGCATGTGTTAGGCACGCCGCCAGCGTTTGTCCTGAGCCAGGATCAAACTCTCCGTGAAGTATTGCGATACGAGCCGAAGCTCGGATCTGACTTTGTGGAAAGCTGAATTAGCTCTCAAAAGTATGTCTCGCAACCGGTAGGTCCGATTGCGGACGGGGTCGAGGACAGCCGTCCCACTAGAAGACGACGTCCCCGTTGATTCGTTGCTGACAGACCAGACCTTTACGGTCCGATCCGACAACGCTGTTCAGTTTTCAAAGACCATCGCGCTCCTAGGCGCGGCCGGGAAGGTTAGCATTGCCCGTTGCCGGCGTCAACCCGTTTTCGACGGACGCCGCCAACTTCTTTCTTCCCACGCACATTTGAAACAGTTCCTCACAACAAACGAGCCGCCTAATCTCACGCACAGGCGGCTCCGAGGGCGGCGGCTTATCGACTTAAGCCTAGACGCGCGTCCTCACCTGGTCGCTTATGCTGTTGATGAGTAGTCGTATCATTGTGAGGTAGGTATTCTAGACCCTGAACGCCCCATCGTCAATAGGCGCAGTCCAGGCGAGGCATGCTGAATTACCGCGCTCCCCGCGCCGGTACGAGTTGCATCTCGAGCGCCACGTCGACAACAGTCTGTGTGGGCAGGTCCCGCCCGAATACGCCATACCACCGCCCGCCGTCACTCCACTGGATCAACGATCCCCCGTTCACCGCGTAGAGATAGGCGCGGTGGCCGGCAACCGTTCCTACCTCTACACCGCTCGTGTCACCCAGGTCACCCCTGAAGTTCTCCAAGATGGCGAGCCAGCCTCCCTGGAGGTCGATGACCAACTGCGCCTCGGGATCGTGTCCCTGGCTGTCGAGCACACGGGGGTTCCCTGCCGGGGGTCCTTGGTAGGCCGCGGGATCAGCGATCTCGATCACCGGCCACCATTCCGCCGGGATAGTCGCCTCCAGGGGAAGTTCCGCAAGCCCGTAGGCCGGCATCGGCGCTACCGACACCGCGAGATCAGAAAAGACCGAGGCCAAGGGGGCTGCCACAGCCGATGCGCCCGCCGAATCCGGCAACATAGGCTCGACCGTCGTGTCTCGCGCGCCACAGCCGACCAAAACGCCGAGCGTCGCAAGCGCGCCTGCCATCGTCACCAAGCCCACCACTCTCAAGCCACGGCTCCACATTCCCCTGCCCCTTTCCCGTCGCTGGCGCACTACCACCGCGATCGTACCTGGCAAGGACGAACGGCATCTGCAACTTTGGACATAGACGCAAGGAACCGACCGGGCTCGTCTCTACGGACTACGGCACTAGATCAGATGAGCCGTAAGAACCTCCGCTTGCCCACCTGAAGGACCGAGCCGGCAAGTTCTGCAGCCGCGAGCTCCGCGCTTGCGTCCTGCAGCACGGCATCATCCAGTCTTACTCCACCCTGTTCGATGAGCCGTTTCGCTTCACCGTTAGACGACGCAAGCCCAAGCGCGGTGAGCAGCCTGGGCAACCAGACTGACCCATTCTGTATGACCTCGGAAGGGATCGACGCTTCGGGGATGATCTCAGGCCTGTCCCTCTCCTTGAACACTCGATCGAAGTGGGAGCGAGCCGCGGTGGCCGCCCCGGATGAGTGGTACAGGGTCACAAGTCTCTCGGCCAAATCGCGTTTGGCCTCCGCCGGATGGTATCCCCCTTCGGCCAAACGGCGCTCCACGGTTTGGACTTCCAGCTTGCCGGCTCCGGTGAGAAGACGCCAGTAGGTGACCATCAGCGAGTCGGGTATGGACATGACCTTGCCGAACATCTCCTCGGCAGACTCACTCACACCGATGTAGTTGCCGTAGCTCTTCGACATCTTCTGTTCCCCGTCGGTCCCCACTAGAAGAGGGACCGTGAGGATGCTCTGAGGAGTAAGGCCGTAGGCTTCCATGATTGTCCGGCCCATGAGCAGGTTGAATTTCTGGTCGGTGCCACCGAGTTCGATGTCGGCCCGTACGGCCACGCTATCGTATCCCTGAAGAAGCGGGTACATGAATTCGAGCATGGAGACCGGTTCGTTGGCAAGGTACCGGCGCGAGAAGTCATCCCTCTCCAGCATCCTCGCCACCGTGACGGTGGCCGTCAGGTTCAGGACCTCGTTCATGCGCAAAGGTCCGAGCCAGTCTCCGTTGCGCACCAGCTCGGCCTTGTCCATGTCAAGGACTTTCGCGGCCTGCTCGACATACGTGGCCGCGTTAACATTGATCTCTTCGTCGGAGAGCCTCGGACGGCTTTTCGACCTGCCCGAAGGGTCGCCCACCTTGGCCGTGTAGTCGCCGATGATCAGCACGGCGGTGTGGCCGAACGCCTGGAACTGCGCCAGCTTGCGAAGGACGACCGTATGCCCAAGATGAATATCCGGCGCCGTGGGGTCTACGCCCAGTTTGACCCGCAAAGGCCTTTGTTCTGACCGGGCCCGCTGCAGCTGTCGAACGAGTTCGCCGTCCGGCAACACGTCTACGCTGCCCGGCAGAAGCTCCTCGTATTCGTCACGTACGTCCGCCGGTATTTCCGGGGGCATGCCCTCGCCGTCCATGCGCCACCTCCCGGGCGGCAGCATACCATGGGGGAGTGCCGCCTGGTGTAACATCATCGGACGATGGCCCACGCTCCCACTCAACCCAGAACCCGTCGGCCTCATCGCGGACGCCGTTTTCTCAGAGGCGCGCTGTTCGGTGCATTGCTCCTGATCGTCGCCATCCTATCAATGATCGCCGGGTTCTATGTGGCCATGACCCGCACCCTGCCTTCGTTGGAACTGGCCCTCAACATCTCGTCCGCCGAGACGACGAGGATATATGACGATACGACCGATCCGGTCCTGCTGGCGGAGTTGCATGGGCTTGAGAATCGCCAGGTCTTGTCCACCGACAAGATCCCCCAGGTCATCCGCGACGCCGTCGTGTCCATCGAGGATGAGCGCTTCTACGAGCACAGTGGTGTCGATTTCATAGCCATACTAAGAGCGGTGTGGGCCAACATCACTCACGGGGAGATCGTCCAAGGCGGCTCCACCATCACCCAGCAACTCATCAAGAACGCGTTCATCACCGACGAGCAGACATTGGACCGCAAGCTTCGCGAAGCAGCTTTGGCATACGAACTTGAGAAGCAATGGTCTAAAGAGAAGATCCTCAACGAATACCTCAACATCATCTACTTCGGCGAGGGAGCCTACGGGGTTGAAGCAGCCTCCTTGACCTATTTCGGGGTCCACGCTACCGAACTCACGATCGCACAGGCCGCTCTGCTGGCCGGGCTACCCCAGGCGCCCTCCGCCTATTCCCCTAGACGCAACCCGGGCGGCGCTCTGGGCAGGCGCGACGCTGTACTCAACAAGATGTACCAGCAGAGCTACATCACCAGCCAGGAGCTCCAAGAGGCCCTAGGCACGCCCCTTTACTTGGCGAACTCCAGTGCCGACTCCGAGGCCGAGGTCCCGTATTGGGTCGAGATGATCCGTGAACAATTGGTGGCGCGCTACGGCGCGTCGACCGTCTTGGGCGGGGGTCTTCGGGTCTATACGAGCGTAGATCTGGAACTACAACGAGCCGCCGAGGCGAGCATAGCCGAGATCCTCGACCAACCCGGCGATCCGGCCGCGGCGCTCGTGACCGTGGATGTCCGCACCGGGCGAATGGTGGCCATGGTTGGAGGATCGGACTTCTCCGCCCTTCAGTTCAACCTCGCCACCCAAGGCAGGCGCCAGCCGGGTTCCGCGTTCAAGCCTTTCGTCTTGGTGGCTGCGCTCCAACAGGGCATCAGCCCCAAAGCGACTTACGACTCTGGCTCCGTCACGATCGACCTGCCGGGTGGGCCGTGGGACGTGTCTTCTACGGAGCAAGGGCCTCTGAGCTTGGACAAAGCTACCGCGCAGTCTTCGAACGGGGTCTTCGCGCGCCTTGTGATGGACGTGGGGGCGGACGCGGTCGCGCAGACAGCCTATGACATGGGCATCATGACCTCTCTTGGCCAAGATCCGAGCCCGGCGATCGCTTTGGGCGGGCTGACCATCGGAGTCAGCCCTCTCGAGATGGCCATGGCGTATGCCACCCTGGCCACAGGCGGTGAACGCCTTCTGTCGCAGGTCACTTTCGATCCGTCGCAGACTGGGTACCCAATAACTATCAACCGTGTGATCGACGCTGACGGCAATGTGCTCGACGAGAACTCGGCAGTCCGCACCCGGGTCTTGGACCCCGGCCTGGCCTACATGACCACCTCGTGCCTCCAGCAGGTGATCACCCTCGGCACCGGTACCGCCGCCGACATAGGCCGGCCGGCGGCCGGCAAGACCGGCACCACTCAGGACTATTGCGACGCCTGGTTCGTTGGCTACACCCCGGAGTTGGTCACCGTCGTGTGGGTGGGATACCCGGACGGCAGAACACCGATGACCAACGTCCACGGCGGAAAGGTCACGGGTGGCTCATTCCCGGCCCAGATCTGGGCCTCCTTCATGAAGAAAGCCCTCGCCGGCATCCCGGTTGCGCAGTTCCCCTCGAAGGCGGCCGACGACTGGGTCACGGTGGAGGTGTGCTCCGAGTCGCGACTGCTCCCCAACGAGTATTGCCCGGCCACCGTCGCGATGCTATTCCGCAAAGACGAGCAGCCCGCCGAAGTCTGCACGCTGCACGCGGCTCAAGAGGTGCCGGTCCCTAAGATGCTCGGCCTCTCTCTCACCGAGGCAAAGGCTCTACTCACCGAGGCAGGCTTCAGGCTGGCCGTGGTAGACGATCCATCCTCTTCGAAATCTGCCGGGGCGATCGCAAGCCAAGAACCAGCGGCCGGCACACCTCTGCTGCAGGGGAGCGTGGTGACCCTCCACATCTCGACCGGCGAGGGCATCGTCGTCGTTCCCCGTTTGGTGGGGCTGGACATTGGCGCGGCCCGCGCGCTGTTGTCGGCGGCCGGCCTTCCCGTTCACGAAAGCATGGCCCAAGACGATACCAGCGCCGGAACCGTACTCTCTCAGGACCCGGTCGCGGGAGCAGCAGTACCTCTGGGTACCACGGTGACGCTCTATATCAGCACCGGCCCAGAGGAAATACCGCCCCCGTAGCCGGACGATCTAGGCCCGACTCACGCGCGTGAATCCCGAGCAAGCGATCACGTCCACTCCCTGCCGCTCAAAAGCGTCGATGATGAGGTTCATGCCCAGGGAATCCGAAGAAACGTGCCCGGCGATCACGACGTTGACGTGCTCGTCCTTCGCCCGCTTCCGATGATCCTCGCCCATATGCATCCCCACCATTGTTCCCACTCCGGCGGCGGCCAGCTTGCTTATCGAGTCGACCGGGCCTGACGTGCCCCCGGTCATGTCGACCATGATCTTGCCCGTCCGTCTCTTTTCGTCTCCTTCGAATATGACCGGGCCCGTGCCTTGCAGAGTGGCCTCGCGGTATTCTGGGATGCCTTTGAGCATCTCCACGAGTTCCTCTACCGTGCTGTCGGTGGCTAGTTCGTCGCAACGGGCCTGCACGAAGCGGTTGACGTTGTTGTCGGCGGGCGTGTGGCAGCACATATAAGGAAGATCGAGAAGACGCGCCGCCGCGATCACCTGCTCGTTGTTCCGCGGATGGATGGCTCGCATGATCTCGGCCATGCGGTCGCGCATCACCGCGTCGCCATAGGCGATGGATACGCCGAAACGCCGCCAGACATCGGCCTGGAGTCCCATCACTTGCTCGAGACGGGCCACCGCTCGCCCTTCCGGATGGTGCGCCAACAGGGCATCGACCGCAACGCCTCTGGAGCGCAGAGTGTCGGCAAGGAGGACTTCTCCCACCTCGAGGTCGATGCCCACCAGGACCTTGGAGATATCCCCTTCGGGATCCCCACAGAGGATGCGCGTATCCGCATAGGGATTCACGAGAGTCTCTTGGTCGAACTCCCAGCGCCTGTTCTCGGAGAGATCGTCGAATTCTTTCTGCGCTCGCTCCAGGACGCGCGCCACCCCATCTCTCCCCCGCGGGTCGGCGTCGATACCTGCCCGGTACGCCGCCTCGTAGATGTCTCGCAGTTTCATCAGCGCCCTCCTCCGTTGGTCCGCCCTTGTCCGCTCAAGTACCCGCTCCCCGCCATGAGGTACCTTAGCGGCAACTCACCACCCTGAGAGATCCCGATCCGGGTCGTGCACCGCACCGGCGGCGATTCACCGTCATCGATGATGTACACCCCGGAGGTCTCCCCGAGACTCAAGCTGTTCAGTCCCATATAAAGCGCCAGCGCCTGTCCCACCCTACCGGGCCCGCAGGAGAGCGCCTTGGCCGTCGCGATCTCACCACGGTTACACCGCAGTCGATCCGTGTCTCCCATGGGCTCGAAAGACCGGATGAGCACGGCCGATCCTACCGATTCCTCGTCGCAGACCAAGTTCAGCAAGATGTGGACGCCGTAGCTGCGATACACATAGATGTGGCCGGCGGGCCCGAACATGGGTGCGTTGCGCTTTGTCATGCCTCGCGCAGCGTGGCAGGCAGGATCGTCCTTGGGCAAGTATGCCTCGACCTCAGTGAGACGCCCCCCGCCTACTCCCCGGCGCCACAAGACTTTGCCAATGAGTTCGCGTGCGACCTTGTCCGAAGGCCGCGCGAAGAACCCCGCCGGCAATATCCGACCGAAGGGCAACTCGTGAGAAGGCAGGGAATCGGTGCCGACGCAGGTCATTCTCACATGTTAGCAGCCGCGCGCCTGCCCCGAACCGAGTCGGCCGCGTGGGATGATCGCTTCGGGCGTCAGCCCGCCAGGCGGTCCGTCACTTCTCGAGCAAGCGCAAGCTGATCCTCCACCCGGGCCGGCGCCGTTCCTCCCGGAGAGACCTTCGCGGCCAGCACGCGGTCAAGATCGACCACCGCATAGTAGTCCTGGTCGAACAGCGCACTTAGGGCCGCCAACTCCA
>MELN01000016.1:5630-8315 GCA_001768675.1 Actinobacteria bacterium RBG_16_64_13 | reverse complement strand
GCGGCGCCAAGAGAGCTACCAGCCTCCCCGCCACACGATGTGCGTCACGAAAGGGCAGGCCTTTGCCGACCAGGTAGTCCGCAACGTCGGTCGCCTGAGCATAGCCGCCCTCCGCCGCCAGCCGTCCGCGCTCGCGGTCGAAGGTCATCCCCTCCACCATGGCCGTCATCGCGGCCAGGCAGAGGTCGAGCTCCTCCCGGCTGGCAAAGACGTAGAGCTTGTCTTCTTGCAGGTCGCCGTTGTAGGCGAGCGGAAGCCCCTTCAAAACGGCCCCCAGACCCTGCAGCCGGGCCAGGAAGCCCGCGGCTTTGGCCCTCACCAATTCCGCGCCGTCAGGGTTCCGCTTCTGAGGCATGATGCTCGACCCCGACGTCCACGCTTCGGGAAGCGTGGCCAGGCCGTATTCCTGCGTGCTCCACAGCACCATCTCTCCCGCGAGACGAGAGAGCGTGAGCGCGCAACTGGCCGCGATGGAAAGGTAGGCGAAGGCCACGTCGCGCGCAGCGACGGCATCCATGGCGTTCGGGGCCACCCGAGTGAAGCCGAGTTCCGCGGCCACCCATTCTCGATCGAGAGGATAGTTGACCCCGGCAAGAGCGCCGGCCCCCAGTGGCATCCACGAGTACGATTGCCAATCCTGGAAACGCTGCCATTCCCTCTCCAGGGCGAAGAAGTAGGCAAGCAGATGGTGCGCGAGCAAGACAGGCTGCGCCCGCTGCATGTGCGTGTACCCCGGGATGACGGCGTCCTTTCCGCGCTCGGCCTGGGCAAGGAGCGCCGCCATCAGTCCGGCCACCAGCCCTTGGTGGCCTCGGATCGCGCTCCGCAAGTAGAGATGCAGGTCAAGTATCACCTGGTCGTTGCGGCTGCGGCCTGTGTGCATCTTGCCACCCAGCGGGCCGATCATCTCGATCAGCCGGCGCTCAACAGCCATGTGTATGTCCTCGTCCGAGAGACTCCACGCGAACGTGCCCGCCTTGACCTCACCCGCGATTTGGTCCAATCCGCTCAAGATCTGGTCCCGCTCCTCAACCGTGAGCACCCCGATCTCAGCCAGCATGCGCACGTGCGCCTGGGACCCTAGTATGTCAAACGGGGCCAGGACGTTGTCGAACGGAATGGACGCGCTCAGTCGCTCGAACAGCGGTGACTGCTCGGTCTCAAAACGACCACCCCAGGGCTTGCGAGTCCCCCCTCCACTTGTGTCGGGGTCGCTCACATTTGGTCCTTGTGGTGCCGGGCCCAGACCTCCACGGGGAGCCCCCACAACTGGATGAACCCTTTTGCCGACTCATGGCTGAAGGTGTCACCCGATCCATACGTCGCCAGCTTGCTGTCGTACAGGGAATGCGGAGATCGTCTCCCCACCGGGCTGCAGGCACCTTTGAAGTAGCGCAGCCTCACCTCACCCGAGACATACTTCTGGCTTTCGTCGATGAAGGCGCGTAGCGCCCGGGCCAACGGGCTGAACCACAGGCCGTCGTAGATGAGCTCCGACAGCCGCTGGTCGATCATGGTCTTGAAGTGCTGCAACTCCCGGGTGAGCGTCAAGTCTTCGACCTCCCGATGGGCCATGATCAGCGAGAGTGAACCCGCCTCCTCGTATACTTCCCGACTCTTGATGCCCACCAACCGGTTCTCCACCATGTCCAAACGGCCGAACCCGTGGGCCCCGCCGAGCATGTCCACCGACTCGACCAGGGTGATGGGGTCGAGTCTCTCGCCATCCAGCGACACGGGGATGCCGGCCTCAAAACCGATGACCAGTTCAGCGGCCTCGTCGGGAGCCGCTTTCGGATCCACCGTGAACTGAAACGCCTCTGCGGGCGCTGCCGTCCATGGGTCCTCGAGTTCGCCGCACTCGATGGCGCGCCCCCAGAGGTTCTCATCTATCGAATAGGGGTTCTTCTTGGTGATGGGTAGGTCGATGCCTCTCGCTGAGAGGTAGTCGAGCAGCTCCGGCCTGGTCATGTTCCATTCCCGCGCGGGGCCAAGGACAGTGATGGACGGGTCGAGGCACCGCACGGACACGTCTATCCGTACCTGGTCGTTCCCCTTCGCGGTGCAGCCGTGCGCTGCCACTTTGGCGCCGTACCGGTGGGCTACTTCGACCATCTTCTTCGCGATCAGCGGCCGGGACAAAGCCGAGTGCAGTGGATAGCGGCCCTCGTACAGCGCATTTGCCTTGAGGGCCGGGAACGCGAAGTCAACGAGGAACTCCTCTTTCGCGTCCAAGATCAACGAGTCCGCCGCGCCCGCAGTCAGGGCGCGTTGGCGGAGGCCCTCCACGTCCTTCATGCGTCCTACGTCCACAAGCACAGCGATGATCTCGTACCCGTACTTCTCTTTCATGTACGGGACGAGGGCGGACGTATCCAGCCCCCCGGAATAGGCGAGAATGCACTTCTCCTTGCTCATGCGCTTTCTATCCTCCAAGTTCGGTGAGGTATTCACAGACGGCCTCGGCCGACTGCAGGTCTTTGCTTACAAGAAGCACCGTATCGTCCCCGGCCACACAGCCAAGTATCAGATCATGCTCAAGCTCGTCGATGACTCTGCCCATCCCCGGCGCGGTGCCCGCGTCACAACGTAGGACTACCAAGTTCTGTGCCACGGATAGACCGCGACCGAACTCTTTGAGCATCCTGCGGCACGCCAACGGCGGGTCCGGGCGCTCTTCGAGAC
>MELN01000016.1:5401-5559 GCA_001768675.1 Actinobacteria bacterium RBG_16_64_13 | reverse complement strand
ACTGACGGTCTCCTGTGTCCCCTCACACCCCGCCGCAGCAAGTTCTTCCACCAACTCACGTTGGCTCGCGATAGGCCTCTTCCTCAACAGGGTGCGGATGAGATGTTGCCGCTGCCGCTTGTTCACCTCGCGCCCCCCCCGATCAGAAAGGACATGAG
>MELN01000016.1:2970-5375 GCA_001768675.1 Actinobacteria bacterium RBG_16_64_13 | reverse complement strand
CGGCCTGGTCGAACACCGCCGACCGAGGACCATCGATGACATCGTCTGTTATCTCCTCCCCCCTATGAGCCGGGAGGCAGTGGAGCACCATGGCGTCACTGCGCGCTTTCGCGAGGAGGCCGCTGTTGAGTTGGTACGGTATGAGCGCCCTCACCTTCGCTGCGTCGTGTTGCTGCCCCATGCTTATCCACACGTCGGTGTAAAGGGCAGAGGCGCCCGCGACAGCCGCCCACGGATCCCGTTCCACCCAGACCCTGGTGCCCTGTGCCTCCGCCAACGCGGCCACCGAGGCCATCTTGTCAGGCGGCAGGTCGAAACCCTCGGGCAAGCTCAGACATACGTCGATCCCAGCCAAGGCCGCCGCCTCCGCGAGGGAGGCCGCTACATTGTTCCCGTCGCCCAGGTAGACGATCTTGCGGCCGGCCGAGTCGGCGAATCGCTCCCGGAAGGTCATGATGTCGGCCAGGGCCTGGCAGGGATGGTTGTCGTCGGTGAGAGCGTTGATCACCGGGACCGACGCGCTGGCGGCCAGATCTTCCACGTCTTGTTGCGCGAAGGTCCGGATGACGATAGCGTCGACGTAGCGCGAGAGCACGCGAGCTGTGTCTTCAATGCTCTCCGATTTCCGCATCTGAAGTTCCTGCTCGGAGAGGTAGAGCGCCATGCCGCCCATCTGGTGGATCCCCACGCTGAAAGAGACCCGGGTGCGTGTTGACGGCTTGCCGAAGATGAGCGCGACCGTCTTGCCGGCCAGCACGTCCCCGAGCGGGTGTTTCTTCCACTCGCCCGCGGCCGCCAGGACCCGGTCCAGTTCGGCCTTGCTTAGGTCGGGTACGGTAAGAAAGTGCCTGATTTCCACGCTTGCCCTCCCGTTTCCCTACAAGATGGAGGTTTCGTTTTCCAAGACGATCTTCGTGCCCAGGCCGGCATCGTCGGTCATCACCTCGAGGAGCACAGAGTGCGCGATGCGTCCGTCGATGATGTGCGCCGCCCGCACGCCCGCACGCAGGCTTCTCAACACCGCCTCGAGTTTCGGGATCATGCCTTTGGAGATCTTTCCGCTCTCCATAAGCTCCACTACCTCGCGGCTGGTGCACTGCGAGATGACGGAGGCTTGGTCTTCGAGATCGCTCATCAGTCCGCCGACGTCGGTCAAAAAGATGACCTTCTCCGCTTTGAGCGCGGCAGCAAGGGCACCGGCAACGGTGTCGGCATTGATGTTGTAGCTCTCCCCTGTCTCTCCGGCTCCGACCGAAGCGACGACCGGGACATAGTCCGCCTCCAGCAGGGTCAGCAGCCCGATGTTGACCTCGCTCACCTCGCCGACAAGACCGAGATCGAGAACGGCACCGTCTTTGCCTCTCTTGACCAGCCGCTCCGCTTTCAGGAGCCAGCCGTCATCGCCGCACAGACCAACCGCCGGGGCGCCTTTGCTGTTGATGAGACCGACTATCTCCTTGTTCACCTTGCCGACCAGCACCATCTTAGCGACTTCCATGGTGGGCAGGTCGGTCACCCGAAGCCCTTCCACGAATTTGACCGGCAGATCCAGTCGTTTCATATAGGCGCTGATCTCGTCGCCGCCGCCGTGCACTATGATGGGCCTGATGCCGACATAGCGAAGCATCGCGATGTCGGTCGCGAACTCCTCCTTGAGGTCGGCCGAGCTCATGGCGGCCCCACCGTACTTGATGACCATCGTGCTCCCCGCGAACGTGCGTATATACGGCAGTGATTCGAGGAGCGTCTCCACCCGCTTGCGGTATATCTCGCGCATGATCGTCCCTAGCTGTGGTACTCGGCGTTTACAGTTATGTACTCATGGCCCATGTCGGCGAAGTACAGTTCCGTGAAACTGGTTCCCAATCCCAGATCCATCTCGATGTCGACTTCGGGCAGCTTCACGTCGGCGGTCATGCGCGCCCGGTCAGCGTCGGAGACAGCGCACCCGGCCCCATTCTCCACCACGGTAACGCCGCACAAGCGCAGGCTGGCCTTCGGCAGCGAGCGTCCCGCCATCGCCGCCCCCGCAGAGCTTATGATCCTGCCCCAGTTGGGGTCGCCGCCGTGCATGGCCGTCTTCACCAGGGGCGAGCCCGCGATGGCCCTTGCCACCGCCATCGCGCTCGCCTCCGTCTCAGCTCCGGCGACCCGGAGACGCATGATCTTCGTAGCTCCTTCTCCATCAGCGACCATCATGAGCGCCACCCGCTTCAGTACGGCCTCAAGAGCGGCCCGCAGGCCGTCCATGTCCGCGCTGTCGGGTCGGATCCCCGAGGCGCCGCTTGCCAAAAACAACACCGTGTCGTTCGTGCTCATCTCACCGTCGACCGTGATGCGATTGAAGGAATGGTTCACGGCCTCCTTGAGCAGCGCCTGCATATCCCCGGGCACCAGATCGGCGT
>MELN01000016.1:2483-2776 GCA_001768675.1 Actinobacteria bacterium RBG_16_64_13 | reverse complement strand
CGGCGCCCACAAGCGCCGAATCCAACTGCACACCAATTATTCCCGTGGATCCCACAGCCACCTTCGACGCGTCCACACCTAGCTCGGCCGCGCACGCCTCCCGCATCGCCCGAGCCGCCACCAGCCCCGGTTCGCCCGTGCAGGCGTTGGCGTTGCCACTGTTCATCGCAACGGCGACCATCCGATCCAGACGGCATTCAGTGCGGTTGAGAACGACGGGCGCAGCCGCGAAGGCATTCGTGGTGAATACGGCCGCAGAAGCCGCCCGTTCCCGCCACTCCGGCGCTACAGCG
>MELN01000016.1:1207-2456 GCA_001768675.1 Actinobacteria bacterium RBG_16_64_13 | reverse complement strand
TCCTTCAGGCCGGCGACTACTCCTGCAGCCAGGAAGCCCTCGGGGAACGTGACCCCGGGCGAATCTCCCGCTGGTTCGACGAGCCGCGAGCCGGCCGGAAAACTCAGGAAGCGCGAGTCGCCCGGAGCCACGACCACAGGATGACCGGGACCTCCCGTGTACGCAGAACTCATACCGCCCTCCCCAGCCCGGCATCCTCGCGGAGTCCGAACATGCAGTTCATGTTCTGCACCGCCTGACCCGACGCGCCCTTGACGAGGTTGTCTATGACAGTGAAGATCTTGACCACTCCCGCCGCTTTGTCCTCCCTCACCGTGACGCGGCAGAAGTTGGTGTGCGCCACGTCAGAAAGGCCAGGCACGTGGTCGCAGACTTCGACGAACGGCTCTCCCTGATAGAACGCGCGATACAGTTCCAGCCACTTGTCGGTGCCGACGAATCCGCCCACAGGCCGGAAATAGAGGGTGCTCAGAATGCCCCGCTCCACCGGCAGGAGGTGGGGTGTGAACGCAACGGGAAGTCCCTGACCGGCCGCAAGTCCCAGCTCCTGCAGCATCTCCGCGGTATGCCGGTGCCCCACCTCGCTGTAGGCCCTGAAGTTGCCCGTCACCGCGCAGAAATGCGTCTTGTCGGAGGGCGTGCGCCCGGCCCCCGACACGCCCGACTTCGAATCCACGATCACCCCTGAGCCGTCGATCCGCCCAGCCACGGGCAGAAGACCGAGAAGCATGCCTGTGGGATAGCAGCCCGGGTTTGCCACAAGACGCGCTCCCGCGATCTTCTCACGGTATACCTCGGGCAGCCCATACACAGCCTCGGCCACCAGGTCGCGCCGGGGATGGGTGAACCCATACCACGTGGTGTATGCCTCAGGATCCTTAAGCCGAAAGTCAGCGCTCAGGTCGACCACCTTGCAGCCGGCATCGACAAGAGCCGCCACGGCCGCATGAGCCTCCGCGTGCGGGTAACAGACAAAAGCCACGTCCGATTGCGCGACAGCCTGAATGGAATACGGCGCGTATCGCCCCTCGATGCGCAGGTGCGGGAACACGTCGCACACAGACCGGCCCGCGTACGACCTGGAAGTCAGGACATCCAGCTGCACGTCGGGGTGCTCAGAAAGGATGTCGGTCAGGAGCGCTCCGGTGTATCCCGTCGCCCCTACGATGCTCGCCCTTATCAACGCTCGTGCCTTTCAGTAGTCGGACGCCGACCAGCCGGCGGGCGCGCGACTGACCCGCGGGCCGGT
>MELN01000016.1:823-1199 GCA_001768675.1 Actinobacteria bacterium RBG_16_64_13 | reverse complement strand
ATACAGTAGTTTGTAACTACATGCAAAGACTACTCGGCGGCATCGCCGCGCCGGCGCGAGCTACTCCGGCGGCCTGTGCTGCCTGCTTCAGCCGCGCAGCTCTCCGCCGATCTCGGCGGCAACGTTCTCGAGCATTCGTTTCCGCAGCTCGTTGACCTCGGCCTCGCTAAGTGTGCGCTCCGCGGCCCGAAAGCTCAAACGAAGAGCTAGACTCTTCTTGCCCGGGGCAATCTGAGCGCCCTCGTACACATCGAACACCGAAACCTCCTCGAGCAGTTCTCCCCCCGCCTTTCGTAGGCTCTCGACCACCGCGGCCGCGGGAACCGAGGAGTCAACGACCACCGCAAGGTCCTGCTCGACGACCGGATACGCCAGG
>MELN01000016.1:0-813 GCA_001768675.1 Actinobacteria bacterium RBG_16_64_13 | reverse complement strand
AGGTGATCACGCCGAGAGAAGCCTCCAGCAGAACTGAGGCGTCGAGCTCAGCCGCCACGGCAGGCCCCCTCAGGTCGTAGGCCTGAAGAACCAGGGGATGGATCTCTCCTAGCCAACCTACTTCCCGTCCGTCTCGATCCCGCATCGACGCGCTTTTCCCGGGGTGCAAGAACGGCTCTTCTCCCGGATAGTACGAGAGCAAGGCACGTAACCCTTCGCTGAGGCGTTCCACAAGGCCTTTTGCCAGAAAGTAGTCGACGACCGCACCTGACCGGAGCCACGAACTGACCTCCCACTCGCCGCAGACGAGCAGGCCGATATGCATGCTCTCGTCGGGAAGAACGCCGGCCGAAGGACGGAATACCCGCCCAACTTCAAAGACGTGCGCCTGATCTTCCCGCACGGCCGCGTTCTTTTGAGCCGCGGATAGCAGTCCGGGTAGCAGCATCGTGCGCATCGCGGCTTGATCGCTGCTCAGAGGATTAGCGATCTTGACGAGTTCACGCCGTGAGTCCGAGGCACCCAATCGCAGCCGTTCAGGCCATTTCTCGTCTCCAAAGCTGTATGAAATCACCTGCGAGAGCCCCGCCCCCACGAGGAGGTCTTCAATCTGGCGCAGACGAGCTTGGTTCTGACTGAGACCACCGCGGCCCGAACGCCTGGCGGGAAGAGTCGGGGGAATCTGGTCCAATCCGTGGATCCTCGCGATCTCCTCGATCAGGTCGATCTCTCGCCCGAGGTCGGCCCTGAAGCTCGGTACGGCCACAAGGAGAGTCTCGCCATCCCGAGAGACATGGCAACCCAAGCGGGCGA
>MELN01000015.1:5487-7211 GCA_001768675.1 Actinobacteria bacterium RBG_16_64_13 | reverse complement strand
GAAGGCAAGTGCCAGCGGCTTCACGGTCACACGTACGGTCTGGAAGTGACTGTGGCCGGGACCCCTCAGCCCTCGGGCCCGGCGGCGGGCATGATCATGGACTTCGCCGAACTGCGGCAGCACGTGGGGGAGCTGATAGTCGAGTCGTTGGATCACCAACTCCTCAACGACATCTTCGACTTCGTGCCGACGGCGGAGGCGGTCGCGGGCTGGGCGTTCGAGCGGCTGCGGGACGCCGGTCTGCCGGTGGTGCGCGTGCGCTTGGCCGAAGGCCCCAATTCCTATGTGGAAGTGAGCGCCTGACCGGCCGCCTCAGGCCGGCGGCGTTCTGACTGCGCGGGCTTGCCCATGGCCCCGCTCCGCGTCCTAGAGATCTTCCACTCCCTCCAGGGCGAAGGCTACTGGTCGGGCGTCCCGATGACCTTTGTGCGCCTCGCGGGCTGCAACGCGGCCGAGTTGGGGCTCGGCTGCACGGCCTGGTGCGACACGCCTGCCGGCTGGGCCCTCGACGAGGGTGAAGACCGGGAGATCGGAGAGGTCCTGAGCGCTGTGACACTGCCGCGTCTCTGCCTGACGGGAGGCGAGCCCCTGCTGCAGACCGGCGGTGTCGCCGAGCTGATCGGGGAGGCCGAGCAGCGCGGGATCAGGGTGCACGTGGAGACCAACGGGACGGTCGACCCCTTGCCCATCCTCGAACTGGCTCGGGACTACGCGACGGCCCGGCCGGGCGCCACGCCGCGTCCCTTCCCCGAGTTCGGCTGGGCCGCGGTCAGCCCGAAGCCCCCTGACTACGCCGTCGCGCCGGGGTGGGCGGGCCTCGTGGACGAGTTGAAGCTGGTAGCCGACGAGCACCTGGACGCGGCCACCGCGGAACGGCTGGCAGCGGCCAATCTCGGGGCCTTCGTGTGCATCCAACCCCTCTACGCGCAGGGACCCGCACCGCCCGATTGTGGCTCCGGTCGGGGCCCCGATGGCGCCGGGGCAGCGCCCCAACGTACCTCGTCCGAGCGGGCCGTAGAGCTCGTCATGAGACACCCGGAGTGGCGTTTGTCGCTGCAGTTGCACAAGCATCTGGGGATCCGTTAGAGCGTGTAGAATCAGGAAGGTGTGATCGTTCCTGGCTTGGGGAGGGTGACATGGCTCCGGATGACGGCAACCAGTACCGCGGCGAGAAACAGGACGAGAAAGAGCAAGAGAAGAAGCAGGAGAAGGGCCAGAGCATGGACGAGAAGTACCGGCGCAATCCGCTGGGCTTCGTCTCCTTCGGGCTGATCATCATCTGGTTGGGCGTCACCCTGTTGCTCAAGAACCAAGAGGTCTTTCTCGACGAGGACCACTCATGGGCCGTATTCGCTTGGGGGGCCGGTGTGATCATCTTCGTCGAGGCCTTTCTCAGGCTGGCCGTTCCGCGCTGGAGACGGTCGGTCTTCGGCTCGTTCATCTGGGGAGCGGTCGCGGTTGGGGTGGGCTTCGGCTTGTGGTTCGAGAACTGGGAGATCATCGGCCCCATCGTCGTCATCGCCATCGGGGTGGCCATCCTGTTGGGGCGGTTGTTGCCGCGGCGCTAGCCGGCCGTGGTGCCTTTCATGGCGCCGGTGGCGGCAAGTAGGCCTCGTCCAGGTAGTCGTCGTGCCGGGTCGCGACGTCGCTTTGCTCGAAACACAGCGGTTGCCAAGGAGGCCTGGGGGTTTGCCGAGAGCCTTGCGGTATTCCGCAGTGCTCGA
>MELN01000015.1:4535-5364 GCA_001768675.1 Actinobacteria bacterium RBG_16_64_13 | reverse complement strand
TCCACCTGGCTCCAATAGCCCAGGTCGTCGCGGATGCCCTTGCAGGACACAGATGGGCAGCAGACCGCTGAGCGACTTCACGTTGCCCAGAGCGATCTCCAATTCGGCGTTCTTGTCGAGCAACGCCTGCTCCGCCCGGTTGCGCTCGGCCAGTTCGGCGTGAAGTTGCGTGTTGAGCCGCCGAAGGTCGGCGCTCTGGTGTTCTAGTCGCACCCGTAGGCGCTGGAGTTCGAGGTGGATCTTGACACGAGCCAGCAATTCCTCGCGTTGGAACGGCTTGGTGACGAAATCCACCGCCCCCGCCGTGAGGCCCTCCACCCGCGATGCGCTCTCCTCGGAGGCGCTGATGAAGATGATCGGAACCCCTTGACTCTCGGGACGGGCCTTGAGCCGGCGGCAGACCTCAAGTCCGTCCACGCCCGGCATGTGGAGATCAAGAAGGATCAACTCCGGCCGGTCCGCGGCCACAGCAGTCAGCGCCAGCTCGCCGCTGTCGGCGGGAAGCACGTGCTAGCCCGCCGCAGTCAAGACGCCTACCAGCAACTTCAGACTCGACGGGTTGTCGTCAACGATCAGGATGGTTGCCTTGTCTGTCATGGTTGGCCCGGCTCCAGACTCTCGTCGTTCGGTCCGGGGTTCGTGTCGCTGAGCGACGTGTCCCCCCGGTCGAGTGTGTTCTCACCCGTATACCGCATAAGGAGATGGGGGAAACCAGCGCCTTCTGAGCACTCCACGATGTGGGGGCGTGAAAGGGGCCGAGGGGTTTGCCGAGAGCCTTGCGGTACTCCGCAGTGCTCGAGGGGCCCCCTAGGCCCCTTTCGCCACTCGG
>MELN01000015.1:2471-4490 GCA_001768675.1 Actinobacteria bacterium RBG_16_64_13 | reverse complement strand
GCCGGGTCCACCAGTGCTCCCGCCCGATGCACCGGAAGTAGGGCGGGCGGAGCGCCAGGATGACGTCGCCGATGCGATAGCGGGCTAGGATGGGGGTCGAGACCACCAGAGTGCCGGTCTCGCCGGGCTTCATCTGGTGCAGCATCTTGATGCCCGACCGGGTCAGCACCTCGAAGAAGAAGAGATCGTAGTTCGGAACCCAGGCCCTCCGCTCGTCAAGTTGCTGGCCGAACATGCCCTCGGTGGCGCCGTAGATCTCGCGGATGGCCACCGGCCCGTAATAGGCCGTCAGTTGAGCTGCGTGGCGGGTGTTGATGCCGGGAGTGCTTCCCAAGGTCATGATCTGGGTCTTCCAGAGCTGCTTGGGATAGACACCATGCTGCCGGCGGAGATAGCGCCCGAACTCGAGGGCGGTCTGACAGACTCCCCCGACCAGCGTGACATTCTCGTTACGGCATTTCTCTATGGCCAACTCGAACCGGGCCGCCCACTCGGCTCTGGTCGTCCCTGGGCTGAGCTGGTCGATCTCCTCCTGGGCGGGGACGGAGCGGATAGGGGTGAACTTCGACACGTGCTTGGTGTAGATGCCGGAGCTGTACCCGTATTCGATATCGCGCCCGCCGGCCCGCATCGAGCCGACGACCGACGGAAAGTTGAGATTCAGGTTGACGCCGGCGAAGAGGTCCATCCGCTTGCTGGCGGCGACGTAGGCCATCATGGCGCGTCCGGCGCTCACGCGCATGCGCAGGTCGGTGGGGGTCATGGGAATGAACTTGGACTCGCCCTCCGTCGTTCCCCGAGTGATGGCCCATCCGACAGGCTCCTCACATAGAAGGACGCCCGTGTCGCCGCCAAGGACCTTCTTGATGAGCGGCTTGTAGTCATCGTAGGTCATGATGGGGAAGGCTCGCCGGTATTCCGCGACGAGGCCATCCCCCGCCTCGGCGACGGCGGTTGCGTCGTGGCTTGACCCATACCCCGTGCGTGCGTAGTCGCCGAGGAGCCTGAGCAGCACGGCTTGCTGGGCTTGGCTTGGGCTTTCCATGGCCCGTTGCCAGGGTTCGAGCTGGTCGCGAAGGACCTGGGCGAACTGGGCGGCTTGGTCGCCTGGTGACGCGCTCTGATCCATGTCTGCCCCCTGGGATGGTCGCTATGCACCGCATGGCACTGCTCCATTATCTGCGCAGGCGGCGTTGAATCAAGCCCAGTGCCGGCACCAGGCTGTACGCGGCCTCTCAAGCTGCCTACAATGCGGCCGATATTACTTGGAGACTGGTTCGAGGATATTCCAATCCCATGGAGGCCATTGGCGTATGACAGGGTGGCTCCGTTCGCGCGTTCACTGGACGCATGTAGCCGGTGCCGCCTTGATGATCTCCATCTCGACCTACCTTGTGGTGGTGCTGGGCCTGGGTAACTCGGGCTGGTCTCTCTTCGTCAGTGCAATTCCCGTCATTCCCGCCGCCGTGGTCGCGATCCTGTGCTTTTTGGCCGCGCGCGCGGCTGTGTCCTCGCGGGTCCGCTGGTTCTGGCTGTTCCTGGCCGCGGGTCATGTCCTATTGGGCTTCGGTAATGCCTGCGCGGGCTATTACGAACTGGTGCTCAAGACCGACGCGCCGGTACCGTTCATCGGCGACGCGGGTTTTGTCCTTTTCTACCCGGTGGTCTTTACCGGTCTGACGATGCTCTTGTCGCTCCGTGGGCGCGACAGGACACGCGCTCTGTCGATGCTGCTCGACGCGTTCATCTTCGCCCTGCCTTTCGGCGCGTTGTGCTGGCAACTGGTCGCAGTTCCCGCCTTTGCTTCGGGCGTCACCACATTGCAGGGTGTCGTGAGCGTGTCGTACGCGACCGGCGACGTGCTCGTCCTGGTCGGCATGGTCTCGCTGTCCGTGGTCGCGGGGGTGGGCCTCAGACCACGAGGACTGGGTCTGCTGTGCGCGTCGTTCGGCGCCCGTCTCCTGGCCGACTTGAGCTACGTCTTTGTCTCGAGCGACGGGGTGAGTGAGATCGGCCTGT
>MELN01000015.1:1930-2382 GCA_001768675.1 Actinobacteria bacterium RBG_16_64_13 | reverse complement strand
CGAGAGTGTCCGGCTTGGGCCGCGGGCCCAGAGGGCGGCCGACATTGCCCAGGTGGGTCTGCCCTACGCGGCTTTTCCGGCCGTGGCCGCACTCCTGGTTCTGCAGTTCCTCGTGCATGACGGGGGACCCGCCGGGGATGTCGTGGCCATCGTTCTCGCGCTTGTCCTCACGGCGATGATACTGCTGCGGCAGCTGGTCGCGATCATCGAGAACCGGCGCCTGCAGGCCTCGCTCAGGAGCCTGTCCCAATCGCTGGAGGTCCGGGTGGCCGACCGCACTCTTGAGCTGGCCACGGAGAAGGAGCGCCTGGCGATACTTAATCGGGTGGCGGAGGAGATGAGCCAATGCCTTACGGCCAAAGACGTCGTCAATTGCGGTCTGCGCCTGGTCCGAAGGACGGCGGGCAGTTGGCAGAGCGGGCTGTGGCTGCCGCGGTTGGGGCAGCCGGCCC
>MELN01000015.1:0-1919 GCA_001768675.1 Actinobacteria bacterium RBG_16_64_13 | reverse complement strand
CGTCGGGGTGTCGCGCGCCGGCCGCCGGCAGATGTGGGCCGTGCTACTGAACTCGGAGAGTGCGGCGGCCGTCCGGGAGGAGGGCACAACGGCCCGGATCGACGGAGCCGAGTTGCGGAGATGTCTTGCCCAAGAACCGAATGACCCTGTTTTCGAAAGTCTGGTGCTGCTTCCCTTGATCTCCAGAAGGTCCATTCTCGGTGTTCTATGCCTGGCATATCGGGAGGCATCCGGCCCTCCCTCGGAGGAATCGATCAGGCTGACTCAGGGCGTGGCCTCGCAGTTGGCCGTGGCGCTCGAAAACGCCCGCCGTTATGACGAGGCACGCCGCCTCGCGGAGCAAGATCCCGTCACTGAGCTGCTCAACAATCGAGGTCTCGCGAGAGCTCTTGACCGCGAGCTGGCCAGGAGCCGGCGCGCGGGATCGTCGTTCTCGGTAGTGATCATGGACCTCGACAACTTCAAGCTCCTCAACGACACCTACGGCCACGCGGTGGGCGACCAGGTGCTGCGGCAGACCGCCGGCGTGCTGAAGAGGGTCCTCCGTCGGTCGGACATCGTAGGGCGTCAAGGAGGTGACGAGTTCCTGGCGCTCCTGCCGGACACCGGCACCGCGAACGCCCTCGAATGCGTCAGGCACCTGCGGGACGCCCTCAGCACGGTGGGCTTCAGTGTGGAGAGCGAGTACCCGGTACCCGTGTCGCTCAGTTGCGGCATCGCCACGTATCCCTTCGACGGCCGCAGGGCCGGAGAGCTGTTGGCGGCGGCCGACGCAAACGTCTACCGGTCGAAGCAGAAGGGCGGCGATTGCGTCACTCCGACGCAGTCCGCAGAGCGTGGGGACGAGGTCCCCGCTGGAGTCTTCACGGTCCTCGAAGGCTTGGTGGTGGCGGTGGACAACAAGGACCACTACACCAGGCGGCACTCTGACGACGTGACCAAGTACGCCTTGCAACTCGCCGAACGGCTCGGCCTGTCGTCGGAGACCGTCCGGCCGCTCCGCATCGCCGGGGTCCTGCACGACGTGGGTAAGATAGGGATACCCGATCACATCCTGCGGAAGCCCGGGCCACTCGACGCGCAGGAGTTCGAGGCCATCAAGCAGCACGTGTCGCTCGGCGAGCTGATGATAAAGGAGATACCCGACCTCAGCGACGTGCTGGCAGGGGTCGGCGCCCACCACGAGCGTTGGGACGGGACCGGCTATCCCCGCGGTCTCGTGGGCGACAGCATCCCCCTGCTAGGCCGCATCCTTGCCGTCACCGACGCGTACTCCGCCATGACCACCGACCGTCCTTACCGCAAGGCCCTCACGGCCTCCGAGGCAAGGGAAGAGATGCTGCGAGCTGCCGGCAGCCAGCTCGACAAGCGGATCGTGGAGGAGTTCCTGGTCATTCTGGAAGAGCGGGGGCTCGAAGCGGAGGACGAGAGCGGAGGCGAGGATTTCGCAGCCGACTCCGCCTCATCGAGCGCGGCCTAGAAACGCCCCCCGCACTCGGGCGCCGTCGCCCAGCCTCGCATTCAGGCGCCGTTCAGGGAGTCTGTAGGACACTGATTCCACTGGCGCTTGATCGAGAGGAGAGGTGCCATGCATGTATCGCAGATCGCCAATGGCTCGGAACGAGACTACCTGCGGGCCCTCTATGAACTGGCCGATAGAAAGGCCAAGAGCGCCGTTTCTCATGTCGAGGTGCGCATGGAGTTCGGCCGGTCGGAGGAAGAGGCCGAGAGCGCGTGTGACTTCTGGGCGGACCGCGGGATAGTCGAATGGACGGCCCTCGGTCATGTCGCCCTCACCCATGTGGGTCTGAGAAGGGCTGAGCACCTCGCCAGCAGAGGCTGGTCGTTCGCCCCCTTCTAGACTCTGCCGAAATGCGCTACCCCCGAACCGAAGCCCCGTCGCCGAGCGGGGCTTCGGG
>MELN01000014.1:7534-9260 GCA_001768675.1 Actinobacteria bacterium RBG_16_64_13 | reverse complement strand
TTGAGAAGGTGATCCGGCAGGGAAGAGGGCACGGTTGGCTATCCGTAGGAGCAGCAATAATCCGCCACACCGTCGAGTTTCATTCTGAAGGAGGAGTCGGGCGCTACTTCAAAGGATTGCCCGGCCTTGAAGGTCTGCCAGTCTCCTCGACACTCGCTGATCGTCGTGGTCTTGCCGAAGCCGGCCGGAGCGGAGACGAGGATCAACCCGCCCCGCAAACCCTCGTCCAGCCGCTCGATCAGCCAGGGGCGAAGAACCACGTTGGACCGAGACGGCGGGACGAAGAGCTTTGTGGCGAGGATCGGCGTAGACATCTCTGTCGATTCGCTCTCTAGGCTGCGTTGACGACCACCGGGTGGGATGGGTGCCGCCCGGCAGAATCAGCCGGTCGTGTAGTCGTGCGCAGCATGACCAGGCCGAGCCCCACGAACCACACGATCTGCAGCAGCCCAAAGCCGTAGGCCAAGTCCTTGAGCGGCGGCACGACTGAGAGGACACCCACAGCACCGATCACCACGCCGAGCCAGTTCAGCACCTTCGGCAGTTCGCGGGTGCGCAGGGCAGCCACGCTCACAAGCAGAACCCACAGACCGCCCAGGAGCTCACCGCCGGATCCACCGAGGCCTTGAGCCACCGGCTCGATCGCCTGCCAGGCCGACACGGCCTGATCCGGGTTGGTGCCATGGAGTCCGACGACCGCCGCCGCGCCGGCGTTGAAGACCATCCCGCTCGCCACCAGCACGAAAGCCCACATGAGTCCCACGGCGGTCGCCGCCTGGGCCAAAGCCGCGGCTCCGTCTTTCAGGCGTGAGTAAAGCGCAAGCGACAGGACGGCCAGGACGATGCCGAAGATGACGTACGTGATCAGATGGATGGCCTGCATGCTGGCATGGTGGTCCACGAGCAGGGCCACTTTCTCAGCGGGATCCACGACACTCGGGTACTTCACGAAGACTAGGAAGTACGGCATTGCCACCACATAGGCTACAGCCAGGTAGAGTGCCGCAAGACCCCAGGCCCCATGCTGCCTCATACTTCCAACCGCCTTAGCAGTCTTGCTTTCCTCGCGGGCGTTTCTCGTCTTCATGACCTCTCCTCTGGGTATTGGAATACGTCGTTGAGCGGAACACCGAACACGTTTGCGATGCGGAATGCCATCTCGAGTGATGGCGAGTAGCGACCCTGCTCGATGGCGATGATGGTCTGCCTGGTCGCGCCCACCCGGTCGGCCAACTCCGACTGCGTCATCTCGTTCGCCGCGAACCGGAGCGCGCGGATGCTGTTTGTGACCTTAGTCGGCTTGACCATGGCTAGAAGCCCCTGCGGTAGAGCACGATCTTGGCCGCCGACGAGACCACCGACCCGATCACCAAGAACAGAAAAAGCGCGTTAGCGATCCAGAACTGATCCTGGCGCAGCATCGCCAGCACAAGAGCGGCAAGCACGCCTACCGACGAGGCGTAGTAGCCAAAGAGCTCTCCGCGCCGGTCGATGCCGACGTCCCGTTCGTCCTCACGGTCGATGTCCTTCGTCGAGCCCTCGCCGGTGATCTCCACCCTGATGGCCGTCGCGATGGCCATGACGATGGCGCCGAGGATGCTTGCGACCACCGTTGCGATCACGGCGATGATCATGGGCCACTGATAGGCGATCTCGCTGACGGGCCCACCGTCGAGGCGCCCGCCCACGACCGAGAAGTACACCGCGCCGACCACGACGGAGATCA
>MELN01000014.1:5941-7449 GCA_001768675.1 Actinobacteria bacterium RBG_16_64_13 | reverse complement strand
AGGCAGTACTGACATGCTGTCAAGGATATTTTACATCTACTGGATCCGCGGTCGTCAAATTGTGCTACCGCGCCGCCGACGAACATCTCGCAGCGCTGCCGGAAGGACCGGACGGCGACATGGTCAGAGAAGGCGTTGCGCGTGGACTCAAGCGATTGCGGACGTGAGCACCGCAGCACCTTCGCGTCGGGTATCTCTCCCGTCTGCCTAGCGTTCTGCGACCGAGCTGCGCCGGCCGCGCTTGGGTACTACAGCGAGCCCTCGAAGCGCCGGCTCGATCGGCCTGGTGGCGCGCCCGGTGGCGACTGTACGGTCGCCTGTCACTGTGCCTCCAGGCAACGCTTCAGGCCAGACCAGACCGCCGTCTCCTGGCGACGACCCATCCAGGCCACCAGGGGCGTGAGGAGCCGAAGCGCACCGGTGGGCTGAAGGTTCCACGACCATCGCATGAGCGTGGCGTCGCCGCGAGGCTCGAAGGTCAGCTCGCCATCGGTGGCCATCGAGGACATCGACGTGTGCGAGCCGAGCCGGACAGGCCGCTCGAACACTGTGAACTCGATCAGCATCGGGACCGACCGGCCCCCGGAGCGCGCCACAGCACGAAACTGCGTGCCGAGACCGATGGGGCCGGTTGAAACCAGCTCGACTAGAGTCATCTGTGGGTTGTAGCGCGGTTCGTTGCGCTCATCGGAGACGAAGTCAAAGACCTCCTCGACCGAGCGGGTGATGATGATCTCGCCGTCTATCCGAACCACTCTTCATACTCCCTCATCCGTTTTCTTAGCGTCCCGGTTCAACGGCCGGGTACGACCCGCACGTCACTTGCCTCTTGAAGCGAGGTCATCCGAGACTCCAGGTCGCCGACATGTGCTTCAAGCCGGTGGCCGTCGGGATCGAGGAAGTACACCGAGTCACCCTCGCTTGAATTGATCTTCCACTCGACACCACCGGCGGCCAGCAGACGAGCGCGAAACGCAGCCAGCTCGACTGGATCAAAGGTGAAGGCGACGTGCGTGTAGTCGCGCGCCCGTGCCATGGCGGCTGTGGGGTCAAGCGACAAACACAGCCACATGCTCCCAGCCAGTAGATACGCGCCACGAGGCCAGGTCGCAACCTTCACGCACCCGAGCACATCGACGTAGAAAGCCACCGAGCGCTGCAGGTCGCTGACAGCAAACGTGATGTGATTGACACCGCTCGTCACCATTGCACCCATGGTGCCACGTGACAATGACTATCGGGTCTGCCCATGCCCAAGACTGTATATGTGGCCTTACGGGGAGTCAAGCGGGCCGCGATGGCCTCGGCCGCCACGAGATGTGCTGCTGCAGCGAATTGGCTTTGAGCCGACGATAAGTGTTCACGAAGCTCCAACGCCTCCAGAAGAAAGCAAGTGGGGCGCCTTTCGGCGCCCCCAAAGGAAGCGAACCAGATCTTGCCAGAGCCTCGACGGTCGTCGTCGCACCCCGGGGTCGCCGGCCTCGCGGTTTGTCCCACCTTACTCCGCG
>MELN01000014.1:1863-5922 GCA_001768675.1 Actinobacteria bacterium RBG_16_64_13 | reverse complement strand
GGGGTTGAGTCGCCCGCTGCGCCCGCCACGACCACGCGTACCCGATGACGAACAGCAGGATGGCGATCTCGACGGTCACGAAGAAGGCGTAGAACGACGTCACCTCGCTCCCAGTGACCGACCACACGAGGACCGCCGTGTGCAGTATGGCGGCGCCGATGTTGGACCAGCGATTCCACGCTTGTGGCAGCACCCGGGACAGGAGCACCATGAGCATCGCCGTTTCCATGACCACAGCGAAGAAGAACACGGCCCCGGAACTCAGGTCCGACGTTTGCGTCTGTGCCGCCGGATCGAAGAAGAGGGTGAAGATGTCGGCGTAGAGGAAGTTGAGCACGAGGAATACCCACAGCGTCGAGAGCACTACTTTGCGGTCTTTCCATATCGTGCGCTTGTTGGCTGAATCGCTACTTCTCATCGTTGAGCCTCCTTGTGGGGGATACTTACACTGTAAGTCTATGCCCGCATGGTACACTTACATCGTAAGTCTGTCAAGCGAGGGACCGCCGGATGTCAACACGGGCTCCTTTGAACAGAGAACGGGTGCTCAGAGCTGCGATCAGCCTCGCCGACGAAGCGGGCATCGATGCGCTGACCATGCGCAGGCTCGGCGAGCGGCTGGGCGTGGAAGCCATGTCGCTCTACAACCACGTGGCCAACAAGGAGGACGTGCTGGTAGGCATGGCGGACACCGTCCTGAGCGAGGTCGAACTGCCCGCCGAGGGTGTCGATTGGAAGATGGCCATGCGACGCCGGGCTGTATCAGTTCGCGAGGTGCTCGTGCGGCATCCCTGGGCAGCCGTATTGATCGGCATGCTTCCACATCCCGGGCCGGCAACCCTTCGCTACGTCGACTCGGTGCTCGGGTCTTTGAGAAGGGCCGGATTCACGCCGAACATGGCCTCGCGCGCCTTCTGGGTGCTCGACAGTTACATCTACGGCTTCGCCCGGCAGCAGTCGAATGTCCAGCTTCAGCAGGCAGCCGACCCTGACAGCCCGCAGGCGACGCGAGACCTTCCCCCCGAGACCTACCCTCACCTCGTCGAGGCGGCTGTCAGCTACGCAGCGGGACCCGGCTGGAACATCGAGGACGAGTTCGCGTTCGGCTTGGAGATGATCCTCGAAGGCCTCGATCGACACCGGGGCGCCGGGTAGCGTGCCCTGGTAGCCGCGGCTTCGTTGCTCGGCAGCCTCCCAGCGCGCCTATTCCACGGTCAAGACGACCTTGCCCCTGTGACTCCCCGCCCCGAAATAGCGCATGGCCGCCGCCGCTTCGCCCAGCGTGTAACGACCATCCACGGCGGGCCTGACTTGGCCGGCTTCGACAAGCTCGGTAATGTAGCCCAGGTCCTTGTTCGGCTTCAAGGCGACAACGCGTACCCGCTTCTTGCGCACCATCGAGACCAACGGCCCCAACGCCATGGCCTGAACTAGCCGCCCCATCGAGCCCCCGACTGTGACATAGGCGCCGCCCGGACTGAGCGCCCGCAGGTAGGCGAATATCGACCGGTTCGTCTTGACATCGAGAATCAGATCGTACTGCTTTCCAGTCCTGGTGAAATCCTCTTGCGCGTAGTCGAGCACGTAGTCGTAGCCCAGCGACCGGAGCATGGCCAGTTTCGCGGTGCTGTCGACGCCGGTGGTCTCTGCCCAGTACGGTCTGGCGATCTGGATGGCAAACGTTCCTACGCCGCCGCCCGCTCCGTTGACCAGAAGCTTTTGCCCTTGGCGGATCCGCCCTTTGTCACGGAGAGCCTGAACAGCCAGCATCGCCGCCTGAGGTATCGCGGCGGTTTCCTCGAAGGTCAGGCCCGCGGGTTTCGGAGCGAGCATGTCTTCGCGAGCGCAGACGTACTCCGCGAAGCCGCCCCAGCGGCCGCTTAGATCCCCGAATACCTCGTCACCGAGCCGGAACCGCTTCGCGTTCTTGCCCACTGCCTCGACTACCCCCGCGATGTCGGAGCCGAGTATCTGCTTCTTGGGCTTCCGGAGGCCAAACGTCAGGCGGTTCACGAAGGGAATGCCTTGAAGGGCCTGCCAGTCCCAATCGTTGATGGCCACGGCGCGGACTCTTATCAGGACCTCGTCATCAATGGGGGTAGGTCTGGGCACGTCCCGCAGTTCGAGAACGTCGGCAGTTCCGTACCTGGTGAAAACGACGGCTTTCATGGCCTCCATCCGAGAATCGACGTCCAGAAAATGGGGTGCGCGCAAGCCTATCCAGTGCTAGAGCCGCAGGTATACCACCGTCATGGCAACCGCGTTCATGGCGGCGTGGATGATCACCCCCGGCCAAACGGAATCGGAGCGCTGATAGAGATACGCAAACAAGTAGCCCAATACGAACCCGGGGATGAAGAAGGTGAGCTCCATGTGAGCGGCCGCGAACAAGGCGGCGCTTATGGCCGCGGCCCAACGCCAATCGTAGCGAGCGCGCAGACCGGCAAATACGAAGCCGCGGAAGAACGTCTCTTCCACCACCGGAGCGACGACCACAATCGCGACGATCAGTGGCCAAGGAGTCGAGAGCTGCCGCACAAGGGGGGTGAGGTCGGTCTGAATTCGCAAACCGAAGGAATGAAGCAGTCCCGCGTACAAGGCGTTGAACATGTAGGAACCAATAAGCAGCCCGATCCCCAAGGCCACGACCCAAAACCGGAAGCTCGCGAAACCCAGGTTCTTGAGAGAACCATGACGTTTGCGCAGGGCGAACCACCACACCGGGACCAGAAACAGCAGCTCGAGCAGAGCCGGAATCAGGGCGATCGCGAGATCCAGGTTGGGCCTCGGCGCTAAGGTAACTGCCAGGTAGACCAGGCCGAGTGCGGCCCCGTAGATCGCAGCGGCGGCAAGCACTCCCAGCCAAACGTCTCGGACGCTCCACGGCACCGCCACCCGGCTGGGTTGGGAGGCCTGAACGGCGTATCCACCGCCGGATAGTTGCGGAAGCTCCCGCCGCCGCCTGAAGAACATGACCCAGTCCGTCACGTCTGGGTTCACATACCCGCGAGCGATCTGCCACTCACCGAGCGCGCTGAACGCGTGTTCGCTCTCACGTTGGGCTTCCCACGATGGCGCCATCCCGGCGCTGTGCACGATCGACCCCCACCCACCCCAGAGTTCGCGGGACACCAGAAACTCCTGCGCCTCTCGTTCTGACCCTTGAAGCACGAGATCGATGCGTTCCGCCATCGGTAACCCATGTCGGCGGAGAACGCCGCTTAAGGCCGCAAGTTGAGCCCGCGCGGATACTTCTTGGCCATCGTTTGGCACTGCTTCGGCCCCCCTCCCGCCGGGCACCTTTACCCCGCTCGACTCTGAGTCGGAGCGGGTGTGCGCTGGCCCTCACGATACCGCAATCCGCGAGGCTCTTTTCAAGACCTGGTGTTGTTTGGACGGAGCCGCGCGGGAGACGAGATGGTGAGCCCTGGCACGGGGCCCTAGCCACGGAGCATCAACAGCGACGAGAGAATGGTGCTGATCGCATCTTCGCAACGATGCTGTTAGTTGAGGATGGTGGTTGCGCTCATGTCCCGCCCAACTGCTCGACCAGTTGGTTGCGCTGTATCTCCATAGTGCGTCGATCAGACACTCCCGCTGCTTCAGCGAACTCAGGCCAGCGTCGCACGGCTGCGATCACGCGATCCAGCATATGGTTCGCCCGGGCCACCTTGATGCCGGCAGTGGCGGCGAGCGCAAGCAGGTCCTCGCGCGTGAATGCCTCGCGCTTGCCGTTGATGCTCATCTGGTGCCTGCTGGTCCACTCACCTGCCGGATTCAGCGCATAAGAAACGTCGAAGGCGGGCGAGAGGGACCATTCACCTCGTCTGTTCATGAGGAAGGCGATGTTCTTGACGTGATCGTCACAGTTGCGGCCCACCGCGTTGAAGAACGCCCGCAGCACTTGCTGCTCCGCGTCCGTCTGCGAAAGACCCAAACGCCTCATGACCCCGATGGCTTGCTCGTAGGAATAGCTCGCCGGCTGCCTGTAGTCAAAGTGCGCCAAAGCTCCCAACGACTGCATATGAAGCTTACCGCCTCGCGCGGTCCTATCGAACC
>MELN01000014.1:0-1851 GCA_001768675.1 Actinobacteria bacterium RBG_16_64_13 | reverse complement strand
AATGGCTTCGCCCGCCCTCGTGATGAAGACGACACGTCGTCATCTGGACGCCGGCCTCTAGGGCCATCATGTGATACGCGTACTCGATCTTCCCGTAGCCCTTCGGAGCGGTCATCTCGTAATCACTGGTGCTGGAGACGCCATCGAACTTCATGATCCAGTGCTCGAAGCCTGACCCCACATCGACTTGGCCCGACCGGAACTCGTTAGTCTCCGGATTCCATGCCAGGATCGCCTTCGCTCTTGCACCGCCGGCTGAGGTTCCGACCCGCAGAATGTCGTTGACGGCTTCACGACTGTCATCGCTAGAAAGCACACCTCTGAGACCGGCCCGCTGGTTGAGAATCTGATCGGCCAGATCGACGAGACTTGCCACCTCGACTGAGTGCTCACTGTTTGGTGCGGCGAGAGTAGCCGGCTCGAATTCGAGTGCTCCCATACCCCGGCTACCTGTATAGCAGAGTCGTTCAACCGGATGGAAGCTTGCCGCTATCCGACCCTGCGACGCGAGCCAAGCGTCGATGATCGCGTTACCGAACTTGTCAGGAAGAGAGTCGGCCAGCAAGCCCGGCAGTCCCTTGAAGGTGTTCCTTGCCAGAGCCGGGAATTCATAGGGAAACTCGGCTAGAGGCATGGAGAGCGGCGCCGGTTCGATACCGCTTCTCAAGAATCCTGGCGAGTACTGAAAGACCCCTATCTCGCGGTCTTCAAGCCAGGTCACCGCACCGATCAGACTCCCCCAGAGCAGGACTCGAGCGTCATTGTTCACCCTCGTCCCCCCCGTCCCCCCACGACCACGCTGGGGGCTCAGGACTCATCCGCACCGGGTGTGCGCGCCTGCGTTCTCGTGCAGCCGCGCCGACCCGCTCGATAGGTCTTACTGTGGGATCGGGCAGCAGGCTCTCAAGACTCTGCTGGATTCTCAGTGCCGTGAGCACCCGAATGAAAGTGTCCAGCGAGACCCCTTGACCGTTCGCGAGCCTTCCAATGGTCCTGGGCGAGACACCGGCCTCCTGCGCAAGCTGCTGCTGTGTCATGTTGCGCGAAAGCCTTATGCTCTCCAAACGCTCGCACAGAGCAGCCTCAATCTGGTTGCTGGTCGCCGCCAAGAAGTCGATCTGATAAGCCATTTCTTGCTGGTTATCCTCTGAACATGGTCTTTACTAGCAAGATAGTACCGCTTAACCGGACTGACGTCAAGATAGGCTAACCGGCACAATATTGCCGCTCAGTGCTGTATTCAGCACGCTATAAGCAATATACTACCGATAGCGCCTCATCTCGCGGTCAGGCGCACCAGGCGATGGCTCGCAGGACACGACGAGACGTACGGGGCTGCAAGCGACTGCCCGACTACTCAGTGAAGTAGTCGGCGTCGATCCGCTTCACGTCGTAGGTCGCCATCGGACTGACGCCCAGGTTGTGGTCGATCATCAGTTCCGCGAGCTTCTGGCCGTCGATGAGGGCGATCTTGTTGTCGATCTTGCCGACGTAGTCGCGCGCCTCGGCCGAGAAGCACGAGGTGGTGATCAGGATCCCCTTCTTGGCCCGCTGCCCCTGGAGCGCCCCCGCGAACTTCTGCACCTCCGGCCGCCCGACGCTGGCCTCCCAGCGCTTGGCCTGGATGTAGATGATGTCCAGCCCCAGGCGAGGACACGCTTATCTGAGTGTAGCGCACCGATGGGACACCATTGCGTGTGGATCTCCCCTGAAGCGGGGGCGCCTTTCGGCGCCCCCAGAAGGAAACGAATCATTCTTGCCCGGAGCGCCTACGGTCCTCGTCAGCTCCCGGGCCCCGCACCAGTCGGCGGGTGTGCCTAGCCGCGCCTACAGCTCGTCCGGCAGCTCCTT
>MELN01000013.1:13610-15198 GCA_001768675.1 Actinobacteria bacterium RBG_16_64_13 | reverse complement strand
AGACCGAGGTCAACCGCTTATGACAACGGAGAGAAGACACATCCCGATCAACAGCTTCGGCGGAGCCGGCAGTCCGGGCGCCATGTCGGGCGCCGGTTCTGGCGGCCGCCCAAGCGGCTTCGCGGCCGCCGGAGCTCGTGGCGGCTCCTCCGGGGAGTCGGCGGCAGCGGCCAAGGCCGCGCAGGCCGAGCGCGAGGCCCTGGTGGCGGAGAACGAAGCCGTGATCGCCGAGCGCGACGCGCTGGTCAGAGAGCGCGACGAAGCGGCCGACTCCCTGCTGCGCCTGCGGGCAGAGTTCGACAACTTCCGCCGGCGGGCCTCGCGCGAGCTGGTAGAGGCGCGTGAGCGCGCGCAGGGCGAACTGCTGAGCGACCTGCTTCCGGTGCTCGACAACATGGAGAGGGCGCTCGACGCCGCCGAACACCACGAAGAAGGCAAGGTCCTTGAGGGTGTCCGGCTGACCCGGAACATGTTCGTCGAACTGCTGGAGCGGGCCGGCGTCGAGGAGATAGCCGGCATCGGCGCTCCCTTCGACCCTCAGATCCACGACGCCATGCTGGTGCAGCCTTCCGACCAGCCTGAAGGCGCCGTGTCCGCGATCCTCGCGCGGGGATACCGGCAAGGCGACCGCGTCTTGCGGCCCGCCCGAGTAGCGGTATCGGCGGGACTGGACGGCGCGGGCGGCGTAGCCGCGGCCGGATAGACGCGGGGCACCATGGCGACGAGCACGCGCGACTACTACGAGGTCCTGGGGGTCAACAAATCAGCCACCCAGGACGAGATCAAGAAGGCCTACCGCAAGCTGGCGCGCAAGTACCATCCTGACGCCAACCCCGACGACCCCAAGTCCGAGGAGAAGTTCAAGGAGGTCTCGAGTGCGTACGAGGTGCTCTCCGACGTGGAGAAGCGCAAGCAGTACGACGCAGGACCTTCGTTGTTCGGACAGGGCCCGCAGGGCGCGGGTGGGGGCTTCCGCGGCTACCAGGGCGGCCAGCCCATGGGCGGCGAATGGGCCGACATCTTCGGCAACCTGTTCGGCGGATCGGGCGGCTTTGGCGGCGGTGGTTTCAGTGGCGGCGGCTTCGGTGGAGGCGGCAGGCGGCAGGCACGGGGCGAGCGGGGCGACGACATGAGCGTGGCCGTCAAGCTCTCGTTCGATGACTCGCTGAAAGGGGTCACCACCAAGATCAGCGTGCCGCAGACCGTCCAGTGCGAGACCTGCCGGGGCAGCGGGGCGGCGCCGGGAACCGCGCCCGTCATCTGCCCGCAGTGCCAGGGCCGGGGCGTGGTCAACCAGAGCCAGGGCTTCTTCGCTCTCAGCCAGCCCTGTAGCCGCTGCCGGGGCGCCGGCACCATGATCGAGAACCCCTGCGCGGCGTGCGACGGGAGTGGGCTTACCCGGGCGCTCAAGAAGTTCACTGTTCCCTTACCGGCGGGCGTGAAGGATGGCACCAAGATCCGCCTCAAAGGCAAGGGCGAGCCTGGCACGCGTGGCGGGCCTGCCGGAGACCTGTACGTGATCGCTCGCGTAGACGAGAGTCCTTTGTTCGAGCGGCGGGGCGCCGATCTCGCGGTGCAGGTGCCGGTC
>MELN01000013.1:12483-13536 GCA_001768675.1 Actinobacteria bacterium RBG_16_64_13 | reverse complement strand
GGCGGGGACGCAAGATGGCAGGCTGCTCAAGATCAAAGGGAAAGGGGCGCCTCGCTTGGGTGGCTCCGGGAAAGGCGACCTGATCGCGCGCATCAACGTGCTTACTCCGGAGGACTTGAACGGCGAGCAGAAGGACCTGCTCAAGAAGTTCGCCGAGTCACGCAAGGAAGACCCGCGCGCCGGCCGCACGGGCTGGTCGGCCTAGGACTTCGAGGAGAGTGCAGATGCCGTTTTTTGACGACAAGATGAGGCCGGTCTTTATGATCTCGGTGGCGGCCGAGCTGGCCGAGATGCATCCACAGACGCTGCGCATGTACGAGCGGCGTGGCCTGATCCGTCCGCAGCGCTCATCCAAGAGCACGCGCCTGTATTCCCTGGACGACGTGGAGCGGCTCCGCCGTATCCAGCAGCTGGTCACGGAATGCGGCCTCAACCTGGCCGGAGTGGAACGGGTGCTGCAGATGGAGCAGGAGGTGGCGGCGCTACAGCGCAGGCTGGACGAGTTGCAGGCCGACATGACGCGCCTGGCCACGCGCGCCCAAGAGGAACTCGAGGCGGTCCACCGTAGCTACCGCAAGGAGCTTGTCCCATTCGGCAGCCCGGGCGAGGTCATCCTCGTGGCCCGGCAGCGCCGCGGCCGCCGATGAGCGAGGAGCGGCCGCTCGGCGGCCAGGAACCTCAGGGCGGCGGGCAATCTCCCGCGAAAGCCCGTTTCCCGCAACCAGAGCCTACGGCACCGTGCGACGACTACCCCGACCTGATTCCTTACCCGCCGGCGGCGCGGGAGCAGCCCTGCGCCAACCATCCCGGGCGTACGACTATGGTCACCTGCAGCGCGTGCGAGAAGCCGCTGTGTCCCGACTGCATGGTCTTTTCAGCGGTCGGGATCAAGTGCCGCGAATGCGCCAAGATGCCTCGGTCGGCCCTGGTGACGCTCAAGGGCGGGCGTCTCCTGCGGGCCGTGGGAGCGGGCTTGGGGGCGGGCACGGCCGTCGGATTCGCGTACTACTACATCCTTGGGGCCACAAGGTTCTTCTTTCTGTTCTTCTTCGT
>MELN01000013.1:12371-12477 GCA_001768675.1 Actinobacteria bacterium RBG_16_64_13 | reverse complement strand
CGGCATCGGCTACCTGGTGGGCGAGGCCGTGTTCCGAGCTTCGGGTTACTACCACGGCCTGCAGACGGCGGTGGTGGCCGTGCTTTCTACGATATGGGCTTTCGTC
>MELN01000013.1:12196-12344 GCA_001768675.1 Actinobacteria bacterium RBG_16_64_13 | reverse complement strand
CGCACCGGCTTCAGTTGGGATGCTGTGGTTTTCACCCTCTCCAGCCGGGGAGTGATCAACTGGGTCATCATGGCGGTCGCCGGGTACCTGGCATGGTCGCGGAACCGGTAGCGTCGAGCAGCCCCGCGCGGGCGCCGGCCCTCGGGCG
>MELN01000013.1:10617-12072 GCA_001768675.1 Actinobacteria bacterium RBG_16_64_13 | reverse complement strand
ACCAGGAGGTTTGAGAACCTTGCCTACGTACGAATATCGTTGCGTTTCCTGCGAGCACCAGTTCGAGCGCTTCCAGCGGATGTCCGACGACCCGGTCAAGGAATGCGAAGTCTGCGGGGAGCCGGTGAAGCGTCTGTTGTTCCCTGTCGCTATCCAGTTCAAGGGCAAGGGCTTCTACACCACCGACTATGCCCGCAAGAGCAGCCTGAGTTCGGCCGCATGCAGCACGGCGAACGGGGGCAACGGCGGCAGTTCAGAGTCGTCCAGCGACTCGAAGGGCGCCGAGGGCGCCGCTTCCGGCGACTCCGCCCGCGGCGACACCGCGAAGTCCACGGCTTCGGGCACGAGTGAATCTGCTCCGGTAGCCGCGGCTGCCAAGAGCGACTAGTCCCCCGCCTGCTGGCATGGCGGGTAGGGACTGCGCGCTGGTCACCTTGGACTCCTCCCGGCCGCTGATCGTCCTCACCAACGACGACGGCGTCTGGTCACCCGGGCTTGCCGCTCTCAGGTCTGCCCTCGAACCGCTGGGAGACGTCCGCATCGTGGCTCCCGACCAGAATCGTTCGGGGGCGGCCCGCAGCATTACCATGCACACGCATCTGTGGGTGGAGGAAGTCGAGCTTCCTGACGGGAGCCTCGCCTTCAGCGCCGACGGGACCCCGGTAGACTGCGTGCGCATGGCCGCTCTGGGCCTGCTCGACCAGAGACCCGACCTTATCGTCTCGGGGATCAATCTGGGCGGCAATCTGGGTGACGACATAACCTACTCGGGCACTGTGGCGGCCGCGCTCGAAGGCATCATGCTCGACATCCCCGCCATCGCCCTCTCGGCGGAGGGCTACCATCCTGGCTACGACCTCACCGTGCCCGCCCGCTGGGCGCACCGGCTAGTCTCGATCGCTCTCGCTCAGGGGTTCCCGGCAAAGACGCTCCTCAATGTCAACTGCCCGGACCGCCCCTGGGAAGATATAGGTGGCGCCCGGTTGACGCTTCTGGGGAAGCGCATATACGGCGACAAGGTCGAGTATCGCGGCACCGAAGGTAATCGTCGGGGGTACCACATCTACAACGACGATCTCAGCTGGGAAAGAGAACCGGGAACAGATTTTGAAGCGATCGCCGAAGGCTTCGTATCCATCACTCCGCTCCATTTCGATCTCATGTCTCACGAAGCTCTCGATCAGTTGCGCGGCTGGGAGTGCGGGCTGGGCTCGTGGGACAAGGACTGATGGGTAAGGCCCCCGCTTTCGCTGCCGTGGTCTTTGACCTCGACGGCACCGTCGTGGACTCGGTGGAGCTCATCATCGTTTCCTTCCAACACGCTATTCGCACAGTGCTGGGCAGGGAGGTCTCGCGCGAAGAATCCATCGCGTGGGTGGGCATGCCGCTCCGCGAGCAGATGATGAGGTTCAGCCCCGAGCACGCGGAAGAACTGGTGGATGCGTACAGGGAGTT
>MELN01000013.1:10480-10609 GCA_001768675.1 Actinobacteria bacterium RBG_16_64_13 | reverse complement strand
GCGAGCACGATCGGATGCTCAAGCTGTACGACGGCATCGTGCATCTGCTCGAGGGCCTGCGGAAGGCAGGGGGCAAGATCGGTCTGGTGACCTCGAAGTCACGTTTCACGACCCAGATGGCCTTCGACC
>MELN01000013.1:9611-10448 GCA_001768675.1 Actinobacteria bacterium RBG_16_64_13 | reverse complement strand
GTGTGCGCCGACGAGAGCCCGGGCAACAAGCCTTCGGCCGAGCCCATCCTCTTCTGTCTCAAGCAGTTGGGGATCGGCGCCGGCGACGCGGCGTACGTGGGCGACAGTCCTTCGGATATCCAAGCGGCTCTGGCGGCGAGAGTGCACGCCATCGGTGTAACCTGGGGAGTGTTCGATACCGAGACGCTGGCCGCTGAAAAGCCGGACGTACTGGTTCATACTATCCCTGAGCTGGCGGAGGTTCTCGGGATCTAGGAACGGCCCGGTGGCGGGAGGCGAGTCGATGACGGACGCGGAACGGATCGAAGAACTCCGGGCACAGGTCCGTCATCACGAATACCGTTACTACGTCCTTGACAGCCCAGAGATCTCCGACGCCGCCTACGACGCTCTCTTCCGCGAACTCCAGGCGCTGGAAGCGGCGCATCCGGAGCTCATCACCGCTGACTCCCCCACTCAACGCGTAGGCGGCGAGGCGCTGGCCGCCTTCACCCAGGTCCGTCACGATGAGCCCATGCTTTCCCTGGCCAACGCGAAGAACGAGGAAGAACTGCGCGCCTGGTACACGCGCACGGCGAAGTTGGCCGGCGAAGCGGGCGCCGATGTCGCCGACCTGCGCTTCGTGCTCGAACCCAAGATCGACGGCCTCGCCGTGTCGTTGCGCTACGAGGGTGGTCGTCTTGCTGTCGGCGCCACCCGGGGCAACGGCGAAGTAGGAGAGGACGTGACCGTCAACCTGCGCACGGTCGCGACGGTTCCGCTGGCCATGCTGGCCGGTGGAGAGCCCTTCCCCCCCGTCGTGGAGGTCCGGGGTGAGGTGTATCTGCCGTTGGCTGC
>MELN01000013.1:9263-9545 GCA_001768675.1 Actinobacteria bacterium RBG_16_64_13 | reverse complement strand
CGCCGCCGGGTCGCTGCGCCAGCTCGACCCGCGGGTGACGGCGGGGCGGCCTCTCTCGACGTGGTTCTACGGGGTGGGGTATACCGAGGGAGATGACTTCGGCAGCCATCACGAGGTCCTTGACTGGCTGCGGCGGGCGGGTTTCCGGGTGAATCCCGACGTGCGGGTGGCCACCTCACTCGACGAGATCGTCGCTGGGTGCCGCGAGTGGCAGGAGCGCCGGGACCAGCTCGACTATGACATCGACGGCGTGGTGGTCAAGTTGGACGACCGCCGCCTGCA
>MELN01000013.1:9083-9256 GCA_001768675.1 Actinobacteria bacterium RBG_16_64_13 | reverse complement strand
TTGGGCGCGGTCGGCCGGGACCCGCGCTGGGCCGTGGCCTACAAGTTCGCTCCGACCACCGTACAAACGCGACTGCTCAGGATCCACATCAACGTCGGCCGGACGGGCGTGCTCAACCCCTGGGCGGAGCTGGAACCCGTGGAGGTGGGCGGGGTTACGGTGGAGCGGGCCAC
>MELN01000013.1:8759-9049 GCA_001768675.1 Actinobacteria bacterium RBG_16_64_13 | reverse complement strand
CTGCGCGAGGGGGACATGGTGATTCTGCAGCGGGCCGGCGACGTGATCCCGCAGGTGGTGGCCCCTCTGACCCATCTGCGCACCGGCGCGGAGAAGCCGTTCGCCATGCCCGTGGACTGTCCGTCTTGCGGGACGCCAGTGGTGCGGGTCCTGGGCGAAATCGCAGTGCGCTGTCCTAACCCGGACTGTCCGGCGAAACGCGCCGAGGCCGTCAAGCACTTTGTGAGCAAAGGGGCAATGGACATCGACGGCGTTGGCGACAAGCTGGTCGAGCGACTGCTCGCTCTGGG
>MELN01000013.1:7929-8732 GCA_001768675.1 Actinobacteria bacterium RBG_16_64_13 | reverse complement strand
CGGTCTTGAGGCGTCTCAGCTCGCCGATCTCGAACGGCTGGGCGAGAAGTCGGCCGCCAACATCGTCGCCGCGGTGGCGGCTTCGCAAAGCCGCCCGCTTTCCAGGGTGTTGTTCGCCCTGGGTATCCCCCATGTGGGCGGCGAGAACGCCGAATTGCTCGTGCGGCGTTTCGGCAGTGTGGCGGCGTTGCGCGCGGCCTCGGTGGAGGAGATCAGTGAGACGCCCGGCATCGGTCCCGTCATCGCCGAAAGCGTCTGGGAGTATTTCCGCGACCCACGCAATCTGGCTCTGCTCTCGCGGCTCGAGGGGGCCGGCGTGACGATGGAGGAAGCCCGGACGGGGACGCCGGGCGCCGGCGCGGGAGGCGATGCGGGAGGCGGCGCGGCCGCGGGGGCCGTGGTCGGCGCATCCGGGCCGCTGGCCGGGAAGGTTCTGGTGTTGACCGGCGCCCTGTCCAACATGTCGCGCCAGGAAGCCATCGACCGCATCGTTGCCGCCGGAGGGCGGGTCACCGGGTCGGTGAGCGCCAAGACCGACTACGTGGTCGTGGGAGCGGAAGCGGGTTCGAAACTGGCGAAGGCTCAAGAACTGGGCATCAGATTGCTGGACGAGGATGCGCTTAGCTCCCTCTTACGGGGCTAGCCCGGCGCCCGCCTAGGATCGCCAGGCGAGTTCCCGTTTCTGCTCCTCTTTGGCAAGATCGCTGCGTTCTCCGCCGGATACCCCCACCTGCTCGCTGTCGACTTGCTCGCGGCGCGTCACGACAAGGCAGCCCCTATCGGTGGTGACCTCGATCACTCTC
>MELN01000013.1:6855-7857 GCA_001768675.1 Actinobacteria bacterium RBG_16_64_13 | reverse complement strand
GCGACCGGTTTGCTCATCGCCAGCCAGTCGTTGAGGGTGATCTCCGGGTCCGTGGTCTGGACGGTCGTCAGTCCGCCGGAGACGCCCTCTGTGAGCGCTTCCAGAAAGCCCGGTCCGTCGCGTCTGACCACCTCGCCGGCGACCACCCAGGTGGGTTTCATGTCGGCGGCCTTGCGAAAGACCGCGGCGCGTGCAGGCGTGCCTCGCTTGGCTTTGAGTTGTACGGTGAACGACCTCTGCTGGAGAACGGGTAAGCCTTCGTCGGTGTCGTCGATGGCCACGATCCGGTGGTCACGCGGCAGAAGGTCGACGAGCGCGTTGAGCAGGGTGGACTTGCCGACGTTCGGACCGCCGCTGATGATGATGGTCCGCTTGAGCCCCAGGCTGCTATTGAGGAAACGCGCGTACCAGGGGGTCATGAGCGCGTCGTCGACCAGGCGGCGCAGCGAGACATTGAGAACCCGTTGCCCCTGCTGGCCGGCAGGTGCGTACGTGACCGACCTGGTCGCCTCCTGGGCGGCGGCTTGGTCGAGACGATGAGACTCGTAGGTCTTCACCACCGACTGCAGCAGCTGTGTGACGAGCAATAGGTGGGCCCGCTCCTCTTCCGAGGGGTTGCGCTCGGCGATGAGGTCGTCGGCGAGCTTCTTAAGGCCCTGCTCGTAGGCAGCCAGAATGCGGTTGAAAGCGGGCACTCACCCCTCCAATGCTCACAGGCTGCTGAGATTCTACTCGGTGAGGCCGCAGGGCGCCAGCAGGCGAGACGAGTCGGGCGCCCTGGGAGCTCCAGGCATGGTGCTATCCTGCAGCATCGCCACGGCGGAACGACGGGCGATTGAATGGGCTTTGTAGCTAATGTATGCTATCAACTTGGTAATAGGAGGGTCGATATGGACCTGGAACAAGTCAAGGAGGCGGTGAAGCAGGCCGTGACGAACGGTGTGCTCCCCTGCCATGACGCTCGCGCTCTCGCCGAACAGCTCGGAGTCGAGTACAGCCTTC
>MELN01000013.1:6686-6767 GCA_001768675.1 Actinobacteria bacterium RBG_16_64_13 | reverse complement strand
CAGACCCTCCTGACAAACGTGTATCAGGAGGTCGAGAAGTGAGCAAGACCAGGGGAATGGCCCCGAAGCCGTCGCTTCACG
>MELN01000013.1:2804-6525 GCA_001768675.1 Actinobacteria bacterium RBG_16_64_13 | reverse complement strand
ATATTGGCGACCACGACTTCCACGCAGGACTCCGGCCTGCTGGACGTGCTGGTACCGGCCTTCATCGAGATCTTCCCTCAGTACACAGTCAAGGTCGTTGCCGTTGGCAGCGGCGAGGCCCTGAAGATGGGCGAGACGGGTGACGCCGATGTCCTTTTGGTGCACTCCCCGGCGTCGGAGAAGACCTTCATGGACAACGGCTTCGGGGGCGAGCGCAAGGCGGTCATGTACAACGACTTCATCATCGTGGGCCCGGCTGCCGACTCCGCCAAGATCAAAGGCCTGAGCGACGCGGCCGCGGCCTTCACTGCTCTAGCCGGCGCGAAAGCCGCCTTCTTCACCCGCGGCGACGACTCGGGCACTTACAACAAGGAGATGTCCATCTGGAAGGCTGCCGGCATTACGCCTGAGGGTGCTTGGTACCAGACGACGGGGCAAGGGATGGGCGACACCCTCACCATCGCCGACCAGTCGAGCGGCTATATACTGTCCGACCGGGCCACATACCTGAGCAAAAAGGCCTCCCTCGCTCTCGTGCTCTTGGTCGAAGGCGACAAGGCCCTCTTCAACCAGTACCACGTGATCACGGTCAAGGCCGCGAAGAACGCCCAGGGAGCCGCGGACTTCATGAACTGGATCGTCTCCGACCCAGCGCAGAAGGACCTGATCGCGGGCTACGGCACCGAGAAGTACGGGCAGCCACTCTTCATACCTAACGCCGGACTGGTCGAATAGGGTCCGCGGGGTAGTACAATTGGGCGCCTCGCCGGCCGGCGAGGCGCCCCTTTCTCCGTAGGAGGGACGGCCTTGGGTGTCTTCTGGGAAGCCATCAAGCAGGCGTTCTCGCTTCTGATCCACGGCGATAGCTACGTCTACGAAGTCATGTTGATGTCGCTCAGGGTGGCAGGCATCGCCACGGTGCTGGGCATGATCGTCGGTATTCCTGTCGGCGCCTGGCTGGCGCTCAAGCGCTTCTGGGGTTGGAGCGCGGCGGCGACCGTGCTCAACGTTGGCCTGATGCTGCCTCCGGTGGTGGTTGGTCTGTTCGTGTTTCTGCTGCTGTCCCGACAGGGCCCGCTGGGCTCTTTCAGCCTGCTCTACTCGCCTACGGCTATGGTGATGGCGGAGTTCTTTATCGCGGCACCGGTGGTCGCGGCCATCACCATGGGCGGCGTGGCCTCGGTACCCAAAGAGGTTAGGCTGCAGGCCGCGGGTCTGGGGGCCTCCCGCTGGCAGACCACTTGGCTGGTGTTGCGTGAGGCTCGGGTCACGCTGCTGTCCGCGATCGTGGCTGGTTTCGGCGCGGCCATCAGTGAGGTGGGGGCCGTCATGATGGTGGGGGGCAACCTTTCTGTCGGCGGCCACAACATGACCGGCACGATGACCACAGCCACCATGGCCTTGGTCAGGCAGGGCAACTACGCGGCGGCCATGGCCTTCGGTCTGATCCTTCTCATACTGGCCTTCGTGATCACGTTCTTGCTCACCCGGACCCAACAGGGCATTCGCCGCCGGTGGCTGCAATCGTGACGGGCTGCATCGCAATCGAGGCGGGCAGTCTCTCCAAGAAGTATGGGGAGCGGACCGTCGTGTCGGTCGACACTCTCAGCATCCCCGAGGGGGAGGTCTTGGCCATCCTTGGGCCGAACGGCGCCGGTAAGACCACCTTGTTCAGGCTCCTCGCCCTTCTGGAACGCCCCGACACCGGCTGGATCAAGTACTCCGGCGCCGCGGTCAACGTTCACGATCTGGCTGCCCGGCGGCGCACGGCGGCCGTGTTCCAGCGGCCCCTGCTGTTCCAGGGCACGGTGGAAGAGAACGTCGGCTTTGGACTCAGGTTTCGCAGACTGCCGCGAAAAGAGGCAAGGATCAAGGTCCACGCTACTCTGGAGCTGATGGGCGTTTCCTCGTTGGCCGGAGCCGACATGCGCACGCTGTCCGGTGGCGAGATGCAGCGGGTGGCGTTGGCTCGGGCTCTCGTGCTGGAGCCGGAGATCCTCTTTCTGGACGAGCCCACGAGCAACCTCGACGTACACGTGCGGCGGCGCTTCAGGGAAGATCTGCGCCGCGTGGTCGATAGCCTGGCCGCGACCGTGATCATCATCACGCACGAGCACAGTGAGGCCCTCACCTTGGCGCGACGAGTGGCAGTGATCCAGGAGGGGAGCGTGGTGCAGATAGGGACCCCCGAGGAGGTGTTCACGCACCCGCACAACGCGTTCGTCGCGGACTTCACCGGCGCCGAGACTATCTGGAGGGGAAGCGTCACCTCAAACGAGGAGGGACTCTGCAAGGTGCGAACACAGGCGGGTCTTCTCGTGGAGGCTGTCGCCGATCTGCCGCGCGGCGACATCGTGACGGTGGCTATACGGCCCGAAGACGTCGCTCTCGCTCCTCTTGTCACCGCGGGTGAGGCGCCCACCAGTGTGCGCAACCGATGGGACGGCATCGTCGACAGCGCGACTCAGGCCGGCGCGCTGGTGCGTGTGGCGATCAGACTTGACTGTGATCCTGGGACGGAGATCTGCTACGGCGGCGAAGGTGAGGTAATCTCTCTCATCACTCGGGCGTCGGCTGAGGAGTTGGCCATCGTGCCGGGGGCGCGAGTCACCGCGAGCGTGAAGGCGACGGCCATCCACATCCTGGCCGGCTGAGGAGGGACCCACATGTACGACAACGTGAGCCTGGCGCTCCTGGCGGGAGGTCAGTCAACCCGTATGGGAGAGGACAAGGCCTTTGCGCCGTTCGACGGGGGCACGCTGCTCGAGTGGATGCGGGATCGCTTCGCTGCCCTGTTCTCCAATGTGTTCGTGGTCGCGCGAGAGCCGTCCCGATTCCACGGCCTGGGCCTGCCGGTAGTCATCGATGCTTTCGCGGAGGGCGGCTCGGCCGTGGGGGTCTACACCGCGGTGTTGGCCGCTCCCACCGAGCGCGTGATCTGCCTGGCCTGCGACATGCCTTTCGTGACCCCGCGGTTTTTACGGACTCTGGCCGAGAGGTCCAAGGGCTTCGACGTGTTCGTGCCTCGTCACGGAGACTACCTTCAGCCGCTGTGCGCGGTCTACGGCAAGGGAACGCTCGACGCCTACGGTGAGTTCATCCGCTCCGGAAGGCGGCGTATCTTCGACATCTATCCTGACCTCGATACCGGCTATCTGGAAATGGACGACGGCAGCCACGGCGATCCCGAGGGATTGTTCATGAACGTCAACACCCCGGCGGAACTGGAGGCCGCCCGGCAGAGGGTGGCCGCGGAGGAAGGGGGCTGGCGCGCGGCGCTCCAGCCCCGGATCCAGGTCTTCATGGACACCTGCCCTTACCCCATCGTGTCCTTCATCGGCAAGAAGAAGTCGGGCAAGACCACGGTGGTCATCGGAGTGATCAAGGAGCTGCGCAGCAGAGGCTACCGTGTGGCCGCCCTCAAGCACGACACGCACGGGTTCGAGGTCGATGTTCCCGGTACCGACTCCTACCGCTTCCGTGAAGTGGGCGCCGAAGTCGTCGGGATATCCTCACCCGACAAGTACGTGTGGCTGGCCACGACCCAGGAGGAGCGCTCGCTGGCCGACCTCGTCCGCCAGATCCGCGAGCCCGTGGACGTAGTCATCACCGAAGGCTTCAAGAAACAAGACGCTCCCAAGATCGAAGTATCCCGCCGGGCGCGCAGTTCCGAACTGGTGAGCGACGCCGACGAGCTCATGGGTATTGCCAGCGATCAGCC
>MELN01000013.1:1584-2696 GCA_001768675.1 Actinobacteria bacterium RBG_16_64_13 | reverse complement strand
GCCGGCACGTGAATCCGCCCGCCGGGCAGAGCGTAGATTACCTTCGGCTTTCCGTCACCGACAGGTGCAACTATCGGTGCGTCTATTGCATGCCGCCGGAGGGCGTGCCCTTCAGGCCCCACCAGGACATGCTCTCCTACGAAGACATGGAGTTCTTCGTGCGCGCCGCGGTGCGACTGGGCATCAGCAAAGTCCGGGTGACGGGCGGCGAGCCGCTGGTGAGAAAGGGGCTACCCGACCTGGTGGCGTTGATCCGCGCGATCCCCGGGATCACCGACATCTCCCTTACCACCAACGGGGCTCTGCTTCCCCGCTTCGCCGAAGCTCTGAAGACCGCCGGCTTGGATCGTGTGAACATCAGCTTGGATTCGCTGGATCCTGAACGCTACCGGCTTCTCACGCGCGGTGGCTCTTTGCCTGCCGCTTTGAAGGGAGTGGAGGCGGCTCTCCGTTTCGAGCTGAGCCCGGTGAAGTTGAACGTGGTCATGATGCCCGAGTTGCTCCCGGAGCTACCCGCATTTGTCGCGATAACACGCCACAGGCCGTTGCATGTGCGTTTCATCGAATGGATGCCCGTGGGTGGCTGCGGCCCCCGCGCGGCCGGCGATTCGCTGACCAAAGCTCAGCTCATGGCCGCGTTGCGCGAATTGGGGGCCAACGGCCTGGGCGAATTCGCGCCGGCCGATTCAGCACCCGGAGGATGGGGACCTGCCCACTACTATCGTTTTGAGGGATACAAAGGGACCGTAGGCTTCATCGGCTCGGTGTCCGACCATTTCTGCCGGGAGTGTAACCGGCTGCGCTTGACCGCCGATGGGCGCCTGAAGAACTGTCTCTTCTCGAGCCACGAGATCGACGCCAAGTCCGCGGTCCAGGCTCGAGACTTGGACGGGGTGCTCGCCGTCATCGCCGAATCGCTCGGGGACAAGACTTTCGACAAGAACGTCCTCCCGGGCCGGACCGCGCGAGGCATGTCGCAGGTAGGAGGGTGAGATGGACGAATCCCGTCTGACCCATGTAGACGCAGGCGGCGAAGCCCGCATGGTGGACGTGGGCGGCAAGGAGATCACCCGGCGCGCGGGTGTGGATGGCTCCGGCTACGTTACGGCTGC
>MELN01000013.1:0-1541 GCA_001768675.1 Actinobacteria bacterium RBG_16_64_13 | reverse complement strand
CAAAGTCGCCGGCATCATGGCGGCCAAACGAACGTCGGAGTTGATCCCTCTCTGCCATCCGCTGTCCCTGACCCAAGTCGATCTCGACTTCGTGGTGGCTGAGGATGAGCCGCGGGTGGACATCGAGTGCGTGACGCGTACCGACGATCGTACGGGCGTCGAGATGGAGGCGCTCATCGGCGCGGCCGTGGCGGCCATCACTATCTACGACATGTGCAAAGCGGTGGATCGAGGGATGGTCGTGGGGGATATCCGCCTGCTGGAGAAGACGGGCGGCAAGGAAGACTATGTTCGCGCGGACGAGACCGTTCCGGACGCGGCCGCGGCCGCCGCGTCGCTTGTCGCGTCGTCCGCAACGGCGGCAGAGATGCCGGCGGCCGCAGGCACCGTGGTGGCTGTGAACGTGAGTGTCGCCAAGGGAGAACGGAAGACCCCGATGCCTGAGGCGTTTCTTAGAGTCGAGCACGGCATCGACGGCGATGCCCACGCCGGGTCTTGGCACCGGCAGGTAAGCCTTCTGGCCCAGGAATCCATAGACACAATGACGGCCGCCGGGCTGAACGTGGGCCCCGGCGATTTCGCCGAGAACATCACGACGCTTGGAGTGGACGTGGCGTCGCTGCCGCTCTTCACCACGCTCGATTTGGGCGAAGCACTGGTCGAGGTGACCCAGATCGGCAAGGTGTGTCACACGCGCTGCGCCATCTACTATCAGGCGGGCGACTGCGTCATGCCTCGAGAGGGCATCTTCGTCAGAGTTTTGCGGGGAGGGCGTGTTGCCCCCGGCGACCCGGTACGGGTGAGGGCTTGGGGGACCGGCCCCCGCGGGACCGGCGCGACAGTGGCTCCCCCCGAGGGCGCCGGCGCTCAAGCTACCTCTGGGGCCGGCGAGTGAGTGGCGCCGAGCCTTCGCTCTGCCCACCCATCCGCGCCGCGGTGGTGACGCTGAGCGACAAGGCGAGCGTCGGGCTCCGCGCCGACGCCTCCGGTCCCAGGTTGGCGCAGTTGTTGCGCGATCTTGGCGCCCAGGTGGGTGACCCGGTGGTGATCCCCGACGATCAGGCGCTGATCGAACGGACTTTGGCGGACCTCGCGGATAGCGGCGCGGTGGACCTCATCCTCACCACCGGCGGGACCGGTATGGCACCGCGCGATCGCACCCCCGAAGCCACTCTCGCCGTCGCCGACCGCCTGGCGCCCGGTCTCGCGGAGGCCATGCGTGCGGCCTCTCTCGCCGTCACACCGCGGGCCATGCTCAGTCGCGCCGTGTCGGCCGTGCGGAAGCAGACCCTGATCGTCAATATGCCGGGCAGCCCCAAAGCGTGTGGGGAGCATTTCGCGGTGATCGCGCCGGTGCTCGGTCACGCCGTCGAAACATTGCGCGGAGAAGCATTCGAGTGCGCTTCGACCGAGAGGCCGTCGTAGGACCCAGGGGATCGCGCGGACGCTAGGGAGCCGAGGGGGTGGCTCTCTCCTGTTTGGTCTCCTTGGCCTGGTAGAGGCTCGCGTCGGCCTGTTGCAGCAAGACCTCGGCGTCTGCC
>MELN01000012.1:19595-20399 GCA_001768675.1 Actinobacteria bacterium RBG_16_64_13 | reverse complement strand
CTGATCAGCTTGTCCCACTCCTCTGTCGAAAGCTCGTGTACAGGCGCAGGGACCTGGCCGGTCCCGGCATTGTTGAAGAGGATGTCGAGAGTGCCGAACAGGTCCACCGTCTCGGCGACCATCCTCTTGACCTCGGCTTCTGTCGACACGTCGCACTTGATGGCGACAGCCTTCCGCCCTCTGGCCGTGACGGCTTTGACCGCTTCGGCGAGCCCGTCCTGGTCGATATCCGCACAGGCCACGTCCGCCCCCGCCTCCGCCATGATCTCGGCGAACATGAGCCCAAGACCGCCCGCCGCCCCCGTCACAAGAGCCACCCTATCCTGGCATGAGAAGACGTCCTCGAAGCCCACCCCGCACCTCCGAACTCGGGTTCGCACCTTGACCATTGTAGCTTCGGCGTTGCCGAAACGGAGAGCTCGTAGGCGTGCTACCGCAGTTCCGGTAGCTCTGCTACGCGTTCTCGAGGTGTTCACTGGCAGATTCGGCCCAGGCAGCCGCGCCGCGGGCGAGGTAGAGCGCTACAACAGCAGGCGACCCCGCCCCGTTCTCCTCGGGGATCATCTCGGCCGAGTATTCGCCCCGCTTCGAGCACGCCGATTCCGTCCGGCAAACCGGGCGATCGTGGCTTCGATGTTTGTCTTATGTACTGCGAGGAAAGAAGTAGGCAACGCAAGCGGCGAATCCGCATCCTAGACCGGAGCATGACATGACACTTCTCAATGATGCCTGCCGCGAGGTCTTGGAGAAGACCGAGTTTGTGGCGATGGTCACCGCCGGCCCTCAAGGGCCTCACCTCACGGC
>MELN01000012.1:0-19566 GCA_001768675.1 Actinobacteria bacterium RBG_16_64_13 | reverse complement strand
GGTTCGAAGACGATCGCCTGCTCATCCCCGCGGGCTACTATCACCAGATGGAGGCGAATCTCGAGAGCAATCCAGAGATCCAGCTCCTCGTAGCATCACGCGGGGTTGAGGGGAAGCTCGGACCTGGACAGGGCTTCACCTTGAAGGGAACCGGTAAGATCGTCGACTCTGGCGAGGAGATGGATCGCGTGAAGGCTCATTTCCCTTGGGCCCGTGGGGCCCTGGTCGTGGAAGTCGTGGAGGCTGTCTCCCATCTGTGAAGCCGCGGACCGTCGCTGCGCGGCGGCGGTACCTGGGGGATCGAATCCCCCTCTCTCCGCTTAGGAACGCCAAGAACCGTGTGTCGGAACCCGGTTCAAGAGGCCGGGCCTTTGCGTGTTTCGGGCGATTTCGGGGGCAAGTCGGTGGCGGACTCGCCGACGATTGCCCGCACCTAGCGGACGGGCGGGGTCGAGAAGACAGTACCTCAAGTTCACTTTCACCGTCGAGGTCCACTCGGACGAGGCGACGATAGCGCGGTGTGGCTCCGGAAGCGGCGCAACGCCGCCGGAGACCAGCCCAAGTGACAGGCCCGGCTCCCTCCGGCTAGATGTCTTTGCGGATTCCAGACCCCGTCATGATCGCATCGACATCTTCCCACTTGTTCAGCGTGTAGAGGTGCAATCCCCCGATTCCCGCTTCCATGAACCGGTAGATCTGATTGATCGTATACTCGATGCCCGCCCTCTTGAACTCATCAGGATCGTCGCCGTATCTACCGATGATCGTCGCCAGTTCAGCGGGTATCGAGCAGCCGTTGCTCACGGTCATGCGGATGACGGCGTCCTTGTCCAATGCCGGCATTATTCCAAGCACTACCGGGATGGTGATCCCAGCTTCCCTTATTCGGTAGACGAAGTCCTTGAACGCCTTAACGTCATGGCACAACTGCGAACACAGGAACTCGGCTCCATTGTCCTGTTTGCTGCGCAAATGAGCGATGTCGGCGGCGAATGAGGGCGCCAGAATGTGCTTCTCTGGATAGCAGGCCGCCGCGATACAGAAATCTGGGAATCCCTGCCTTATGTACCCGATCAATCCGTCGGCGTTGCTGAAATCGCCGTTCGTTCCCTCCCAACCTGCCGGCAAGTCACCCCGCATGGCCAGGATGTTCTCGATGCCGAGCGATCGATAGTGCTCGATCTCGCCGGTGATCTTCCCTCTTGCGTTGCCGATGCAGGTGAAGTGCGTCATGACTTCGGTCACGCCGTCTTCTTTGATGCCCTTGCACACTTCAACATTGCGACCCGCGTTGCCGCCACCGGCTCCATAGGTGCAGCTGATGAAGTCGGGCTTGTAGCTGTAGAAGTGCTTCAGTGCTTCCCTCAGCTTCTCCATGCCCGCATCGGTCTTGGGCGGAAAGACCTCGAACGAGAAGCTCATTCTTGAGTTCAAGATTTCTACGATCTTCATGAGTCTGACCCCTCTGGGAATCGGTTACCTGACACTACGCCGCTGACGATTCAGCGATCAAGAAGTGATCGTGATCAAGTATACGGGCGACGGACATCTTATTGCACCACCCCGGAAGCCCGACGGGACAACTCCGGGGTGTCCGCCTCAGCTCTGAATCCACAGGAGCCTAGTCAAGATGTCTGCGGCGATTGACTCCGATTCCAGGAGAAGATGACCCGCCCCGGGAGTCTCATGAATACCGCCATCCGACAATGCATCTTTGGTCGTGTTCACTCCGGCCCAGCCGGGTTGCCTTCACGTGGCATGGTCAAACGAGGGTGAGTTCGGTGGCGACTCGGAGGCAAACTCGCCACCTCAGGGCCAGGCTTGACCCCTCACGACCCGCGCGCGTTCGCTACTAGTGAGCCGGCACCCGCCCGACCTCGGTGGCCAGATCAAACGTGCGAATGCTTACATCTTCCAGCAGCTCGCGAATCTTGGCGAGACGATGCTTGAAACCGTCGCTCGCGCGCCACTCCTCGACTACGCGCTCGTCGGGCCATGCTCCGACGCTTCTGAAACGGGCCGGATCTTCCTTGTCCCGCAGCAGCTTGCCCCACCCGTTGGGGCCGTACTCATTGGTGCTCCACTCGGCCAACTCCCTCCAGGCGTCCACGAACTCTTGCTCGCGGCCTGGCTTCACGTGCCAATCCCCGGACGTATAGACGGCCACGATGCGCCTCCTCCCTTAGGTAGTCTGTGTCCTTCTACTTCCCGCAATTGGGGCCGAGTAACCATACAACCACCACCGTGACAGAGGAAACGACCTCGGTGCCGCGGTTCGGCACGTACAGGCTCGAGGAGGAAATGGAAAGGGGCCAGATCCCGCCGCACCTCCGGTATGGCGGAGAACTATCGGTAAAGAGCGACGGCACCCTGAGCGGCGTGTTTCCCTTGAGAGGTGACGGGTATTGTTAACGTAGGAGGGATCCGCACGGGGAGCGGATTCACCACTTTCGGTTAGTGGAGGCCACGTGGGTACCGACGATCCCGGCGAGCACCGGCCGGATAGACGGTCTTCAAAGCGCGAACAGGCCGAAGAGGCGTTGCGGGAGAGGCAAGAATCGCTCTCGTCGTTGGGACGTCACTCGCCCGTCTACACCTTCATCAAGGCGGTGACGCCCACCGAGAGCCGCATAGTGCAAGCCAGCGACAACTACCAGCGGATGATCGGCAGCCCAGGTCGGGATATCGTGGGTAAGACCATGGCGGAGCTGTTTCCGGCCGAATTCGCCGCGAAGATCACCGCCGACGATTGGGCTGTCGTTTCTGGTGGCAAGGTGCTGGAGCTTGAGGAAGAGTTCGATGGCCGAAGCTATACCAGCGTCAAGTTCCCGATTGCCCAGGGCGATACAACCCTGCTCGGGGGTTACACCTACGACATCAGCGAGCGCAAGGCGGCCGAGAAGACCCAGAGACTGACCGAGTTCTCGATCAACCGCGTCACCGACATGATGTCGTGGATAAGCCCCGAGGGGCGCTTCCTTTTCGTCAATGACTCCATTTGCCGGAATCTGGGCTACACCCGCGCGGAGTTGCTCGACATGGCCGTCTGGGACGTCGACCCCAACATCCTCGATTCCTGGGACGAACGATGGCTTGAGTCCATGAAGCATGAATCGCTGACCTTCGAGTCCACTCACCGGACGAAGGGAGGAGAGATCTTCGCGGTTGAGGTGACGACCAGTCATATCGAGTTTGAGGGCCAGGAGTACCTTCTGGCTTTCAGCCGCGACATCGGGGAGCGCAAGCGGGCGGAACAAGAACGTCTCCAGATGGAGCGCCAACTCCAACACACCCAGAAGCTGGAGAGCCTGGGAGTACTGGCCGGTGGAATCGCCCACGACTTCAACAATATCCTCACGAGCGTGCTTGGCAACGCCGAACTCGCCCTGTCGGAGCTCTCGCGGTCGGCTCCCACCCGGGAGAACCTCCTCGAGATAACAGCCAGCGCCCGTCGGGCCGCTGCCCTCTGCCACCAGATGCTGGCCTACTCCGGCCGGGGGCACTTCGTCACCGAAGCCCTCGATCTACGGGCACTGATCGAGGACATGCTGGACCTGCTGAAGAGCACCGTCTCCAAGAAGGCGGTCCTCAGACTGGACTTGGGCAAGAACCTACCCCCCATTCACGGCGATGTCAGCCAGATCTCGCAGGTGGTCATGAACCTGGTAATGAACGCCTCTGAGGCCATGGGCGAGCAGAGCGGCGCGATCACCATCTCCACCAGCGCCAGGGAGTGCTCGTCCAAGTACCTGAAGGAGATGTACGGGGATGAGAGCCTGACGCCGGGAGTTTACCTCTGCCTCGAAGTCTCCGATGCCGGCTCCGGCATGAGCGAGGCCACCCAAGAGCGCATCTTCGAGCCATTCTTCACCACCAAGTTCACCGGTCGAGGCCTGGGCCTGGCCGCCGTCCTCGGCATCGTGCGCGGTCACAAAGGCGCTCTCCGACTCGAAAGTGCGGTGGGCAAAGGCACCACCTTTGAGATCCTCTTCCCCGCTTCGGAGACCGATGCTGCATTACTCGCCGGCAAGAACGGCGCAACTGAGAGTGATTGGCAAGGGGAGGGCACCATCCTACTGGTAGACGACGAGGAGACCATCCGGACTATGGGCGAGCGCATGCTGGCCTCGCTCGGCTTCGCGGTCATCACCGCAGGCGATGGCCGCGAAGCTTTGGCGCGCTACGCCGAGCATCGGGATGAGATCAGCCTGGTCCTGCTCGATCTGACCATGCCCCGCATGGACGGGGAAGAGACCTTCCGGGAACTGCGCCTCCTCGACCCCGAGGTCCGCGTGATCATATCAAGCGGGTATGCCAAGAGCGACATCGCCACCCGTTTCGCCGGGCAGGGCTCGGTGGGGTTCGTGAACAAGCCCTATTCCCTGGCGGAGCTCACGGAGCAACTCAGGGCGGCCTTCAGTCCGCGACGATCGGGGGAACACGACCCGCATTTGGCGGATTGTGGTACCCGCTGAGGCGCGCGGCTCCTCTTACTCCCTAGGCTTCCGGCAGACAATCTGGGCCACGGCTCTTCGAGGATCTTCCAAGAGACCTTCATAATAGTGGATGATTTGCCAGTCCTGAAACCAATCCGCCAGCTCTCCAGGTTGCAGCAGATAGTCCGGATTGTGCGGGTGGCCGTACTTGGGCTGCTCGCTGGTGAAGGTCTCATAGATAAGGATTCCTCCCTCGCGGATTCCCTTTCGCAAATAGGGGATGAACGGCCGGTAGAGGTAGTGGAAGACCAGGATCGCCCGGTAGTATCCCTCCTGGAGAGGATTCCTACCGGTTTCCAGATCAACCCCCCAGAATTCCACCTTGACTCCCTGGTCTTCTGCAGATCTTCGGGCCACTTCCAGTGCTTCTGGGGATCGATCCGCAAGAATGACCGGCAGGTTCAAGCCGGCCAGGAAGAGCCCGTTCTCCCCTCTGCCACAAGCCAGATCCAGGATAGGACCTTCCAGGCTCTCGTCCTCAAGGAGAGAGCTGAATCTCATCAGCAGAGGATTAGCGGCCATTGCGCACCTGCCAGGGTCGACCGTCAGGGCTTGGGTCTGTCCTGATAACGGAGTGGTATGTGTCGACAATATGACAGATCCCCGCCACTAGTGGGCACTGGATGGTTCGAGTCTCGGCCTCTCCGCTTCAGTCCAGGGTGGTTCGAGAGCTTGGAGATGGGCGTGACGCGCGCCGAGGTCGCGGGTATCATCGATGGGAACGGTGATCTGATCTCGCACATCCATGATGTATCTCACTGAAAGCAATGGAGTGGCAATGGAACTATCGACTGCCGTCTTGGGCGACGTTCCCATGCTTGTAGCAACTGGCGCTATAGACCACGGCACTTGCAGTGTTCTGCAAGCAGAGTTGGACAGGCTATTCGAGGCCCGCTATAACGTCATCTTCTTGGATTTCGGCAATGTCGCCTACATCGACAGCGGCGGTCTCTCGGTTCTCCGCGCGGGAGTGCAAGCCTTGGGTCACAAAGGATGGCTCGGGCTGATCGGGCTGAACGCCGACATCCGCCGCCTCTTGGAAATCGACGGGCTTCTCGTCGATCCGAGGATTCGCGTCTTCGCGAACACGCAGGCGGCTCGCATTGCCACTGGCGAACGGGCCAGTACCTGAGACGGGGCCAACTCGTGGGCCCGGGAAACCGGTAAGCCAGTTCGCTTGACTCAGCCTGCGACCTGACGGCTCCAACCTCGGACTCCTGGGTGAGACCCCTCCCCCCGCTCGAGCCGGCATTCTCAACGAAGACGCGCGATCTGCCCAGCTCGATCACGGGCTCGCGGTCCGAGAGGGAGACATCATCCTCGACAAGCCCAGATTCGGCGCCTTCTTCGATACCGACCTCGCCGAGATCTTGCGCCGGCGTGGTATCGACACCCTCATCATCGGTGGTATTGCCACCAATATCTGCTGTGAGACCACGGCCCGCGAGGCGACGTAGAGAGAACTGCGCGTCTTCTTCTTGAGTGACGGCACTGCGACGTCGGCCATTGGCGGGGTTTCGGCGCCCGAACTGCAACGGGCGTCCCTGGCGACGCTGGGTTTGTTGTTCGCCCAGGTCCTAACGGTCGAGGAGATGATCGAGAAGATCGATCGCGCGCCAAGTAACGCTGGCCCGGGTTAACTCTGGTCTGGGTTGAAGCTGGTGGTTGACGCGAATCCGGGTGCAAACATGATGTGCCCGAACATGATCGGCCGGTCTACCCTCTTGAAGTTGAGCGGGCAGTGCGGTAACTCCTCAGGGACGTATACCCATGTGGTGCTGGTAATGGTATAGGTCTCAGCGTCATCACCCTCGCCCATGACGAACTCGATTTCGGCCCCGAAATCCCGGAAATCCATGGGGTTACCGCCGATAAAGTAAAGAAACTCGGCGCAGTTGTGAGCGTGCGGTTTGGGGATCATGAGGTACGGGCGATAGATTGGACGCAGTACCTGCGTGAAGGGCTCGTCCCATCCCTCCGCCGGGCCTTGCTGATTGATTCCAATGTAGACGGGTTGATCAGGGTCGGTGTTGGCCGGGTTGGGGATTCCCCAAGGTTCTGTCAAGAAATATTTGCCGTACTTGCGGTCAGCCACGTTCGCCTCCATCACGTCCAGCAGCACTCAATCAGTCTCTTCTTCCAAGATGGTAGCAAGCCACCATCTCTGTTTCTTTTGTCGCGATCGCGGTTGCCGGTCAAAGTAGATGTCCATCTGGGTTCCGCCGGTGACCTCTACTTTGAACCAATGTTTGCGGACATACTGCTCCCCACCCCCGTGGTGACACGCCCCGGTCGTCTTCCATTTTTCGACCACCCTCGCCACTTCGTACTGGGTGCCACGCCAAACGAAGCGCGTCGGCAATCCCGGTTCGCCGGCGCACATGGACGAAGTGTCAAAGGAGGCATCAACGGGGGTTATGGCCTCCGATATGAAGCGCTTGCGATGCGAGGCGGCGGAGTCTGTCACTGACCCTCCCGGTCACGTGCTAGGCCTGTGTCTAACCAGTTGTCTGGCCCTAGATCGCCAGACCCCCGTCCACGGGGACGATGGCCCCGGTGATGAACGAGGCTGCATCTGAGCAAAGCCACAGGACGGCCTCACCCATGTCATCCTCTGGATCACCCATCCTGCCTAAGGGAACGTGTTCGGTCATCCGCTCGCGCATACCTTCGATCGAGCAGATGTTGTCGGAAAGCATGGTGTGCGCGATGGGGCCGGGGCAGACGCAGTTGACCCGGATACCGGACTTGGCACCTTCGAGGGCCGCCACCTTGGTGAGAGCTACGAGGCCGGTCTTGGTGGAGCCGTAGGCGGCGAAGCCAGGGATCTGGCGGAACGCTTGGGCCGAAGAACAGTTGACTATTGAGCCCTTCCCCTGCTTGATCATCTGCCTCATCTCGTACTTCAGGCAGAGGTACACGCCGGTGAGGTTCACATCCAGGTGCCGCAACCATAGCTCAGTGGATGATTCCGTGATGGGTTCTATCGGGATGCGTACCGCGTCTGGACCGACGCCCGCATTGTTGTAGGCGAAATCAAGCGAGCCATACAGCTCGACCGTCTTTGCCACCATCGCCTCGACGTCGCTCTCTTTGGAGACGTCGCACTTGACAAACGTGGCTTCTCCTCCGGCTTCCCCGATGAGACGGACCGTCTCGTGCCCACCTTCGATGTTGATCCCGTCGGTGACGACCACCTTCGCCCCTTCACGGGCGAACACGACAGCAGCGCCCCTTCCGATGCCCGAGGCCGCCCCGGTCACCACGGCCACCTTGCCTTCGATGCCCATTCGGTTGTTCTCGCCGTACCGCTTCATGATCCTCCCTGCATGGCTTTCAGCGGAGTGAATGGCTCCTCGGTCCTCGCGGACCGCCGCTCCGGTTACTGCATTATCACAGCTCACTACAGTCGTGTTGTTTGAAGGCCGCATGCGGCCTGACGCTCGGTAACCTATCACCGGGCTGCGGCCGTCGTCAACGCATGGCGCAGGCCCTTCCTCCAGCAGTAACCCTAACCTGTTGTTGGTCGTTCTGTCCAACGCAGAGGCCCTTTTGGTGGCGTCGCGCGCTAGACACCTCGCGCCGGACCTACGAGAGCGCCCTCGAACACCGTTGCGAGCTCATTCGCCGTCTCGGGCGGGGGAAGAACCGGGCTCGACCTTGAGCTCGCGCTCGTTGCCTACATCGGCTGGTACAACGCCCGGGCAGGCACCACTCGCTCAAGGTCATGGAGAAGCGCCGGGTCAGACGACTCGCACCCCTTGAAATGCTCGAGCGCTACAATCAGGAAGTCGCCACTCTGGTCGTGGCATCCAATTGAACGAGCCGACGCGGAACCCGGGGCGATTCATAGCGTTGGTCCCAAGTGGCTAGAACGATGGGTCGCGAAGCGCGCCCACCACGTCAAAGGCGTCCACGCCGATGTTGGTATCTGTTGCGGCAGTGTTCTTCGTCCCCGTCCAGGCGATGGTCACGGTGTGCAGGCCGGACTTGAGCGTGCCCGTTCCCCACACCTTTTGTTGCCACCCGATACTTGCACTGAAGAGGTCGATGGTGCCTAGGTTCTTTCCGTCAAGCGTGACCGTGGCCTTACCATAGACAGGCGCTTTCTTGGCGATCCAAGCCAGGTAGGTGCCCTCGAAGGTGACGCTCACCGACGCCTCGCTGGAGTTCGCGAAGAGGAAGCTGCTCCCGGAGGCGGAACCGTCGGCGGTGGTGCTCCAGGCGCCGGCGTAGACCAGGTGGGACTCGGTCTCCTCGTAACGGCTCGGAGGGACGATCGCGATTGTCGTGGTCGTGGTGGTCGTGGTGGTCGAGGGCGCAACGCTGGTCGTAGTCGTGGCCGGGACGATCGCCGGCACGGGTTGCCCAGTCGAGGTAGTGCCTCCCGAAGTCACAGTCGCCGAGCTACCGGGTCCTGAGTCCCCGCCGAGAGGTACCGCCCACAACACCACCAAAGCGGCCACCACAAGACCTCCCAGCGCAGAGGCGACCAGCCACTTTCGCCGTGAACGAGAGACGCGAGGTGAGCCGGCCCTAGGGAGATGTGGCTTGTCCGGGACGACCACATCGGCAACAGCGGGAGGCCCTTTCAGCGCCTCCAGGAACCTTGTGGCATCGGGGAAGCGGTCCGTCGCGCGCTTGCCCAGGGCGACATCGAGAGCCGGCGGGAGGTGTCGCGGGAGACCCACCAGAGTCGCCTCAGGGATCTCTAGTGGAGTCTCGTGCAGAATGCGGTCCATGACAGAGCCGGCGGAAAGACCGTCGGATGCCCCGAAGGGGTGCTTGCCGGTAAGCATCTCGTAGGCCACCACCCCCAGGGCGAAGATGTCGGTCCGCTCGTCCGCTGGATCCCCGTTGATCTGCTCGGGGGCCACATATCCCGGGGTGCCCATGGCAGTGTCGTCTTGAGTCGGGGCGGAGTCATCGCCCGCGTGGTCGATGCCGAAACGGGCCAGGGGCGCCTGGCCGGTAGAGGTTAGGACAATATTTTCGGGCGCTATGTCTCCATAGATGACCCCCCGCCAGTGGGCTAACTCAAGAGCTTTCAGGAGTTGCCCCAGGATGTTCAGGGCGGTCGAAGGATCGACGGGACCTCGGTTGATAAGCTGACGTAGCGTCTCGGGCACGTGTACCTCCTGGGCGGTCTTCCTTAAGAGTACCGGGTAGCCGGAGATGGGACCAGGTCCCAGAAGCGTTCATAGGCCACGGGGAACGGACCTGGGTCCTACACGCCCGCCAGCCGAAAGCCCATCTCAAACGCCTTCTGGCGGTCGACCGGGAAACGTTCGGCCCGCCTTTTGGCCTTGGCGTCTACATCGAACATCGCCGCGTTCATCGCCGAGTAGTCCTCGAACTGCCATGTCTCGTGCGAGGTGAGAACCTCTGTCGTGCCCTTGAGGATCCCCATGATGAGGGCGTGAGTCTCGATGAGAACGTCATAGTGGACGGTCTTCACGAACTCCTCCGGACAGTTCATCGTGAAGATGAACCCGCACGACACTTGCCTCGCGAACGTCGACTTGCCGAACTCGTCATAGGAGGCGTTAGGGAACAGCAGGCGCTCCAGGAACGACCGCATCTCTCCGGTGACGCCGCCGAAGTAGACGGGTGAGCCCAGAAGGAGGACGTCGCTTTCGAGCGCTTCCGCGAGCACGTCCCGCAGCTCGTCGCGCATGGCGCAGAGGCCGTCGCAGGTATTTCCCTTCCTCTTGCACGAGAAGCAGCTCGTGCAGCCCTTGTAGGTCAGGTCGTAGAGATGGACCAGCTTCGTCCGCGCCCCCACGCTTTCGGCGCCCTCCAGCGCGCTCTTCAGCAAGGTGCCGGTGTTCCAGTCCTTCCTCGGGCTTCCGTTCACTGCGATCACATTCATGTTCACTCCGCTTCTTGATCGTCGCGACACCCGCATGCTACCGCACCGGGTGGGTCTGTCACACGAGGCGGGCCGCGGGCCGGGACGGGACGGCCGGTTTAGGAGCCGGGTTCCTGCAGGATGAACGGCAGGATCGCCGACAGATCGTGTCCGCGGATCTCGCGCTGCACGAAGTCCGTCATGTCGTTCGAGCAATTGATCCCAATCGACGTTCCCACTGCCCGGAACAAGGCGATGTCCGATTCACCGTCGCCGACGGCGACACAATCCTCGAGGGCGATCCGGGCCGCGTGGCAGAGCTCCAGCAAGCAATCGAGTTTGCCCGTGGAGCCGAGGTGTCTGGTGATGCGGCCGGTATACACGCCATTGCCGGCGCCGGAGGTCTCGAACTCGCTACCGAAGCAATGGTCGAAAGCGAAGCGCCTCGTGACGGCCTGGGCCACCTCGATGGGTCCCGAGGTGATGAGCACCGTCAGGATGCCGCGGCTCCGAAGCGCGCAGAGGACAAGATCGAGGTTGGCGATCGTCAGGAGTTGACCGTCGATGCTGTCCTCGACGTTGGCGACTGGAAGGCCGGCAATGAGTCGCACTCGTTCGTAGTCGGCCGCTATCCAGTCGACCTCGCCGTTACGCTCGCGCCTGTCTATGTCGGCGAGGATCTGCTCTGATGCGTGGTTAAGCCGGCATAGGTACTGGAGCGAGTTTGGGCGGAGCATCACCGTGCCGTCGAGGTCGAAGCAGACGAGCTTGGGGGAACCTCCAGCCATCACTCACTCAGCATACACCGACAAATCCTGCAGATTCCGCACGATCTCACCCCCGCTGGGCGTATGATCTCGAGGGCCGCCGGACGATACTCCTCACAGAGATACTAACTGACGAGGAGAGGGAGAGCGCTTCCCCGCCGAAAGACTTCCACGAACGGATCCTACTCCACTTCACCCAGAAGAGGGAAGGCACCTGAACTGGATGATCGACGGTCGGGCGCGCCAGCATCAGGCAGGGGTGAAAGAGACTTCTGCCGACGGACTCATCGTCCCGGTTAACAAATGATTCACCCGTCGTTCTTGGCAGCGTAGCGGCCGCAACCGTTTCAAGGGTATGATGCCGATTATCGAGATGGCAACCTCCTTCTCTGAAAAATACGGCCCGTGGGCTCTGGTCACCGGCGCGTCCCGAGGACTGGGAGCGGAATTCGCCCGGCAGTGCGCCGAGCGGGGACTCAACGTAGTACTGGTGGCCACCAACGCGGGCCTGCTGAGATCCCGAGCCGATGAACTGGAGCGGGACCACGGCATAGAGACCCGGACAGTAGCGCTGGATCTCAGCCGAGAAGACATCTTGCAGCAGCTGGCCCCGGTCACAGACTCCCTGCAGGTCGGGCTGTTGGTGAACAACGCCGGGGTTTCCACGGTACGACCCTTCCTCCACCACAGCCTCGACCAACTCTTGCGCCAGCTGCATGTCAACGCCCGCGCCGGGCTGATGCTGGCGCACCACTTCGGCGAGAAGATGGTGCAGCAAACGAGAGGAGGCATCATCTTCCTTTCCTCGGGCTCCGCCTTGCACGGCACTGCCTACTGCGCCAACTATGCCGGCACCAAGGCCTACAATCTGATAATCGCCGAGACCTTATGGTACGAGCTGGGGCGGCACGGCGTGGACGTACTTGGCTTCATGGCCGGGTCGACCAAGACGCCCGGTTGGGACGCTAACGAGGCCAAACCCCACCGACTAGTGAAGGTGATGGACGTTAGGACGGCAGTAGCCGAGGCCCTGGACGCGCTGGGCAAGCGGCCGAGTATCATTTCTGGGAGAAGCAACCGGCTGGGCTACCTCGTCATGGGCAAGATGATGTCTCGCACCGGCGCCATCCGCACGCTGGGTAGATCCATGGAGAGGATGTTCGGGCCGTTCAGCGAGACCGATTGAGTCGCCGCAAGTATCATCAAATGGAGGTTGCTGCCAATGCCCGTTTTCGACCCTGAGATAGTCCACCAGTGTTCCATGGAATGCCTGGGGTTGCCCAAGCCGCAGATGTTCGACATCTTCGCCCGGTCACTGGCTGAGCACTACCCCAAGGTGCTGGACTTCAGCCAGCCCTGGATATACAGCATCGCCGGCGGGGCGATGATACAGATGAAGCTGTACTACGCCTCCATGACGGAGTACATCATGATATGGGGCACGCCGATAGGGTCAGAGGGGCATTCCGGACGCCATTTCACCGGCTTCTGGGACACGGTAATCGACGGCGAGATGTGGTATTACGGCGAGGGGGAGTTCGAGAAGAAGGTCTACAAGCCCGGCGACCGGGTCTACGTGGGGCCCGGCCAGGCACGCGCCATGAACTTCACCAGCGGCGTGTGGGCGGTGGAGTACGCCAGGGGCTTCATTCCGGCGAGCGTGCCTTTTGGCATTGCCGAGGAGATATTCGTCTGCTGGGACCTGCTGACGGCGACCCAGACCCTCAGCCTCTACACCGACCTCGTGGCGCAGTCATTCGGGCAGAGATACGCCAGATTGAAGCCGGTCACCGATTCCGTAAGCCGGCTGGCCTACAAAGTCACCAAGGCGCTGATACCCGCACCGGAGGTCAGCAAGATACCGCAGAAGAACATCCGCTGGTTCCAGAGGAAGACCTGAGGGAGAGTGGAGAAGTGAATCAGGGCGAGGTACCACGCTGGGAGTATAGGGTCCTCTCCGTACCGGACCACCTTGTACACACTCCGACCGAAGAGGTGCTGAACGAGCTTGGTGGCGAAGGCTGGGAACTGGCCGGGATAGACACGAGCCTGGCCGATCACCCACGCTACGTCTTCAAGAGGCAACTCGTAAGCCCCGAGCCGGTCCCCGAAATGGACGAGGAGCAGGAGAGATGGCTCCGTAACGCCTCAGTGGCCGAGGCTCTTCTCGCCCTTCCAGCCGAAAGACGAGACGAACTCCTCAGGGAGGTACTATCTGACGGGGAGAGGGAGAGCGCTTCCCCGCCCGAAGACTTCCACGAACGGGTCCTACTCCACTTCGCCCAGAAGAAGGAAGGCACCCGGTGGCCGTGACCGCAGGGAGCAGCGAGTGTGGTTCGCGGCTCCACTCTCACCCGGGTATCGGGTATCAGCGACTACCAAGCTGCAACCGAGCCACCCGTATAGAAGGTGTTGCCTCCGCCCGCCCTGTTCACCCGCACACCGAACTCTACGCCGGATGCCGACCAGGTGCCGATCTCGTAGGTCATACGGCCGGTGCAGGCCCAAGTGACCGCGTTCTGCTGCGCTTTGGCTCCAGCAGGAGGGGAAGCGCTCACGCCAGCACTCCCCGGCATCCAGGTTATCGCTGGTTCCATCGCTTGAAGCGTCGACTGCGTGATGGCCGTGTAATCGGCAGATTCAACGAAGGCCGCGTCTATCGCCGTCATCGCGTTTCGAAGGAGTGATTGGGCTGCCAGATCGTGTGCTTTCTGCGGAGCAGATGCCACCGAGGCCTCTTCTTCAAGAACCGCGGCACCGCCGGCCGTCAGTACCGCGACAACGACGGCGATAGCCACGATCAGCACAACAGCCACGATGATGGTCGCCAGAAGCCCTCGCCCCTTCTTCCCACCTGGTGCACGTTGGGGCGGGGCGGCGAGGGCCCGTCCGGTCGGAACCCCGCCCGGTTCGGCCACTCCCCGCCAGGATCCGGCCGCTCCCCGCCAGGATTCGGCCTCATCCGGCGTTGTCGGCTGTTCGTTGACGACCGTCGGTGCATCTCCGCACGACGGGCAGCGGTGGCCGAGGGCCCGAGGTCTTCCGCACTTCGGACAACTCACGATCTCCACGACGCCCCCGTATCCGGCCGGCGAGTCCTTGGCTCACGCCGCTTGCTGGCATCTGCAAGGTGATATCGGCATCTCGGAGCGACGCGCTTAGCGCTGACGTATGGTCCGCCCCCCGCCTGAGCCAAGGGCTGACCCCTGACCGCTTCACAATAAGTCCTCCGTGCTTGGGCGAAAGGCGCCGGCTCCAGCATCACTCCGCGGTGGAAACACTGAACGGAATCCATTACCATTGGTGAGCATATCGCTATGCTCATGAAGCGCGAGGGGGGAGGGAGGGGGCCAGAGCTGAGTTCCGGGTGCAGGCGCGACAGGTAACGAGAGAACAGGGTTCGTCTTCATCGACCCATCTGGCTTCTCACCAGGGGGACTAACTGGGAGGGACACATGAGAAGTAGGAAACACTTCGTTCTGATGCTGCTGCTACTTGCCTTTGGTGCATTGTCTCTCATCTTCCTAGCTGCCTGCGGCGGCGAAGATGAGACCACCACCACCAAAGCACCGACGGAAACCACTGCCGCTCCGACCGAGACCACCGCGGCTCCGACCGAGACCACCGCGGCGGGCGTAGAAAAGGGCGATGACCTCGTCATCGGCGCGATCAACTCCATGACCGGCTCGAACGTCCTGACCGGCCAGGAGGAGAAATGGGCACAGGAGAAGGCCGTCGCCGACATCAATGCCGCCGGTGGCGTCATGCTCGCTGACGGCAAAGCCCACAACCTCGTGCTGAAGTACGTCGACGACAAGAGCTCGGATACTGAAGCCGCGGCGGCCATGGAGAAGCTGATCAAGAGCGACGGCCTCAAGATCGTTCTTAGTTCGAACACCACCCCGTACAACCAGGCCGCGGCGACTGTGGCCGAGCAGTATCAGGCCTACTACCACATCGTTTCGAGCTGGACAGACGAGGCCAGCCCGGACGGATCGTTCCCGGGATTCATCGGCGGTATGGACCTGAAGTGGTCCACCGACATGTTCGAGTCGGCCGGCGATTCCGGCCTCGTGGCCGTGGGTGGGGCAAAGGCGATGGATCCGGCTGACCAGCCCAAGAACTTCGCTGTAATGACCGAGAACAACCCGGACGGCATAGGTTTCGGCGATGCCACTAAGGGGGGACTCGAGGCGCAAGGCTGGAACGTCGTGTCGTACGAAAAGTTCGTCGAGGGCAACAAGGACTTCTCCTCGATCATCCTGAAATTCAAGCAGTCAAACGTGGATGCGGTAGTGACCCTGATTGCTCCTTCCGACGGCATCACGTTCGTGAAGCAGATGAAGGAACAGAACTGGTCGCCGAAGTACATCTTTGGATACAAGGGTTTCTGGCCTGTCGACTTCTATTCAGGCCTTGGGGCTGACGCGGACTACATCTGCTACGACGGCTTCTGGTCGGAAACGTTGCCGTATCCTTACGCCAAAGAACTGGGAGCGGCCTTCACGGCTGACCACCCCGGCGCCACCTCCAACAGCATCGGCCTCTACTACGCCGGGGTGCAGATCCTCGCCGAGGCCATACAGAGAGCCGGAGTATTCGAGCCCGGTCCTGTCAGGGATCAGGTCTTCAACGGGAGCTTCCCTGGCACCGTTATGGGCGACATCAAGTACAACGACCAGGGCATCGCCGACATCCCGTTCCTCGCGTTCCAATGGGCGGCCGGCGGAGCGCGCGTGGTCCTCTACCCGACAGAAGTCGCTACAGGAAAGACGGTGACGTTCGTCCCCTGGGATCAGAGGTAGAGATCGGTCAACCGCCGACGGCCTCAGGTCCTAGACGACTGACAGGTCAGCACGGCACTTAGTTGACACAAGACCCCCTCCTCGATCACCGAGGAGGGGGTCTTCCCTTGGGCCAATCGGTCTGGGTTGCGCTATCCGGCAGGACTACTTACGAGGGCCGCGGCGACAAGCTGGCACCGAAGGATGGGCCTATACTTGACCGCGCAGCGGCCTAAGCGGGCAGAACGCGGGGGTGGAATAGGGTCCAGATGAGAACGTTGGCGATGATTCTCGGAATCGTTGGCGGTGTTGTCGGCACCTGGTTCGGCGCCTTTGCCCTCATAATCCTCGTTATGCAGGGGGAGACTGACGTCAGGTGGCTGCTGCCTGTCTCCCTCTTTGCCGCGGCCGGCATCGCGGGTATCGCCGGCGCGGCGCTGGCGAGAAGCCATCCACAGCCATCTTGGATTGTTCTTGGTGTCGCCGGTGTAGTGCTTCTTGTGGTCCTGTCAACCTCCTTTGCCGGGCTCCATGCCCCTTGGCTCAGCCTGCTCGTGAGTCTGTTCGGAATCATGCTCATCGCGGCGGCAGCCCTTGAGTATGTGAACCGCAAGGGCACAAGGAACTAGCGGGACGTGCTCGCGGCGTCACAGCTTTCTCAGGAGATACGACGACACTACCGATACGGGTAGATCCCCGTGAACCACCGTCGGCCGACTGGGTGAACTCGTCTGGAGGTTTCGTACGGGCGGGCGGGTTGGCTATCCCCCTGGCTTCCCCCCGGCCCTGTCCGACGGGGTGCTCTACTTCGGCAGTGAGAACAGCTACCTCCACGCGGTGAAGTAGGCTGGCGTTCACGCCCACCGCCGTCGCAATAGGGGGGTCGGCCTAGCGGATGAAATTGGTCATCGCCCACGGCTCTTTTTCGGGGTAGGGCACTGTGCCTTTCGCCGCGTCGATGCATTTGAGCAGCCAGGCCATGTTTCGGCCCAGGGTCCTCATGGTCTGCATGCCCTCGAGGTCCTGCTTCACCTCTTCCGGCGTAAGTCCGTGGGTGGAATTCCAGTACTGCGAGGAGACGACGGGCATGCCGGAGATCGTGAAGTACTTGTTGAGCCGGTCAAATGCGGCGCTTGCGCCGCCCCGGCGACAGTTCACGATGGCGGCCGCCGGCTTGTAGGCGTATCTCGCAGCCTTTCCAAAGAACATCCGGTCGAGAAACGCACAGAGGGAGCCGTTCGGACCGGCGTAATAGACGGGAGAGCCGACCACGATGCCATCCGCTTCCCGGGCCAGGGCGATGCACGCATTGACGGGGTCGTCCTTGAAGACGCAGTACCCGCTCTCGAAACAGCCACGGCACCCGATGCATCCCCGGATCGCCCTGTCTCCGATGTGGAAGATGTTGGTCGCGATGCCCGCTTGTTCGAGTTGCCCGGCAACCTCCGAAAGCGCTGTGTACGTGCAGCCTTTCTCGTTGGGGCTCCCGTTGATCATGAGTACATGCATCGTTCCGCCTTTCTACGTATCTGTCCGCAAAGCAGCCTGATGCGAGAGCCGTAGAGAATCCAGTCTGGAGCCGAGTCCTCGCACTGGGTCTTGGGAACATACCACGACCGGGTCTTGTTTGCGGCCCCCCCGGCTGCGGGTATCCCGGCACTAGCGGATTGTCAGCAAAAGGCTGTGTGCGAAGCAGCCGTGACGGGGGAGGAACCTGTAGTGGCTGAAATCAAACTAGACGTTCGCGGCGAAACCTGCCCGGTGCCTTTGGTGGAGGTGCGGAAAGCACTCCGGCGAGCGGCTCCAGGAGACATCGTCGAGGTAATCGGCACGCATCCATCGTCCAAGAAAGAGATCCCGCTCGCGGCCAAAGCTCTGAAGCTCGAACTGCTCAGCGTGGAGGAGGAGGGTGAAGAGTGGAAGATCAAGATACGGCGCTGAACGAGAATACAAGCGCCGAGAAGGTCACATTGGTTGTCCACAGCGGAGATTTCGACAAGATTTACAGCGCGTTCATCATCGGGAATGGCGCCCTCGCCATGGGCATGGAAGTGTCCATGTACTTCACATTCTGGGGACTCTTGCGGCTCAAGAAGGGGCAACTCGACAAAGGCCCGCTCTCGAAGATGCACATGCTGGGATTGGGCAAGTGGATGATCAAACGGAGGATGAACCAAAGCCGGGTGGTCTCGCTGGAACGCCTGGCCCAAGACTTCAAGGCCCTCGGTGGAAAGATTCTCGCGTGCGATATGACCATGGACATCATGGGAGTCGGACCGGAGGACCTTCGTCAGGATCTTATCGCCGAGTACTGCTCGGTGGGAACCTACATCGAGGAGGCTCGCCACTCCATTGTGACGCTCTTTATCTAGGAGGCGGCATGTTCGGGGAGACCGTATATCTCGACAACGCCGCCGCTACGAGGCTGGATGAGCGCGTGCTCGAAGCGATGAAGCCATATTTCTTCGACACCTACGCGGTGGCCACCTCGGAGTTCGGCTATTCCATGGGGATCGAAGCACGAGAGGCGCTCGAGCAGGCCCGGACTTCGCTCGCGAGCAGGCTGGGCGCTCACGCTGAAGAGTTCATCTTCACTTCCGGGAGCACCGAGTCGAGCAACATGGCCCTCAAGGGGGTCGCGTTGGCCTTGGGTGAGAAGAAAGGCAGGCACCTGGTCACCTCGCGCATCGAAGACTTCCCGGTGCTGAATACCGCGGCTGCGCTCGGCAAGAGCGGCTTTCGGGTCTCTGTGCTGGATGTCGACGGAGATGGGTTGTTGGACCCAGTCGCCGTGGAGAAGGCGATCGCCCCAGACACGATCCTTGTTTCGATTCAGCACGGCAATCAGGAGATCGGCACCGTGCAGGATGTCGAGAGCATCGCGAAGACCTGCCAGGCCAAGGGGATCTTGTTCCACGTCGACGCCACCCATAGCTTCACCCGACTGCCTCTTGACGTGAACCGTGTGCCGGTGGACCTCGTGACGGTCGCGGGCCACACTATCCACGGGCCCAAGGGCGTGGGCGGTCTCTATGTGCGGACGGGTACCCCCCTGGGCAAATGGATGGACGGAGGGTTCCAGGAGCTGAACCGCCGGGCCGGAGTTGAAGACATCTCCGGTGCGGTAGGATTTGCCAGAGCCGCCGAACTTGTCACAGCCGAGGAGAACGATCGGCTGCGCGCGCTTCGCGACCGGCTGCTCGATCGCGCCTTGAGCGAGATCCCTTACACCACACTCAACGGGCATCGCACCCGCCGGCTGCCCCAGAACGCCAACATCACGTTCCACTTCGTCGAGGGCGAGTCCATCACCCTGCATCTGGACATGCGGGGATTTGCTGTGAGCACGGGCTCTGCTTGCTTCAGCAAGTCGCTGGAAGCCAGCCATGTGATTCTGGGCATCGGGGGAGACCACGAGAGGGCCCATGGGTCCGTGCGCTTCAGCTTGGGTCGGTACAATACCGAGGCCGATGTAGACGGGGTGCTGGACGCTATCGCCGAAGTGGTGGCCGAGCTGCGCGCCATCAGTCCCCTTACCCCAAACGACTGAGGAGGCAAGGCAGAGATGGCGTTCCCTTACAATGAAAAGGTTCTAGAGCATTTTCGCCACCCGCGTAATGTCGGCACGATCGCGGACCCGGATGGCAAGTCGACCGAAGGTAGTCCGG
>MELN01000011.1:11719-11915 GCA_001768675.1 Actinobacteria bacterium RBG_16_64_13 | reverse complement strand
CCGAGGGGCCGCTGGACGTGCTGGACCACTCGGCGCCGCAGCCGCTGTGGGGCGCGAAGATCGGCATCGACGCCACCACAAAGAGCGGCGAGGAAGGCCATCAGCGCGAGTGGCCCCCGGACGTGCAGATGTCGGCCGAAGTGAAGGCGCGAGTGGACGAGTTGTGGCCCAGCCTGGGTCTGGGTGACTCGCCCGC
>MELN01000011.1:11130-11699 GCA_001768675.1 Actinobacteria bacterium RBG_16_64_13 | reverse complement strand
TCACGGCCAAGAGCTAGGATGCGGGCGTGACGTTCGCCCACGTTCGCCGTTTCGTCAGCCTGGTGAAGTTCGAGCACTCCATCTTTGCACTCCCGTTCGCCTACGCCGCGGCCTTCCTGGCCGAGATGGAGATCCCCGGCTTCTGGCGGATGTTCTGGATCACGGTGGCTATGGTCGCCGCCCGCAGTTTCGGCATGGCGATCAACCGGCTGATCGACGCGGGGATCGACGCGCGCAATCCGCGAACCGCCGGACGTGAGCTTCCCGCGGGGCGGCTGAAGCCATGGCAGGTGTCGGTATTCGCCCTCGTCTCGCTGGCCGTCTTGATCGTGGCGACCTTCAACCTGCCCGTCATCACCCGGTATCTGTGGCCGGTCGTTGTGGCACCCATGGTCATCTACCCCTTCACCAAGCGGTGGACCTGGCTCTGCCACCTCGTGCTCGGACTCGCCGACGGCCTGGGGCCGGTCGGCGCCTGGGTGGCCGTCACCGGCGAAGTGACGTGGGAGCCGTTCTTGCTTGGCGCGGGCGTGGGACTCTGGATAGCGGGGTTCGACGTGATCTACGCC
>MELN01000011.1:10990-11104 GCA_001768675.1 Actinobacteria bacterium RBG_16_64_13 | reverse complement strand
GCAAGGACTTCACTCCATCCCCGCCGATCTCGGCGAGAGGGCGGGACTATGGAGCACCCGCATCCTCCACCTTGTTGCCATCGTCCTCATCGCCCTTGCCGGATGGGCCCAGGG
>MELN01000011.1:9756-10769 GCA_001768675.1 Actinobacteria bacterium RBG_16_64_13 | reverse complement strand
CGCGCCCGGCCGCGCACGCGGCGACGGAGGCGTCGACGCCTCTCCGGAACCGGGCAGGATCCGGGACATGTTCGACGGCATCGCCGGCTCTTACGACCGGCTGAACGACCTGATGACCGCCGGCCTGCATCACCGGTGGCGGGAGATGGGGGTCATGCTGGCCGGCGTCGGCCCCGGGTCTTCGGCGCTTGACGTATGCTGTGGCACCGGCGATTTCGCATTCGCTCTGAAGAGAGTGGTCGGACCTGAAGGCCGGGTGGTCGGGGTGGACGTCTCCGAGGAGATGCTACGAGTGGCCCGCGAGAAAAGCGGCCGCAACCAGCTGTATGTGGAATTTCGCACCGGCGACGTGCTCGATCTGCCCTTGCCCTCCGGCGGTGAGCCGGGCGCCGGTTTCGACGCGTGCACCGCCGGCTTCGGCATCCGGAACGTGACCGACATCGAGAAGGCATTCAGCGAGATGCGCAGGGTATGCCGTCCCGGGGGGAAGGTGGTCTGCCTCGAGATCACCCAAGCGCGCATCCCGGTCTTCAAGCAGTTCTACGACCTTTGGTTCAACCATGCGGTACCCCGGCTGGGAAGACTCGCCGCCAGGGACGGGTCGGCCTACAGCTATCTGCCGGCATCGGTCAGACGCTTTCCCGATCCGGCCGAGCTCAAGCGACTCATGGAAAACGCGGGCCTGGTGAACGTGCGCTATGAAATCCTGGCGGGAGGGATCATCGCCCTGCACCACGCGCTGGTCTAGCTTCGGCGCCGGGTGTCTGGTCAAAGGCGGGACCCCGACCGACCTGTGTTAGACTCCAGGCCATGCCTGCCAGCCCGCGCTTCGATCCGCTCGCCGTCGTCGAAGAGAAAGTAGCTCAGGGAGAGCGCCTTTCTGCCGCCGACGGAGTCGCCCTGTTCGACTCTCCCGATCTTCTTCGCGTCGGACGCTTGGCCGACCGGGTACGCCGGCACAAGGTGGGTGACGACGCCTACTTCGTGGTCAACCGCCACATCAATTACACCAA
>MELN01000011.1:8828-9724 GCA_001768675.1 Actinobacteria bacterium RBG_16_64_13 | reverse complement strand
TCTCCAGGGAGGACGGCGAACCCGGCGCCTACACTCTCACGGTGGGGGATGTCCTCGCGAAGGCGCGCGAGGGCATCGACCAGGGAGCTACCGAGATCCACATCGTCGGGGGGGAGAACCCGGCGCTCCCGTACGCGGCGGTGAGGGCCATGGTGTCGGGCATCCGCGAGATGGCCCCGGCCGTCCACATCAAGGCGTTCACCGCCTCGGAGATCGCGTATTTCGCCGAGGCGGAGCGGACGGCGGCGGAGACCATACTGCGCGACCTCAAGGCGGCGGGACTGGACAGCATGCCGGGCGGAGGGGCCGAGATCCTGCGGGCAGAGGTGCGCGCCCAGGTTTGCTCGGCCAAGATATCGGGGGAGAGATGGCTCGAAGTGCACGGGCTGGCTCACAACCTTGGACTGAGGACTAACGCCACCATGCTGTACGGCCATGTGGAGCGATACGAGGACAGGGTGGACCATCTGCTCAGGCTCCGGGCCCTGCAAGACCAGACCGGCGGATTCCAGGCTTTCATACCATTGGCCTTCCAGCCCAAGAACAGCGCTCTTTCGCACCTTCCCCCCACCACCGGGGTCGACGATCTGAAGACCCTGGCGGTGGCCCGCCTTCTGCTGGACAACTTTGCCCACATCAAGGCCTACTGGGTGATGACCGGGCTGAAGCTGGCTCAGGTAGCGCTGTTCTTCGGGGCCAACGACATGGACGGCACCGTGGTGGAAGAAGTGATCTCCCTGATGTCGGAAGCCGGCCACGGCCAGGCCGTGGCCAAGTCGGAGCTGGTGCGGGTGATCCGTGACGCGGGGCGGACGCCCGTGGAACGCGACGCGCTCTACCGCGTGGTGCGGCGGTTCGATGCGCCCGAAGCCGGGGGGCCTGTGGACGCTGCTCCC
>MELN01000011.1:8060-8614 GCA_001768675.1 Actinobacteria bacterium RBG_16_64_13 | reverse complement strand
CGGGCTCATAAGCTCCATCGCCTACGCCCGCAGTCACCGGCAACTGCTGCTTTCGCGCCACGTGAGCATCTCCTCGCTCGGCGCCGTGGACAGCATCCAACTGGTCGCCCGCAAGCCCCTGGAGGACATAGCGAGTATCGCTCTCACCCCCCAGAGCGCCACCTCCATCGCTCTGCTCAAGACGATCTTCAAGCTTCAGCTGGGCCGTGAGGTGCTCTACGGCGAGCTGGAGGGCTCGATAGCGGAAGCGCTCAAGGAGTACGACGCGGCGCTTCTCATCGGCGATCAGGGGCTGGAGGCCCTCTATTTCCCAGAACCCGGGGTGACGTGCCACGATCTCGGGGCGCTGTGGCAGGAGTGGACCGGCCTTCCTATGGTCTACGCGGTCTGGGCCGCCCGAGAGGACTTCGTCCGCACCAACCGCTCCGAACTGCTCGTCGTGGAGAGCGAACTCGTGGAGTGCATGGATTATGGGCGCGACCGTCTGTCTGAGGTAGTGGACTCGGCCCTGGGCCTATACCGTTTTGACCGCGAGAGCCTTACCCGCTACTTCG
>MELN01000011.1:7279-8053 GCA_001768675.1 Actinobacteria bacterium RBG_16_64_13 | reverse complement strand
GCATTACGACTTCACCGACGAGTACCAACAGGGACTGCGCCGTTTCTTCGAGCTGGCTCACGAAGCCGGTGAGCTGGAGGAAGTGCCGGTGCTCCGCTTCATCGACGAGGTCGCGGGCGCCGAGGCCGCCGCGCCGCCGGCGTCCTTGCCACCGGGCGTCGCTACCGGGCGGCCCGGCGTCGACGGGACGGCGGCCGCGTGACTCGGCTGACCGACAAGGAAGCCCTGGAGCTGCTGCGCTCGCGCGACCTGCTCGAAGTGGGGGCGCGAGCGCACGAAGTGCGCGAGCGCCTCGTCCCCGGCCCGCTGGCCACCTTCATCGTCGACCGCAACATCAACTACACCAACGTCTGCGTCTCGGGGTGCCGCTTCTGCGCCTTCCACTGCGCCCCCGGAGCGCCCGAATCGTACGTGCTTCCCCGCGAAGTCATCCACACCAAGATCCAAGAGACGCTCGACCTGGGCGGCACAGCGGTCATGATGCAGGGCGGCCTTCATCCGGACCTCGACATCACCTACTTCGAGGAGCTGTTCCGCTCCATCAAGGAGCGCTTTGCCGTCACCATCCACTCGCTGTCGGCGCCCGAGATAGTCCACATCGCCAAGGTGAGCGGACTGAGCGTGGCCGAGACTCTGCGGCGGCTGAAGGCGGCGGGCCTGGACTCACTGCCGGGCGGCGGGGCCGAGATCCTGGTGGACCGCGTGCGCGAGCAGGTGGCTCCCGGCAAGGCCGGCACCAAGGCCTGGTTGGCGGTGATGCGCGAGGCCCACCGG
>MELN01000011.1:6858-7143 GCA_001768675.1 Actinobacteria bacterium RBG_16_64_13 | reverse complement strand
GTACACGCCGCTGGAAGGCTCCACCGACCAGGCTACGGGTGTGGAGTATCTCACCACTCTTGCCGTTTCTCGCCTCTACCTGGACAATGTCCCGCACATCCAGGCATCATGGGTGACTCAAGGACTGAAGTTGGGGCAGGTGGCTTTGCGCTTCGGCGCCGACGATCTGGGCAGCACCATGATCGAGGAGAACGTGGTGGCTGCCACGGGAGTGCGCACCCGGGCCAACCGCGACGACTTGGTCCACGCCATCCGTGGAGCGGGCTTCACGGCTGCTCAGCGGCG
>MELN01000011.1:5588-6717 GCA_001768675.1 Actinobacteria bacterium RBG_16_64_13 | reverse complement strand
ATGCTCAAAGGCGGGGTCATCATGGACGTCACGTCGGCCGAACAGGCGCGCATCGCGGAGGAGGCGGGTGCATGCGCGGTCATGGCCCTGGAGCGCGTCCCCGCCGACATCCGCAGAGATGGCGGCGTGGCCCGGATGGCCGACCCCGAGAAGATAGTCGAGATCCAGCAAGCGGTCAGTATCCCCGTTATGGCCAAGGCGCGCATCGGTCATTTCGTGGAGGCCCAGATCCTGGAAGCACTCGAAGTGGACTACATCGACGAGAGCGAGGTGCTCACCCCCGCCGATGAAACTCACCACATCAACAAATGGAAGTTCAAGGTGCCTTTCGTCTGCGGAGCGACGGGTCTTGGCGAGGCTCTAAGACGCATCAACGAGGGGGCCGCCATGGTCCGCACCAAAGGCGAGGCAGGTACCGGCAACGTGGTCGAGGCGGTCCGTCACATGCGGACCATCGTGGACGAGATACGCGCCCTGGCGAACATGGACGAAGACGAGCTTTTCCGGGCGGCCAAGGACCTTCAGTCCCCCTACGATCTGGTCGCGTGGGTGGCCGCGCACGGCACGCTACCGGTGGTCAACTTCTCCGCGGGCGGCATCGCTACCCCGGCGGATGCCGCTCTCATGATGCAGTTGGGAGCCGACGGAGTGTTTGTCGGTTCGGGCATCTTCAAGAGCGAAGATCCAAGCGTCCGGGCCAAGGCCATCGTGGAGGCCACGACGCACTACCAGGATCCGAGCGTTCTCGCCCGGGTCTCGAGGGGGCTGGGAGAGGCCATGCCCGGTCTCGAGATCGGCTCGATACAGACAGAGAACCTGATCCAGAATCGTGGTTGGTAGCAGCCCGTCTCCCGCCTTGCGCGCAAACGGGCCCAGGATCGGAGTTCTCGCCCTCCAGGGTGCCTTTCGGGAGCACGTGCGCATGCTCGGCAGTCTGGGAGCATCCGTGAGCGAGGTACGCCTGCCAAGTGACCTGGCCGGATTGGAAGGGCTGGTGATCCCCGGCGGCGAGAGCACGACGATGGGGCTTCTCATGGAGAAGTACGGGCTGACCGGCCCTTTGCGGAGCTATGCGAAGAACCATCCTGTCTTTGGGACTTGTGCCGGGCTCATCATGCTGGCAACCGGC
>MELN01000011.1:4442-5568 GCA_001768675.1 Actinobacteria bacterium RBG_16_64_13 | reverse complement strand
GCTGCTTGGGGTCATGGACGTGACCGTGCGCCGCAATGCGTTCGGGCGGCAAACCAGGAGCTTTGAGGCGCCGGTCGATCTGTGCATCGCCTCGGCGGGGACGGCGCCCTTTCACGGGATCTTCATTCGGGCCCCGTGGGTCGAGGAGACCGGACCGGAGGTGGAAGTGATCGCTTGCTTCGACGGGCACATCGTGGGGGTCAGGCAGGGTCGAACCATCGGCGTGGCTTTCCACCCGGAACTCGGCGACGACACCAGGGTGCATGAGTACTTTCTCAAGCTGGTCCTCGATCCGGGGCGTTGACCGTCGACAGGCTGGCGGCGGGCATGGGCGGCGGAGCGAACCACAGGATAATCCTGCAAAACCCGTAGTTCGCAAAGCCTTTGCCGTTGTTTATCCGCCCGGGTAGTCTCTCACTCAGTGCTATACTGACTCGCTGGTGTGCCGCGCCAGCCCGCCCGCTCAAATCTCGTCGATGGCCGCTGGTCGCACTTGCCACGTGTACCAGTGCCTTTCGCGATGAGGAGGGTTGGTTTGATCCGATACGACGCAGACCAAGCGGCGTTCTATCGGGAGAAGTTGGTCGAGAGGGTGGAGACCGACGTCCGCGACTGTTATCAGTGCGGCAATTGCACCGCCGGCTGCCCTGCCGCGTTCACCTTCGACTACACTCCCAATCAAGTGATGCGGATGCTCCAGGTTGGCTTGGTCGACAGGGTCCTGGACTCGAAGGCGGTCCAGCTCTGCGTCCAGTGCCTCACCTGCACGGCGCGTTGTCCGCGCAGCATCGACATAGCCGGCATCTTCGAAGGTCTCAAGACCATCGCCACCGCCCAGGAGCGCGAGGTCCCCGAACACGCCAGGACCTTCAACAGAGCCTTCATGGGCGCGGTGGCCCGCTTCGGCAGGCTGCCTGAGCTGTACATGATGGGGATGTTTTACGCTGGGACGATGAATCCCAAGATGGCCATCGGCGATGTCGGGCTGACTGTCCCGATGTTGGTCAAGCGCAAGATGCAGATCTTGCCGCGCCGGGCAAAGGGCGCCGACGAAGTGTCCCGCATCTACAAGAAGGCAATGGAGAGGGCCAGGTCCCGCGAGAAGGCCGACGCGAAACTCCGCGCG
>MELN01000011.1:1168-4423 GCA_001768675.1 Actinobacteria bacterium RBG_16_64_13 | reverse complement strand
CAAAGGTGGCGCAAGCGGCGGCGGCGGCCAAGGCCAGCGCGGAAGCGTCTCACGCCAGGGACGCCCATGGCGCGGCGGTTTCCACAGTCGGGAGCGAGGTGGACGAATGAGCCTCGCCTACTACCCAGGGTGCTCCCTGCACCGTTCTTCCGCCGAGTTCGACGTCGCCACCCGTAGAGTGCTCGACGTGCTGGGCGTGGCCCACAAGATCGTGCCGGACTGGACCTGCTGCGGCTCCTCGCCGGCCCATATGATGGACCATCTCCTCGCTCAGGCCCTGGCTGCGCGCAACCTGCGCCAAGCCGCGGAGGTGGGCGAAGAGCTTCTGGCCCCTTGCCCCTCCTGCTACCAGCGGGAGAAGAACGCCCAAATCGAGATCCACAAGGATGACGCCTTCCGGGCCGAGGTCAACGAAGTCCTCGACAAGCCCTACAACGGCAAGGTCATGGTGTACTCCCTGCCGGAATATCTCATGAAGTTCGTGGGCGAAGAGAAGATCGCCGCGGCGGTGAAGGTCGACCTCTCCCAGCTCAGGGTGGTCCCCTATTACGGGTGCCTGCTGGGGAGGCCGAGCGATCTCATCGGCGAGTGCGACAACGAGCAGCCAATGAAGATGGATCTGCTGCTCCAGGCCGCCGGCGCCGACGTCAAATGGTGGAACTACAAGACCGAGTGCTGCGGCGCCAGCATCGGCATGCCCAAGGCGGAGATCCAGAGGCGGCTGAGCGGTAAGGTCATCCACCAGGCGCTCGCCGCCGGGGCCGACGCCATCGTGGTCTGCTGCCCGCTCTGCCACGTCAACCTGGACCTCAAGCAGGCACAGATCAACAGCTTCCTCGGCACCGACTACAAGGTGCCCATCCTCTATCTTCCGCAGGTGTTGGGGCTGGCCTTCGGCCTGAGCGCCGACGACGTCCAACTCAAGAAGAACATCGTCGACCCCGAGCCGCTGGTGAAGAAGGCCATCGCCGAGGCCGCGGCTGTGAAGGCCGAAGAAGAGCGGAAGGCGGCGGAAAGAGCGGCAAGAAGGTCGTCTCAGAGTGACGCTTCGTTGACAGGCCGTGATCGACGTGGGCCAGCCGAGGACGCATCCGCCGGCGCGGCGGCGCCCGAGGTCGCGACGCCTGAGGCCGCCGGCGCGACGGCCGGGACGGCCGGCGCCACTCAAGGCGCCGACGCGGAGGCGAAGCCATGAGAATCGGGGTCTTCGTCTGCCACTGCGGCACCAACATAGCCGGCACGGTAGACGTCGCCGATGTGGCCCAGCGGGCCCTCGGCCTCAAAGACGTCGTCCACTCCGAGCACATCATGTACACGTGCTCCGAGCCGGGCCAGGCCGCCATCCAGAAGGCCATCCAGGACAAGAAGCTCGACCGGGTGGTCGTGGCCGCTTGCTCTCCCCACATGCACGAGGTGACCTTCCGGCGCTGCTGCGATAAGGGGGGCCTCAACCCCTACCTGTTCGAAATGGCGAACGTCCGGGAGCACTGCTCCTGGATCCACACCGAAATACCTATCGCGACCGACAAGGCCTGGGACATCGTCAAGATGGCCGTGGCCAAGGCCCGCCAGCTCGAGCCCCTCTACTCCAATGAGGTGGAGGTCAACAAGGATGTTCTGGTCGTCGGGGGAGGAGTGGCGGGCATCCAAGCCGCGCTCGACCTGGCCGACGCCGGGCTCAAGGTGACCATCGTCGAGAGGGAGACCACCATCGGCGGGGTCATGGCCAAGCTGGACAAGACCTTCCCCACCATCGACTGCTCGGCCTGCATCCTCACGCCGCGCATGGTGGACTGCGCCCAGCACGAGAACATCGAGCTCATGGCCTACTGCGAGGTCGACAAGGTCTCGGGTTACGTGGGCAACTTCACTGTGGACATCCGCAAGAAAGCGTCCATGGTCGATTGGACCAAGTGCGTCGGGTGTGAGATTTGCGTGCAGAAATGCCCGGCCAAAGCTCCTGACTCGTTCAACGTGCGGTTGGAGCCCACCAAGGCTATCTACATCCCCTTCCCGCAGGCGGTGCCCAAGCGGGCCGCCATCCAAGTGGAGCATTGCCGCTGGTTCACCCAGGGCAAGTGCCGGGTCTGCGAGAAGGTCTGCCCGGCCGATGCCATCGACTACGAGCAGAAGGACGAGATCGTCCAGAAGCGTTTCGGCGCCATCGTGGTGGCGACCGGCTTCGACGTCTTCCCCTGGGAAGAGCGCTACCACGAGTACGGCTCGGGCAAGATCAAGGACGTCATCTCGGGTCTGCAGTACGAGCGGATGCTGAATGCCTCCGGTCCATCCGGCGGCCACGTGCGCAGGCTCTCAAACGGCGAAGATCCGAAGACGGTGGTCTTCATCCAGTGCGTGGGCTCGCGGGACGAATCTGTGGGCCGGCCGTACTGCTCCAGCGTGTGCTGTATGTACACGGCTAAGCAGGCGCTGCTGACCAAAGACCACGTTGGCATGGACACCGACGTCTACGTCTTCTACATCGACATCCGCGCCACCGGCAAGGGCTACGAGGAGTTCGTCAAGCGGGTCCAGACCGAGTTCGGAGTTAAGTATGTACGGGGACGGGTTTCCAAGCTCTACGAGGAGAACGGCAAGGTCATGGTGCGCGGGTCCGACACCCTGCTCGGCGAGCAGGTGGAGATAGCCGCCGACCTGGTGGTGCTGGCGACCGGCATAACCTCCTCCCCCGGCGCCAAGGAACTGGCCCAGAAGCTCAACATCAGCTACGACGAGTTCGGCTTTTTCAAAGAAGGCCATCCCAAGCTGCGCCCGGTGGAGACCAACACGGCCGGCGTCTTCCTGGCCGGCGCCTGCCAGGCGCCCAAAGACATCCCGGCGACGGTGGCCCAGGCCTCGGGCACGGCCTCCAAGGTCATCGGCCTGCTGGCCAAAGACAAGCTCAAAACCAGCCCCATGATCGCCATCGTGGGTCAGAAGGACTGCGTCTCCTGCTGGAAGTGCATCGAGGTCTGCCCGTTCAGCGCTGTCGAGAAGCAGGAGGTGCGCCCGGGCGACTTCAGGAGCCACGTGATCGAGACGGTCTGCCAGGGCTGCGGCGTGTGCGTGGCTACCTGCCCAGTGAACTGCATCTCGCTCAAGGGCTTCTCCACCGACGCTATCCTCGATCAGATCGAGGAAGTCCTCCAATCATGAGGTTGTTGAAGATGACACTTCGCAGTCAGAGCGCGCTGGGTATGCGCGAGAGAAGGACGCAGGGAGCGCCAATAGTAGCGCCATTGGCGCGACCGAGGA
>MELN01000011.1:198-1106 GCA_001768675.1 Actinobacteria bacterium RBG_16_64_13 | reverse complement strand
AAAGAAAGGCGGTGAAGATGGCTGAAACAACGACAACTCAAGCCAGCGGCGCCGCTTCCGGTGCCGCGCCCGGCGCGGCCGGCGACCGTCCGGTCAAGATCATCGGCATCGTCTGCAACTGGTGCAGCTATGCCGGCGCCGACACCGCCGGTGTCGTCCGCTTCAAACAGCCACCCAACCTCCGTTTGGTGCGGGTGCCCTGCACGGGCCGCATCGACCCGTTGTTCGCCCTCAAGGCTTTCGAGAAAGGCGCCGACGGCGTGCTCATCAGCGGCTGCCACCCCGGTGACTGCCACTACTCCGAAGGCAACTACTACGCCCGGCGCAAGTTCGAGCTGCTCGAGCGGATGATCCACCACCTGGGCATCCCCAAGGAGCGCTTCAAGTGGACTTGGGTCTCGGCTTCTGAAGGGCAACGCTGGCAGAAGGTGGTCACCGAGTTCGTGGCCGGCGTGGAGAAACTCGGCCCCCGTGAAGGGAGGGCCTTGTGAGCCGCCAAGACCACATCCGGGAGTTCGCGGTCAAGGCCCTCGCCGACGGACGAGTGGATTACTTCATCGGCTGGAAGTACGGCTACAACCAGTCGGAGGTGATCCCGGCCTTTGTGAAAGACTCGGCCGAGGTCGAGCAACTGGTCTGGAACGAGCTCTGCCACCACAACCTGGTGACCTTCCTCAAGCGCAATATGCCCGACCCAACCGGCGCCAAGATCGGCGTCTGCGTCAAGGGCTGCGACAGCCGCACCCTGGTGGCGCTGCTCCAGGAGGAGTTGGTCGACAAAGAGAAGCTCTACGTGGTGGGCGTGCCCTGCGACGGCATCGTCGACAGGCGGAAGCTGGAGAAAGAGTTCGCCGACGAGATGGTCTCCATCTCCGCCGCCAACGGCAAGGTGACAGTCACCACCCGAA
>MELN01000011.1:0-131 GCA_001768675.1 Actinobacteria bacterium RBG_16_64_13 | reverse complement strand
CAACGCCGTCTACGCGGACGATACGGCCGGTCCGCTGGTGCCCGAGCCCGATCGCGAGCACGCGGCGCCCGACTGGAGCGACCTCGCCGACTACGAGGCGATGTCCGACGACGACAAGCAGGCCCTGCTGG
>MELN01000010.1:29382-29859 GCA_001768675.1 Actinobacteria bacterium RBG_16_64_13 | reverse complement strand
ACCGTTGATGGAGTCAAAGGACCGGTGCGGGACATCGTGACCGACCCGGAGTACCTCGACGTCTCGGTTCCCAGCGGTGCTGGGTTCACTCATCCGGTACAGCGAGGCCGCACCGTGTTTGCCTATGTCATCGAGGGGAGCGGGTTCTTTGGAGGAGATGGAGCGGGAACGGTAGGCCAAGGGAACGCCATCCTCTTTGGCGACGGAGAGGAAGTGGTCGTAACCGCCAACCAGGATCCTGTCCGCTTCCTGCTGGCGTCGGGACGCCCGCTCGGGGAGCCGGTGGCTTGGAGGGGGCCGATCGTCATGAACACCGAGGAGGAGTTGCGCCAAGCCTTCGAGGAGTACCGCGAGGGCAGGTTCGTCAGGCGCGGCACCGAGCCTAGTCCTCGGGGATAGCCTCGATAGGGTCGAACCCTATGGCCCGCACGTATTCCTTCTGGAAGCCCGGGTCGGTGGCCAATTCGACGAACTCCA
>MELN01000010.1:23070-29367 GCA_001768675.1 Actinobacteria bacterium RBG_16_64_13 | reverse complement strand
AGGCCGCCTCTTGCCGTTTGGCCAGATTGAGGAGCGCGAAACGGGCCCCGTCTCCGGCGGCGTTGCCCACCGAGCTCACGACCTCCGGCCTGGTCGCGGGCAGCATGCCGATCGCGAGCGCGTGATGCTTGTCGATGTAGCTTCCGAAGGCCCCGGCGAGGATGATTCGATCGGGCCTTTCCACCCCGTACCTCTGCAGCAGGATCTCGGCACCGGCCCGCAGCGCCGCTTTTGCGAGTTGGATCGCCCTGATGTCTTTGAGCGAGACCGTGATGGCGCGGCCGAGAGCGGTCTCCTCGGGACGGGCGATCACGAACTTGCGCGGCCGGCCATCCTCGAGGATGACCCGCTCGTGTCGAAGCTCCGGATCGAAGTTGCCGCTGGGTAGGATCACCCCGGCCTTGAGCATCTCGGCCGCCGCTTCGACGATGCCTGACCCGCAGATGCCGCGGGCCCCTATCTCCCCGGCAGGATGCTCGATCTGCCAGCCCTCGAGTCCGATGACCTTGAAGCGCACGTCGAGGGTGCCCGGCTCGACCCGGACCCGTTCGATGGCGCCCGGCGCGGCCCGCATGCCGAACTCGATGTGCGATCCCTCCAGCGCGGGCCCGGTGGCGCACGAGGTGGAAAGCATCCTGCCCCGGTTCCCCAGCACCAGTTCTCCGTTGGTGCCGATGTCGATGATGAGAAGGACGTCGTCCTGAAAGTAAGGTTCTTCTGCGATCAGCACGCCGACGTTGTCGGCTCCCACAAACCCGGCCTCGACGGGTAGCACGTGGAGGCGGCAGCCCCGATGGAAAGCCAGGCCTATCGAGGAGGCTTCAGTATCTACCGCCGCCTGTACGGCCGGGGCGAAAGGGGCCACCCCGAGGTAACGGGCATCGAGGCCCAGGAAGAGGTGGTGCATCGCAGTATTGCCGACCATCACCACGTCGAAAATGTCTGACGGCGCGTGTCCACTGCTCGCGGCGGCCTTCGCTGCGAGGTCGTTGACCTCGGCGATGACCACGCGTTGCAGCTCCGCGGGACCGTCGGGATCATGCATGGCATGATGGAGGCGGGCGATGACGTCGTCGCCGAACGCCACCTGAGGGTTCATGGCGGCCTCAGTGGCGAGGACCTCTCCGCTCTCGAGGTCGGTGAGGTAGGCGGCGATGGTCGTCGTGCCCACGTCGACGGCGAGTCCGAGCACTCGGCGCCGCTCGGCCGCCGGCCACACATCCACGACGGTTTCGCCTCGCCAGACCACCGCCACCAGGTCCCATTTGGCGCGGCGGGCGATCTCAGGTAGGGTCTGAAGCACGACCAGGTCGAACCTCAGACCGGCCAGACCGTGGTCGCGCCCGAGGGCTGCCAGCAGCCGCTCGGCGTCGGCCAGAGGGTCCTCCAGGGTGGGGGCAATGGGAGTCACGTGGTAGCGCCTGATGGCCGGATCGACGGGTACCGTGCGGGCACCGGCTTCCTTGCGCACCACCTGCTCCGAACGGCGGCTTTCCTCGGGCACGAAGACGCGCACGTCAGCGGTCGCGTGGGTCTGGCAGGCCAAGCGTGCGCCGGCCGCGATCGCCTCGGGTCCGAGCGCGCGCTCCTCGACCGACGTGGCTGCCGTCACGTCCCGGGCGTCCGACTCGATGCGGACCCGGCACTTGTGACAGGTGCCCCTGCCTCCACAAGTGCTCTCGATCTCCACCCCGAGGTCGCGGGCCACTTCGAGTAAGTTCTGCCCGGATGCCGCCGGCCCCCGCCGGCCCGAGGGCTGAAAGGTGACGGTGTGGATACCGGGGGCGCCGGAGGGCGTGCCTGACAGTGCGGGGTCGTTCATCTCAGTACCTCCCGAACTCATTCGCGGCTTTGCCCCCTTGCAGGCCATGGGTCTGAACCGACTCGATTATAGGGGTTCAGGTACCATAACGCTGCGGACAATGACGGACATCCGCGGTGCAGCCGGCGGCGCTGCGTCCAGACTCTAGGGAAAGGTAGGGACGGCCATGTCCACTTCACCTCTCGCTCAAGCCATGGGCGATTTGGACGAATCGGGCGCCTGCGCTCTGGTCGCGGAGAAGCTCGCGGCCGGAGAGGCTACCTTTTCCATCTTGGAAGAGCTCCAGGCCGGCATGAGCCTTGTGGGAGAGCGTTTCGAGTCTGGGGAGTACTACCTCTCCGAGCTCATCTACGCGGCCGACATCTTCAAGAAGGCCGGGGACCCGTTGCAGGAGGGCCTGAAGAGCGCCTCGAGCAACAAGCTCGGTACCATCGTGCTCGGGACTGTGAAGAACGATATCCACGACTTCGGCAAAGACATCGTCGCGACCGTCCTCAGCTCGAACGGCATCGAGGTCGTCGATCTGGGGGTCAACGTAGAGCACGAGGCTTTCGTGGCCGCCATACGCGAGCACAAGCCCGAGCTGGTCGGCATGAGCTGCCTCCTGACCACCGCTTTCGACGACATGAAGGACGCCATCCAGGCCATCGAAGAAGCCGGGCTTCGTGACGACGTGAAGATCTTCATCGGGGGAGGCCCCGTCGACCAGGTCTGCGCGGACTACGTGGGCGCCGACTTCTACGGCAGGACCGCCCAGGACGGCGTGATCGCAGCCAAGCGTTATCTGGGGGTGAGCCAGAAATGAGCACCGATACCGGCAAATCGCCCGAGCAGCTCTACCAAGAGCGCCTCCAGCGCCTGCGGACCGCCGTCGCCCTGGGCACGCCCGATCGCGTGCCGGTGCTGCCCAATGGTCCGGCCTGGCCGGCCCGGGCCCTCGGGGTCAAGATGTCGGAGCTGGCCACCAACGCCGAGGTCTCCGGCCGGACGATCATCGACGCCTATACCGGTCTGGGTGAGATCGACGGCATCCAGAGTCCGGCGTACCACGTGAGCACGCTCAGCATCCAGTGGCTCTCAAGGGTGAAGGTACCGGGAAAGGATTTGCCCGAAGACGAGCTGTGGCAGGTGGACGAAGCCGAGCTGATGATCCCGGACGACTACGACGCCATCGTGGCTCTGGGGTTCGGCCCGTGGGTGGAGCGGTACTACGCCGAACGCCTACCCGGCTCGCGAGAAGCCTTCAACGCCTGGGCCGCGACCATCCCCTCGGTCCTCCGGGAGTGCCGGGACAGGGGCATCGTCCCCTTCTCCCCGGCTGTCGGTACCATCCCCTACGAGTATTTCTGCGGCGGGCGCTCCATGAAAGAGTTCCTGCTCGACCTGTATCGCCGCGCCGACAAAGTGCAGGCGGCTATGGATGCCGCTCTGCCCGTGCTCATAGAATCGATGCGGGGAGTGATCAGGGGCCTCGGCCTCGTGGGCCTGTGGCTGGGCGGATGGCGATCGGCCAGCGAGTTCATCGCGCCGCGGCTGTGGGAGCGCTTCGTCTTCCCCTATTTCAAGGGGATGGTCGAAGCCGCCGTCGAGGAAGGCGCCATCCCGGTGCTGCACTTCGACGCCAACTGGGACCGCGACATCGAGCGCCTCCGTGACCTTCCCAAAGGCAAGTGCGTTCTGTCGCTCGACGGGAAGACCGATATCTTCAGAGCGAAGAAGATCCTGGGTGATCACATGTGCCTCATGGGAGACGTGCCTCCCCGCATGTTCAGTCTGGGGACTCCTGGGGAAGTCACCGAATACTGCAAGCGGCTCATCAGCGAGGTCGGACCCGGTGGCTTCATCCTGTCTTCGGGGTGCGACGTGCCCATCGACGCCAAGTACGAGAACGTGAAGGCGATGGTGGAGTCGGTCGCCGGCTGACAGCCCGTCTGGTGATAGCCTAATGCCCGTCATCGGGGTGACAGTCCCAACACAGGAGGCACGAGCCACATGAACTACTCGCATTTGGGATCGAACGAAGCGCTCGAGACCCGCAACCGGTCACGCGACGTGTCGCCGGGGTCCGGGGTGTGCACGCGGTGCATGGCGGACTGCCAGGGGAACTGCGACGTGTTCAGGTCGTCGTTCCGGGGTCGCGAGGTCGTGTACCCGGGTCCGTTCGGAGAGATGACCGCGGGCAACGACAAGCAGTCCCCCGTGGACTACTCCCATCTCAACATCCTTGGCTATGCCATGGGGGCGAAAGCCATCGACGAGGCTAATCCCAACAAGGCCATCTTCCCTGAGGTCGACACCACCGCCGTCTACGGCCATATGCACCCTGTGCGTATGCGCATGCCGGTCTTCACCGGTGCGCTCGGGTCCACCGACATCGCCCGCAAATACTGGGAGTCGTTCGCCATCGGCGCCGCCATATCGGGCATATCGCTCGTGGTGGGCGAGAACGTCTGCGGCATCGACCCCGCGGCGGAGTTCTACAAGGACGGTAGAGTCAAGCACTCACCGGAGATGGAGCGCAGGGTCAAGATCTACAAGCAGTGGCAGGAAGAGTACGGGGACATCATCGTCCAGTTGAACGTGGAGGATACCGGCTTCGGCGTGGCCGAGTACGTGGTGGAGAAGCTGGGCATCGAGACCATCGAGCTGAAGTGGGGCCAGGGAGCCAAGTGCATCGGCGGCGAGATCAAGATCCGCGATCTCGAACGCGCGCTCGAACTTCAGAAGCGCGGCTACATCATCACTCCCAACCCCAGCGTCCCCGCGGTGCGCAAGGCCTTCGAGACCGGAGGTATCAAGGAGTTCGAGCGTCACTCCCGCCTTGGCTTCATCGACGAAGAAGGCTTCTTGCGAGCTGTGGAGCATCTTCGTCGCAGCGTCGGGGTCAAGCGGGTGACCCTGAAGACCGGGGCCTACGGTTACCCCGAACTGGCGCGGGCCATCAAGTGGTCGTCCAAGGCCCGGGTCGACCTGGTGACCATCGACGGTTCGGGCGGCGGCACCGGCATGAGCCCCTGGCGGATGATGGAAGAATGGGGCGTGCCCACGTTCTACCTGCAGTCGATGGCATATGAATGCGCCAAGAGGCTGGCCACCCGCGGGGAATGGACCCCCGACCTCGCCATGGCCGGCGGATTCTCCACCGAGGACCACGTCTTCAAGGTCCTGGCCATGGGCGCACCGTACTTCAAGGCGGTCTGCATGGGCCGGGCCTTGATGATCCCCGGCTTCGTGGGCAGCAACATCGAAGGTGTCGTGGGCGATGGCACCCGGGCCGGCCTGTGGAGCGAACTTCCGACGCCGGTCAAGAAATATGGCCAGACGCCAGAGGAGATCTTCGTCACCCACTCCACGCTCAAGGAGAGATACGCGGCCAAGATGGACAAGATCCCGCTTGGCGCCGTGGCGCTGTACACGTTCGTGGACAAGCTCCGGACCGGTCTTACCCAGTTCATGGCCGGCGCCCGCAGCTTCCGCCTGGATACTCTGAACCGCAGCGACGTGATCGCTCTCACCGAGGAGGCCGCAAAGGTATCGGGCATCCCGTACGTCATGGAAGCCTTCAAGGAAGAGGCGGAGAGGATCCTGGACAGCTGATTCCCAGAAGCAGTTGCGCGGCGTGGCATGAACAGTGGAAAGTGGGGGCGCGCCCGAGGTGGGCGCGCCCCCGGTGTCTACTTGATACCCAGCCGGGCGGCTTCGTCGGGCGCCTGCTCCTTGAGTAGCTCGAAGTCGGAGTACTGAGTCAAGATATTGAAGCTGGCGAGCAGGTTGGTGAACTCCACGTCGCCGCTCATATACGCGTAGGCCTCGTAGGTGCGCATGTAGGTCTTGTACCAGTCGGCATTGGCTGCGTCGTTCAGGGCGGAAAGGAGGGCGGCGTCGGCGTCGTCTTGAGCCCCGGAATCGAGCCCGAGCCGCTGCTCTCCGAAAGCGACGAACTTCTGGACGTACTCTTCTTTGAGCGCTGCTACCTCGCTTTGCACGGACCCTGCCTCGGGTCGACCTGCCAACAGCGCGTTCAGCTTCTGCGTGACTTCGGCCCAAGCCGCTCCGACTGCCTCTCCTAGCTCGGTGCCGGACGTCGTACCGGCCGCGGCCGTGGTCGCCGTGGTCTGGCCCGAAGCGGTCGTCACGGTGGTATCCGCGTCGGAGGAGCCCTCTCCGCAGCCCGCTGCGAGCAGGCCCAGGGATAGCAGCAGGGAGGCAAGCGCTAGGCCTGCCAAGGTGGCGGCCCGGGCGCGGCGCCGGCTGGGAAGGCGGTTGTTCATGGCGGTCTCCTTCGAAGCTCCGATTTGTCTGCCCACGCCATCAATGGTAGCAGGCGGCAAACTAGGGCGAGATCAGCGCATGACGGAGCTTTATGTCCAGCACACGTAAGACGGCCTCATCCAAGCGCTCGCCGGCCAGCCGTCCGGTCTGCACAGCCTCTACGATCGCTTCCATCATCGCCCGCTGTCGCTCCAGCGGGCCGG
>MELN01000010.1:8767-23063 GCA_001768675.1 Actinobacteria bacterium RBG_16_64_13 | reverse complement strand
CAGAAGGTCACACCCCGCCTCGAGGGCCAGTACGGCGAGCTCCCCCGGGTCGCTGGGCACCTTGGGGCCCGCGTCGCCCGTCGAGGCGGAGGCCGCGGCAGCCACCATCTCGAGGTCGTCGGTCACGATCATCCCCCTAAAATCGAGGGCACCGCGCAGAAGCCCTGTGACGACGCGGGGAGACAAGGACGCCGGCAGGTCCGGATCGTAGGCGCTGGCGAAAACGTGGGCCACCATCACGCCCTCGGCGTTTTCTCGGATGGCGGCCTTGAAGGGCGGAAGATGGATGGTGGCGAAGTCGGCTTGGCCCGTATCCGAGATGACGATCTGTCCGTGGGTGTTCCCACTCGCGCTGCCGTGGCCGGGGAAGTGCTTCACCACCGCGATCAGCCCATTCTCGACATACGATCTGGTGACCACCTCCACGAAGTCGGCGACGTGGGTGGGGTCGCCTCCGTAGGTGCGCCGGTAGAGAAATGACTTCTGATCGGACACAACGTCTGCTACCGGGGCAAGGTTCATGTTGACCCCGAGGGCAAGGAGTCCCACCGCGGTTTCGGCCGCCAGCCGGCCGGCCTCAGTGAGCGCGGATTGCTGGCCCAGAGTGCGGGCCGCCGGGACCAGCGGGACACCGTCGTGGATGCGCTGGACCGGCCCGCCTTCCTGATCCACGGCGATGAACAGCCCCACGCCGGCTCCGCCGGCCTTCGCAGCCTCCTGCAACGAGGCAGTCAGCGACCGGAGCTGCTCTGCGTCGGCGACGTTGTGGGCCAGGAGCAAGAATCCGCCCGGCGGGCTTTCGGACAGCAGTTCCTCCATGGATGGCAGCATCGTGGTGCCCTGGAAGGCGAGCAAGAGCACCTGGGCCGCCTTCTCGCGGAGGGTCATCCGTCGGAGGATATCCCTGGTGGGAGAGGGGAGGGTAGTGGGGAAGATGATGGTGGTGGTCGAGCCCAGGGTCGCTTCTGTCGAGCTCGACGACGGATCCGGCGAGGACGCGGTGGACGTTTCGTTCTGAGTCGTGGCGGAGGTTTCTGAGGGCGCGGAGGACCCACTGCATCCCAGCAGCGCCAGGGTCAGAGCGAGCATCGCGATCCACGAGATGACCACGCGGTATTTCACTCGTTCAGAATACCTCCGGACGAGCCCGGCTATACTGACGGAGAAGAGCCGATGCCCGAGATACCCGACATCGAGGCCTACATCGAAGCGCTCAGGCTCCGCGTCCTGGGCGAACCGCTGCTCGGCACACGTTTGAGCAGCCCATTCCTTCTGCGCACGGTGGAGCCGCCGCTCGCGGCCGTTGCTGGTGGCCGCGTCGCCGGCGTCGAGAGACTGGGCAAGCGGATCGTCTTTGAGGTGGTCCCGGTGGAGGCCGGGGCGCGAACGGGCGGCGCCGGCGAGCCAGAGACCAGCGAGCCGTCCAGGCCCGAGGATCCGTACTGTCTGGCGCTGCACCTCATGATCGCCGGGCGGCTGCATTGGAAGGCCGCGGGCGCGGGCATACCCAAGGGGTCGGGACTGGTGGCCTTCGACTTCCCCAGCGGCAGCCTGATTCTCACCGAAGCCGGCAAGAAGCGGCGGGCCTCTCTCCATCTGGTGCGGGGTAGCGCTGCGCTTCACGCTCTTGACCCTGGGGGGATCGAGATTCTTGCCTCAAGCCTCGAGGAGTTCGCGGCTGCCCTGCGGCGCGAGAATCACACGCTCAAAAGGGCGCTTACCGATCCCAGGATCCTGAGCGGCATCGGCAACGCGTACTCCGACGAGATCTTGCATCGGGCGTGTTTGTCCCCGCTCAAGCTGAGCTACGCCCTGGACAGCGCTGAATTGGGCAGGCTCTACAAGGCTGCCAGGGAGGTACTCCAGGAGTGGACGGAACGCCTGCGGGCAGAGGCGCGGGAGAGGTTCCCCGAGAAGGTCACCGCCTTTCGTTCGGAGATGGCGGTGCACGGGAGATTCGGGGCTTCCTGCCCGGTGTGCGGAAGCGCCGTCGAGCGCATCGTCTACTCAGACAACGAGTGCGACTACTGCCCCGGGTGCCAGACCGGGGGACGGATCCTAGCCGACCGGTCGCTGTCCCGGCTGCTCAAGGACGATTGGCCGCGCAGCATGGAGGAGAGAACTCGTCCGCCCAGGGCGGATGATCTTCCCGATCCCCTCTAGCCAAGCACGCCTGTCTCCTGCTAAAATCGGGTCAAGCGTAGAAAGGAGGTGGTCCCAATAGACAGTCTGCCTAGTAGGCGCAGCGACCATTGGACCGGAGGTGGCGTTAGCCTTTAGTCGTTGGCCCCCCGACTGACGCCTTCCAGCGGCGCCTTCGGGGTCGCGGCGCTTCATAAGAGTTTGTGGAGGCCGCCTCGGCAACGAGGCGGCCTCCGGCCTTCTGGGGCTGAGGTATCGTCCTCGGCGCCTTAGGCGGGCGGCGCCTCACGGCCGGCCAGGAGTGGCGTCAACTGGTCGCACATCCAGCCGACATAGTCGGCGCAACGCTTGCGCGCCTCGCTCTCTCCAAATGCCTTGTGGCCCTCTGGGGTGCTGAGGTCGTATCCGGTGAGCTCGACGCAGCGGCGAGAGCCGAACTCCGCCGTGAACTTGCGCAGCAGCTCTTGTAGGCTCTCGGTCGTGCGAGGGCGCAGGTTGGGGTCCTCGTGGTCAAGGGCTGAATCGCGCAGCCCCAGAGCCAGTGCGGCCCCGGTCAGGGCGCCGCAGGCCTCACCCATCGCCGCGATCCCTCCACCAAGATAACGGGCGTCAACGATCAACTCGGGGTCGAGTCCCCGGAGAAGCAGCCCGTAGTGGAGCACGGCCTGCGCGCAATTGATATGCCCCGGGCCGGGGTCGGTAAAGCGGGCCAGGGTTTCGGCCTTTGCCTGCTCGGGCGGATGACCGGCCATGATCAGCATCCCTCCTCGAGGTTGGTTAGTAGCCGCAGCAAGAAGGCGGCGGCGGACCCGACGGTGATCACGGCGCCGATGATGATGATCCCCCGACTGAAGCTCCAGGCCTGCCCCATGTAGCCCAAGGCGGTGGGCAGCAATCCTCCGCCAAGGATGAAGGCCAACGGTGGCGCGAAAGCGGCCGCCAGGCTGCGGTAGTTCGGTTGGACGATCCGGGATACGGCCGCGAACGCCGGCGGGAAGAAGCAAACGGCAAGCCCGGCCATCAGGACGACGCAGATTTTCAGCCCAACCCCGGACAGCAAGCCCACCAGGATCGTCATCACACCCGTGAGAAAGAGGAAGAGCCCGATGGCGCGCTTCTCGCCTATCCTGGTGGTGATCCAGCCGGCAATGAAGACCGTGACCAGAGGGGCGGCGTTCGCCAGACCGAGAAGCGTGTTGGCCGCTCCCGCGGTCATGCCCCGTTCTTGATGCAAGTAGAGGGGCAGCAAGGTATACACGCCGACCTGGGCGCCCATGCCCAGGGCGAACAGGAAGATCATCACCCAGAAAGAGCGGGTCCGTACGACCGGCTTGACCATCGACGGGCTGGGCACCTCGCCCCGGAAGCTGCCCGCCCCTCCGGTGAGAAGCCAGAAGCCAAGAGCGAGGACCGCTGTAAGCCCGGCGATCCAGAGGAGGGCCCGGTTCCATGAGAACCAGTGCAGTAAGGCCACGGCTATCAGGGGACCTGCCACCAATGCGGTGGGAGGTCCAAGCTGCTGGATAGAAAGGGCCTTGCCCCAGTCCTCTCTCCTCACAGTCGCGGTGATGGTCGCCACAGACGACGGGAGGTGGAGTCCGGCGGTCATCCCAAGCACGATGAAGACGACGCGTAGTGTCCAAAGTGAGTGGGCGAAGTTCGCCGCGAACAAAGTGAGGGCCATGATCCACAGAGAGACGAGCATCGCCCCTCGGTGGTTTATCCGGCTCGACACGAACCCCGACATGAGCGAGCCCGCGAAGGCTCCCAAGGCGCCGAGGAAGAACAGAGAGCCGGCCTGTCCCGGCGCCAGGGCGATGCTCGGGTCGTCCTGGATGGCGGGCATCAGGGGCGAGAAGATGAGGCGCCCGAGGAAGGTGATCCAGAACAGCGCGGTGATGAACACGATCGTGCCGAGCACCGTGCGAAGCGGCTGCGGGGTGGGACAAGCCTTGGCCATTGAACTCCTCCTCGCTGGTTACGGGCACCGGTATCTCGGGTGCGGAGAGACCGCCTCCTAGGGTACCATCGGCGGTCGCGGGCTTGCATCACGGCGCTGCGGCCGCTCTAGGTGTAGACGTCCCTCCGGGCGAAGGCTGCCATCGCGGCCGCGACTACGACGCAAACCCCCCCGAGCGTGCCCAGCACCGCCGTCCAGGGAAAGTCGCCCTCCAGGGGACGGCCATAATGGTAGAGCAGCGAGAGCACCCGCAGGGGTTCCACGGGTTTGATCGCCTCGGCCAGACCCTCGATGACGTACATGGCCACGAGGATGGCGGCCGATATGGTGACGGCCACGGCTCCTCGACGCAGGAGCGAAGAGAACAGCAGCGCCAGCGCTCCGAAGAAGAGGCAGAACGGCCACAAAGCCGCCAACCCGGCGGCGAGTTGGCCCGGCGGCATGTCGACCCCTGCCAGCGGCACCGCGATGTAGATGAGCAGCCAGGTGAGCGCCAGCACGCCGGCCAGCGAGACTGCCATGGTCGCGGCCGACCCGGCGATCACCTGCCACCGAGCGAGTGGGTTGCTGAGCAGAGCGTCGAGGGTCTTGCGCTCTTCGCTCCCCGCGATGGTGCGCGCGCCCATGAGGATGACGAGGAACGGCAGGGCTATGGGGATGATCGCGTTCCCCAGTTCGATACTCAGCCACTGGTCGACACTGATCGGTCCCTGGAGATCGCCCAGATATTGTTTCATGGAGTCGGGTGCGTTCTCGATGTAGTCGTTGAGAAACTCGCTCATGGTGGGGTAGAGAGCGACATAGAGCGCGCCCAGGCCACCAAGAGCCACGCCCCAGATGAGGAGTGAGCGCCAGCGCACGCGTAACTGGTGCAGCACGAGGGTTCCCACGGGCGTCAAACGGGCCATGGCTGCCTCTGGTCGTAGTAGCCCAAGAACACCTCGTCGAGCGTAGGGTGCACGACCGCGAGGTCCACCAGGGTATGCTGGGCGGCCAGCTTGACGACCGCGTCGATGCCATCGCGTAGCCTGAGTGACACCGTGTTCTCCTGGGCCCACACGTCACTCACGCCTGGGAGTTGAGCGAACGGGGAGGGGTCGACCGGCGCGGCGAAGACCAGAGTGACCCGCTTGCGCCTCTTTTCCAGAAGCGATTCCGTGGTCTCGAGCGCGGCCAGGCGCCCGGCCCGCACGATGGCCACACGGTCGCACACGCGCTCCACCTCGCTCAAGACGTGAGAGGAAAGAAAGACGGTGCGGCCCTCGTCCCGGGCTTCGCGGAGTATCTGCAGAAAGGTGTCTTGCACAAGCGGGTCCAGGCCGGTAGTGGGCTCGTCGAGCACAAGGAGCGCCGGACGGTGGAACAAGGCCCGCACCAGTCCGATCTTCTGGCGGTTGCCCCTGCTCAGTCGCCCCATGGGGACGTCGAGGTCGAGATCGAGTCTGGCAGCAAGCTCCGGTGCCAGCCCGAGATCGTTCATGCCACGGAGTGCGGCGAAGTACTGGAGCGACTGACGTCCCGTCATGCGCACGTCGAGCCCGAACTCCCCGGGCAGGTAACCGACGGAGCGGCGCACGGCCACACTGTCGCGGTGCGAGTCCAACCCGAGAATGGCGGCCTGTCCGCTCGTTGGGTGGAGTAGGTCGAGCAGCAACCTGATGGTGGTGGTCTTGCCGGCCCCGTTGGGCCCGATGAAGCCGAACACTTCCCCCGGCACGACCTCCAGGTCCAAGGTCTCGATGCCGGGTCTGCGCCCGTATCTCTTGGTGAGTCCCTGTGTCAGTATGGCTGACGGCATGCGCCGGGTGCTCCTTGGACGTGCCGTGTGCGGACTACTCCGTCTCGTTCGGCAGCAGCGGACGGAACATAAGGTTGTACTCGCGGTCACCGCTGGCCCAAATGGTTATCTGAGTAGCCTGCGCCAGCAGGGGCTTGAGGGTGTCCAGGTCCTTGCCCGTGATGACGGCCTTGCGGTAACCCTGCGGCTGCGCCGCATTCCCCAAGGTGCTCAGATCGCCCAGCGGCCAGTCCAGCTTGTTCGGTTCCACGTCAGGGGTGTAGCCAGGGTCTATCCCCAGACTGTAGACCGCCAAAGATGAGAATTCGGACGGCTCCCACTTGATTTCGCCCGATTCGAAAGTGGCCAAGTCGGTCAGTTTGCCCAAGAGACCGCCGACGGCGGCCCGAGCCTGCTGCTGCTCGAGCGTCATGTTGCCGGGCGTGGATTCGAAACCCAGGGCGTAGATGCCGGATTGGTAGGTGGTTCCATTGGCGTTGATAGTGATGGTGGTGGTTGGCGCATCGGCGACGCTTGGCTGGCCGTAGTCGAACGTTGGGTTGAAGAGACCGACTTCACGGGCGGCCGAGAGGATCGCCTGTACGGCTTCCTCGGAGATCTCGGTGGCCTGGAGATTGGGCATCGCCGGACCGGGATAGATTTCTATCATCGGCCCGACCACGATCACGGTGCCATCCCCATAGAGGGAGAACTCGGGAACATGGGTCAGGTTGTACTCGATGGGGACGAATCCGCCCCCTGTACTCACTTGAAAGACTAACTCCGTCTTTCCGGAGGGGTGCTTGACGGAGTCTCCTGGTTTGTTGTCGCCGCCACAACCAGACGCAAAGGCGCTAACTGCTACGACGATTGCGAAGAAAGCGGCCATCGAGGCGAACCATCGACCGCTGAACCTGCGACGGGGCATTGCTGGACCTCCCTTAGAATCGTTGTGCCGCTTTCGACGACCGTGGCGGTCGTTAGTGTTCCCAGATGGCGGAGCGCGCACACCTACAGGGTGAGGAGCCCAAAACCGCTGGCGGCATCGGTCTCGCGATGGGCAGGCCTGCCCGCGTGCAACCCACCGTTGCGTGACAGCGAGGATCTGATCGAGGCCCTGGTGCAGAAACTCGACTCGTTCTCCGGCGAGCCTGATACCCTGAGCAGTTAGGAGCAGGAAGCGGCGGATCACTTCGAAAGGACTCACATGCTTTATCGCCCGTTCGGCCGGACCGGGGAACAGGTCTCGGCCCTCGGTTTCGGTGCTATGCGACTCCCCGTGGTCGACGGGCACCGAGACCGGATAGACGTTCCTCTCGCCACGCAAATGCTGCACTACGCTATTGAGAACGGGGTCAACTACGTCGACACGGCGTTCCCCTACCACGGAGCCGCTTTCGACGCCCCTGGCAACAGCGAACCCTTCCTAGGGAAGGCGCTTGCGGGAGGCTATCGGGAAAGGGTGCTGCTCGCCACCAAGCTCCCGGTCTGGTTGACTGAATCGCGCGCGGACATGGACAGGTTGCTCGACGGTCAATTGGAGCGACTGCGGACCGATCACATCGACTGCTACCTCCTGCACGGTTTGAACGGCAAGATGTGGCCCAAGATGGCGGAATTGGGCGTCGCCGAGTTTCTCGAAGCGGCCAAGGCGGATGGGAGGATCCGCTACGCCGGGTTCTCGTACCACGACGAGGCTCCGGCTTTTGCCCCGATCGTGGACGGTTACGCCTGGGACTTCTGCCAGATCCAGTACAACTACATGGATGTGAACTTCCAGGCAGGTGCGGCCGGTCTGGCTTACGCTGCCGAAAAAGGCTTGGCGGTGATCGTCATGGAGCCTCTCAAGGGCGGCCGCCTGGCCGGCCGGGCCCCGGCCGACGTCCAGGCTTTGTGGGACACGGCTCCGGTCGCGCGTTCGCACGTGGAATGGGCGCTGGACTTCATCTGGGACGATCCCAGGGTGAGCAGCCTCCTCAGCGGTATGAGCGACATGGAGCAGGTAGTGGAGAACGTGGAGTTGGCCGGCCGCGGCCGGGTGGGTCTGTTGAGCCCTGAAGAGCACACACTCATTGGGCGGGTACGCGAGGCGTTTCGCACGCGGACGGCGGTGGACTGCACCGAGTGCCGCTACTGCCTGCCTTGTCCTCAGAAGATAGAGATCCCTCTCGTCTTCTTGGCGGTCAACAACGCGGCCCTGTTTGAAGATCTGGAGTCCGAGCGCATTGGTTACGACTTCGGGGTGAAGGCAGGTTTCACCGCACCGGCGACCGCGTGCGTGGAGTGCGGGCAGTGTGAGGACGCCTGCCCCCAGAAGATCAAGATCATCGAAGAGCTGGCGAAAGCCGCGAGCATCTTGGAAGAGTGAGTAAGGAGCGCATGATGCAAGTCGCCGGGATACCGCGGCGCCTGGAGGGGAAAGTGGCCCTCATCACCGGTGCGAGCGGCACGAACAGTATCGGCAGGTCAATCGCGTTGCGTTTTGGGGCGGAGGGCGCGAAGGTGGGTGTGCTCGACATCGATGTTGCAGGGGCCGGCTTGGTGGCCGAAGAGATCGTGATGACCGGGGGCGAAGCCATGGCCATCGCCTGCGACATCGCCGTTTTCGACCAGTGTGAAGCTGCGGCCGGGACGCTAGCTCAGGCCTTCGGCGGTCGCATCGACATCCTGGTGAACAACGCCGCCACGTTCAAAGGCCCCGTCTCCGCGTACCCACCGCGACCGTTCGACGAGTGGACCACTGAGGAATGGGACCACATCCTCAGCGTGAATCTGCGCGGCATGTGGTTCTGCGCCCGGGCGGTCCACCCCTACATGAAGCCCCTGGGCTACGGGAAGATCATCAACATCAGCTCGTCGACCTTGTGGGAAGGCGTGGGGACGCTCGTGCCCTATGTGTCGAGCAAGGGCGGGGTCATCGGCTTCACGCGCTCCCTGGCGCGGGCGTTGGGGCCCGAAGGCATACGGGTGAATGCATTGGCTCCGGGCTTCACCTTGACCGCCACCAACCTCGACCAGCCGGGAGTCGGCGGCATGGCCGAGCACATCCGCGAGGGCCAGTGCCTCACCGAGCGGAACGAACTGGCCGACGATCTGGCCGGACCCGCGTTCTTCCTTGCCTCGGCCGACAGCGACTTCATGAGCGGCCAGACGCTGCTGGTCGACGGGGGGCTCAACTTCCACTAGGGCGCGGCCCTGCGCTTCAGGTCCAATCCGGGAGGCTCGCATGAAACGCGGGGTCAAAGCCGCTCAGAAAGTCAGCCGCATGTGCCTGGTCTGCGGGGTCGAGAATCCCGCGGGACTGAAGGGCCGCTTCTTCGAGCTCGAGGGCGGGGAGCTGGCGGGCGTCTTCCAGACGGGACAGCAACATCAGGGCTACCCCGGCCGTCTGCATGGCGGTCTGGTATCCGCCATTCTGGACGAGACCATCGGGCGGGCGATCAACCTCGCTCACTCGGACGCCTGGGGTGTCACCGTGGAGTTCACCGTGAAGTTCCGCAAGCCGGTGCCACTGGACCGGGAGATCAGGGCGATCGGCCGGATCACCCGCGATTCGAGCCGCATCTTCGAGGGGACGGGGGAGATCGTACTGGAGGACGGGAGTATCGCCGCAAACGCGCACGGCAAGTACCTCAAGCTGCCCATCGACGCGGTCGCGACCACCGAGTTCAGCCAAACAGAATGGTTCGCGGACGAGCTGCCGCTGCCGGCAGAGCTAGACCTGGGAGGGGAAGCGTAACCGTCCCCGCGATGCGCGAGCGAGCGGCTGGCGGCGCAGGGGGCGGTCGGCGAGGGCTCGAAGCGAGGCTGAGCGAAGCGCGGCGAGCGCGTTCGGCATTGTGTCCCAACCCAGTCTGCGGGACGCCGGGGGGTGGCGGCGCTGCACTGACCGAGTCGGGGTCCACCAAGGGGGGTGAGGGGGTTTGGGGAGAGCTTTGCGGTACTCCGCAGTGCTCGAGGCAGACCTCCTCACCCCCGCTTGGTGTCACTGGCGCTTGTCGCGGAGGACCAGTTCGGCGGCCCACTTGCCTGAGCGGGTCACGGGTAGCGCGCCCGACGGTCCCACCCAATGGCCGGCCTGGTAGAGCCCGTGGAGGAACGGGACTCGCTGTTTCCATCGCCGCCGGCTCTTGTAGTGCCAACCTACCGGGGCCCCCTCGGTGTTCATCGTGTAACGGTACAGGCTTATGGGCGTGGACACGTCCACCACTTCGAGATGCGAAGAGAGCCTGGGCACGTATTCCTGGGCGCGCGCGATGATCTTGCCGGCGAACTCTTGCTTGAGGGCGCGATAGGCAGGCCCACGCTCGGGGGTGGGTGAAGTCTTCCAGTGATCCTCCCATGCGAAACCGGCGGGTACGACGATCTGCAGGGCACGGAGGGCGCGATCGGTCCCCAGTTCAGAGTATTGAGGAAAGGCCAGAAGAAAGAAGCAGTCCTCCGGTTCCTTGGACTCGAAAGCGCGAAGCACGTCGGTGGACGGGCAGACGAACACGTCGGTCCCGTCGAATCCAAGTACGGCCGGGTCGAGAGTCGTGACCAGCGAGATGAGGACGTACGGCTCCGACACGGGCTGTGCCTCGAGCAGCTTCAGGTACGATTCGGGCACCCGATGGCTGCCCAGCAGCCGGTAGAACGTCCGCTTGGCGTCGCCCGCGGATACCACTGAGGAAGCGCGCACCTCGCCGCCATCTGCCAGGATGACACCCCGTACCTCTTTCCCCTCGGTCAAGATCGACACCACGTGTTGGGAATATCTGATCTCCGCGCCGTTGCTCGATGCGGCTTGGGCGAAAGCATCGGCCAGGACTTGCGCTCCCCCTCGTGGCGAGTAGAGCTTGCCCCGAAGCCCGATACCAAGGATGGCAAGCTGACCGATGGCAGGCATCTCTGGGATGGGCGCAAATGTGTAGAGAGCCGCGCGGAGACCCTTGAGCTCGTCTCCCGGAAATAGGCGTTCGAAGAACTTCTCGGCGGGCAGGCGGCCGAGGCGGCTGAGTCTGGGCAGGTGCGGCAGCACGGACAAACCGGCCTTCATCCGCGACCAGACGGAGGCGAGCTCACTCGAGAACACCGGCAAAGAGTCCAGCATGCGGCTGAGCCTAAGGGCCGTGGACACCAGTCTGGCGAGCGCCTTCTCGTCCACGGTGGGGAAGGAAGCGCGGACGCTCTCTTTGAAAGCTCCGATGTCGGGCCCCACCAGGATGTCCCAGGAGGGAGAGGCCGCAGCCGCCGGCGGCAGCGGGGGATTCGCCGCGGTCCCGGCCGAACCGGGGGAAGCTGGGGGCCCCACATACCGGCCAAGGTGCTCCAAGTGGACGAAGTTGACCGGCGCGGTACCCAGTTCTTCGAGCATGCGATTCAATGTCTGCGGTTCGGTAACCCAGTGGGTGGAGATGTCGAAGATGGCACCCCGTCGCGAGAAAGACGCCCACAGACCGCCTGGGCGGGTGTGTTGCTCAAGGACCACCACGCGCTTGCCTGCTTTGGCGAGGTAGGCGGCACAGGTGAGGCCGGCGAGTCCCGCGCCTATGACGATCGCGTCGTAGTCCGTCTTTGCGCTCATGGGGTCAACACACCTACCAGTCTGTTACTGTATTGGGGCTGGAAAGTCTTTCGACGTTGGCGGACGAAACCCCTCGTCAGAGAGAGGAGCGTGATGTGACCGAGGACCGTGTATGGGTGCCGTTCGATCTTCTGGAAGCCTTCATGGTGGACGTGTTCAAGGGCGTGGGCGTACCCGAAGCCGATGCTCGCATATGCGCTGAGGTTCTCATCGACGCCGACAAGCGCGGCATCGACTCCCACGGCGTCGGCAGGCTCAAGCCCATCTACTACGACCGCATAGTCAAGGGCGGCATCCAGAAGCCGGTCACAGAGTTCGAGGTGGTGCGGGACCGCAAGGCCACGGCTGTGGTCGACGGTCACGATGGCATGGGCATGGTCATCGGCAAGCGCTGCATGCAGATGGCCATCGACAAAGCGCGGGAGCATGGTCTGGGCATGGTGGTCGCGCGGAACTCCACCCACTACGGCTTCGCCGCCTACTACCCGCTGATGGCTGTGGACGCCGGCATGGTCGGGCTGACGGGCACCAACGCGCGCCCCTCCATCGCCCCCACCCACGGGGTGGACAACATGCTCGGCACCAATCCGCTGGTCTTCGCCATGCCCACCGACGAGGACTTCCCTTTCACCAACGACTACGCGACCTCGGTCATCCAGAGGGGCAAGATCGAGCAGTGGGCGCGTGAGGGCAAGGATTGCCCGGAAGGCCTGGTCATCGACCGAGAGGGCAGATCGTCCACCGACTCGGTTCAGATCCTGAAAGACCTGGTCAAGGGCACGGCCGCGCTGGCCCCGATAGGCGGCCTCACCGAGGAGACGGGGGGCTACAAGGGCTATGGCTTCGCCACGGTCGTCGAGATCTTGTCGGCGGCTCTGTCGCAAGGAGCCTACTTGAAGCAGCTCGGGGGCAAGGACGAGCAGGGTAAGGACATCCCCATTCCCATCGGGCACTTTTTCCTGGCCATCGATATCGACTGCTTCACCGATGTGGAGGACTTCAAGAAGACCACCGGCGATATCCTGCGCGCCCTCCGCGCGTCGACCAAAGCTCCCGGCAAGGACCGTATCTACACCTGCGGTGAGAAGGAGTACCTCGCCTGGCAGGACCGGAGAGACAAGGGGGCGCCGGTCGATGCCGGCCTTCGGCGGGAGCTCATTGCCATGCGCGACGAGCTCAAGCTGCCGTACACGTTCCTGTTCGAGTAGGGTGACCGAAGCAGCGCGACTAGGAGGGCGGGCACATGAGCAACTGGCTGGCTGATATTCTTCTCCAGAACAAGAAGGACAGGATTCCCAGCGTCATCCGCCGGTTCGGCACGGCCGACGCCACTCTGAGCCGTGACACCATCACGGTCGAGGGCGCCGCTTGGCTGGTCGAGGCCAAGGAAGACCAGGTAGTCCGGCTGTTCGAGGTCGCGGCGCCCGACGCCGAGGTGGAGCAGTGCCTGCTGACGTACCGCGCGAGCTTGAAGTCGGAGGACCTGAAGGGCCGGGCGTTCCTGGAGATGTGGTGCCGGTTCCCTGGCCGGGGTGAGTTTTTCTCGCGGGGGCTGAATCAGCCGCTGAAAGGCACCACCGCATGGACGTCCCATGAGACCCCGTTCCGCCTGAAGAAAGGCCAGCGACCCGACCTTATCAAGTTGAACCTGGCCGTCGAGGGGCGGGGCAAGATCTGGATCACCGACGTCGAGCTGCTCAAGATGCCTCGTTAGGGTCGGGATCCGGGGCCGAGTCCAAACCAGGGAGCATCGTCACTTCCCAGGCACGGGTGCCGTCAGAACGTACTATGGCTCGAATCAAGCTGAGAGAGCCATAGTCCTGGTTTATGGAGAACATCTTGTCCAGTGGCAGGCCGAGGGCCTCGCACAACAGAATCCGGTTGACCCCCCTGTGCCCGACGACCAATACTTTGGCGCCGCGCTGGCCAACGATCTCGAGGAAGGACGGCATGGCCCTCCGGCGTAGATCGCGGAAGCTTTCGCCGCCGGGGAAGCGAAAGCCGACCACGTCGCGCTCGCGCTGGGCGCACTCCGCGGGATAGCGGACTCTGGCTTCGTCGAACGTGAGTCCTTCCCACAAACCGGTGTCGATCTCCCGAAGCCGGGGATCCGGTTGGATGCGTAGGTCGCCTTCTCCGTAGGCGCCAACGCCTGACTTCTCGCCGATTATCTGGGCCGTGGTCATGCATCTGCGCAGGTCGCTGCTGTAGACGGCCCCAAAGCTGATCGCGCCGAGACGCTCCGCCAGCCGGTGTGCCTGCACGACACCTTCGGCGCTGAGGGGGAGGTCGGCCTGGCCCACAAAGCGCTTGCTCCCGTCCGGGAGATCCGTTTCGGTGTGGCGCACCAGGTATATATGCGTTGTTCTCACGTCAGCACCTCGTCGAGGGACCGGCCAAGGATGGTCTCGACCCGGGCTTTGATGATCTTGGCGACCTGCATTCTCGTCCTCGCTCCCTCCTCTGCCGCGGGATCCTGACCGCTTGCTGCGAGGACTCGCTGCGCCCTTGCTTCGATGCCCGCGACCTTGTCGTCGATGACAATCTTATCGGCTAAGTAGAGCAATTGCTCCTCCGTCACCGTGAAGGTCTCCATTTGCTCGGGCGGCAACACCATGTGCGCGCCCACGATCGCGCCGAGACGGCCCAAGCCGAGGTTGGAGAGAAGGTTCTGCGCGACGAGCGCGTGCTTGGGTCTGTTTCTGGCCATGTCGTGGAGCAGACAGGCGGCGCGCACCAGTTCGACGTCGAGGGTCGGCACGTGTGGCTCGAGCGCCTCCGCCAAGGTCGTTCCGACCTTCGCCACCGCGCGGCAATGCCGGATGACACTGTCGGGGGCTTCCAGCAGCTC
>MELN01000010.1:1551-8724 GCA_001768675.1 Actinobacteria bacterium RBG_16_64_13 | reverse complement strand
CGGCCGCGCGGGCGCCGCCCCCGGCCGGCGCGCGTCCCTCGGGAGCCGCGTCAAGGATGTTGGCGAACCTGGCCAGCCTCGCGTAGTCCTCGGCCCTGTCCATATCCATGAGGATCGTAAGGTCCTCAACCTCTACTTCAGCTTCATCTTGGTCGCATCGCCCCAGGAAGGTCCGGAGGTCGCTCTCGCAAGGGGCAGCGAGCAACGCCGCCCGGTACCGCCCGGAGAGCAGAGGGGGATGGCCCCGCAGTCCGCAGCAGCACGGGTGCAGTATCCCGGGCCCACCGTCCTGGAGGCTGTTCACCAGCCGATCGAGCACCCGCGGCCGGACCAGGGGATAGTCCGCCGGAAGCACGAAGAAGGCCTCAACTTCGGGCGGCAGGGCCGCAACGCCTGTCTGGACCGACGAGAACATGCCCGATTCGTAGCAGGCGTTATGAGCCCGGCGGACCGGGAGCGTTTGCAGAACAGGCAAGATCTTGTCCGGTTCGTGTCCGGTGACGACGACGATGTCATCGACCGCGGCTTGCGAAACCGACTGCACCACGCGTTCGATCACAGTCATGGAGCCGAGCGGCAGCAAGGACTTGCTCGTGCCCATGCGCGAGGACTTCCCCGCGGCGAGCACGACGGCGGCTATGCTGCCGGTGGACCTCATCCGTCCCGGGTGGCCCTCACCTGGATCAGTTCGGCGGCGATACTGATGGCGATCTCCTCAGGGGTCTCCGCGGCGATGGTGAGGCCGATCGGGGAATGCACCCGCGCCAGGTCGTCCGGAGTGAAACCTTCTTCCTCCAGAGCTTGGAAGGTCTGCGCGATCTTCGTCTTGCTGCCGATCATGCCGATGTACCCCGCGCGCGTGCCAAGCGCCTGCCGCAGCACGTTCCTGTCGTGGACGTGGCCCCTGGTGAGGATGACTATGTAGGCGTCTTCGTCTATGGGAAGCGGTTGCATCGAGGTCTCAAACGACTCGGGCACCACGATGCGGTCGGCGTCCGGGAAGCGCTCCTCGGTGGCGAAATCGGCGCGATCGTCCACCACGACCGTGAAGAAGCCGACCATACTCAGCACGGGGAGCAGCTTCGCGCCGCAATGCCCTGCGCCGAAAATGTAAGCCGTTCCCCGACTCCCGACCGGCTGCACGTAGGTCGTCGAAGGATCGCCGGCGACGATCTGGTCGTACGTGCCTCCTGCAACGAGGCCCCGGGCTACGGTGGTCTCGGTTTCTCCTTCGGACACGGCGGTCACCAGCCAGCCCTTCTGTCCCCTCACCAGAAGGTCGACCAAACCCTGGAAGAGTTCGTGGGTCGCCGGCTGTCTGCTGTCGGCATAGTCGATCAACACGAGTCCCTGGCCGCCGCAGATCATGCCGAGCTGGGCCGCATCCCCTTCGGTCAGATGGTAATCCATCAAGAAGGGCTTTCTGCTTTCGAGGACCTTCAAGGCGTTCCTGATGGCGGCTGCTTCCAGCGCGCCTCCCCCCACCGTCCCGGTGATAGAGCCGCCGGCTCTCACCAGCATGGAGGCCCCGGCGCGGCGTGGCGAAGACCCCTGGCTGTCGACGATGGACACCCAGGCGAAATCTTCCCCCTCCTCGAGGAGCGACAAGCCTACCCTCGCAGTCTCAACATTCATTCGTCTCTCTCTATCTCTCTCGAGAAGCCCCATCCGCTCGCCACCCCTGCCGCCCTGGGGCTCACTCCTGGCATTTTACTCGCCACCGGACGCCGATTCGGGCTGAACTCCGACAGCGTGAGCCTGGGGGATTCTCGCCTCCCGCCTACTTCGTCGGGTCGGTCACCCTACCCAGGAACAGCAGCGCCCCCGTCTCCCGGTCGCGCAGCGCGAACATGAACGGCCGGTCGATGGTGAGTTGCACCGGGCTCAGCGGCATGGCGGTCTCCCCAATCACGACGGCGGTGGCCGCCGCGGCTTCGGTGCCCTCTTCGTCCACGGCGATGTAGGCCTCGTGGACTACATCGGTGATGTACAGGTCGATCTGGGTGCTCATACCCGAGAAATCGGCCGCGGCAGGGTCGAACGCGCTCTTCATGCCCATGCTGGCTAGGGCGTCCGCCAAGCCGGCCTGGGTCCGGAACTCGAACTTCGGCATCCCGAGTTGCACCTCGGTACCCCCGCTCAGCCCGGCGACCGCTTCGTCGACGAGACCCGAGCCCAGTTCGTCCTCGACTTCAGTGAAGCGTCCTTCGTCGGGGACGATAACGAGCATGCTCACTTGTCCACCCAGGTAGAGAAGTTCCACCGCCTGCCAGCCGTCTCCGGTGGCGTAGGGAAACGAGGACTCCTGTCTCATCATGGAGGCGGTCACCTTGTCACCGGCCAGCGTGGTGAACTCATCGTCGGCAGTCAGTTCCTTGGCGAACTGCGACATCCAGGTGGCGTCCAGGTAGATGCCGTTGACCAACACCAGGCGGGTCATGTCGTCGAGGGTGCCTTCGGGGATGAGGTCGAGGATCTTGTCGTTGGTCTCCCCGGCTACCCACTCATTGATGGCCTGGCGGGCCTTCTCGGCGGCGGCCTTGTAGTCGACGAGGCGGATGCCCGCGCCGTAGTTGGCGGCGAGGGTGTCGAGAAAGATCTGCTCGAAGGCCGTGTCTTGCTGACCCCAAAGGCTGTTGGCGGTCTTGATAAGCACGCCCTGCTCCTCGCCGTCTGGGCCCCTCTCGGACCAACTCTTGGATTCGAGCGTGGTGTCCAGAGCGTTGAAGGCCTGGTGGAGGGCGTCACCGTCGAGGGCGAAGTGGAGGGTTGCAGCCATCTCTTGAGCCGTGGTGCCGGCGGCCCCCGCGTAGGTCATGGCCAGGGCAGTGACGATGCTCGAGGGGGAGAAGACCAGGTTGCCCTCGCCGGCCTCCTGGGCTATCAGCCGGTAGAGATCGACCCCGAAGGCCTGCATAGAGGCGGCCGCGCTGAGGACGTCGGTCTGCGAGGCGGCGGGGGTCAAACGGGTGAGATCGGACATCGCGAGCTGGATGTCGTCCGCGGAGGACGCGGTACCTGTGGTAGTGGTGGTGCCGCCGGGGCTCTGTCCGCAGCCCGCAAGCAGCAGCGGCACTACAAGCGCGAGCGCCAGCAGGCCCAGTGTCATCGTCCGGGAACGCGAGTTCCGCCACATGATGGACCCCCTCTCAAGGTTGACAGGACTTGGACCCCAGGCGCCGGATGGCCGGTTCCGCCGGTACTACCCTTCGCCCCAGTATAATCTGGGGCCATGAGACCCAGGAGACCAAAACGGCAAATCCTTGTGCTCTTCCTGTTGGCCCTCGCTCTAGTGGCGGCCTTGGTCATGGCGGGACTGGGCTGCAGTGGTTCGGGCGGCGGGGGAACGGGAAGCACTTCGAGCTCGGTCGCGACGGACGCGACAGGCACGGTGGGGGCGAGTACGACGCTTGCGTCTGTTGTACCGGGGGAGCACTTGCGCGACGCCAAGGCGAGCCTGGCCGCGATCGTAGGTGTTCCGGCCACCGACCTGAAGATCTCTGGCGTGTCCAAGGAGTCTCTCGACGCGGACGTAGCTCTGGAATGGGGGGGCGGAAAGGCCGAAGTCGACAGCAGCACGGGCCGCATATACCTGGTGTCGGTCACCTCGGCGCGGGCGAGTTCATTTGCGCCGTTCATGCCCGCGGCGCAGCTCGAGGGGAAGGCGCGCCGGATGGTCGCCGGCCTCGGATGGACCAGCGACATGCTGGCCGGCATGGGCTTCAAACAGGAGCGGACGGGCGTTCTCTCCGAAGGAGCCGGCATCTACACGACGACGTGGAACGCGCATGACAGTGAGGGGGCCCCTCTCGATGGCTTCGCCGAGGTCGTTCTCGATGGCCGCACCGGGGGTCTGGTGCGCTTCTCGTTGAGTCGGGGCTCTCAAGGAACGGCCGTCGCCGGGGCCATCGGCGAACATGAGGCCCTGGCCATCGCGCAGACATGCATCTACTTGAAGTCCGACGAGGTCAAGATCCCGCTGGCCGGCGACGGGTCTCTCATCCTTCTCGACAAGAGCGTGTCGGAGGAGATCAAGATGCTCACCGACCGGCAGATCACCGGGGGGGACCCGCTGCTCGCCTGGGTGATCACGATCACAGGCAGGGTGGGCGACAAGAATGTGGGCGGCACTGTCTACATAGACGCGTCCACCGGGAAAGTCCTCGAATATGTGGCCGCGCCCGCCGAGTGAGTCCTCCAGGGAGAACTAATTCGACGGGCGCGGCCCGGTGCCCAGTCAGTCAGTCTGTTCTGACCTAGAAGGTCGGCATGCCTCCCAGGGCGCCCGAAAGCGGCCCTAGCAGCGCGGGGTTCTCCTGGAGGGCTTTCTCAAACTCGGTGAACGGCAGGGCCGAAGCCGGCGCCTCCACCGTCACGGGCTGATTGAGGTTCTGAAGCAAGATAGTAAGGGTGAAGCCGATGCTGTTCAGGCCATCGGCGTCTTCGCCGGGCGGCGGCGTGATGTTGGCGGTCACGGCCATCTTCCGCGGCAGCGAGGTGGCCTTGTCGACCCAGAGGTCGAGGGCCATGTCCTTGAACATCTCGGCGACCTGGGTCTGCATCTCCTGGAGCTCGTCGGGCCGTGGCAGCATCGTGCCGGACTCCATCATTCCGCTCATGGAACCGGAGGGGTCGATGAGAGCCATGAGCTCCTTGCTCTGCATGAGGCCGATGGCGTCGGCTATGATCTTGACCACGTCGGGGGTGCCGGTGAGGTGGTAGGTCGCGGCGCCGTCGATGGTCTCTTCCCCGGCGATCTTCAGGTCGGGCATCCAGGTGAGCGGGTCAACACCAAGGTCGGTGATCAACTGCATGATCTCCGCCGACTTGTCCTCGGTTTGCACATCCTGGCCCGCCATGAACTGCATGTCTGGGGGTGTCTCATACCACTGGCCGGCGAGAGCGAACCAGGTCTTGTCACCCGTGGTCTTGAAGCCGACCTGCATGGTCTGCCCCGCCAAACTCATCGAGATGTTCGCCTCTGCGCCCAGCGGTTCATTGCCGGAAGCAAACGTGCCCGACACCTGGATGGGGCTGCCGAGCATGGCCTTTTCCTCTTCGGACATCTTGCTGGTGTCGGCGTCGATGGTGATGGCCACGTCGAAGCTCCCCGTGGCGCTGGTCATGTTCGCCGATTGCGAGACGATCGCGGTGAGGAGCTCCGCGGGAGTCGGGTTGTCGCCAGCCGGTCCGGCGGTCGACTTGTCGCCGCAGCCCACGGCTCCGACGAGAAGGACGAGTATTGCCAAGAGAACGATGATTGCAGAAGACCTGCGCATGCACACTCCTTTTGTCGATTGGCCCCAGCCGGACGTGTGCCCCTGGCACGCGGACCCCGCTGTCCACCTACATTGTATCGGCCGGGAGGGACGGTGACATGAGACGGGAGACGGCACGGCGCCGCCGGCCTGGGGCCGGGCGGCGCCGTCTAGCGACTAGGTCCTAGGCGGTCCCTCTGCTACAACCCGCCCGAGAGCATACTGCCGAGCGGGCCCAGCAGCTCGGGATTCTCCTCTATGGCAGTCTGGAACTCTTCGTAGGTCAGGGCTGAGCCCGGCGCCTCGACGCTCACCGGTCTGTTGGGGTCGAGCTCAAGCGTGGCTTCGAGATGCACGCCGCTGATGCCACTACCTGCTAGGTCGAGTCCGCTGGCAGAGCCATCGCCGCTGAGAGCGGAGGGGTCTTCCGGGGGCACGATGCTGGCGGCGAACGTCGCCTTTCTGAGCACCCCGGTGTCCTTCTCGAGCCAGAGATCGATCTTGACGTCGCTGAACAGCGAGGCGAACTGCTCCTGCATCTGCGCCAGCTCTTCAGCGGACGGCAGCTGTTCCTCCAGTGAAGAAGCCGTGGACCCGGCGCCGCTCATCAGACTCTGGAAGGCCGGGCTCTGCGAGACGGCCGCCAGGTCGCTGACTATCTTCGCCCAATCCGGGTTGCTGCCCGACAGGTGGTACACGGCGACCCCGTCGATCTTCTCCTCTTTGACCGGGTCTTGATCCTGCAGCCAGGTTATCGGGTCGATGGCGAGTTCGTTGATCAGCTGCTGGATCTGGGTCAACGTGGAGGCCACTCCGGCGTCGGCCAGCTGCTGCTGCGTGTCCGGGGGCGCCTCGTACCACTGATCCGCGAGCTTGACCCAGGCTTTGTCCCCGAGAAGCTTGATTCCCAGCTCCATGGTCTGGCCCATCATACCCAGCGAGACGGTGAAGTCACCCGCCTGGGTGCCGCTCTGGTAGGCCATGGTCCCGCCCAGAGTCCAGGGATCGGCGAAGAAGGCGGCCTCTTCCTCGCCGAGTACGCTGGAATCGACGTCGAAGGAGATCTTGGCCTCGAAGCTGCCGGTCTGGCTCTCGGTGGTCCCCAAGGCCGCGGTCGCCTTGGCCATCACGGCGTTGGGAGTGGGCGCGTCGCCATTTGTTTGACCGGCGACAGTCCCGTTGGGACCCGAAGCGCTGTCGCCGTTGAATATGTCGTCACGAAACACCACGAAAACGAGGACACACGCGACCACCACCACCAGTAGCGCAGAGGCGAGGGTGATCCAAAGACCCTTGCCCTTGCGGGGCTGCTGGGCAGGGTACATCCCCTGGGCGTAGGGCTGCCCGGGACTGTAGGGGGCGTAGGGAGCGGGGGGAGCGGGGGGAGCGGGGGGAGCGAGGGACGGCGGCGGCGGGACGGCTCCCTGAGGGGCAGCCGCTTGGCCCACCGGCTGGCCGCAGTTCGTGCAGAACGTCTGGCCCTCAGCCAGCGCGTTGCCACAATTGGAACAGAAGGCCATGTCGGTCTCCTTTCGAGGTCCTCTGCATCGCTAACGGCGGACACGCGTCGCGTATCTCACGTGGTCCTACGGCCACTATAGGTCCACGGGACATCGCCCACAAGTCGCTTATACTGAGCGTGGCGGACGAAAGCGACCGGCAGAGCGGGGAGGCGGAGTGAACGGACTCAAGAGAGCGTCGTCGGCGCGGCGCAGCGGCTCGATGGTCGGACTGGTATTCATCGTCTTCGTCGTGTTGAAGCTGACCGGCGTGGTCGACTGGAGTTGGTGGTGGGTCACGTCGCCGCTGTGGCTGGCGGCGCTTGCCACGGTAGCTGCGCTCTTGGTGGTGGCAGGCATCGGCTACGCGATCTACCGTATCGTGAAGCTCGTCCGCAGGAAGATGCGCGAGAAGA
>MELN01000010.1:0-1529 GCA_001768675.1 Actinobacteria bacterium RBG_16_64_13 | reverse complement strand
AGAGCTAGGACGGCGGCGCGGCCGGCGTCGCGACCCGGGGAGGCTGCTCCCTACCGGGTAGCCATGGCGGCTTCGATGGCCTCTACCGTCTTGGGGATGGCCGCGGTAAGGTTCACGTTGCCCGATGCGTTGATGAGGATGTCGTCTTCAATGCGAATTCCCACACCGCGCTCGGGCAGGTAGATGCCGGGCTCGATGGTCAGGACCATCCCGGGTGCCAGAGGCCCGTCGGGGGTGGCGTCGTGCACCTCGATGCCAAGTTGATGGCTGATGCCGTGGATGAAGTAGTCCGCGTAGCCCGCCGCGGAGATGACTTTGAGCGTGGCGTTCTGGACGTCGGTGATGGTGGCGCCCGGTCGAGCGGCGTCCATGGCGGCCAGGTTGGCCTCCAGCACGACCTCGTAGAGCCCGCGCTGCTCTGGCGTGAACGTGCCGGCGGCCGGCAGCGTGCGGGTGACGTCGGAGGCGTAGCCGCAGCAGGCCGCCGCGTAGTCGATGACGATGAGGTCTCCATCGTTCACAACGTGGTTCAGGTCGATGTGGTGAAGCACCGTCCCGTGGATGCCCGTGCCGACTATGGGCTCGAACGCCGGTTCTCCACCCAGCGTGCGGAAACCGGCGGTAAGGATGTCGGCGATCTCTTGCTCAGTGACGCCCGGGCGGACGAAGCGGAGCGCGGCCTCGTAGCCGGCCACCGTGGCGGCTACGGCCCTCTCAATGAGCGCCACCTCGGCGGGCGACTTCGCCGCCCGCATGCCGGGAAGGATCTCAGTGCGGTCCTCGATGGCCACGCCGGGGACCCGGTCGCAGACCTTCTTGAACACGGCGAAATCGGGGGAGATGTCGGCGGCGTACGAGGCGAAGGGGTGCAGACAGGCCAGGCGCTTGGTGCGCCGGGCAGCGTCGGTGAGCCGGCCTGGCAGAGAGCCGGTACGGAGAAGGCTGGTGAAGCCGGTCTTCGTCTTGAGGGCCGAATCGAGTGGCGAGCGGCCGCCGTCCCAGCGCTCCATCTCGGGATCGCGGGGGCGGAGGAAGAGGGTGACGCGGCGGTCGGGGTCTTCGGCGGAAGGGTCGAAAAGGACCGCTGCGCCGCCCTCTTGGTCGATGCCGGTGAGGTACCAGAAGAAGCGGTCGGTCTTCCAGCGGGATCGCAGCGAGTCGGACGCGACTTCGGTGCCGGCGAACACGACCGCGGCCGCCCCTTCGAGGGCATGGAGTACCCGCTGGCGCCGCTGCCGGTACTCGTCAACGGAGATGGTTGGTGCGCATGCCTCCATGGGGCCGGATATTAGCACGCCCCGCCTACTGCACGACCACGGTGCCCTCCATGCCGGGATGGACGCTGCAGTGGTACGGGTAGGTGCCGGCGGCGGCAAAGGTGAAGCTGAAGGTCTCGCCTTTGCCGAACAGGCCACTGTCGAACTCACCGTTGTCGGCCACCGCATCATGCCGGGGCGAGTCCTGATTGATCCAGGTGACGGTGTCGCCGACCTTGATCGTCACGGCCTTAGGATCGTACTTGAGCCCGG
>MELN01000009.1:10766-10886 GCA_001768675.1 Actinobacteria bacterium RBG_16_64_13 | reverse complement strand
GCCGCCCAGCTTGGCCAGCAGGTCGAGGCCGTCGCTTGGGTCGACGCTGTTGACCCTCAGACTCTGCTCCACCATCCGCACCTTGTGTCGAAGCTGGTCGTCGTCGATGCCGGTGCCTCG
>MELN01000009.1:8708-10550 GCA_001768675.1 Actinobacteria bacterium RBG_16_64_13 | reverse complement strand
CGAGCACGGCGCCGCGCAGGTCGCCCAGGTCACCGGCCACGCCCATATCGACGACGGTCACTCGCGCCCCCACCTGCCGGGCAAGAGCGTTGATCGACGCGCCCCCCGCCACGAAGTTGGCGACCATCTGCAGGGTGACTTCTTGCGGGTAGGCGCTCACGCCGTCGGCGACCACTCCGTGATCGCCGGCCATGACCACGATGGCCTTCCTCTGGACAGGCGGGTTTGTCGATCCCGTCATCCCCGCAAGCTCTTCTGCCAGGTCCATCAGCCGTCCGAGCGCCCAGTAGGGCATGGCGAGTTGGTCCAGTCTCGCCCTGGCCGCGGCCTTCGCGGCGGCATCGGGGGGAGCGATCATCGAGAGGGTCTCTTCAAGCACGTTCATGCAGATACCTTTCCAAAGTCTGATAGTCGGTGCACGGAGCCCCCGCGGGGGCTTTGAGAAGAACGGGAAGACCGCTGACCATGAGCACCGCCAGCTCGGCGGCGTTTCCAATGGTTTGGTTGCAGCGGCCCAGAAGATCGCGGTACTGGCGGCCCGACGGGGTTTGCGGCACTACGCCCATGCCCACCTCATTGGTCACGAGAATGGTGAGTCCCTCGCGGCGCGCGCAGGCAGCGATGACCGCTTCGCACCGTTGCGCGATGTCCGTCTCGGTGAGGGTCGAGACCGACTCCGCCGAGTCCCGCATCCCCGATTCCCACATGAGATTTCCGATCCACACGGCCAAGCAGTCGACCACGACCACCGCGCCGTCCGGCGCGGACGCAAGCGCCGCGGCGACTTCTCCCGGCTCCTCCAGGGTGCTCCATCCGCCTGCTGCCCGGGCCTCCTGATGTTGGGCGATGCGCTCGGTCATCTCCGCGTCAACCGCAAGACTGGTCGCCAAGAAGACCCGCGGGGCCGCCAGCGACTCCGCCAGACGCTGAGCCACATCGCTCTTGCCGCTCCGGCAACCGCCCGTGATGAGCACGATGCGGCCCACGTCAGTCCCCCTCCCAGTCGGCGACCGACCACAGTCCCGAAAGCACGGCGCCCCCATCGAAGAGATCGAGTCGCACCACTGATGCGGGCTGCACATCGAGCAGCCAGAAGCTCTCCCGACCGAGTCCGAGCAGCGCGCACGACAGCGCCCTGACCACGCCTCCGTGAGCGAACACCAGCGCCGCCTCCGCCTGTTGCCCGAGGATGCGGTCGCGCACCCGCGCGACGCGGCGCTCGAAGTCCCCGAGGCTCTCTCCCTCCGGGAAGGTCGTGCCGCCGGTGGGCGAGGCCCACTGGTCCAGCGCCCCCGGGGACCGCACCTCTATCTCCCCCGCGGTGAGCCCCTCCCAGGCGCCGAAGTCGATCTCGCGGAGGTCGGCATCCGTGTCTATCGCGAGCCCGCGACACCCCGCCACCGCCTCGGCAGTCTGCTGCGCCCGCAACAAGGGGCTGGCGACGCACCATGTTCCGGCGCCGGGAGCGAAAAGGCCGGCGGGCAACAGCTCGGCGAGCCGCCGCACCTGGCCCATCCCGCGCGGATTCAGCGGCAGATCGGTGGACCCCAAGAAGTGGCCCGCGGCGTTTCCCTCGGTCTCCCCATGACGTATCAAATAGACCCGCTTCGGCATCCGGTGTCCTCCGCACCTCGCCAACAAAAAGCGCCCCAGAGCTCGATGAGCCCGGAGACGCCGTATTCCGCTCCAAGAGCCGACATCACCGCCCCGTTCCACGAAGGCAGTGTCTGTCTCTTCGACACGGGTAGGTCTTCTGGCTCCCGGATCGTCCTACTCGACGCGCCTTCCCATCCTTTCAAGGACAGTGGCATCAGCGACTTTCGTCCCCGGTTACAGCGGCGG
>MELN01000009.1:1637-8697 GCA_001768675.1 Actinobacteria bacterium RBG_16_64_13 | reverse complement strand
GGTCGCACCGTCTTCCCCTGTGGCTCTCTCGGAGCCACCCGTGTATCCGGGCAATTAGTAGCACAGCGACCGGGAGCGAATCAAGGGAGCGAACCGTGACACCCGCCGCAGGCCCCACATGCTGCCGTTTCGGGTGGGGTCACAAGCTTCCCGATAGGGTTCCCAAGAGGCTGCGTTCTCCTGCCAAGGAGCCAGAAGACAAGCGCCATCAGAGCCATCAGCGCCAGGGCCAACACGATCCAGAGCGCGTTCCTTCCTACCGTCACCTGGTAGAACAGCGTGGCAACCGACCAGGAGGTCACGGCGAGGTACGCCGCGGCAAGCAGCGCGTAGCGCAGCCCCATCTCCCGCGTCATGGCGCCGAAGGCGGCCACGCACGGTATGTAGAGCAGTACAAACAGCAGATACGCGTAGGCTTGTGGCCGTCCATCTGAAAACCCCGAACGCAGTCCGGCATAGACGCTTGTACTGGCTCCCACCTCCTCCGCCACTTGCTCACCGGACCCCCCGATCAGTCCAAAGCCGAGCGGATCGACGAGACCTGCGGGGACTCCCTTCAGGTTTTCGGGGATGGTCACGAAAGCGTCCTCGATGCCGCCCCAGAAACTGAAGGCCTCTTCCTCGACGACCGCACCGGCGGCCCCTTGGCTGTAGAGGGAGTTGAGCGTGCCGACGACCGCCTCTTTGGCGAAGATCCCGGTGAAGATGCCCACCGTTGCGGGCCAGTTATCCTCGTGCACGCCCATGGGCCCGAACACCGGAGTGATCGTCTTGCCCACGCTGGAGAGTACAGATGTGGAGGTGTCCTCGTTGCCGAAGGTCCCGTCGGTGCCCACGGAATTGAGCACGGCGAGGACGGTCACGATGGGCACGATGTACCTGGCGCGGGTCATGAATAGGACCAGTCGGCGCCAAGAATAACGCAAGGTGTTACCGAGCCTGGGCGCATGGTAGGGCGGCAACTCCATGACGAAGTACGATGGCTCTCCCCTAAAGAGCGTGCTCTTGAGCAACAAGCCGGTCAAGATGGCGACCACAATGCCGACCACGTAGAGGGAGAATGTCATGGCCCCGGCCGCGGTGCCGAAGAAGGCCACAGCAAAGAGCGCGTACACCGGCAGGCGGGCACCGCACGACATGAGGGGGTTCATGAAGATGGTGAGGTAACGGTCGCGCTTGGTTTCCAAAGTACGAGTCGCCATGATGGCGGGCACATTGCAGCCAAAGCCAACGAGCATAGGAACAAATGCCTTGCCCGGCAGTCCCACCCAGCGCATGAAGCGGTCCATGACGAAGGCCGCCCGCGCCATGTACCCTGAATCCTCCAGCAGTGAAAGCCCCAGGAACAGAGCGAAGATGATCGGAATGAAAGTGGCGACAGTTTGCAGACCAGCCCCGACGCCGCTCGCAAGGATGGTGACCAGCCAATCGGGGCCGCCCATACCCTCAAGCATTCGTCCGAAGCCTTCAACGAATATAGTGCCGCCGGCGACGTCGAAGAAGTCTATGAAGGCGCCGCCGAAGCTGGTCGTGAACCAGAAGAGCAGGTACATCGCTACCAAGAAGATGGGGATGCCCAGGATGCGATTGAGTGCGACTCTATCCATCCTGTCGCTTCTGGTTTCTCTGGCCGGCGGGCGACTCGAGCCTCCCTTGGTGGCCGCTTCGATGAAGCGATAACGGGCTTCGGCGAGGACAACGTCAGCAGATTCGCCCAGCTTCTCCTCGAGGACGGTCGTCTGGCGCTCTATCTCGTCCCCATCCAGGGCGCCGGACTCCATGGTCCTTGCGGTCGCCCAAGCGTCGCGCTCAAGCAGCTTGAGTGCCAACCAACGGCCGTTCGTGCCGAAGCCGGAGGCCACGTCTTCGAGACGTGCCGCCCAGAGCGAGGCAAGCTCCTCGACAGCTACCGGCTGTTCGACGAGCACCTGGGACACCTGTTGCCTGTTCCAGGCGTCTTCTATCGCAGCAAGGACCTTCCGCGCGTCGCGCTTGCGTGTCGCGCTGACACCGATAACCGGACATCCAAGCTGGTCGCTCAGTGCGCCGACATCAACCACGATACCCTGAGCCTCGGCAAGATCGCTCATGTTGAGAACGACGAGCATCGGGACTCTCATGTCCAAGATCTGCGTTGTCAGAAAGAGGTTGCGCTCGAGATTCGTGGCGTCGACGACGTCCACTACCAAACCCGGCTCGCCGCTCAAGATATAGTCTCGTGCGACACGCTCGTCCTCGGATGACGCGAGCAAAGCATAGATGCCGGGGAGGTCGACCATCCGCACCGTCGTACCCGTGAGTTTGATCTTGCCCTCTTTCCGTTCCACAGTGACGCCCGGCCAGTTTCCGACCCGCTGATCCTTGCCGGTGAGCGCGTTGAACAACGTGGTCTTGCCGCAGTTCGGGTTACCCACCAGGGCGATGGTCTTGTGTCCGGTGGTCATCTCACTCCCTCCACAATTAGCCCATCGGCCTCGACCTTGCGGAGAGACAGATCGTAGCCGCGTATCTCAATCTTCACGGGATCTCCAAGCGGAGCGACCTTGATCAACTTGAGCACACTGCCCTTCGTCAATCCCATCGCCAGTAGCTTGCCGCGGTAGGTGGCATCGGCTTGCTCGTAGCCGACCACCACCGCGCGGTCGCCGGCCCTCAGCTCCCTCAGTTTCACGTCTTCTCCCCTTCCTTCTCGCGCTCAGGCTCAGCCGCCCGGATCGCGATCAACTCAGAACTCCTCCAATCGACGAAGAACCTGCTGCCGGAGAGTGCGATAAGCAGAGGTCGCCCCCCTCCACCTTGAAGAACAGTCAGGGCGGCGCCAGGAACAAGCCCCATGGCCATCATCTTGCCGCTGAACGCCTGATCGCCGTGCACCTCGGCGACCCTCACGGTGTTTCCCACGCGCGCTCGCGAGAGAAGGGCCTGGCCCGCCGGGGCTTCCCCGCCGGCCGGATGTCGACCGTGTGGGCGCTGGGCATGATGGTGCCACGACCATCCATACTGGCGGCCACGTCGGCCCTGTTGTTCAGCATCTATAAACTTATTCGTTTTGTCTAACTCTTGAGGCATAGACTAGCGATCCTTGTGGTCGGTCAGTGGGCTGTCAGTCGAGCGTGGTGGGAGCGGTATCGGACGACGGAGCAACGGGCCGAGGCCCGAACCCGGTGCGCGGCGACCAGGCGGCCCCGCCACACGGACTGTCATTGACGAAGTCCATGAACTCGACCAAGCGCGTGAGGACGTGTGGCGGGAGCGCGTGTTCCATATGACACGCCACGTCGTCAGCTTCCCTGAGGTCGAGTTTCAGCAAATCGTTGAAGAAACGACGCAGGACCTCGTGACGGCGGCGCACATCACTAGCCAGTCGGCGGCCGCGTGCCGTGAGTGTCACCAAATCGTAGGGAGCGTAATTGACCAGTCCACGAGCGGCAAGATTCTGCAGAGCTGCCGTGACTGATGGCGGGGAGACCGAGAGCCGGCGCGCGATGTCCTTGGGGCGCGCCGCCTGCTTCTCGCCTTCGATGCTGAGGATGGCCTCGAGGTAGTCCTCCAGGCTCTCGCTTAGCCTGGTATCTGGCGCCAAACTCGACATGTCGCTTGTTGGAGTCACAACGCCCTCGCCAGTCGCATGATTTCTTAGGCGAGCCTAACTTCCGGGCTAAAGATAGCTGACGGTCGCAACGAAGTCAAGAGCACGCAGGCGACTCAGGACTCAAGCGCCCCGCAGGCCGAGTCCTCGTAGCGGAATTTGGAGCAGCGCAGCCGCTCCGGTACCTCGCAGGGGTATTGCCCGGTGAAGCAGGCGGCGCAGAAGCTGTCTTCCAGGGTCCCCACGCCCGTGGCCCGCATGAGCCCGTCGAGCGACAGATAGGCGATCGAGGTAGCTCCCAGCTCCCGGCTGATCTCGTCGATGCTCTTGCCGAAAGCAATGAACTCGTCCTGGTCGGCCATGTCGATCCCGTAGAAACACGGGTAGACGATGGGGGGCGAACTGATGCGCAGGTGCACTTCCTTCGCGCCGGCCTCGAACAAGACCCGTACCAGCGCACGCGTGGTGTTGCCGCGCACGATTGAGTCGTCCACCACCACCAGCCGCTTGCCCTTGATGGCAGAGCTGAGAGGGTTGAACTTCATGCGGATACCCAACTTGCGCACCCGGTCCTCGGGGTTGATGAACGTCCTCCCGATATACCGGTTCTTGATGAGGGCCTCACCGTACGTGATGCCGCTGCCGGCGGCGTACCCGATGGCCGCCGAGTTGCCGGTGTCGGGCACCGGTATCACCAGATCGGCCTCGACCGGAGATTCGGCGGCCAGTTCTTCCCCCATACGGCTGCGGGCCGCATACAGAGTCTGGCCTTTCATCACCGAATCGGGGCGCGCGAAGTAGATGAACTCGAAGACGCAGAGCGCCTCCCGCTTGCGGTCCACTACCTGTTCGATGTGGTAGCCGTCCGCGTCGATGACGCAGATCTCCCCGGGCTCGATCTCCCGCACCGCGGTCGCGCCGATGATGTCGAGGCCCGAAGACTCACTGGCCAGACAGTACCGGTCTTCGAGCTTGCCCAGGACCAGCGGACGCACGCCATACGGGTCGCGAAAGCCGATGACCTGGTCGTTGGTCAAGAGCACGGCGCTGAACGCCCCGCGCAATTGCGGGATCACGTCGCGCAGGGCCACTCGGATGTCGTGCGACGGATGCTCGACGAGCAATGCCGCGATCACCTCGGTGTCGGACGTGCTCTCGAAGATGTGGCCATTCTGCAGCAGATTGGCGCGAAGGTCGTCGGTGTTGACCAAGTTGCCGTTGTGCGCGAGGGCGATGAACGATCCGTTGCGCGTCCGCGCGAAAGGCTGGGCGTTCCGCATCTCGCTCGACCCGGTGGTGGAGTAACGGACGTGGCCGATAGCCAGTTTGCCCGGCAGCGACTGGAGGATCTCTTCTTCAAACACCTGGGAGACCAGGCCCATGTTCTTGTGGACGATGAGCCGGGAGCCATCGGTGACCGCTATCCCGGCCGACTCTTGGCCTCGGTGTTGCAGAGCGAACAGAGCGAAGAAGCTGAGACGGGCGACGTCCATCTCGGGGGCATAGATGGCGAACACACCGCACTCGTCATGCGGCGAGTCGTCTTGCCACGGGTCCCGCATCATTCCCCCAGGGCGCGCCGCAGAGCCGATTCGTAGACCGCGTCGAGCGCATCCACCGAAACGCGAAGCCCGGCGCTGCCGGCGAAGCCATTCGAGGTCATCACCAACTCCCGCCCACCCACGGTGCCCAGCCGCGCGCATGGCACCCCCGCGGCCTCGCACAGTTCCTCCAACTGGTCGGCGTCCGCCGGCGCGATCGAGACCACCACCAGGGTAGGCGTCTCCCCGAACAAGGCCAGGTCGGGACGCGCCGCCAACGGCCCGGCCACCATGGAGTGTCCTTCGGCCCCAACGGCCGAAGCGGCGCAGCCAGACCTTCCTCCCACCCAGGGCACCTCATCGAAGGTCAGCACCACCCCGATCTTCCCGGCCAGGCAGCTTTCGGCCAAGGCCACGGCCAGGCCGCCATCGGAGCAATCGTGCGCCGAGCGCAGCAGCCGCACCGCGATGGCCTGCCGAAGCACAGCCTGCAGCGCCACCTCGGCCCCCAGATCCACATCGGGTATGCGCCCGGCGGGACGGCCTCGGGCGCCGCCGTACCAACGTTTTTGGTACTCCGACCCATCAAGGGCCGGCACGGCGTCGCCAAGCAAGTAGACCAGGTCGCCCTCGTCCTTGAACGCCACCGTGCAGTTGGCCGTGACGTCGTCCATGACTCCCAGCATCCCCACCACCGCGGTCGGGTAGATGGGCTGCTCGAAACTCTCGTTGTAGAGCGACACATTGCCCGAGATCACCGGGGTACCGAGCGCTTCACAAGCCTGGGCCATTCCCTCGATGGCCTGAGCGAGCTGGTAGGCGATGGGACCGTTGTCGGGATTGCCGAAGTTGAGGCAGTTGGTGATGGCGATAGGCTTCGCGCCGACGCAAGAGACGTTGCGCGCCGCCTCGCACACGGCTGCCTTGCCGCCCCTGTACGGATCGAGGAAAGTCTGGCGGCCGTTCCCGTCGGTGCAGACAGCTATGCCGGCCCCCGTCCTCTTGATGCGTAGGAGGGCGGCGTCGCCGCCCGGGACGATCACGGTGTTGAGCTGTACCTGGTGGTCGTATTGTTGCCACACCCACCGCCGGCTGGCGATGTTGGGCGAGCCGATGAGGTCAACGAGGATGTCCTCGAGCGAAGCGCTCGGGGCCGGGTAGTCCACCGGATCGAGCGGCCGATCGACCTCGTGAGCGGGCCGCTCCTGAGGAATGTCGTAGGTGGGGGGCTCGGCAAGCGCCTCGGCGTCCATATCGCCGACCATCTCGCCACCGAAAAAGACCCGCAGATGCTTGGTGTCGGTGACCTCGCCCACGATGGTGGCGTCGAGGTCCCAACGGTCGCAGACGGCCTTTAGGCCTTCCCAGCATTCCGGAGCCACGATGCAGAGCATGCGCTCCTGGCTCTCGCTGATCATGATCTCCCAGGGCTCCATGTCGGCTTCACGCAGAGGCACCCGATCGGCGTGCAGATCGATGCCCACCTCGCCCTTGGCGGCCATCTCGCTGGACGAAGAGGTGATGCCTGCCGCGCCCAGGTCCTGCAGCGCCACCAGAAGGTCGGCGCTCAGAAGCTCGAGACAGGCCTCGAGGAGCTTCTTCTCAGTGAAGGGGTCGCCCACCTGTACCGACGGACGTTTCTCTTCCAGGGTCTCGTCGAACACCTGGCTGGCCAGCACGCTCGCGCCGCCGATGCCGTCGCGCCCTGTCTTGGAGCCGAACAGCACCACGTGGTTGCCTACTCCGGCCGCCTTGCTGCGGATGATCTGGTCGTGGTCCACCAGGCCGACGGTCATGGCGTTCACCAAGCAATTGCCGGCATAGGGATCTTCGAAGTACACCTCGCCGGCCACGGTGGGGATGCCCATGCAGTTACCGTACCCACCGATGCCCGCCACCACCTGTTCGAAGAGGTAGCGCTGGCGGTTCG
>MELN01000009.1:813-1518 GCA_001768675.1 Actinobacteria bacterium RBG_16_64_13 | reverse complement strand
GATCTCGCCGAACCGCAGGGAGTCAAGTCCGCAGATGGGACGAGCCCCCATGGCGAAGATGTCGCGGATGATGCCGCCCACTCCGGTGGCCGCTCCCTGGTAAGGCTCGACCGCGGATGGATGGTTGTGGCTCTCGATCTTCATGGCCACGGCTACGCCGCCGCCTATGTCCACGATCCCGGCGTTCTCACCCGGGCCCTGAAGCACGTAATCGGCCTTGGTGGGAAAGCGTCTCAGCAGCGGCTTGGAGTGCTTGTAACCGCAATGCTCGCTCCACATGAGCGAAAACACCGCCAGCTCCACGTGGGTGGGCTCCCGGCCCTGGATGGTGCAGATCTTCTCGTATTCCCAGGGGGTGAGACCCAGCTGCGCGTAGAGCTCAGGCATCCGCGGTCCCCTTACCGGCAGATTCGCCGCCACCCGGCGATTCCGCGGGGACCTCCGGGACGGCATTGCAGTCGGGCCCGCAGCCCGGGATCTCGCGCCAGTCGGGTTGGCTCTGACATATACGGCACACGCAGGTTTCCGGAAGGTAGCCCTTCCCGAACGAATCGCGCGCGCCGCAGCGTGGGCAGACGGTCTGGTTAGCCATCAGTCATCCCTCCCCAACACCGTGTCGATGATCGACTGGAATATCGCTCGCCCATCGACGCCACCCACAATCTCCTCGCAAACCCGCTCAGGATGGGGCATCATGCCGAGGAC
>MELN01000009.1:0-789 GCA_001768675.1 Actinobacteria bacterium RBG_16_64_13 | reverse complement strand
CGCCACATTGTCGGTCGCGCCGTTAGGGTTGGTGGCATCGGTCACGTTCCCCTTGGCGTCGCAGTAGCGAAACGCCACCAGACCTTGATCTTCGATCTCCTGGAGGCGCTCGGCGCCGGCGGTCCAGTTCCCTTCGTTATGGTTGATCGGCACCCGGATCACCTGGCCGGCCTCGAGGCGCCCGGTAAAAGGCGTGTCGGTGCGCTCCACCCGCAGGTAGACCGGCAGGCAGAGGAAGCGCAGCCCGCGGTTGCGCCTGAGGGCCCCGTGGAGCAGATGGGCCTCGGTGAGCGTCTGAAAGCCGTTGCAGATGCCAAGCACCAACCCGCCGCCGTCCGCGAACGCGGCCACTTCCTGCATGATCGGGCTGAACCGGGCTATCGCTCCCGTCCGGAGATAGTCCCCGTAGGAGAATCCGCCGGGCAGGATGACGCAATCGGCACCTTTGAGATCGCGGTCTTTGTGCCAGAGGTAGTACGGTTGGGCTTCAGGGAACGTGGACAGAGCGTGGAAGGCATCGTACTCACAGTTCGAACCGGGAAACACTACGATGCCAAAACGGACCGGACCCTCCGTCACGTCAGGCCCCTCCCCCTTCGCTCTCGGGTCCGGCCGGAAAGATCTCAAACCGATAGTCCTCGATGATGGGGTTGGCCAGGAGCCTGCGGCACATGTCGTCGACGTCGGCTTTCACTTTGCCCGGGTCGCCGCCCGCTACCTCCAACGTGATGTAGCGGCCGACGCGGATGTTGGCGGCGCCCGAATGCCCCAGAGCAGGCAACGCCCTTT
>MELN01000008.1:33537-34658 GCA_001768675.1 Actinobacteria bacterium RBG_16_64_13 | reverse complement strand
CCACGCTCGACGGGGCCCGCGCCCTGGGCTGGGAGCACGTGACCGGCAGCCTGGAGGCAGGCAAGCGGGCGGACGTGATCGCAGTGCAGCTGTTGCCCGGGCGCCCGCCGGACGAGGACCCGGTCACCTCGCTGGTAGAGGCGGCTAGCGCGGAGGACGTACTCATGACCATGGTGGACGGAGTGGCCGTTTTCGAGGGGCGGGACATTCCCTGGCGGGTCGTGCAGGACTTCCAGGCGGTACGGATGAAGTTGGGGCTGCATCACTGAACAAGCACCAGTGCCGCCCTGTGGCGGCCGGGCCGCTAATACGGCATAATCTACACTCGATTCCTGGTGGCGCTGGCGGGCCGGCACGCTGAAGCCGGAGACCAGCGCCGAGATTTAATGTGAGGAGACTACTTTGCTGCTCGATCGCAGGCGCATAAGGAAGTGGGCCAAGTGGATCGCTCTGATCCTCGCCATAATCTTCGCCATCAGCTTCGTGGGCATGGGTGTGGGTCAGGGGACGGGGGGCATGAACGTGCTCGACGCGTTCTCTTGCTCCGACGACCAGACGCCCGAGCCGCAGACCGAGCAGGAGAGGTTGAACGCTTTGCTGCAGACTCTCGAGGCGAACCCCAAAGACACCACCACCATGCTGGCCGTCGCCACGATGTATGAGTCCATGTATGCCGCGGGTGAGGGGAACGGGACCGAGTATCTGGTGACGGCTGCCGCCTTCCTGCGCAACGCCATCGACGTCGACCCCAGCCTGAAGGACGTGTACCTCCGCGTGGCCAAGATCTACATGGAGGACGAGTTGCAGCAATTTGACGCCGCCGTGACCGTGCTCAACCTGGCCACGACGGTCGACCCCACCAATGCCGACGTGTTCCTCAACTTGGGTATCGCCCAGAACAGCCTGGGGAACAAGACCGGCGCCGTCCTGGCCTGGCAGAAGTACCTCGAGCTGGAGCCGAACGGCGAGATGGCCTCAGTGGTGAGGCAGCAGATCGAGAAACTCACCGCCACCACGACGACGACCGCGGCCACGAACACGACGTCCACCACGGCCGGTTCGACAACCACTTCGGGGCAGTAACCCCGATCGGACAGGATAAAACTTCAAAATGGTGTATA
>MELN01000008.1:27608-33511 GCA_001768675.1 Actinobacteria bacterium RBG_16_64_13 | reverse complement strand
CCCGGCCGGTTCTCCAGGGCCGGCTCCTGTTACTGGGGGAAAGCGCTTGAGTCTATCCATTAGCACCGATACGAGGGACAGCGCGGTAGTCGTCCAGGCCGAGGGCGACCTCGACGTTTACACGGCTCCGCGGCTCAAAGAGGCCCTTGACGCGTATGTGGCCGGCAAGGGCCGGCTGGTTCTCGATCTTTCCGAGGTGCACTTCATCGACTCCACCGCGCTCGGCGTGCTGGTGGGTGTGCTTCAGCAGACGCAGATCAACGGGGGCGACTTCCGTCTGGTCGTGGGCGATCCGTTCCTGCTCAAGATCTTTCACATCACCGGGTTCGACGGGATCTTCTCCATCTTTCCCGAGTTGACCGAGGCGCTCTCCGCCAACTGAGCGCTGGGCGGAGCGATCCGTCGTCCTCGGTCGCGCCCGTAGCGCTGCTACGCAAGCGCGGGCATGCTATCTTTCGCCTCTGAAGCTTCCACGACCCTGGCCTATTAGGAGCTTGCCCTTGCGACTCATAATCACTGAGAAGAACGACGCTGCCAAAAAGATCGCCGGCATTCTGGCGAAGGGCGGGATCAAAGAGGACTCGTTCCTCAAGATCCCCTCGTACTTTTTCACCGACGCTGAGGGGCAGGCCACCGCGGCCGTCGGGCTCAAGGGGCATGTGGTGCAGGTGGACTTCCCGCCGGAATTCTCGGAGTGGCGCAAGGTGGAGCCGAAGGCGCTCATTGACGCCCCTCTCGTCAAGACAGAGACCGCCAAGTCGGTCGTGCGGGCGGTGAAGAGGCTGGCCGCCGAGGCCACGACTCTGATCATCGCTACCGACTTCGACCGCGAGGGGGAACTCATAGGGCTGGAGGCGCTCAACCTCGCCGTCGAGGAGAACCCGAAACTGGTGCGGACGGTGAAGCGGGCGCGCTTCTCGGCTCTCACGTCCGGCGAGATCACGCGGGCCTTCTCCCATCTGGACCAGTTGTCGGAGCCGCTCGCTCGAGCCGGCGAAGCCCGTCAAGACATCGACCTCATCTGGGGAGCCACCCTCACCCGCTTCGTTTCGCTGGCGACGTCACGGCTGGGGAGCCAGTTCTTGAGCGTGGGCCGGGTGCAGACCCCCACGCTCGTCCTCGTCGCCGAGAGGGAGAAGGAGCGCCGCGCCTTTGTGTCCGAGCCCTTCTGGGTCGTCAAGGTGGATCTGGACTCCGACGGGCAGGGATTCAGCGCCGTCCACAAGGAAGAGCGGTTCACCGACGAGGCCCGCGCCACGGCGGTCTTCGAGAAACTCGCGAGTCCAGGCCGCGTCACCGCCGTCAAGCACACCTCGCGCAAGGTGCCCCGGCCGGCCCCGTTCAACACCACCAGTTTCACCAGCGCGGCCACCTCGCTGGGGTTCAGCGCCTCCATGGCCATGCGGATCGCCGAGGACCTCTACATGGCCGGCCACATCAGCTACCCGCGCACCGACAACACGGTCTACCCGCCGTCGCTCGATCTGCGCGAAACGCTCGAGCTGCTGGCCCAGGGAGAATACAAGCACGAGGCCGGCGAATTGCTCGCCCGCTCCGCGCTCCATCCCAGCCGGGGTGATAAACGCACCACCGACCACCCGCCCATCTATCCCACCGGAGGTCCCAAGCGCGGCGAGTTGGGCGAGCGGGACTGGCGCCTCTACGAGCTGGTCGCCCGCCGTTTCATGGCCACACTGGCCGACGAGGCGGTCATGGAGTCCAACCGGGTCGACCTCGTTCTGAGCGGCGAACCCTTCTTCGCCCGCGGCAACCGGGTGGTGCAGGCCGGCTGGTTCGCCTTCTATCCCTACAGTCGCCAGAAAGACCTGGAGCTGCCCCCGCTCGATCAAGACGATCTCGTGACGCTGGTGGACAAGCAGTTGGAGGCCAAGGAGACCCAGCCTCCCTCTCGCTACGGCCAGGGTACTCTCATCGAGCTGATGGAGGAGCACAACCTCGGCACCAAGGCCACGCGGCACGCGATCATCCAGAACCTCTACGATCGGGGCTACGTGCACGGCAACCCGGTGGAGCCCACCGAGATGGGCATCAAGTTGGCGGAGGCCCTGCAGGAGTTCGCCCCTCGCATCGCCTCGCCGGAGATGACCGCGGAACTGGAGAAGGACATGGATCTGATATCTGTCCGCGATCTCACCAAAGAAGAGGTGGTGGCCATCTCTCGCGATCTACTGCGGCAGGCCTACGGCTCCCTGGAGCAGAACCGGGAACAGATGGCGGCCAAGATCTACGAGGGCATCACCGACGACCGCATTCTTGGCGATTGCCCCAAGTGCGGCAAGAACAAGGTGCGGGTCATCAGGTCGAAGGCCACGAAGAAGCGCTTCGTGGGCTGCGAAGGCTACCCGGAATGCGACCAGACCTATCCGCTGCCCCAACGTGGCGACATCATCGGCATGGACGAGGTCTGCCCGCAGTGCGGCAGTCCCAAGATCAAGATACTGGGTGGGCGCCGCCCGTGGATCCTCTGTCTCGACCCTTACTGCTCCACCAAGGCCGAGTACCGCGAGAAGCAGGCTGCGCGCGCGGCCCGGGGGGAGAAACCGGCGGCTGGGAAGACGACGACCCGAAAGAGCGCGGCCGGCAAGGTGACTGCAACGCGCAAAGTCGCCGCCGGCAAGACGACTACCAAGGCGGCCACCACGCGCAAGCCGGCCACCAAGACCGGCACGAAGGCGCCCGCCAAGACCCGAGCCACCACCGCGACGCGAGCGAAGGCGACTGGCGCGACGCCCGCTCCGGCTGCCGAGCTGTCTGCCAACGCGCCCGCGGACGATGAATCCTGAGCCTCAGGAGGCGTCGGTTTGACCGGTGCGGAGCATCCGGTGCCGCCCGGCGATCCCCGCGGCGGCGCCCCGGCGGGGCCGCCGGATGATGCCTCGCTGGACCACTCAGCGCTTGCGGGCATGGGCAGCGGTCTGGAAGGCGTCTTCATCACCTTTGAAGGCCTTGACGGATGTGGTAAGTCCACGCAGATGGAACTCCTGGCCGGCGGGCTGCGCGAGCGAGGATATGTCGTGCTGGTGACGCGCGAGCCGGGCGGGACCCCGTTGGGCGAGGCCATACGCGACATGTTGCTCGACCCCCGCCATCACGGCATGTCGGCTCGGGCGGAGGCTTTGCTCTACGCCGCCGCCCGCGCGCATCTGGTCGAGCAGGTCATCCGGCCCGCGCTGGAGGACGGCCAAGTGGTGCTCTGCGACCGGTACCTGGATTCGTCGCTGGCCTATCAGGGCTACGGCCGGGGGCTCGGTAGCGACGACATCGTCACGCTCAACGTGTGGGCGACCGAGTGCCTGTTCCCCGATCTCACTCTGTTCTTGGATCTGGACGATTCTCTTCGCTCGAGCCGGCTGGCGGCGGTTCCGGACCGTCTGGAAGCCGAGGACGACGCGTTCCACATGCGCGTGGCCGAGGGTTACAGGGAACTGCTGCTGGCGCATCCTCACCGCATCCACCGCGTGGATGCCCGGGGCACCGAGTCCGAAGTGCAGAAACGGGTGCGGACCGTGATCGAAGAAGAGATGGAGTTGTTCAGCCACTAGGCGCGGCCGGCGCCAAAGCGCCGGGCGGCCGGGCCCGTCGGGGCGGCGTCCGGGCGGACTGCCGGGCGGCCGGGCCGCGTTGGAGGTGCAGTGAGTAGTCTGTTCGCCGATATCGTGGGCCAGCAGATGGCCGTGTCGCTTCTTACCCGGGCTTTGGAGCAGGGGGCCGCTCATGCCTACCTCTTCTCGGGTCCGCCGGGAGTGGGAAAGACCGAGGCCGCGCTTGCCTTCGCGGCGGGGCTCGCCTGCCCAGACGACGGCTGCGGGGACTGCCACACGTGCCGCCGGGTGTTGGAGGGGCTCCATCCCGACGTGGAGATCGTGTCCCCCGAGGGCAACTTCATCCGCAAGGAGGACATCACCGAGATCAATCTGCACGCGGTCTACAGGCCGTACGAGGCCCGAGCCAAGGTCTACGTCTTTCTCGAGGCCGACAACTTCAACATCGAGGCGGCCAACGCCTTTCTCAAGACCCTGGAAGAACCGCCGGCCCACGTCCACTTCATCCTGGTCACCGACAGGCCTGAGCGGCTTCTTCCCACCATCGTCTCGCGCTGTCAGCCGGTGACGTTCTCGCGCGTGCCGACTCCGGCGCTCGCGGCCGACTTGATGAGCCGGCACGGATTGCCTTCGAGCGACGCATGGCTGTTGGCGCGGGTGGCGGGTGGTAACCTGAGTTACGCCAGGGAACTCGTCAAGTCGGAGAGCGCGCGCAGGGAGCGCGGCCTGCTGCTCGACCTGGCCCGGGACCTGCCCCGGGCGAGCCTCATGGACACTCAGGTGGCCCTCGACGAGGTAATGGCGACCGTCGAGGGCAGGTCCGGGGAACGGGCCCAGGATTTGGAACAAGAGTACGAGCGTGCGCTGGAGTGGGCCGGAGACGCTCGCACAAAGAGCTGGCTCAAGAAGCGTCACGAAGACAAGGTCAAGAGGCAACAGCGCCGTCTACACACGCTGGGACTGCAGACCGTGACGCGCGTGTTCGCGGGCTGGTATCGCGATCTGGCTCTGGTGGCGGTCGGGGCTGGGACGGCGGCCCTCAACCAGGATCGTTTGGAGGAGTTGCGCGCGATGGCGTCGCAGGACGGCCTCCGTGGCTACACGCAGGCAATAATGGCCGTGCGCAAGGCGCAAGAACGCCTCCGGTATAATGTCGATGCCCGATGCACCATCGAGGACATGTTCCGTGCCATTAAGGAGGCCCTGACTTAAATGGCCGAGATAGTTGGGATCATTTTTCGAGGCGGGGTCAAGGTCTATCACTTCGATCCCGCGGGATTGGAGCTATCGCGGGGAGATCGTGTGGTCGTTCAGACCAGCAACGGTCCCGAGATAGGCCAAGTGGTCGAACCGCCTCATACTGTTGACGACTCCGAGTTGCCCGCGCCGCTCAAGAAGGTGGTGCGAGTCGCCACCGGCGCCGATCTGGAAAGCCAAGCTGCGAACGACGGCCTGCGCAGGCAGGCCATGGACACCTGTCGGGAGCTGATCGCCGAGCACGGTCTCGACATGAAGCTTGTGGGCGCCGATATCGGCTTCGGCGGCGAGAAGATCACTTTCAGCTTCACCTCCGACGAGCGCGTGGACTTCCGGGCCCTGGTGGCCGATCTGGCCAAGGCTCTCAAGATGCGCATCGAGCTCCGCCAGGTGGGGGCGCGCGAGGAAGCCCGCATGGTCGGCGGCCTCGGCCCTTGTGGGCGAGGCCTCTGCTGCACCCTGTTCCCGGGAGACGACGAGCCGGTGTCCATACGCATGGCCAAGGAGCAGAACCTGCCGCTCAACCCCATGAAGATCTCGGGGCTGTGCGGCCGGCTGATGTGCTGCCTCAAGTACGAGCAGGAGCAATACGTGCGCTTCCGCAAAGAGGCGCCCGCCAAGGGGACTCCCGTCTCCACTCTCGCGGGAGAGGGAGTGGTCGCCGGGTACAACGTGACCAAAGAGGCGATCATGGTTCGGCTGGAAGCGGGGCCTATGACCGAAGTACGGCTCTGTTCCTGCGAATGCTGCGAGGGGGGCGGACTTAAGGTCATCCCTGAGACCCCGCCGGTGGAAGAAATGCCGCAGCTTTCGTGGTCGGACAGCCGCGCCGGGATAGAGCGCTTGGAGGCTGCCGAGCGCGCGGCCGACGACCTGCCTGTGGTCGAGGCCGAGGTCATTCTCGGACCAGATGGGGAGCCGGTGGAGGTCGTCGTGGCCGAAAGCTCCCGGCAAGGACGCGGCCGGCGCGGACGTGGGCGGCGGAGAGGTAGAGGCCGGGGAGCGGACGGAGCCGGTGAAGGCGGAGCCGTACCGGCGCCAGGGACCGCGGGTGCGGCCGGAGGCGGCGCGGCAGCCGGTCCG
>MELN01000008.1:24785-27392 GCA_001768675.1 Actinobacteria bacterium RBG_16_64_13 | reverse complement strand
GCGGTGAAGGGGGCTCCGGAGGCGGAGCGCCCAGCGGCGGCTCCGGAGGCGGGTCCGGAGAGTAGCCCCGTTTCGGGGCGCTCAGCGGGCGCCTACCGCCAGCGCATTGCGGCGGAACTTGTCAGGTTCCGTGCGAACTTCTAAACTAAGGCGCCCCTGACGCGCGGCGAAGCCGCGGGTAGGGAGCTTCACCTCACAGGCCGACGTAGCTCAGATGGCAGAGCGGCTCACTCGTAATGAGCAGGTCTGGGGTTCGATTCCCCACGTCGGCTTTCTCCCAGGAGTGCTGCACTCTGGTTGACTGTGATCCTGCTTCGGAGGACTTGGAACAACTGATACAGGAAGCCTACTGGTGCATGGACCTTGACCGCCTTGAACAGGCCATTAGCCTAGCGGTATCCAGACGACACGGCCTAGCGACTGCTCATTATTCAAGCCCAGCCCGTTCCTCTGGCGGTCCACACCTGTCCCTTGCTCACAGGGAAGGTGATTGTCACAGCATCTCCCGTGGTCTCTTCTGACGGGCCGAAGTAGCCGCCGTTACCGATGACATTAATGCCAGCACCCACGTAACTCGCACTGGCACTCTTATATGCGACGATCACTACGAGGCCGTCGGTAGTGGCCGTCTGAGTGCCGGTGGAGAAAGAGGTGCAGTCCACGCCGGGGGTAAGGGGGACTTCGTGCCGCTCACCCAGGCCAGGCATGGTAGCCGACACGCCGTCTTGTGCAAGCGTCTCCCACGAGTCGCCATCCCAGATGCGAGACATGTTCAGCGTGGAGTCATAGCAGGCGTTGTTGAGTGTAGGAGCCGGGTCGGTCGGTGCAGACGCAAAGCTGCCCAGCCACACGATCGAAATACCGTCGGTACCGTCAACACCGTCGGTACCGTCAGCACCGTCTGCCCCGTCCTGAGCAAGTGTCTGCCAGGCCGTGCCGTCCCAGATGCCGGACATCTTGAGGGTGGAGTCGTAGTAGGCATTGTTCAGTTCAGGGTCGGCAGGGGCAGAGGCGAGAGTACCGAGCCACGAGATGGAGATGCCGTTCGTGCCGTTCGTCCCGGCCGCGCCTTGCTCACCCTGTGACCCAGCTGGGCCTTGAAGGCCGGCCGCGCCCGTCGCTCCTCCAGCACCCGTCACCCCTGCCTCTCCCTTCTCCCCCTGAGGCCCCATCGGACCTACGGCTCCAACCAGTTCATCCGCATGTTTGCCGTCCACCATGTCGGCGTTCACGCTCGGGGATGTGTCGGGATCGTTCCCCGATGCACAGTAGAGGAAGGTGGCCATCTGTCTACGGGTGAGGTTGTTGTCGGGCTTGAAAAGGGTGCCGCCCTCGTAGCCGGTTGCGATTCCCGTTGAGGCCACGTAGACGATGCCTTCTTGGTGCGGATGACTGGCTGCGACATCGGTGAAGGTAAGCACCGCCCAGACCGATGCCGCCGGTAAGAGCATGAAGATCAGAGCCAAGCCGAGTACCAGAAGCCAGCAATTCCTCCGGTTGCCAAGAACACCGGAGACACCCATGGCCACGCCTCCCCTTTGTTTGGTACTTCTGGCAAGTAACTGTAGTAGCCGGACGCACTGGACGATAGAGGGTGTAGCGCAATTCCTCCTCCGCTGATCCTCCCTCTCCCTCGAAGACCGCGGTGAGTTGCTCCAGTGCCCGTTGATCGCCGCGTAGATCAGCAGGGAGACGGTGATTGAGAGAGTGGAAACGGGACAAGCTCGATCAGCACGCCGCACAGGGACGCGTCTACTTCACTGAGAATGGATTCCCACGCTACAAGCGCTCCCTCGAAGACATGCCAGGAATGCCTCTTCAAGATATATGGGTCGACAAGGATATCCAGCCGGTCGCTTCGTGGTCATCGGAAGGGCTTCGTTTTCCGACCCCAAAGCCAGCTGCTCAGGCGCAATACGATCACATGAAACGCCGGGCTCTTATCACGGTCATCATCACATTCTCATCCACCCACTCAATGATCTCGGAGGCCCCGAACTTTTCCTTGAGGTTGGCTTCGAAGCCTACTATGGCCCGCTCCAGTTCGTACGCCTGATACAAGGAGAAGGTCGAGTAATGCTTGCCTCTCGCCCGCTGGACAAGACAGTCGAGGGTTGCTGCCCGCCGAAAGCTGAAGTGGGTCAGGTCACGCACAGTCAGGCCCTGCGCAGAGCCGATGCTCCAGGTCATCTGCTCTTCATCGTAGAGCCTCGTCTCTTTCTCTGCGAAACCGGGGAAGTACTGACCCCACATCGACCGCTCGTTCTGATCGCGGAATCGGGTGTAGATGAAAAGAAGGCCTCCCGAGCGGAGAGTCCTACTCGCCTCTCGCAAGAACCTGGCCAGATCGAAATGATGGATCGCATTGAAGACAAGTATGCAATCAAGGCTTCGATCGGCAAGGGGCAGTCTTTCGGCCCTGGCTTGGAGAACGTTAAATCCGCTGATACCTGACAGGCTCGGATCGAGGCGAAGTTGTTCCAACATGCTATCGCTGCAATCGATGAAATAGACAAAGAGTTTCCTCCCGAGCCGGCGCATCAGCTCCGTCATGTAGCGCCCAGTACCACATCCCACCTCCGCAGCGGTGACATACCGCAGGCCCTC
>MELN01000008.1:20344-24738 GCA_001768675.1 Actinobacteria bacterium RBG_16_64_13 | reverse complement strand
GTTCGTTATATCTGGCCGCCACCGTGGAGAAGTGGTGGGAAAGTGGGCTTTCGACAGTACGTACCACATGCGCCTCCCCGGCTGATACTGTGGTACGTAAGGCTAACCAGTCGATGACGTGTCGGCAATTCGCCCGAAGTCGAGGTTCTATATATCCTTCGATAAAGACGCTCAGCTGCCGGTGGGCTCAGACAAGCGCGTTCTGGTGCGCGTACCTGATAAGATCCGAGCGGCCTCTCAGGCCGAGCTTCTCGAAGATGTGGTGCAGGTGCATCTTCACGGTTCCTTCCGTCACCGCCAGTTCCTGAGCGATCTCCTTGTTGCGCCGTCCCTGAGCAGCCAACAGAAGAATCTCGAACTCTCGGGGGGTGAGCAATGTGGCCAGCTGCCGGTTCGCGTTCTGCTGGCGAAGCATGAGGGCAACCGCCTGGCTGTACGAATGCTTTTCCAACCAGAGCTCGCCGGAGGCCACCTTCCTTATGGCCTCCAGTAGTACTTCCGGGGGCGATTCCTTAAGAACCACTCCGGATACGCCGAGGCGCAGACATTCAAGGGCTCGCCTCTCGTCCATGTTACCGGTGAACACGACCACCTGAGCACGAGGCTCTTCTGCCTGCAGACTCTCGAGCACCCCGACGCCGTCCAGTTTCGGCATGCTCAAATCGAGCAGCAACACGTCCGGGTGGAACCGTCGTACCGCCTCGAGCGCGCTTTCCCCGTCTCTGCAAAGCGCAACGACCTCCATGTCCTCCTCGGTGGCAAACAAACCGGCGAGCGCCTGAAGGACGAGGGGATGATCATCGGCGAGTACAAGGCGAATAGCCATCTAGGTTAGAACCCCGGGAAGATTGATCTCAATGCAACTGCCATCGCTGCTGGAATCGAGGAACAACTCGCCACCCAACGAGCGAACTCGCCGCCCTAACGCTACCGGTTCGACGCCAAAGGCTTCAAGCGCCTCCAAGGTGTAATGCCCGTGCACCGGAAAGCCCTTGCCGTTGTCTCGGACGCAGAGGCTCAGGTCCTTTCCAGATGCGGACAGAGAAAGCTTCGCGGAAGAAGCTTCGGCGTGGCGCGCTACGTTCACCAAGCCTTCATGACCGAGAAGATAGACCTGCCTCGCCAAGTCACCGCCTGAGACCGTGCAGCGTACAAGAGCCTCCGACTGCGCCTCAATACTGACTTCTAAGCCCCATTGTTGTTGCAGCACCGCCGGTAGACCAGCCATGCGGGCCGGCAGATCGAACTGGCGAATCTGAACCTCGCCTGGCCGCATTTCATCGATCAACGTTCTCAGATCACGTCGCTCCCCCGCGATCAACTCCTCCACCTGACTGAGCTTTGCGCGGGCGTGATCAAGTTCTTGCGGAAGCCTGCGGGAGACGGTCGCGAGTTCCAAACCCACGGCCGTTAGAGACTGAAGGAGCCCGTCGTGGAGGTCGGCGGCGGTTCGCATCCGTTGATCAAGAACAGCCGCGTTCCTCAGCCCGGTGACTAGCCTGATCCCTTCCATACGAGCCAGGAACTCGCTGCCGATGATTTCGGCCAGAAATAGGGAGTCGATCACAGCAGCGGGGTGTTCAAGAAAGAACAGTCGGCCACGCGTGTCTTTGCCTAAGAGGGGCACCGAGACGAAGTCCGTAATCAGGAAGGCGGCACGGAGATCGGGGTCGATTCCCTCACCTGGGGTGGATCGCATCTTCCCTTCCTTCTCTAGGACCACAATCCCCGGCTTCGAGAAAGAGATGAAGGCAGCATCAGCCAGGGCGGTGGGGACAAGGCTGCCAAAGGCTTCGGGTGACTCGCGGCGGAGTTCCATCCCGGAGGGACCGGCGTAGGCGACAAAACGCGACGGCTCTTCGGGCTCATCCCAGATGAGAAGTGCCCGGCGGGCTCCGATGATCTCTGCTGCCTCGGGCAAGGAGGCCTTGAGCATCGCCTCCATATCCGTGGGAGACGATCGTCGCCAGCGGGCCAGCCGCTCCAGCTCAGCACGTACGGCCTGCTCAAACCGTTCAAACTGGGTGAGGAGAACCGTGACGATGCCCAGGTAGACCGCTCGGATAATGAAGCGACTGAGCCGGAACTCCGGGTCCTCAAGCGTCCGTTCCGTCAGGAAGCCCAGCGCGAGAAAGGCAAGGAGTGCCCCTGCCGCGGTTGCCACGGTTCCCCGAGACCCCCAACGAAGAGTGGCAACGACGAGAGCAAACACGAAGTAGACGAAGAACGGGCTGGTGGCACCTTCGGTGAAGAACATGATCGCCACAAAGGCGCAAAGATCAACTATGTGGGTTCCAAGCTGAAATCCACGCAAGGGGCGGTGGGTGCGCCAGGCCACTACCGCGACAACCCCGGCATACACGAGATAGGCGCCCAGCAGACTGTAGCCGGCAGTCGCGAAATGGGTGGGCTGCGTCTGGTCAAGCCAAATGGCCAAGAAGGAGAATAAGGCGAGGACCGCTCGGCTGAGGGCAACAACTCGTTCCGTGCGCTCACGGTATGGATAGTGAAGAGGCATGCCTCCCCTTCTGTGTGTTGACCCGCGTGTTATCAAAGACTACGGACCGGGAGCCCCGAGTTCAAGGACCGCGTGCGGCTCAGACGACAGCCCGCGACCGCAACGCCGGCCACGACGTACCTAGACGCCGGTTCTTGACCTCGTTCGACACCCCCGGGTATGATTCAACCCTTGCCGAACAGCTGGAATGCACGAACCGTAGCCTCGCTTCTGCTCGGTTGCCTTCGTACCAGCCTCGGAGTTCACCGAGGGCTTCGGGATTCACTGAGGCCCGGACCTTCTTCTCGCCTAGTGATCGGCAGGGGAACACATGAACTGGATCCTTTTCCTGTGGGTGAGTGTCTTCGTGGTGTCGCTCATTGCCCTCGTGAAGTCGGCCGACTGGTTCACCGGGGGGGCAGAGGAACTGGGCGTCTTCCTTGGCATGCCCTCATACGTGGTGGGGCTGACCATCGTCGCCATCGGCACCTCGCTACCCGAGCTGGTCAGTTCCATCTTCGCGGTGGCCGAGGGTTCCCCGGAGATCGTGGCCGGCAATGCGGTCGGTTCCAACATCACCAACATATGCTTGGTCCTGGGCTTGGCGGCCATCCTCGGCGGACGTTTGTTCGTGAGCCGAGAGATCGTGAAGATCGACCTGCCCATGCTCGCGAGTTCAGCCGCGCTCCTGGGACTTACGGCTCTCGACGGCACGATTTCTCGGATAGACGGTTTGCTCCTCGTTGCAGGAGCCTTCATCTACGGTGTGTATGGGATGCGAGTGTCCCGGCCCAGCCCCGTCACTCAGGCCAAGGTCGAGGCGGCAGTCGCGGAGGATCTCGGGCTCAAACACGGTCGCTTGCGCCCGCTGGCCGTTCTGAAGCTCATCGGTGGGGCAACTGTGCTCTACTTTGCCGCGCGGTACACCGTCAAGTCGGTGATCGAGCTATCCACCCTTCTTGACGTCGGTGCTGATGTCATAGCCATATCCGCCGTGGCCCTGGGGACCTCTCTTCCCGAACTCGTGGTAAGCGTGCTTGCCGCTCGACGGGGCAAGCTGGAGATCGCCATCGGCAATGTACTTGGCTCCAACATCTTTAACGCCTTCGCCGTGGTCGGCATCCCGGCACTCATCATGCCCCTTCCCGTGACCCATCTGGTGCTCACGGTCGGTCTTCCGTTCATGGGCGTGACCACGGTTCTCTATTTCTTCATGGCCCAAGATCGAGAGGTGACGCGCTGGGAGGGAATGCCGCTTGTCCTCTTCTACGTCCTGTTCCTGGGGCTGTTGTTCAAGGTGTTCTAGGGACCTCCACCGGGATTCCAGGTCCGCTTCGAGCCAGGCCTTGCTGGGCGCCGAGTCTTTCCGCCGACAGCAAACAGCCTATATCCAACGGTATACATATCACTAACCTCTCGCCAATTGTCCAGCGATCCTTCTCCGACTATTCTTGCCGGGCGCAATCGCCCGCTCAGATTGCGAGCGGACGCGTCATCGCCCATGCTCGCCGCTTAAGCGGGCGCAGGCACAGCGACGAAGAGGATCCGATCATGAGCCATCAGTCGTCCTGGAATACCCTCCACTGGGCGTTCTTGACCACGGTCTACAATCTCACCGAGTTGGCGGACACAAATGGAGTGGAGCCGGCCCGAGTGCTGGAAATCCTTTCTCTTGCGGAAGACGAGGCTGAGGCCATTCTTGATTCTCTCGTTCAGGCAGGTGTACTTGTGTGGCCGGCCAAAGGCCAGATCCTCATGACCCAGTTAGGCGTGGAGACGGTCGAGCGATGGGGGCAGACAGCGGACGAAGGGTCCGTGGAATCAGAGCGGGTTCTCACCCAGACCTCATAGAAGCTGGTGACTATGGGTCTAACCCAGGCGATGGTAATGGCCCTCG
>MELN01000008.1:13497-20329 GCA_001768675.1 Actinobacteria bacterium RBG_16_64_13 | reverse complement strand
GCTGCCGTCAGGGTCTTGGCGCACAACAAGGAGGTAGGATGACAAACCTCGGCCTATACGAGAGGGTCGCATCTAGGGCGCTTGAGGCTATCTCGTGCGGGCCCTGGAGGCAAATGCATTTCAGCAGGCTGGCATCGATTGCAGACGAAGACTTCTGCTCTCGCCTGGGAATTGCCTTAGGATGGCGAGAGGTGCACGATTGGCTGCTCTCCCTTTCCGAGGAGGATCGCTTGGAGTTCATCGATCGGCTCAACCAGAACTGGGGTCGGCGCTGATCTATCCAGTCTCGAAGGCCTCCAGACACCGCTTGCCAAGGAGCGCACGCACACAGTCGTCCTGGTCCGACCTGATCCGTGACCGAACGGGAGTTGCCGCACTTCCGGGCTGGAAGGTGAACCGCGCATAAGCGTTCCATCCCCGGAGCAGCCGAGATGAGACCCGCCGGCTACATCGAGCTATCGCGCGGTTCAGCCTCGAGACCCTTACTCCCGAGTCCCGCTCCTACTTGCTCGCGCGGGGTTATCGACGGTCGGTGACCCGAGACGGTCGCCGGGATGAGTGCTTGAACGGCTGGGAAGAATGCAGTCGCCCGTTTGCCGCGGCGGGCGTGCACCCGGTGGTGGCTGCCGCCCTCGGGACAGGGCTTTGTCTTCATCCATCCCTTCGAGGATGCAACGAGGGAATGTTGGGGGGCAGGGAGTAGGAGTTCGAGCCCGGGTACCCGATAGAAATCCACGCTGGAAGTCGTAGCGAGCAGGTCCGGGGTTCGATTCCCCGCGTCGGCTTTCTCCCAGGTCGCTCAGCAGAACAGCCAAAATCTCGAGCCCTTGTCACGTGACCGCGGTTGCCATGAGCGCGAGCCGGGTCCGGGACTCAACTTCCTTGCCCATTTGTCGATACCAGCGCCAGAGAAACAGGGGGTATTGCCGGGGCATCTTGGGCAACCAAGACAGAATCGAGTGAAAGGAGCGAACGATGCCGGATACGTGCGAGTTCCTGGACAAATGTAGGTTCTTCTCGAATTACAAAGATAATGCAGAAGTCATCAAGCAGGGCTGGGTCAAGCAGTACTGCGAAGACACGGCGAAGTCCACGCAGTGCGAGAGAAGGAAGATACGCGAGCGCACGGGCGTGCCGCCCGTGGACAACATCACTCCGCAGGGATGGTTGCTCACGTAGTGCCGCTCGGGCGTAGCGCCGAGCGGCGGCGTACCGCCCAACGCACGCCCGCGACCGCCTTGGAGGTAAGCCCCCCGCCGGTAGCTGCCAAGCTCGACCGACGGGGGGCTGCCGTTTCAGGGCGGAACTCCTCCCGAATAGGATCGCCCCACCCTACGATTGATTGGTTTGTCCCTTGACCCGATTGCCTCGCAGGTTCTATGCTCAAGCTCCGACATCACCCGCGAGGAGGAGAGGTGCAAGGATGACCAAAAGAAATCGGTATCTGTTGATGCTGGTGGTCGCGGTGGCACTGGTCGCGTTGACGCTCGGGCTGGCGTCTGCGGCAATGGCCACGAGTCTGCACAAGCTGACAGTGGGCGCAGGAGAAACGTATGTAGTCGGCGACGTGACCACGCTGCAGTATCTCTCAATCGCCCCGGGCGGCGTGGTCAAGGCCGCCGCCGGATTCTCCGTGACCATGACCATCGACGGCGTCGAGACCGGCGGCGACTATTCCTCAACTCCCACCGGGATATTCGATCCTCCGCCACCCTTCGCCCCGCCCGGTTCACCCGACAGCGAGCGCTACCTGGGAGAGTCGCGGATCAAGCCGGGCACCTATCGGGGCAATATCGTCCTCACGCCCACACAGGAGATGCTGCTCCCCAGAGGCGCTCCTTTCCCGGCGGGCAACGAACCGTTCGAGTGGCCCTACAGGACCGGTCTCTATATCGACGATAGCGGCCTCGTACAGGGCAAGTCGGTGCTGGCCGCGGTGAAGGGCACGGTGACCCGCAGTGCCGCCACCAACCTCGAGATCGTGTCGACCGGCGACTATTTCAACGGCGTGATGTTCATGGGGGACTCCAACTACGTTCTTCAGAACTCTACGCTCGAATTCACCGGCAACGGCCACGATGACTTCGGCGGCTTCGGCGCAGCCATACGGGTCGCCGGCACGTCGAACGTGGTCATCAACAAAGCCAAGATCGTCACCGATGGGGTGACGAGAAGTGCGGTATGGGTCGGCGGCGAAGGCACCGTGACGGTGAACGATTCCCGCCTCGTGACCGGGCTGGGCATTCTGCCGGCCGATTGGCTGGGTGGCCCGTTCCCGCCCGGCACCGGCGGGTCCATGCTGACCGTGCCCTGGATGTTGGGCATCAGCGGCAACTGCCGGGCGACCAGCGTGGTGGGCAAAGGCACCGCCACCTACAACAACTGCTACATCGAAGCGCAGCAATGGGGCGCCCTGTCGACGGACATGTGCCAGGACGGGCACCTGACCGCCGTGAACTGCACGATCAAGGTCGTCGAGAGCGGCTACGGCGCCTACTCGGACCAGCAGGTGGACGACTACTTCGACAAGTGCAGGTTCGACGTCCCCGACTATGGCGTGATCATGACCGGTCCGGGCACCACGACGTTCACCAACGGGTCTGTCGTCGACTCCGATCGTTGGGGCATGATGTTCCACGGCGGGGCCCCGGGCACGGTGGAGATCGACAAGGGAACGGCTTTCAATACGGGCCTGACCTGCTTTCTGATGAAGAACAGCTACCCCACGCTCAATATCGACAACGCTCAGCTCAATCCTGGAAACGGGATCATCCTGCACGCGATGTTCAGTGACGATCCCATGTCGCCCGATCAGTCCGGGGGCGACACCAATATCGATGCCAACTTCAGCAACATGTCCATGAAGGGCGACATCGTCAACACCATGACTGCCAAAGGCAACGTGAACGTCGCCCTGTCAAACGCCACCATCGCCGGTGCGATCACGACCGGCACCCAGGAACTCCTCGGCACCTATCCGAGGTCCATCGACGCCCGCCAAGACATCGGAATGGTGAAAGCCACCTATGCGGCGACCACCGATCCCTACGGGGTGAAAGTCACCCTGAACGCCGGCGGAAAATGGGTGGTGACCAAGACTTCATACTTGACCAGCCTTACCTTCACGAAGAGCGGCCAGATCACCGCTCCGGCCGGCTACAAGTTGAGCCTGACTGTCAACGGAAAACCCAAGCTGCTGAAACCCGGCACGTACACCGGCGCGCTTATGATCAAAGTCTCTCCGCTCACGGCCTTCGGAGCGATCTTTCATTAATCGCCGCCCCGCAGCTTCGGCTGACTGAGCGGATAGTCAAGAACCGCAAAGGGGCCGCGTCGCGAGACGCGGCCCCATCTTATTCTGCGCGGACCGCGGCGATATGCCTGAACTGAGCGGTCAAGTTCGCCATGTGGGCCGCCCGTGGCTGACTAGTGGGGGCTTTGGCTCCGTACTCGGCGCGCACCATCTCGTTGATTGCGTCTTCGGGGTCGCCGTTGGCGGCGTCCAAGTAGGCATCGATGAGCTCCCGGTACCGGAACGTCTCGGCGAGAGAACGCTGGAGAAACTCAGTCGCATCTTCCTGGGTCAGCATCCAGTTGTGGGCCAGGCAAACGAGCTTGGGCTCGAGGGCGATCAGAAGTTCCAGCGAGTCGACGTAGGCCTGGTATGAGGCCACGAACGCGACCTGCAACGTGCTTTCCCGGTCGGTCAGCAGCACGCCGCACGCATCGCCGGGAAACAAGGCCCCTATCTCGGGGATGTAATAGGCCAGCGAGTCCCTGGTGTGGCCCGGGGTCTCGTAAACGCGGCAGGTCAGCCCACCCAAATCGATCTCGTCGCCCTGCTTGAGGTGAATATCGATCTCGAATGGCTGCATCGTCAGATCCTCGGCGTCGGTGTTGTGCTCGAGGAGGTCGACATGGCTCGTGCTTAGGGCGTTCATGGTCTCCAACGCCGATGGCTTTTGCACCAAGGCTGCGGCTCGTTCGTGAGCGCCGATCTTCAAGCCGGGAAGATGCCGCTTGAGATAGTCCGCGGATCCCACGTGGTCGTAATGCGAGTGGGTGAGGAAGAGGTAGTCGAGCTCGCCGGCCTCCCCGAGTAGTTCTTGGAGCGACGCGAGGTAGCGCGGCGCCAGGAGATTCACCCCCGAGTCGATCATCAGACGCTTCTCTTCTCCCCGAACGATGTACGCGGGATATGACGTGTCCGCGATGGCAGTGATCCGCTCGTGTACCTGGCCAGATGCCGGTTGCTTCATGAGGCTTCTTCGTCGGGTCGGCCCAGTAGGTCCTGGAAGCGTTGAGCGATTCTCTCCTGCTCGGCGTCGTGTGCTGCAAGCACCTTGGAGGCTGCCTCGTCGAGGGCCGGCTTCTTGCGCTGGGCTACCGCCAGCAGGCCGTCGATTGTGATCTCCCCCTGGTCTTTGACCGCCTGCTTCAGTATCTCGAGCAGCTCCTGCTGGAGCGACCTCTGGTTGTAGGCCGCGCGGTTGCGTAGCCCGCGGGCGACCTCGTCGGGCACGTTCTTGATAGAGAGGTTGACGGACATCCAGGTGGCTCCTCTCTGGTCCCTGATGATCGGTACCCATCGATTGTAGCTTGGGCCCCGGCTGCTCGCCCACCATGCGCCCGCCGGTGGCCGGCCACTCCGCCGGCCCGGGTGGGAGGAACTCCGGTCTGCTTGGCCAAGTCTCAGTTCGGGAGAATCGCTTGACGAAGGGTCATATGGTATGAAGCGTGCGTGGTTCGTCGTGGGAGTTCTAGGGGTCACGCTTGCCGCGGGGCTTCTCCTGGGTAGCTGCAGCTTTCTGAACGGCGAGGGCTCGAGCAGCACTCTGAGCACAAGGAGCACGACCACCCTCGGTCCGACGACCACCGCGGAACCCACCACCACCGAACAGCCAACGACCACCGTCCAACCCACCACCACGGTCAGCCCCACGACGGTTTCCTCCACCTCGACCACCCTCGTGCCCGCCACCAACTACACCCGCGTACCCACCAAAGACAAGGTGGTCGCTCTCACGTTCGACGCGGCCTACGACCCGGCTCCGCTCGAAGACATTCTCACCGCCCTGGAAGCGGCGGGCGCGGAAGCAACCTTCTTTCTCACCGGCGAATTCGTGCGTGACTTCCCGCAGTGGACCGAGCGGATAGTCGACGCGGGCTACCCCATCGGCAACCACTCGTACTCACACCCGGACTTCACCACCCTGAGCGAGAAGGCGATGCGAAACGAGATCGAGAAGACGGCCGCGGCTCTCACGAAGCTGGGGGCGGACGATCCCAAGCCCCTGTTCCGGGCGCCCTACGGAGCGCTGAACAAGAAAATGCTCTCGGTGCTGGGCGGCGAGGGATACTTCAGCGTGTACTGGACCATCGACACCCTCGACTGGAAGCCCGAACGGACCCCTGCGCAGATCAAGGCCGTGGTTCTCGACAAGCTCGCGCCGGGGGCCATCATCCTCATGCATGTGGGCAGCAAGCAGACCGCCCAAGTTCTCCCCGAGCTCTTGAGCGCGCTCGGGGCGCGAGGGTACCGGTTCGCGAACCTGCGCGAGGCCCTGCCGGGGGCAGCCGACTGACCACGACCGGCGAGGTCCTCGCCGCGGCGGCGCTACGGCCGGCCGGGCCCTAGCGGCTCGGACACGGTTGCCGGCGGTCGAGCAGGTGCCTGATAGCCAGATATGGATGCCGAAGGGTCATTCGTGGCCCTGAGTAGCGCATCACCACCCGCGTCTGCTCTCTCATCTCGGTGCGGAAGCAGTGAACGGTGCAATTGGCGCAGATGGGCTTCTCGTCGCCAAACCGGCATGCCCTGACACGGCCGCGCGAGTACTCCAGGAGGGCAGCGCAGCGCTCGCATAGCGACTCGGCCCCGCCGGTCTTCGCCGCCGTGACGGTCTCGCGATGATTGCTCCGGCAATACATGCGGATCATCACCTCGATGGTGTCCTGCTCTCGGAGCAGCCTTCGCGACTGCAAGGTGGCTCTATCGTCAGCCCTCATGCCGCTACATTACGCACGAGTGCTAGGCTTTGAAACATGAATCCTCCGGTACACCTCCGACCCTACGCTGCCGAAGACCTCCAACTGCTCGAGCGGTTGCTGGGCGACGCGGGAGAGATGGCGCACCTCGGCGGGCCGGAATCACCGGAGGCCATTCGCTCTCGCCACCGGCGGTACCTAGCCTCTGACGGGTCTACCGACGGTCTGTTCACGATCATCCTTGAACCGGAGGCAACTGCCGTAGGTTGGGTGGGCTACTGGGAGATTGACTGGCGGGGCGGGAAGGTGTGGGAGTGCGGCTGGCACCTCGTGCCCGAGCATCAGGGCGCGGGAGTGGCTACAGCCGGCATGGTCCTCCTGCTCGAAGTGTCCCGGGCGCGCGGCAGCCATCGGTTCATGCACGCGTTCCCTTCGGCGGACAACACCCGTTCCAACGCGCTGTGCCGCCGGCTTGGCTTCGAGCTGCTCGGCGAGGAACAGGTCGAGTATCCCAAAGGGCACATGATGCGCAGCAACGATTGGCGTCTCGATCTCCTCGCTCCTTTACGCAGAGCTTAGCTCCGGCGCACTAGCATCGAGAGGCAACTCCAACCTTCGTTGGGAGGCTCGGATGTCTCTTGCTACCAGATCGCCCAGGTGGCTGCCGCGTCGTCTGATGCCGCTCGCGGTCGGCCTATTCGCCTTATTGGGAAGCGTCGTGCTCATCACCGGTGGGTGCGCCTCCGCCGCCGCCGAGACCGGCGACACGTCGGCGGAAGCTTCGTCGTCCACGACGGTTTCCGCCGTCTCCACGATCAGCTCCAGTGCGCCTCCGAGCACCAGC
>MELN01000008.1:13178-13474 GCA_001768675.1 Actinobacteria bacterium RBG_16_64_13 | reverse complement strand
CGGCGCCCGCCTGTTCGACAGCTCGGTGGTGCACGAGATCGACATCTCCTTCGACCAGGCCGACTACGAGGCCATGCTCGATACCTACTCAACCACCGGCGACAAGGAATGGATCGCGGCCGCCGTCACCATCGATGGCCACGTCTATCAGAACGCGGGCATCCGCCTGAAGGGCAACTCTTCGCTCGGGGCACTCCGCGACGGCGGGCCCAAGGGGGGTCCCGGGGGGAGGGTGGGACCTGCGGGCATGGGGTCGGCCGACACGCCCGAAGGACTGCCGTGGCTCATCCGCTTGG
>MELN01000008.1:9336-13157 GCA_001768675.1 Actinobacteria bacterium RBG_16_64_13 | reverse complement strand
CGTCGACGGGCAGAGCTACGACGGCATCGTGAACCTGGTGGTCCGCTCGAACGGCTCGAAGACCTCTCTCAACGAAGCGGTGGCGCTCGACCTGCTGCAGGCGGCAGGGCTGGCGTCCGAAGACGCCATAGCTGTGAGGTTCTCGGTCAATGGGCAAGAACCCGTTCTCCGGCTTGTCACCGAGCTGCCGGACGATCTCTGGATGGACCAGAATCTCGACAGCGACGGGGCACTCTACAAGGCCGAGAGCACCGGAGACTACAGCTACCACGGCACCGATCCCGACTCGTATGACGAGATCTTCGATCAGGAGGCCGGGGAAGCGAACGCCGACCTCACTCCTCTCATCGAGTTCCTGGACTTCATCAACAATTCGGATGACGCGACGTTCGCCGCCGGGCTGCCCGAGCGTCTGGACGTGGACTCCTTCGCTACGTATCTGGCCATGCAAGATTTGCTCGAGAACTTCGACGACATCGATGGGCCCGGCAACAACTCGTATCTGTTCTACGACGCCCATACCGGGATGTTCACGGTGATTCCCTGGGACTACAACCTGGCTTTGAACGGCATGGGCGGCGGGGGACCGCGGATGATCAACGGTCCCAACGGAGGGCAGGCCCCGGGCGGGGCGATACCGGCCCCCGGCGGGGCGGCACCGGGCCCCAACAGGGTCTGGCCGGCTCCCGATGGAGCCACGCAGGCTCCCTACGGAGCCACCCGGACATATGTGATCGGAGGCGCCGGACCGTATTGGAACGTCCAACAGGGCGACGGCGCTGGTGGCGGCCCCGGGACATTCATCAAGGGGGGGCCGGGCGGCAACATCCTGTCCAAGCGGTTCCTCGCCAACGCCGATTTCAAGAAGCTGTACGAGCAGCAGCTCACGGAGCTCAAAGCCTCGCTCTATACCAGCGGAGTCGCCTCCGACATCCTGGCCGAATGGGTGGCCCTCCTGGAAACCCAGGCCTCGGACTTGGTCGGCAAGTCCACCGTGGACGGCGAGGCCGCGACCATTGCCGCGGTCTTCGACAAGGCCAAGTAGGGCGCCGGTCTAAGACTGCGCAGCCGGCGCCGCCGCCCCGTCCTGAGTCCGGCCTCCGTCGGCCGCTCTCGCTACGCTTGACACCGGTGCGGGCAATCTGCCAGAATGCGTAGAGCGAGCGCTCTATCGCAGGAGGCAGCAGTGCGTGGCAAAATCGCTATCGTCACCGGCGCCAGCCGGGGTATTGGCAAGGCCATCGCCCTTGGACTCGCGCAGGAAGGCGCCGGCGTCGTGGTGGCGGCCCGCAGCGAGTCGGCCCCCAACGAGCGGCTTCCTGGGAGCATCCACGAGACCGCGGCCGAGATAGAGAAGCTGGGCGGCCGCGCTCTGGCCGTCCGCTGCGACGTGACCAACGAGGCGAGCGTGACCGCGATGGTCGAGGCTGCGCTGGAGAAGTTCGGCCGCATCGACGTCCTGGTGAACAACGCCGCCATTGATTTCCCCTTCCCCGCGAGAGAGATGCCGCTCAAGCGGTGGGACATCGTGATGAAGGTCAACGTGACCGGACCGTTTCTGTGCTCCAAGGCGGTGCTACCGGCCATGATCGCGCAGGGCGGGGGCAGCATCGTCAACATCACCTCCAACGCAGGCGCCGAACGGGGCAGCGGGACCGTAGGCTACAGCGCCGTCTACGGGGTGTCGAAGGCCGCTCTCGATCGGTTCACCTGGGCCCTGGCCGCCGAAGAAGGCAAGCACAACATCGCCGTCAACGCGGTGAAGCCGTGGGCGGTGGTCAATACCGAGGGCATGCGGCTCTGGGTCCCTGAAGAGGGACGGACCGGCTGGGTCTCGCCCGCCTCGATGGTGACGTGCGCTGTCTTCTTGGCCAGGCAGGATGCCGGCGGAGTCACGGGTTGCGTCGCCTTCGACGACGAGTACATAGCCTGGCATGGCCTGAAGGTCCGCGAAGAGGCATGAATACCGGCCGGCCGATCGGCGCGGGAGGTGCGGTGTGAGGGCCGTCGTTTACGAGGGCCCCAACGACCTCCGGCTGGAAGAAGTCCCGGACCCGGTCATCGCCGATCCTGAGGACGCCATCGTCCGGGTGACCACGGCGAGCATCTGTGGCAGCGACCTGCACGTGTTGCACGGCCTCATGCCCAAGATGGAGCCGGGCAGCATAATCGGGCACGAGTTCACCGGCGTCGTCCACGCGGTCGGTCCCGCGGTAAGGCGCTTCAAGCCCGGCGACCGGGTAGTCGGCCCGGCGGCCGTGTGGTGCGGCCGTTGTCGCCCGTGTCTGCGCGGCCTCTACAGCGCCTGCGAGCGTGGGGCTATCTTCGGCAACGGTCCGCTTTTCGGCGATCTTGTGGGCGCGCAGGCCGACTTCGTACGGGTCCCCTTCTCCGACGTCACCCTCCAGCCGATCCCCGGTGGACTCTCCGACGAGCTGGTCATCTTCGCCGGCGACATCCTGCCCACGGGTTACTCGGCCGTGGTGGGGCTGAATCCCCGCGGGCTGGGCGTTCAGCCCGGAGACACGGTGGTGGTGTTCGGCGCCGGCCCGGTAGGTCTGTGCGCTGTGGCCTCGGCGCGGCTCTTCGACCCCAAACAGATCATCGTGGCCGACATGGAGCCCTATCGTCTCGAGCTGGCTACGTGGCTTGGAGCGGACACGGTGATCGACGCCGCCCGCGAGGATATCCGGGCGGTGGTCAAAGAGATCACCGGAGGTTGGGGCGCCGAGCACGTCATCGAGGCCGTGGGAAGACAGGAGACCCTCGGTAATGCCGTCGCGGTGGCCGCTCCGGGTGGCACCGTCGAGGTGGTAGGGGTCTTTCAGCAGCCGGTATCCGTCAACGCTCCCCGCATGATGGCCAAGAACGTCAGTCTGACCATGGGCATGGGCGACCTGGGCCACATCAAGGAACTGATCGGACTCATCCAGAGCGGCAGGCTGGATCTGACACCGCTCATCACGCACCGCATGAAGCTGGATGAAGCCGTTCGTGCCTATGAGGTCTTCGAAAAGCGGAGTGAAGGCGTGGTCAAGATCTTGCTCGAGCCCTAGACCCGGATGCCCGAGCAGTCATAGAACATCGCGGACCTTGAGAAGGAGTGGGGCATGGAGACGCAGCAGATGGAAGCGCGCATCGCCGCGTTGGAGGAAACGGTCAAACATCTGGCCGGCCGAGTCCGGGGAGCTGAGGACGTCAAAGAGATCCAGGAACTGCAGTACCGCTATCTGAACGCCCTCATGGCTACGGAATGGGACCTCTGCGCCGACTGTTTTGCCCAGGACGCCTTGGTCGACGTCCACCTGCACGACCCGGTGCGCGGCCAGGCCGCGATCAGAGAGTGGTTCAAAGGAGACCTGTCCCAGACCCACGCCGGCAAAGAAGGCGACGTCTGTATCCACCCCGTCATCACCGTGGACGGCGACAAAGCGAAGGGCGATTGGCTGCTCTACATGATGTACTTCTATCCCCGCACGGGTCAGTCTCTCTTCTGGGTGCAAGGCCGCTACGACATGGACTACGTCCGCGAGAACGGCCGCTGGAAGATAGCGGTCATGCGCTGGCAGGAGCTGCTCGGTCTCCCAGGTGGAGGGCCGCCGACCGGGCTCTGGTGAGCTGCGCCCGGCTTCTCGCGAAGTCGTTTTGCCTTCTCTTGACAGACCGCACCGGAACCTGCAACAATCGATAGAGCGAGCGCTCTATCGAAGATGCCTCGCCGGCAGATGGTTCTCAACAGACAACCGTTATGAGGACTCATGACCAGCACACAACGCCAGCTCGATCAGATGCAGCAGCGGGTCGCCGAAGGCAATCTAACG
>MELN01000008.1:3788-9076 GCA_001768675.1 Actinobacteria bacterium RBG_16_64_13 | reverse complement strand
ACCGACCCGGTGGCCAAGCTGGAGCATGGCCTTCGCATCACGATGAGGTACCTCTCCGTGAATCGGGACCTCTATCAGTTCATCTTCACCGAGAGCAAGTACCTCGATAGGGAACACCTCCTGCGGGTCCTGGAGTTGGACGACCAGAACGTCGTGGGCTTCTATCGCCATCTGTTGTCGCTCATTCCTGGCAGCCAGCTGCGGGGGCGCGAATCTGAGCTGGCTGCCAACCTAGTCTCCTACATGTGCCTGTTCCTGCCTCTAAGAGGGTGGAACCTGCATGTGAAGGATCAAGCCGATGTGGACACGGCCATCGATTTTCTTGTTGATTTCATCTTCCGCGGACTCGGCTTGGACCGCGGAGCAAGCGACCGGGAGGCCTGAAAACATGCTTGTGATCGGCAAAGCGGCCGTTCTCGGAGCGGGACGGATGGGTACCGCCGTAGCCGCGCACCTGGCGAATGCCGGGATACCGACCCTGCTTCTCGACATGGTCCCGACCGAACTGACGGAGGACGAGAAGAAGAAGGGTCTCGACCTCACGCATCCCAGTGTGCGCAACCGCTTGGCCACCCTCGCCATAGCCGCGGCGGCGAAGGGGCGTCCCGCCGCCTTCGCGCACCCCAGCCGCACCGGCCTGCTGATTCCCGGCAACTTCGAGGATGACCTCCCGAAACTTGCGGACGTCGATTGGGTCGTGGAAGCGGTCGTGGAACGCATGGACGTCAAACAAGCGATTCTGAGCCGTGTGGGCGGGCACCTCGGACCCACGGCCATCCTGTCGACGAACTCATCCGGGCTGTCGGTGAACGCGATGGCCTCGGCGCTGCCCGATGCGGCCAAGCGCCGCTTCCTGGGGAGCCATTTCTTCTTCCCGCCGCGATACATGTATCTTCTCGAGCTCATCCCCGGCCGCCACACCGACAAGTCCGTGGTGGAGGGCCTCAAGGAGTTTGCCGAGTTGCGTCTGGGCAAAGGCGTGGTGCTGAGTGAGGACACGCCCAACTTCGTCGCGAACCGTATCGGCATCTTCTCGACGGTTTACGCGATCAACGCCATGGACAAGTACGGCCTCACCATCGAGGAGGTCGACGCGGCCAGCGGCCGGGCGCTGGCCCGCTCGGTGACCGCCACCTACGGTACCTCGAACCTTGCCGGCACCGACGTTCTGGCCTACGCCGTCGCCGGTCACTACGAGACCGCCGTCAACGACGAGATGCGGGAGCAATGGCGGCTGCCCGACTGGATCCTCGAGATGGTGAACCGCGGCTACCTGGGTGAGAAGACCGGCGGCAGCTTCTTCAGGGAGAAGCGCCCCCTGGTCATCAATCCCGCCACGTTGGAGTATCTGCCCTGGCAGGATCCCCGACAGCCGAGCATCGCCGAGGCCAACAAGGTCTCCGATCCCGCGGCCCGGGTGAAGGAGTTCATCTCCTTCGATGACGCCGCGGCCCTGTTCGGTTGGGATCTCCTCGCCGCGACGTTCGTCTACTCGGCCAACCGTGTCCCCGAGATCTGCCGCGACATCGCGGCCATCGACCGGGCGATGCGCTGGGGCTACGCCTGGGACCTTGGGCCCTTCGAGCTGTGGGACGCCCTGGGCGTCAAGGAGACCGTGGAGCGGATGAAAGCCGAGGGCCGCGATGTTCCTGAATGGGTGACGGCGCTGGCGGCCACGGATTCGCCGTCCTTCTACAGAAAGGAAGCGGACGCGCTGACCGTCTGGGGACCGGGGCAACTGGGCCATGCGCCCCTCGCTCCCCGGAAGCGGACCATCGTCCTCGCCGATCTCAAAGCGGCCGGCAAGACTTTGGACGAGACCAAAGAGGCCAGTCTTATCGATCTGGGCGACGGCGTTGCTTGTGTGGAGTTCCACACTAAGGCCAACGTGGTCAGCCTGGGAGTGCTGGCTTTCGTCGAGAAGGCCATCTCGCAGGCCGGCGACGCGTACGATGCCTTGGTCATAGGCAACCAGGGCGCACACTTCTCGGCCGGCGCCGACATCAAGATGATGCTCGACCTGATCGCCGGCGAAGACTGGGCTGCTATCGAGACCGCCCTGCGCAGCGCCCAGCGCGCCAGCATGGCTATTAAGTATGCTCCCATCCCGATCGTGGCGGCGCCCTTCGGGCGCGTTCTGGGTGGAGGGCTTGAGGTCTGCCTCCACTCCCACAGGGTCCAGGCCGACGCCGACGTCGCCATGGGTCTGGTGGAGGTCGGCGTGGGACTCGTTCCCGCTGCCGGCGGGGTGAAGGAAGCCGTGCTTCGCACCATGGCTCCCGCCCAGGGCGTGACGTGGGCGTTGCCGATCATGATGCGCTCGTTCGACGCCATCTGCCAGGCCAAGGTGAGCTCCTCCGCGTGGGACGCGTTCGACCTGGGCTATCTCCGCCCCGGCGACGGAGTCACCATGAACCGGGAGAGCCTGATCTACGCGGCCAAGCAGACGGCCTTGGCCATGCTCGAGACGGGCTGGCAGACTCCGGCGCCCGCGAAGGTGAAGGTCATGGGCCGGGACGGAGTGGGCAACTTCCGCAGCATCCTCGACAACGTGTACCTGGGCGATTTCATGTCAGAGCACGATCGCTTCCTCGCCGGCAAGATCGGTTGGATCTTGAGCGGGGGCGACGTGGATCCAGGCAGCGAAGTCGACGAAGCCTACCTGCTGGGCCTTGAGCGCAGGGTGTTCCTCGAGGCCTGCCGCCTCCCCAAGACCGTCGAGCGCATGCAGCACATGTTGAATACCGGCAAACCGCTCCGCAACTAAGAGTTGCAGGGTGCGGTCTGACCGATTATCCGAAGGAGATCCTTCATGAGAGAAGCAGTGATCGTGTCGGCGGTGCGCACGGCGGTAGGAAAGGCTCCCAGGGGGATGTACCGCACGACTTTGCCGGAAACCATCGCTGTGACCGCCATCAAAGGCGCACTTGAGCGGGCGCCCGGTCTGGACCCCGCCGAGATCGACGACGTCATTCTGGGTTGCGCATTTCCCGAGGCGGAACAGGGGCTCAACCTCGGCCGTAACTGCGTCTTGCTGGCCGGCCTGCCCGAATCGGTGCCGGGCGTGACCCTCAACCGCTTCTGCTCGTCGGGGCTGCAGGCCGTCGCTTTTGGCGCGCAGGCCGTCATGAGCGGAATGGCCGACGTCATATTGGCCGGAGGCGCCGAGTCTATGTCGCGGGTGCCCGGGGGCGGCAACAAGCCTATGTTCAGCAATGAGCTGCAGGACGCCAGCCCCGCGGCCTATATGAGCATGGGCATGACCGCGGAGACTGTGGCCATGCGCTTCAACGTGAGCCGCGAAGACCAGGACGCCTTCGCCGCCGAAAGCCATCGCCGCGCGCTGGCCGCTCAGGCTGCGGGAACCTTCAACGACGAGATCGTGCCGGTCGAGGTTAAGCACTGGCTGCCGGGACCGGACGGGTCGATCGTCGAGAAGCGCGAGATGAAGTGGGTGGACGAAGGCCCCCGGCCCGGCACTACCGCCGAGGTGCTCGCGGGGCTGAAGCCTGTCTTCCGCAAGAACGGCACGGTCACCGCGGGCAACTCTTCGCAGACGAGCGACGGCGCGGGAGCCGCGATCATCATGAGCGCCGAGAAAGCCGCTGCCTTGGGACTGACGCCACTGGGCCGCTTCGTGTCGTTCGCGGCCGCCGGAGTAGACCCGGCAGTGATGGGCATCGGGCCGGCGTTCGCCATTCCCAAGGCGCTCAAGCTCGCCGGGCTCACCGTGGCCGACATCGACGTGGTGGAGCTCAACGAGGCCTTCGCCAGCCAAGCACTCTACTGTGTGCGCAAGCTCGGTTTCGACCCCGCGATCGTCAACGTGAACGGCGGGGCTATCGCCCTGGGTCACCCCCTGGGCGCTACCGGCGCCAAACTGACCGCCACGCTTCTGCACGAGATGAAACGGCGCCAGAGCCGGTACGGCGTTGTGAGCATGTGTGTCGCCGGCGGCATCGGTGCCGCGGCGGTCTTCGAACGAATCTAGTCAGGAGGAATCATGGCACTGGGCAAATTTGCGGTCGACTACGAGCAGAGGGTCGACTATGTACGTCTCCGCGCGGAGCGGCTGCAAAGGGCCAAAGCCGAGATCGATAAGGCCGGTCTTGGCGCCCTCGTCACCTGGGACGAAGCCAATGTCCGCTATCTGACCGGCTACTACATCACCACCCCCAACCGTCCGCTCGAGGCGCAGTTCGCCTTCATCGCCCGCAACGGCAATCCCCATATCGTCGGCGGTAACGACCAGGAGGGCCTGATCAAACGCATGCCCTGGATGGAGGGCCGCATCCATGCGCCCGCGGGCATCGCGAAGATCGCCGCCTTCACTCCCGATGACAAGGTGGTCCAGAACGTAGTCAACCAGATCATCGGGTTCATGACCGAGTACCGGGTCGAGAAGGAGCTTTTGGGCATCGATGGCACGACTCTGTCCTACGTCTATGCCGAGGCCTTCAAAAAGAAGGGCATCCAGGTGGTGCACGCCAAGCCCATCATGGACTTCGCCCGCATGATCAAGACCGCGGACGAGATCGAGCTCATGCGCATCACGTGCGCCAACTCCGAGAAGGCCTTCGCCGCCATCGTCGACGCCATCAGGCCGGGCATCCGAGAGTGCGATCTGGTGGGCATAGGCATCAAAGCGCTCTATGAAGAAGGCGACGACCACACGGAGGACCTGGTCTGCTGCTCCGGCCACAACACCAACCCTTACGGGTGGTCCTTCACCGACAAGCCTCTTCAGGTGGGCGACCTTGTCTACATCGACGTGGACGGCGCCTCCTACCAGGGCTATAAGTCCTGCATCTACCGCACCTTCTGCGTCGGCAAGGCAAGCCAGGAGCAGAAGGACGTCTACGAAGAGTGCCGGGCCATGCTTTACGCCGGCATGGATACCGTCAGGGACGGTTCCACCGACTGGCAGCTGCTCGACAAGTGGCCCGATTCCCCGCAGTACTGGGGTCACAACACCTGGGCCGAAGTGGGTCCCTACGCCATAGGCCATGGCCTCGGCCTCACCCTCCACGACCGGCCCTTCTTCAACCGCATGAACCAGGTGGCCGGGGTTCCCGAGCAAACATTCCGTGAGGGCATGGTGCTGGCCATCGAGACGTACGCCGGCCGCAAGGGCGGCAAGTTCGGCGTGCGGTTGGAAGAGAACATCCTGGTGACCAAGGATGGATACGAGCGGTTGAGCCTGTGGCCCATCGACGAACTGATGGAGTGCTGGCTGCCGTACAGGTGAGATAGGCGAGCCGGACGAGCGGACGAGGCGCATCAAGGAC
>MELN01000008.1:274-3776 GCA_001768675.1 Actinobacteria bacterium RBG_16_64_13 | reverse complement strand
CAGTCATGGCGGATCTTTTCAGACTCGACGGGAAAGTCGCGGTGGTGGTCGGCGGCGGAGGAGGCATCGGCAAAGCTCTGGCGCTGGGCCTGGCCAGGCAGGGAGCCGATGTGGCCCTCGCCAGCCGCAATCTGCAGAAGCTGGAGGGGGTAGCCAAGGAGCTGCAGGCCGACTCCGAGGTCGCCACCAAAGTGAGGGCGTTCCAGATGGACAGCACCGACGAGGCAAGCGTCGCGGCGGCCGTGAAGGAGATCGTGGCCGCAATGGGCACGGTCGACATTCTCGTCAACTCACAGGGGCAGAACATCAAGCGGCCCTTCGAGAACTTTCCGCTGGCCGACTGGGAGACGTTGTTCGATAACAACGTCAGGGGCGTCATGCTTTGCTGCCGTGAGTTCGGCAAGGTCATGCTTGAAAAGAAGAGCGGAAAGATCATCAACCTCTCTTCGGTGGCCGGAGACCGCGGGGTGCCGCTGGCGGGTAATGTCGGCTACTGCGGCAGTAAGGCCGCTGTGAGCAACATCACCCGCATGTTGGCCTACGAATGGGCCAAGCATGGCATCAACGTGAACGCCATCGGCCCTTCCGTGATCTTCACGCCCATGATGAAGAATGCCTTGCCGCCCGAGATCCTGGCCGGGGCGACCGCCCTGCATCCCATAGGGCGTGTCGCCGAGCCCGAGGAGCTCATCGGAACGTGCGTCTATCTGGCCTCAGCGGCCTCTGACTACATGACCGGCCAGATCGTGTACGTGGACGGCGGACGCAGCTGCTACGCGTAGGAAGGGGTCGTCGGTGAAAGTCGACGAAGTCAAGAAGATAGCGGTCCTTGGGGCCGGCACCATGGGTCCTGGCCTTGCTCAGATGTTCGCCGTGGCCGGATACGAGGTGGCCCTGTATTCGCGGAAAGCGGAGACCCTGGACAAGGCCATGGCCATGGTGCGGGCGAATCTCGCCACCGTCGTCGGGCACGGGAAGCTCAGCCGGGCCGCGGCCGACACTGCCGTGGCCCGCATCCGGCCCACCCAGAGCGTCGAAGAGGCGGCCAAAGACGCGGACTTCGTCATGGAGACCATCGCCGAGAACAAGGACGCCAAGACGCATCTCTACGCCGAGCTCGACACCCTTTGCCCGGAGCGGACCGTCATCGCCAGCAATACCTCGAGCCTCAACGTGTTCGAGCTGCTTCCTGCCGGACGGCAGGCCCGGAGCGTGTGCGCGCACTTCTTTACTCCGGCCCATATCATCCCCCTCGTGGAGGTGGTCCCTGGGCCCGAAACCGCGCCGGAGACCGTCGCGCTTGCAGTCGCCCTGATGCAGGCGTGCGACAAGAGCCCCGTGGTCATGAAGAAACTCGGCCCGGGCTTCATCGTCAATCGGATCCAGCGCGCTATCGGCGAGACCGCCATGGACATGATCCAGGAAGGGCTGGTAGAGCCGGAGGAGATCGACAGCGCCATCAAGCTTTCGCTGGGCATTCGGCTCCCCATCGTCGGGGTCATGCAGACTTTCGACTTCCAGGGTCTCGACATGCTGCTTGCCTACCAGAAGAACGTCGGCAAGGTCTACTCGTTCGTCGAGGAGCGAGTGGAGCGCGGAGCCGTCGGGGCGAAGGCCGGGCGGGGCATCTATGACTATCAAGGCAGAAGCGAGGTGGAGATTCTCAAGAAGCGGGATGAGCTCTACCTGAAGATGCTCGACTACCTGAGGGAGATCGGAGCGTTCGAGCCGGTGTGATGCGGTGAAAGGCCCACGGGCCCGGTTCGGCCGGAGTGCAAGGTCAGGCGAGGAAACGGGGAACAAGAATAGATGAGCGACCCTAAGAATTACGCGAAACTGCTCGAGCCGGGGCAGATAGGCAAGGTAAAGACGCGGAACCGCCTCTACAAGTCGGCGGCGGGCATGCACACATTCTTCGATACCGAGCTCGAAATGAACGAGAACACGCTCGGCTTCTACGACGCCTTGGCTCGGGGCGGGGTGGGGATCATCTCGGTCGAAGCCCCGACCATCGACTATCCCTGGGGATGTCGCTGGTCGTATCGCTACCGCATGGACGACGACAGGTACATCCCCGGCATGCAGCAACTCGTCGACATGATCCACAGCCACGGATGCCCGACCTTCATGCAGATGGAGCACGACGGCCCCTGGCAGAACCCGCTCTTCGACAATCACCCCGCTACTTTCGAGGGGCCACCAGTCGGAGCCTCGGCGGTGAACATTCCCAAGTTGGGTGATTTCCACCGGGACATGATCCGGCCCCTGACCGTGCCGGAGATCCAGGACATCACCCAGAAGTACATCAACGCCGCCGAGCGGGCGCAGAAGGCCGGTTATGACGGCATCGACATCAACGCCGGCAGCAGCCACATCGTCCACAACTTCCTCTCGCCCTGGTGGAACAGGCGCGACGACGAATACGGGGGCACCCCGAAGAAGCGGGCCAAGTTGATGATGGACATAGTCCGCGGCATCAAAGAACGCTGCGGAGACGATTACCCAGTGGTGGTCTGCCTGAACGGCTTCGAAAACGGCTACTGCCTCAGCGTGGACGACAAGACCTGCCTCACGCACGACCTGGCCACCGAGAACATGAAGTGGGCGGTGGAGGCCGGCGCCGACGCCATAATGGTGCGCAGCCACTGGTTGGGCCTGCATGTCCCGGGCTTTCTCCCCGACTATATGTTCTATCCCGAGGCCCAGGTGCCGTTCGACAAGATGCCGCCTCAGTACTACTCCAAGGAGCAAGGGCGCGGCGCCATGAGGTTGATGGCCCAGGAGTACAAGAAGCTGCTCGGGGTGCCGATCATCCTCATCGGCTACATGACCGCGGAACTGGGCGAGACCGCCCTGGAGGAGGGCAAGGCCGACTTCGTCGGTGTGAACCGGCCCCTTATCTGCGACCCAGACATGCCGAACAAGTTGGCCCAGGGGAGGGCCGAGGATGTCCGTCCCTGCACGCGCTGCGGCACCTGTCTCGACCAGAGTGAGTCGTTTCTCCGGCACTGCCGTTCCAACGCGGCTCTTGGCTTCGGCTACCAGGAACTGGACGAAGCGCCCACGAAGAAGAAGGTCGTGGTCGTCGGTGGCGGTCCCTCCGGCATGGAGGCCGCTCGAGTCGCGGCTCTACGCGGCCACGACGTGACCCTCATCGAGAAGACCTCGCGCCTCGGCGGGCTGGTGCCCTTGGCAGGCCTCATCAAAGGGGTGGAGCTGGAAGACTTGCCGTCGCTCTTGAAGTGGTTCGGGCGGCAGTTGAAGGAGACCGGGGTCAAGGTCGAGACGGGCAAAGAAGCGACGGTCGAAAGCATCCGGGCGCTGAAGCCGGACGTCGTCATCCTGGCCACCGGCGGGATCCTGAACGCGCCCGCGGTTGAGGGCGACCGGAGCAAGGTGGTCACGACCCCCGAACTCCACAAGCGGGTGAAACCGTGGCTGCTCCTGTTCGGCACGCGCTTTCTCGGCTGGGCGACCCACATCTGGCTCCCCATGGGCAAGA
>MELN01000008.1:0-212 GCA_001768675.1 Actinobacteria bacterium RBG_16_64_13 | reverse complement strand
GGCCGCACGGTCACCATCGTCGAGCCTTCGGACAGGATCGGCGAAGGAGTGATCGACTTCCGGCTGGGCCTGCTCATGGACTGGTTCGAGCACAAAGGCGTGAAGATCATCACGGGCGCGACCAAGATCCGGGTCACCGCTCGCGGTCTTGCCTTCGTGGACAAGGACGGCGTCAAGCAAGAGATCGAGGCCGACAACGTGATGCCGACCGC
>MELN01000007.1:38935-40397 GCA_001768675.1 Actinobacteria bacterium RBG_16_64_13 | reverse complement strand
ACGTTCTTGCGGCGGCCATGAGACGCGCAGCCGACCCCATGGACAAGGAAGCGGTCCGCGAGGCGCTCGTCAACCTCAAGTACTTTGTGGCTTTTGGCGGGATAGTCACCTTCGAACCAGACAGCACAGACGTCGGCATCAGGGGCGATCTGATCCTCTGGCAAGTGAAGAACGGCGACTATGAGTTCGTACAGATCTTGAACTAGGCCTGCCGCTGGACCCGCGTGGGGGTGTCCACCCGCTCAACGAGTCCTACCGGAGGCTCTGATCGGCCTTCACGAAGTTCTTCATTTACGGCAGCAGCCGGAACCACTAAGATATGCAATGACACAGCACTCGGTTTGGAAGCGAGGGCGCGTTCGTCTCTGCGCCTCGACGCGAAGCAACGGAAGGTTGGTTATCAAGTAGGTCCGTGTCCGCGGGCCTGAAGCAGGTTCCGAAGGGAGAGTGCCTTGACCAAGACCCTGCGCTTGCTGATAGTCGAGGATGCGCCGGAGGACTATCAGCTCATTCTCGCCGAACTCGGCAGACAAGGGTTCGCCGTCGAGAGTCTGAGGGCCGATAACGTCGAGGCGCTCAGAGACGCGCTTCGTCAGCCGTGGGACGTGGTGATCTCCGACCATGAGATGGCCGCTTTCGACGGCTTCGACGCGCTCGGATTGGTCAGAGAGGCCGATGCCTTGATCCCCTTTGTCCTTGTGTCCGGCGCGATCGGTGAGGAGCAGGCGGCTTCGATGATCCGGGCTGGGGCAGGCGACTGCGTGAGGAAAGACGACCTGTCCAGGCTGGGCACGGCCATCGAGCAGGCCATGGAAACGGCCCAGGCCAAGCGCGAGGCCGCCCGTGCTCTGGACGCCCTTAGGGAAAGCGAACGGCGGTACCACTCTCTGGTGGACTTCGCCGGGGTCGGGGTCGCCTACTACGACGACTCCGGGACGATGGTCTACTGCAACGACCTTGCGTTGCGTCACATGGGTCTCACGAGGGACGAAGCGGAAGGAAAGTCTATCCCCGAGCTTTTCCCGGGACCCTTGTCGGCTGAGTATCTGACCCGGATCAAGGCGGCGGCTGCTTACGATACTCCCCGGGTCTACGAGGACATCATCACTCTAGTCTCAGGTGAAAGGTGGTTCCGATCCACCTACGCGAGGATCGCGAGCGAGTGGGGCGAGATCCAAGGTGTTCAGGTGATCACGGAAGACATCACCGGGCCGAAGACCGCGGAGAGATCGCTCAGCCTGACGCAGTTCTCTTTGGACTGCGCCGCGGAGCCCGCTCTCTGGCTCGACTCCAAGGGGAACATCCTCTACGTGAACGACGCCTTGTGCAGCACACTGGGCTTTTCCCGCACACAGCTACTGGAGATGACGCTCTTCGATGTCGAGGTCGACAGGAAGCGGGAGGCCTGGGGCGCGGTCTGGTCGGACATCGCTCGGCGGGGGTCGGCCCGGTTTGAAACGGC
>MELN01000007.1:33347-38911 GCA_001768675.1 Actinobacteria bacterium RBG_16_64_13 | reverse complement strand
GCTGCCGGTGGAGGTGCAAGACACGCATTTCGAGCATGACGGCCAGGCCTATGTGGTGGGGTTCGTCAGGGACATCTCTGAGCGGCTGGAGAGCGAAAGACGGCTTCGCGACAACGAGGAGCAGCTCAGACAGTCGCAGAAGATGGAAGCCGTGGGCCGATTGGCGGGAGGGATAGCCCACGACTTCAACAACCTGCTAACGGTCATCACGGGATACGGCGAGCTGCTCTTGGCCCGAATCTCGCCCGAGGATCCTGACTCCCGCAAGTATGCGACCGAGATCAAACTTGCTGCCGAACGAGCGGGGGCCCTTACCAAGCAGATACTTGTCTTCTCCCGGCGCCAGGCCTTGCGCCCCGAGTCGGTATCGCTCAACGAATTGCTGGAAGAGCTTCAACCGATGCTGTTCCGCACGATCGGCGAAGACATCAATCTGGGCTTCCATCTGCATCCTCATCTTGGGTTGTGCGAGGTGGACCGCAACCAGTTCGAAAGCGCGATCGTTAATCTCGTGGTAAATGCGCGCGACGCGATGCCGGGCGGAGGCACGCTCACCGTGGCCACCGCGAACATCGAAATCGAAGAGAGCGATCTGGGGCATCATGCCGACCTGGGTCGCGGGTCGTACGTGATGCTCTCGGTCTCCGACACCGGCGTAGGGATGACACGGGAAGTGATGTCCCGCATGTTCGAGCCCTTCTTCACGACCAAGGACCCGGGTCAGGGCACCGGACTCGGGCTGTCGACCGTGTATGGAATAGTGAAGCAGAGCGGTGGGGGTATTTGGACGTACAGCGAGGTCGGGCTAGGCACGACTTTCAAGGTCTATCTTCCGCGCTCGGGTGCCAGAGCCATGGAGGGAGAGGTCGAGACGCTGTCCCCAGATTCGCTACGTGGACGCGAGACGATCTTGGTCGTCGAGGACGAGGAGTCGCTCCGTCTCCTGGCCCGGCGTATCCTCGAGAGATACGGGTACGATGTCATCGTGGCGGCGGATGGCAGCCAGGCGCTGGAGATCCTCGAACGCGGAGGCCATCTCGACCTGCTGCTGTCTGACGTTGTGCTGAGCGGCAGCATCCAAGGCACCGAGGTGGGGCATCACTTCCGTGAAGCGAGACCTGAGCTGCCGATCCTCTACATGTCCGGGTATGCGCGGGATGCCGTGATAAGCGCGGGTTGGCTCAACAAGGGGGTCAATCTCCTCGAGAAGCCGTTCACCCCTCAGGCCTTGGCGACCTTCGTGCGGACCGCCCTCGACCGGCCGGGTCTCTCGGCGGACGACGGCACGAAGTAGGCTGCGAGAGCCGCGAGAGAGTCGACCACTTTGGAGAAGAGGGTTGCTTGAGCACCCAGGATTCGGTCGGCCCAGAGGCTGACAACCGTTTGGTGGCACCAAGTATGGGCGAAGCAGTAGCCAGTGACGGCGATTGGCGCTTTCGGGCCATCGCGGAGCAGACCACCGATACCGTCTACATCACCGACTCTGCCGGTGTGATCGTGTATATCTCTCCGGCTGCCAAAGAGACCTTCGGCTTTGAGACTCGGGAGATGGTAGGCAGGCATTTCGCCGAGTTCCTTGCGGAGGACTACGTGGATGGGGCTGTCGCTGCATTCACCCAGGCTTTCGAACGCGATCGAACGACTCAAAACCTCGAACTCGGAATGAAACGCAGGGACGGCTCGATCTTCTTCGGAGAACTTACGGGGATCCTCTGGAAAGAGGGCACATCCACAGGCACGGCCGGCGTCATCCGGGATGTCACCCAGCGCAAGAAGGTGGAACAAGCCCTGCGCGAAAGCGAAGAACGCTACCGGCAACTGTTCGAGCTCGAATCGAACGCGATCGTGGTGGCGGATGGTGAGTCCGGCCGGATCCTAGAGGTCAACTCAGCGGCCATAGCCCTTTACGGATATAGCCGGGCGGAATTCCTGTCCATGCATCACGTCGACATCTCCGCAGAGCCTGAGAAGAGCCTTCAAGGCGCCGCCGCCCGGCTGCCGCACGTTCCTCTGAGATGGCACCGGCGCAAGGACGGCGCGGTGTTCCCGGTCGATCTCACCACACGGCACTTCGACCTGGGAGGGCGCTACGTCGCTGTCGCTGCCGTGCGCGACATCACCGAGCGCCGCGAAGCGGAAGAAAGGCTGCTGTCGAGCCAGAAGCGCCTGCGCGACTTCAACGCGCTGCAGGGGAGACTTCTGAAGCATGCTTCCCTGGAGGAGAAGCTCGGGCTTGTGACACGGGCAACTGTGGAGATCGTTGAAGGCCACTCCGCCCGGATCTGGATGATCAAGCCCGGCGACCGCTGCGGTGACGGCTGCGTACACGCGCTTGTCTCCGAGGGGCCGAATGCTTGCCGGTTCCGCCATCGTTGCCTGCACCTTGCGGCCAGTTTCGGAAGCGACGACCTCTCCGACGAGACCTACGCACGCATGCCCTTCGGCAGCTACTTGGTCGGAGCGATAGCCGCCGAAAACGCGGAGAGCTATCTGAGCAACGATCTGACCAGCGATCCACGCCTCCACAGCCGAGAGTGGGCTAGGGAGAGGGGTTTGGTGTCATTCGCCGGATACCGTCTGACCGACACCGACTACGTCCCCTTGGGGGTCCTTGCACTGTTCAGCAAGCGCCCGATCACGCCTGAGGAAGACCTCATCTTGCACGGTATCGCCGAAGTGACGTCGCACGTCATTGAGGCTGCGCGCGTCGAGCAGGCCCTATGGGAGCGTGACGACCAACTGCGCCAGTCGCAGAAGATGGAGGCGATCGGCCAATTGGCCGGCGGCATTGCCCATGACTTCAACAACTTGCTCGCGGCCATCATGGGCTACAGCGAACTCCTGCTGGCCAGGCAGGATCATAGCGACTCCCTAGCGATTCAGGATCTTGGAGAGATCAAGAACGCCGCGGATCGCGCGAGCACGCTCACGAAGCAGATCCTCGCCTTCTCTCGCCGCCAGGCCTTGCGCCCGACCGTGGTGTCGCTGAACGAGGTCTGCACCGGGATGGAGCCCCTTCTGCGCCGCACGCTGGGTGAAGACATGGACCTTGTGCTCGACCTGGATCCCGAACTGGGCTGCGTCGAGGCCGACGTCCACCAATTCGAGCAGGTGCTCATGAATCTCGCCGTGAACGCCCGCGACGCGATGATCTCTGGGGGCACGTTGACGCTCGAGACGGCCAACGTGACTTTGGATGACGAATTCTGCCGAACGAACCCGCACATCTCGTGCGGCGACCACGTGATGATGACGGTGAGCGACACGGGCGTGGGAATCGAGTCAGGTCTTCTCACGCGCATCTTCGAGCCTTTCTTCACCACCAAGGCTCCGGGCATGGGCACCGGGTTGGGTCTGGCCACGGTGTACGGCACCGTCACGCAAAGCAACGGAAGCATCTCCGTCAGCAGCGAGCCTGGGAGGGGGACGACGTTCCGGATCTATCTACCCCGGGTGGTGGCGCGAGTCGCAGACGTCAGGCCCATGGCGATCCAGGGAACTCCCAATGCCGGCGATGAGACCATCCTCCTGGTGGAAGACGAGAAGGCTCTGCGAAGTCTGATCACCCGGGTGCTCGGCGGTCTCGGGTATGACGTGATGGCGGGCGGGACGGCCGCCGAGGCGGCAAAGATCGCGGCGGATGCCGATCGCCGGATCGACCTTCTGCTGACCGACGTGGTCCTGCCCGGAAGCGTACAGGGTAGTGATCTCGCCCGGCAGTTGGTTGACTTACGGCCGGATCTGCGGGTGCTCTACATTTCCGGCTATCCTCGCGATTCGATCGTGCATGCGGGGAGACTGGACGCTGGGGTGGACTTCTTGGAAAAGCCCTTCACCCCGGAAGCCTTGGCGGTCGAAGTGCGAGCGGTGCTCGACAGGTCTCGCTCGGATCGAAACAGCTGAAACACAGAAAGGGGAATCATGGGAGACAAGGTCATCTACTACCCGTGCAAAATAGCCGGGGTCGAGCAGATCTATCCGAACGTGCATCCCGGCACGCCGAAGTATGCCAACGCCATCGTCGTGGGTAACCTCGCCTTTCTCTCGGGCATGACCCCCCAGGACTTCCAGACCGGGGCTTGTCTTACAGTCGGGGTCGAGGATCAGGTCTTTGCCTGCCTCGACAAAGTCCGGAAGGTCCTGGAAGACCTCGGCAGCTCCATGGAGAACATCGTGAAGACGCTGATCCTCCTCAAGGACTTGGAGTATTACCAGCAAATGCGCGCCTCGGAACTCAAGTACTATCAGAAGTACGCTCCCCGCCTGGTTCAAGAGCCTCCCGCCAGCACGTACATCCAGCCGGTCGTACTGGCTCGTCCCGAATTCCTGGTGGAGTTCGACGTCACCGCCGTTGTCAAGCGCGACTGAGGCGGCAGAGTCCTTTGGCCACAGGCATCCGGCGGGATTAGACGTGCGCTTCGAGACTGTCTTCAGCATGGACGCATCGAGCATCAAGTTCGGTGCGGGTGCGACCCGAGAAGTTGGCTCCGACATGAAGGATCTGGGCGCCCGGCGGGTGATGGTGGTGACCGACCCCGGGCTGGTCGCCTCCGAGACTGTAGCCATCGTGCTGGCGGCTCTCGCGAACGAGGGTATCTCGACCGCCCTCTTCGACCGCGTGCGCGTTGAGCCCAACGACGTGTCGTTCAAAGAAGCCATCGCTTTCGCGACCAAGGGCAAGTTCGACGGCTACGTGGCCGTAGGCGGGGGCTCGACCATGGACACGGCCAAGGCGGCCAACCTCTACGCCACGTATCCGGCCGACTTCCTGGACTACGTCAACGCGCCCGTCGGAAGGGCCAGGCCCGTGCCGGGGGATCTCCAGCCTCTGATCGCTATTCCCACGACCGCTGGGACCGGCAGCGAGACAACCGGGGTCGCCATCTTCGACTATTCGGAAATGCACGCGAAGACCGGCATCGCTCACCGGGCTCTGCGGCCTCGTCTGGGCATCGTCGACCCTGAGAACACCCGCACGCTCCCAAAGATGGTGGTAGCCTGCACGGCCCTAGACGTGTTCTCCCACGCGCTGGAATCGCTGACCGCCATGCCGTACGAACGGCGCGAGGCACCGGGGAGCCCCCGACTGAGGCCGGCATATCAGGGAGCGAACCCCATCAGCAACATCTGGGCGGCCAAGGCCGCCGAGATCGGGTCCAAGTACATGTTGAGGGCCATCGAAGACCCGGCCGACGACGAGGCTCGTACCAACATGATCCTCGCTTCCACCATCGCCGGAGTCGGTTTCGGCTCGGCCGGAGTCACGCTTCCGCACGGAATGTCCTACCCCATCTCTGGCCTGGTCCGTGAGTACCGTCCCGAGGGGTATCCGCAGGATCACGCCCTTATCCCGCATGGAATGGCCGTGATCTTGGGCGCGCCGGCAGCGTTCCGCTTCATGGCTCCCGGCAACCCAAGCATGTTCCTGAGGGCGGCGCAACTGATCGGGGTGGACATCGGAGGAGCGGGCCTTGACGATGCCGGCGAGATTCTCGCGGGAGCCGTGATCCAGGTGATGAAGAAGGCAGCGATCCCCAATGGCCTGCGAGCCGTGGGCTACACTC
>MELN01000007.1:12196-33332 GCA_001768675.1 Actinobacteria bacterium RBG_16_64_13 | reverse complement strand
GCGCTCGTTGAGGGCGTCCTGCCCCAACACCGCGTGACCAAACTCTCGCCGCGACCCGCTGACGAGGCAGACTTTCGCCGGTTGTTCCTCGATTCGATGACGATCTGGTAAGAACTGGGGCCGATACCCGCCGCCGCACGAAGCGCCCGAGGCAGACGGCTACCCGGCGCCTGGCGCTGGTTTGCCGGTCGGTGCGTCGCGCTCCGGCATCTTCCCCCGTACCAGAGAAGCCACTACCGAGAGAGCGCTCAAGCATGTGAAGATGGCGAACGACAGGCGCACTGCGGTCAGCAGATTGGGATAGTCCGCCGGTTGAATGTCGTGCCGCCCCACGATCAGAACCATTACGAGGGTCGCGGAGGCGATACTGATGGCCATGCCGACCGTCCTCACCATGCCGATGCTCGCGGACGCGAACCCCACGTAGCGTCGCTCGACGCTCCCCATGATCGAGCTCTGATTGGGCCCAGAGAAGAAGCCGTAGCCGACGCCCAGGAGACAGAGGGCCAGGATGATGTACCAGTACGGCGTATCGGGTTGCAGGAAGCTGAAGAGCAGTAGCCCGATGACGCAAAGCACAGCGCCCCACGAGGCGATCCAACGAGGCTGGATGCGATCGGATAGGCGGCCGCCGAAGGGCGACATGACGCACTGGAGCGCAACCCCCGTGATGAGCACCAGGCCAGCGGTTTGAGGGTTGAGGCCCTTGATGAACTGCAGGTAGAGGCTCATCAGGAAGCTGACTGCCCACACGGACGAGTAGCTGACGAGCGCCGTGAGGTTGGAGAGGGCGAACACCCGGTTATGCCGGAACAGATGCACAGCGATCAGCGGTGCCTTGGCTCGGGCCTCCCACCAGACGAACAGTATCAGCCCGGCGACCCCGAAAACGACAAGGACAAGACCCCGCACCAGCGGCAGCCATGACAACCCAAGAAGGAGAGCCGAGAGAGCTACCGCACAGGCAGTAGCACCCGTCCAGTCGAAGCCGGAGACGCCTTCCTCCTTCCATTCGGCTCTGCGTAGCAACGTAAGGTCAAGGCCGAGTGTGAAGAAGGTGAAGCATCCGGTGACCAAGAACAGGCTCCGCCAGCCGAAATTATGCACGATGACTCCACCAAGGATCGGCCCGGTGGTCTGTCCCAGATATGCCGCCGCCACGCTGATGCCCATGGCCCAGCCGCGCCTTGCCGGAGGGTAGGCGAGTGTGACCATGGCCATTGACGTGCTGAAGATCATGGCCCCGCCGAGGCCCTGGGTGGAACGGAAGACCACCAACAGCGCATAGGAGTTCGCGAAGAACAGGGTCACCGAACTGACGGAGAAGATCGCCACGCCAGTCAAGAAGAGAAGACGGCGGCCGAGGGTGTCGCCCAGCTTCCCGAAGGGAAGCAAGAACACGGCGGTGGCGAGAACGTACGCGAGCGGCAGCCAACCGAGGGCCATGGCGCCCAGATGGAACTCGGTTTGGATAGAGGGCAGGGCAATGTTGATAGAAGTGGTGGTGAAGGCCGCTGCCCACGCGACTAGGAAGTTCACCAACAGGACATGGCTACCCCGAGCGGAGGCGGCAGCGCTCGGGTCAAACGCGCGCAGGGTCAAAGAGTCTGGACGGTTGGGGGCAGTCTCACGTCGTTCATGCCCGGAAGTCTATCAGTTCGAATTCGGAAGCAGCGGAGAGACCGGGCGGCCTTGAACTTCGGTGGTTACCCGGGGTAGCATATCAACCGAACAGTGTTCGTAGTGGCGTCCATCGTTTTACCAAACGATGTATGTTCGCACCAATGGAGTCCATCATGGAGCCTGAACCTCGCCTGACCCGGCGCGACCGCCGGCGCATGAGCACTCGAGAAGAGATCCTGGTGGCGGCCAGAGAGCTTCTCCTCGAGGTCGGCCCGGAAGCCCTCAGCCTCCGCCAGGTGGCGCGGAGGGCCGACTTCAGCCCCGCCGCCCTGTACACCTATTTTTCCAGCCGGGATGACATAGTGGCGGCGCTGTTCGCGGAATCGTTCGCGCGACTGGACGCGTACCTGCGGCGGGTGCCTACGGATCTGCCGCTGCAGAAGAGACTGGTGGAGCTGGGAATGGCGTACATGGACTTCGCTCGGGACAACCCGATGGACCTACGCTGCATCCTCGCAGCCACCTCTCAGGAAGGCCTGCCTTCTTCGAGCGGCACCGCCGTCGGCTTGGGGGCGGTCCGGCTCATCAGCGAGCCCATCCGCGAAGCCATGGAGCGGGGGATCTTCGGGGCCGACCCCCTCTTGTCGCCCGCCGAGATGGCCTATGGTTGCTGGGCCTTGGTCCATGGGATGGTGTCCATAAACGCGATCGACCTGACCGAAGTGGCCGACGAGGTGTCGGCCGATCCGCGCCGGGTGCTTGAAGCCTTTGTCACCCTGCTTATGTCGTCCAAGCCGGAGTGAAGATATGTTCGAGGCGCTCGGTAGATTCTCGTGTCGATTCAAGTGGCTGGTCATAGGCCTGTGGGTCGTGCTGTTCGGGGTCAGCTTGGCGGCGACTCCGTTCCTCGAAGACGTGCTGACCGGCGGCTTCGCCGATCCTGACGCTCCGGGGGCGCGGGCCGGCGCGCTTATAGAGGAGAAGTTCGCCCAGGGCCCGACCAACCTCGTGGTCATCTTCAAGAGCGACACCCTGCTGGCCGACAGCACCGTGTTTCAAGCCGCGGAGCAGGCTTCTCTCGACGTGCTGAAGGCGGCCGGCATCCCCAACCTGACCGGTGTCCAAACCTATGCCAGCACCGGCAGCACTCTGATGGTCTCCAGGGACGGACGGAGCTCGGTGGCGGCGCTCAATTTCTCTGCGTCTCAACAGGAAGTTCAGGCGGAATTGGGGCAGATACGCGATGCCATCAGGAGCATAGTCCTCCAGACCTATGTGACCGGCGAGCCGGCCGTCTACGCCGACATCTCCACGTATTCGTTCACCGATCTGAGAAAGGTGGAGGTATACGGTCTTCCGGTCGCTCTCATAGCTCTACTGTTCGTCTTCGGCAGCATGGTCGCGGCGGCGCTTCCGGTCATCGTCGGAGGCCTGGCCGTGACGGTGACTCTCGGCGGCATGTATCTGCTTGCTCAACTCACCAGTATGTCGATCTTCTCCATGAACGTGGCGACGCTCCTCGGGTTGGCTGTCGCCATCGACTACGCCTTGTTCATCGTCTGGCGGTTCAGGGAGGAGCTGCACAAAGGCGCTTCGGTGAAGGATGCGATCATAGTCACCACCGCCCGCGCGGGCCGGTCGGTGCTCTACAGCGGCGCCGCGGTCATGGTAGGGGTGGTGGGTCTGGTGTTCTTCCCGTCGCCGGGACTGCGCTCTCTCGGCATCGGGGGCGCGTTGGTCGTGTTCTTCTCTGTGGCTGCCTCGGTCACGTTCATGCCGGCCATCCTGGCGGTGCTTGGCCATCGTATCAACTCCATCCCCGTGATCAGGTTGCACGAAGCCCATGACAGTCGCCTATGGAAAGGCTGGGCCCGCGTGCTCTTGAGGCGGCCCTGGTTGTCCATCGTCGTCGCCATGGCGCTTATCGCCCTAGTGGCGTATCCCGCGGTCAACATGAAGACGCAGATGACGTCCGCGGCGGCTCTGCCTCCGGCGGCCGAGTCTCGGCAGGGTCTCGAGATTCTCGATCAAGAATTCGACCGGCAAGCCCTCTCCCCGATCCTAGTGTTGCTCACATGGGAGGGCGACCCGGCCATCGATCTGACTCGGGCCGCGTCCCTCTTCTTCTACGGGCAACAGCTCCTGGCGCTGGACGGGGTGGCCTCGGCGCAGAGCCCGTTCACCCTTGGCGGGCTCAGCGATCCCACGGCGCTGGCAGAGCTGTGGCCCCAGTTCGAAAAACTGCTCAACGATCCCGACGGTTTCACGGTGCCCCCAGAAGGGATAACGCTCGGTTCGGGACAGACGATCACGGCGGAGCAACTCGAACAGTTCAAGCAACTGATCAAGGCTACGGTCGCACCGGGGGCTGTGCTCTATCGCGTGGTCGGGCAGAATGATCTGTCGCCTCTGCGGACGGACAATCTAGTGGCGGCACTCGTGGACTCAAGCCCGCCCGCCGGCTATTCGGTGCATGTGGCGGGCGAAGCTGTCTTCAGCTACGACTTCGCCCACGAACTCAACACACTGTTCCCGTGGGTCATCGTCTGGGTGGTGTTCACGAGCCTCATCGTGTTCGCTCTGTTGCTGCACAGCCTCGTCCTTCCGGTGTTGGCTGTGGTGGTGAATCTGGCCACCATGGCGATGAGTTATGGACTGTTGGTCATGTTGTTCCAGGGAGACACCTTCGAGCGTGTTCTCCGCTTCACGTCGACCGGCACCATCGATGCCGTCAACCGGGTGTTAATGCTCTGCATCTTGTTCGGCATCACCATGGATTACGCGGTGTTCATGCTGACGCGCATGCACGAGCGCTGGCATAGGACAGGGGACGCTCGGGAAAGCGTGACCATAGGCATCGTTCGAACTGCGCGGGTCATTGTGAGCGCCGCCCTTCTTGTGGTCATCGTCACTGGGGCCTGGGTGTTCACAAGTATCGGTACCACCAAGATCCTGGGCTTGGGGATCGCATTGGCGATCATCGTCGACACGATCCTGATCCGGCTGACGCTCCTACCCGCCGTGATGGTGTATCTGGGCAAGGCCAGTTGGTGGTGGCCGAGCGCCTGGAAGCGCAATCCCCGCTGAACGCCGCTCCAGCCCGGAGTCGCGCGGTGCCGGCGCGAGGTCGCGGTTGCTTCGACGATGACGCACAACAAGGGAGGGCGTTGTGGATAGCGAGCCGGGCGCCCGGCGAGGCATGCCGGTGAGCGCCAACGACTCGTCGGGACTCTCGGAGGTGCTTGCTGTTGTGCCCGCGCACAACGAGGGGCCCCGGATTGGCGCGGTGGTGCGGGCGTTGCTGGCCCAGGGCCTCCCGGTGCTGGCGGTCGATGATGGCTCGACCGACGACACGGGCGAGGCGGCGCGCGCCGCAGGAGCGAGCGTCCTCTCGGTGACGCCCAACCGCGGCAAGGGAGCGGCCCTCAAGGCCGGCTTTCGCGCAGCGCTCGACGGGGAACTGCTCGCGGGAGGGGCCGGCCCTGGTGCCGCTTGGACGGCGATCCTCACCTTGGACGGTGACGGCCAACACGATCCCGCGGAGGCGCCGGCGATCATCAAGGTCTGGCATGACAGTGGAGCGGACCTAGTGGTCGGCGCCCGCGACTATGGCAGCATGCCGCCGATCCGATGGTTCACTAACAGCGTCAGCCGGCTACTGTTTTCCTGGGCACTAGGCGAGAGGATCCCCGACAACCAATCGGGATACAGGCTGCGCACCCGCCGCCTGGCCGAAGCCGCCCTCTCCAGCCCCGAAGTGGGTTTTGCGTTCGAAGTGGAAGAGATCGCCATCTGTGTCGGCCGGGGATACAAGCTGGCCTGGGTGCCCATCAAGACCATCTATGGCACCGAGACGAGCGACATCCGTCCTTGGTCGCACTTCGTGAGCTTCATGCGGGTCACGCGACGGGCGCGCCGCCGGGTGCGGCTGGAGCGGCGCGCGCTGTCTAGTTGATGGGCCCGCGTATGGCGTCGAGGTGGGTCTTGTTACTTATGCTCACGTAGGCGTTGCCGTCCTTTATCAGCTGGACAAGCTCGGCGATGGTGCCTCCCGCGAGAGGCCCGATCAGCTTGGCTTCGTCGATGATGTCTTGCGCCAGAATGCCGGTCTTGGTCCCCTCGCTGCCCGCTTCGGCGACAAAGAGCGTGTACACGGCCGCTCCGCTGGTTCCCGGAGTCCCTTCGTAGACGCTGGCCGCGGTGGGGCTGGTGAGGCCCTTGGTGATCTCCAACACGAACGAGAGCTCTTTCGTGTCTGCGTCGTAAGTCAGGATGAAGTCGGCCGCGGCGACGGTGTTGACTTGAGGCACCGCGTCGGCGCCGACGAGAGTGGCGCTGTACGTCGCCGATACCAGGTCGTCATTGGACACACCCGTGGATGACGTGGTGGTGGTCGCCGTCTCGTCGCCGCCAGAAAGACCTATGGCCAACGCGACGATCAACACGATGAGGCCCAGCACGATCACCCCGAGGGCCAGACGTCGCCGCTGCACCCGCTCAGCCCTTTGCTGGCGCCGGCGGGCTCGTTCCATCGCTAGGGGATCCGGATCCATCTCAGGTTGCATGCGAGTCCCTCCACGGGTCGGAAATCACGTTCAACCAGGACACGCGTAGTGTACCCGATTGCGGCCTGCTCTATGGGTATCTGACGTTTATCAGCGCCGCGTGGTCGCGTCAAGCTACCAGAAGAAGGGGCCGCCCGGCCCAGAGGTGCGGGGGCCGGGCGGCATTCGGCGACGCGGGGGTCGCCGAGACGAGTGGCGGGGGGTGAACCGCGCGACTCTCAGTGCGACGAGGCTCTTCGCAGGCTAACAGAGCATCCATAAAGACGGTGTAAGAAATCCGGCGCGGGACGAACGGCTGCGGAAACGGTTAGGCCTCACCTACGAGTGGTAATACAAGAAGGAACGCCGAGCGACTACGGGAGTACCGCATATGTCGTGGCTGACGAGAATGCTCCGCGGCATGGCCTATTCGGGGCCGCGCGAGACGGACGCGCCACGTGTGACGGGCCCGCCCCGGTCGGCCAATGGCGCTTCCTCGTTCCATCTGGCCTGGGAGTTGCCTCGACCAACTGGTGGGCGGAGGGGATTGGTCGAGGTATCCGCGGTGCTCGAGGTGCTGGCGCCACCCCGGGTGCAGGCGCTGCACTTCTGGGCGCTGCAGGTGGATTTCGTCGAAGGCGACGAAGTGTGGGGCGGAGGCCACACCGGTCTGCAGTGGAACCGGCGCTACCCGGACGGCACCGCGGTGAACTGGGGAGGCTACGCCTCAGCCGAGCGAGGCGGAGGCGTGCTCGCGGGCACCGGTTCGTCTCTCTCAGGATTTCCTGACGACCCCAACACTCTGGCTCTTGCTTGGCGGCCAGGCCGTCCCTATCGTCTCCGGATCTTCCGCTCCCCCGAGACTCCCGGCGCCTGGAGGGCCGCGGTAGATGATCTGGCTTCCGGAGCCTCTGTCACCGTGCGCGACCTGCTTCCACCCCCCGATCTGGCGCGGTCGGAGGGATACCTCGTCCGCCCGATAGTGTGGTCGGAGGTGTTCGCGGATTGTGACGCCCCCTCGCTGACCGTTCGCTGGAGCGAACTCACGGCCGTCGACGATACGGGCGCCGTCTTGCGTCCCGCGGCTGTCCGCGTCAACTACCAGTTCCATCATGCCGGCGGCTGTGCCAATACGAACTCGAGCGTAGATCAGACCGGGGGAATCGTTCAGGTCACCAACGTAGCCCGCACCACGGAACAAGGGGCGCTCCTCGAGCTGCCCGTCTTGCTCACTGGCGAGCCCGGCCCAGCGGGTGGCCTCCGAGGCCCGTGACCCACGAGAGGATGGGATACGCCACCCAACGTTCAACCCCGCCGATACCCAGCCCCGCGAGACGACTCGACTCGCCGAACGCCACAGTGCCCACCGCGAACAGCAGTGTTCCCGCTACGGCAAGATACCGCCTTGCACTCACCTTTCGTAGACCAGCCGGCCCTCGATCCGGCGGTCGACGTTCTGGTGCGCGATAAGCCATTCCTTCAGGACCGTCTGGGCAGAGGTGGCGGCCACTCTGCCAGGAGTGATCGCGGCGAGCTCGTCCGGATCCAAGTCGAGATAGGGCTTCGAGTTCTGGACGTGGTAACCCTGCAAAATCAATGAGTACGTGGCGTCATCTGTCACCGGGACCCCGTTCACGGTCAGCGAGACCAGCCCCCGAGCCGAATTGGAGTACACCGCCCGCACGCCGGAGTTCACCTGGTAGCACTCGCCCTCCCCGTCCCGGTTCTCCGGCCGCATCCAATGGTTGAAAGCCCGTCTCAGCGCCGACCCGGACACTGTGAAGCGGGTGAGGGAGTCGTCGTAGGGGAAGCACGACATGAAGTCCATGAGGGTGACGGCGGGGCCCATCTGCTTGACCCGCACCGATCCGGCGCCGAGGAACACTACGTCGCTCTGGGTGCCCTCGGCCAGCGCGTCCGCGAGCAGGTTTCCGAGAGTGCTCTCCTCTTCCCTGAGCGGGTGGGTGAGGGTCTGAGAGAACTTCGAGATGACCACGCCATACTTGCGGTCGACCACCGACTTGAACGACTCTATGAACTCGGCCATGCGCAGGTCGGGCTCGGCAAGGTGCTCGTCTATGGGGATGAGCCGCCACTTCCAATCGACGATGGAGTTGGTGTCGTCGTCCACCTCGATGTCGAAACGGCCGATCTGGTTGGTCCCTGTGCCGGCTTGAACGATGAGGATGCCGTTGACCTGGGCGGGCTCCGAAAGCAGGGTGTGGCTGTGCCCGCCGATGATCACGTCCACGCCCCATTCGGGACGGAGCATCGCGGCCAGCTCCTTGTCGGACTCGAAGCCGATGTGGGTCAGCAGGATGGTCAAATCGATGTCGTCGTTCTTGAAGGCATCGCAGATCTTGCCCACCTCCGTCCCTGCTTCCTCCAGCGTCACGAAGGTCCCGATGAGTTCGTCCATCTTGAGGGAGTCCATGACCTTTTCGGTGAGGATGCCGGTGAAAAGTATCTCGAAGCCTGCCTTCTTGATGATGTGATAAGGCCGCATCATCCGCTTTTCGAACGGCTTGATGTACAGGTTGGCGTTGACGATGGGGAAGTTGGCGATCTTCTCCAGGAAGAGCAGATGCGGGAGACCGTAATCGACCTCGTGGTTCCCGAGGGCCACGACGTCCGGAGCCAGGTAGTTCATGATCTGCATGGTCGAGGTGCCTTTGAAATCGGAGTCGATGATAGAGCCCTGCACCATGTCGCCCGAGATCACGTAAAGGACGTTCTCTTCCTCAGCGCGCACCTTGTTGATGTAGCCCGAGAGAAGCGGTAGCCCGCCGATGAGCTCTCCCCCGCCCGCGGCCTGCTCGGCGAGGAAGTCACCGTGCATGTCGTTGGAGTGGAGGATGGTGAACTTGCGCGTCCCGCCCATGTCTGCTCCCGTCGTCGAGGCCGTCTTCCGACATCCTAGCATCGAAGCTCCGCCCGCCGGATGCCGCGGGCCGAGCGTGTAGTGGCGGTCAGGCGCGGGGAAGACGAACGGTGAACGTGGATCCCACGCCCACTGTGCTCTCAAGCTCCACCCTGCCCCCGTGCCTCTCGGCGACGTGGCGGACGATGCTGAGGCCTAGACCGGTACCGCCTGTTTCTCGCGAGCGGGCCTTGTCCACTCGATAGAAGCGCTCAAAGACGCGCTTCTGGTCGGCGAGTGGTATGCCGACACCGTCATCGATCACGCTCAGCACCGCCCACTCGTGGCCACCTGGGTCCTGGTCGGCCCTAAGGCGAAGGGCGATGTGCCCTCCCGGTTCGGTGTAGCGGATGGCGTTCTCGAGCAGGTTGCGAATGAGGGTGCGCAGCGCCACGTCGTCTCCGTTGACGACGCTCTTGCTCGGCGTCTCGACCGCCAGTTCATGGCGCTTGGCGTCAGCCTGAGGCCTGACCTCGTCTGCCATGTCCAAAGCCAGCGGCGTCAGGTCTACAGGGAGAAAGCTCGCTCCGGCTACAGCCTCCGGCTCTTCGAGCCGCGAGAGGGTGAGCAGGTCGTTGGTCAACTCAACGAGGCGGTCTATCTCTGCCGACAACCGGGCCACGAACTTTTCCGCCTGCTCAGGGTCCTCTCGCACGGTGTCATGGAGAGTCTCGGCCAAGAGAGAGAGCCCGGCCAGAGGTGTCTTGAGTTCGTGGGAAACATTGGTGGCAAAGTCGCGCCGCATGAGTTCGGTGGCACGACGGGCCGTCTCGTCGCGTACCACGAACAAGGTCTGCCCACCTTGGGCCTGGCTGGACGACGTCCCGGAGGCCTGCCGCCCGGGCGACTGCAAAGGGACGACTTCGACGGTGAGCGAGCGTCCATTGGGAAGCTCCAGAACTTCAGTTATCGCCCGTCCGGCTTTCTGAGCCTTCTCGGCGAGCATCCGAGCGGGGAAGGAACGGGCCGCCAACACGAGGGGACTGCCCACCATTCCAGCCAGGTCGACACCCAGCATCCGTTCGGCCCCCGGGTTGCTCCGGAGCAGACGTCCGTCGGCTTCCAGGAGCAGTACTCCTTCGCTCATAGCCGTCAGGACCTGGCTCGAACGCTCCATCTCGGCTCCGAGTTGGCCGTCCCGCGCCTCCAACTGGGCGGCCATGCTGTTGAGCGACTGACCCAGTTCCCCCAGCTCATCGTTTCGATGCACGCTCGTACGATGGGTGAAATCGCCGGACGCGACCTGCGCGGTCATCTGGCGCAGGCGTTCCAGTGGGTTGGTTATCGAGCGAGTTAGGAAGTAGGCGACCGCGATGGTAGGCAGCAAGAGCACGGCCCACACGATCAGCGGTATCCGCCAGGAGGCGGCCAGCATGGAGTCGATCCGACTTGCCGGTTGGGCGATCCGTAGCACTCCTCCTGACCAGACGGCCTGGCTCGCCGGCAGCGGGATGGCCACATAGACTTCCTCCTGCCCAAGCGTGGCAGAATGGCGTCGCTCCCGTCCCTCGTGCCCGTTCAGAGCCTGCGCCACCTCGGGGCGGTTGGCGTGGTTTTCGAGAGCGCTTGGGTCGGCCTGCGAATCGGCCAGCACCCAGCCCGCACCGTCGATCAGGGTGAAGCGCGCATCGGCGGCGGTGCCGACGCTCACGGTGAGTTCTTGGAGGGCCGTGGCTCCGCCGTTCGCCCCTGTCGCCGTGCCGCCGGCGTCCACCGCAATCGCTTCCAGGGCGGCGGCGTATTGGTGCGCCTGCCGCGACATCTCATCCTCGAGCCGGTCAAGAAAAGCCCCGCGGAGCGCCAACGCGGCGACAAGGGCCACGATCCCGGCGAATACCAGCGTGGCAACGGCGAATGCGAGCGGGAGTCTCCAGCGGATGCGCATTGCTCAGTTCTCCGTCATCGCGTTCCCCATCGATAACCCACTCCGCGGACCGTTTGGATCGAGACTTCGGCTCCGATCTGCTCCAGCTTGGCTCTGAGGTGGCGCACGTGCACATCCAAACTGCGCGAAGCGGGCATGTAGCGATGATGCCAGACGCGCTCCACGATCTCCTCTCGAGGGAAGAGGTGCCCCGGGCGCGACAGGAGCAACTCCATGAGGTCGAACTCCTTGGGGTTGAGTGGCGACTCACCCCGAGCGGTCCGGATGGCATGGACGTCGCGGTCGAGGACCAAGTCGCCCGTACCGATGGTGCCGCTATCCGTGGATGGTGCGGCGGCGGTCGCACCGGAGGGGGCGCGCCGGAGGCGCGCCTGAATGCGGGCCAGAAGGACGTCGAGATCGAAGGGCTTGGTGATGTAGTCGTCAGCTCCCGATTCAAAGCCCTCCAGCATGGTCTCGCGTTCGCTGCGGGCCGTGAGCATGATGATGGGTAGGCCGGGCTTGCGCCGGGCGACCTCTCTGCTGATCGCCATACCGTCCAGACCGGGCAACATCAGGTCCAAGAGCACCAGATCGAGCTCGGTGGCAAGTGCGGCCTGTAAGCCGGCGCGGCCGTTGTGCTCCTGCAATACATCATAGCCCGCGCGCCTCAGGTTGTAGGCGACAAGATCAGAGATGGTGGCGTCGTCTTCCACGAGGAGGATGCGCTTTTGTTCGCTGTCGGCCACCCGCTCTCCTTGGATGCAGCGTCCGCTGCGCTCCACCGGACAATTAACGCACCGGTAACGGAACGTTAACACCGGCCTTCTCCGGCGCTGCTAGCCTACCAGACAGGAGCCGCGATTTCCTCACTGTCAGCGGCGTCCCAGGGAAAGAAGGCAGAAGAAGAGGCGTGGCAAAGAAGACGAAAGCGAGGAAGACAGGGATGACCGAGAAGAGTGGGCGCAAACGCCTGGCCGCCTTCCTGGCGGTAGCGCTTCTCCTGGTAGTGGTTTCAGGAATCGTCGCGGCCGGCTGCGGGGGTTCCGACCTGCCAAGCGCCGGCGGCACCGACACCACGGCCAGTACGGCGACGTCAACCACTGGAGTCGCGACGAGCACCAGTGAGGCGACCCTCAGCGCCAACCTCAACGGCGCTGGCGCCACTTTCCCTGAACCGCTCTATGTGGAGTGGATCGGGGAGTTCCAGATCGCGAATCCAGATGTGACTATCAACTACCAAGGCATCGGCTCCGGGGGCGGTATCGAGCAATTCACGAAGCTGACCGTCGATTTCGGCGCTTCCGACGCTCCTATGAAGGACGAGGAGATCACTGCCGCCGAGGCCGCGGGCGGGGCCAAGGTTCTCCATATCCCTACCGTGTTCGGCGCAGTCGTGCTGGCCTACAATCTCGACGGAATCGATGAACTCAAGCTCGACCCCGACACTCTGGCGGCCATCTTCCTGGGCAGCATAACCAGGTGGAACGATGCGAAGATCATCGCGCTCAACCCGGGCGTGACTCTACCCGACAAGTCTATCCAAGTTGTCCATCGCTCTGACTCGTCGGGGACCACCAACATCTTCACCGGCTATCTGACTCAGATATCGACCGAGTGGGCGAACAAAGTCGGCAAGGGCAAAGAAGTACAGTGGCCGGTCGGCATCGGCGGTCAGGGCAACGACGGTGTAGCGGCGGTCGTGCAGCAGCAGGCCGGGAGCATCGGCTACGTCGAGCTGTCGTACGCGACCGAGTCCGGTCTGGCCATGACCATCCTCAAGAACAAAGCCGGCAACTTCGTGACCCCGAGTCTGGAGTCCACCTCGGCGGCGGCCGTGGGCGTGACCTTCCCCGACGACCTGCGCTTCTCGGTCAGCAACAGCGACGGAGCCCAGGCCTACCCGATCGTGGGCGCTACCTGGATCCTCGTGTTCGAAAAGATGAAGGGCGCGGCCGAAGTCGAGGCCCTGAAAGCTTGGCTGACTTGGTCACTCAACGGTGGTACGGCCATCGCCCAGGAACTCGGCTACGCTCCCCTGTCCGAGGAATTGAAGGCACTGACGCTTGCGAAGATCGATTCGATCAGCTCCTTCTAGCGCTCCCCCCGCCGGGACTGTGTCCGCGCGCTCCTGGCAGCGCAAGGGAGTCGGCCGCAAGGCCGACTCCCTGTTCGCCATCATGGCCGCGCTGTCGGGCGTGCTCATCCTGCTGGTGCTCGCCTATATGGTGATATCGACCACCGCTACGGCGCTTCCGGTGTTCGGGTCTCAGGGCATCTCCTTCATCGCCGGCAGCGAATGGAGTCCGAGCAATGGGCAATTCGGAATTCTCGCTTTCATCTACGGGACCGTGGTCACGTCGGTGATCGCCCTTGTCATCGCGGTGCCGCTCAGCCTGGGTGTGTCTCTCTTCTTGACCGAGTACTCACCGAGGCGGTTGAGAGGGATCATCGGATATGCTGTCGATCTCCTGGCGGCGGTACCGAGCGTGATCTACGGGTTGTGGGGAGTGTTCATCCTCCTTCCCCTGTTTCTGCAGCCCACAGCCGACTTCTTGAGCGACAACCTCGGCTTCATCCCCATCTTCAAGGGACCCGCGTCGGGGCTGTCGTACTTCGGGGCCGGCGTGATACTGGCGATCATGATCACGCCCATCATCACGTCCCTTTGCCGAGAGGTGTTCGACACCGTGCCCAACGCCGACCGGCAGGCGGCATACGCGTTGGGAGCCACGAAGTGGGAGATGATCCGGCAGGCTGTGCTTCCTCGCGGTCGGGCGGGCGTAGTGGGTGCGACGATGCTCGGTCTTGGACGGGCGCTGGGCGAGACAATCGCCGTTGCGCTGCTGATCGGTTCTTCTGTGAAAGTGGACACGTCGGTGCTCAGCCCGGGCTACTCGATGGCTGCGGTCATCGCCAACCAGTTCCAGGAGGCCACGGGCGACCACATCCGGGCCCTGGTGGGCATCGGTGTGGTGCTCTTCGGCCTGACCATCATCATCAACATGGGCGCGCGGGCGCTCGTGTGGAGGTTCAACCGGGTGTGAGCAGGGACGTTGACACCACTCACCCCACGGGCGGTCGCATGGATCGCTGGGCAGGGAGCAGGATCGTTCCGGGCGTGTGCCTCAGGGAGTGCAAGCCCGCACGCCGGCGAGTCTGGCGGAATCGCCGGAACACCACTCTTGTCTTGCTGGCGGTGGGGCTGACCCTGATACCCGTGATCATGATCCTCTACCAGATCACGGCCAGGGGCATCGCTACCATGGACTGGGAGTTCCTGACGAGTTCCATGCCGTTCAGCTTCCGCCGCGAAGGGGGAGGCTTCCTCAACGGGCTGGTGGGCACGGCGATCATGGTCGGGTTAGCGAGCGCGATCTCCATCCCTCTCGGTATTCTTGCGGCGGTCTACATTGTCGAGTACGGCAAGCGCAACTGGCTGGCAAAGCTCATCCGGTTCTTCTCAGACGTGATGGCGGGCGTGCCGTCGGTGTTCGTCGGCCTCTTTGTGTACACGGCTCTCGTCATCCAGTTCGGGTTCGGCGCGCTTATGGGCGCTGCCTCACTCGCCATCATCATGCTGCCCATCATCGTCCGCTCGACCGAGGAGATGCTCAAGTTGGTGCCACATGAGCTGAAGGACGCGAGCTATGCGCTGGGAGCCGCGAAATGGCAGACGATCATGCGAGTCATCCTTCCCTCGGCTGCCCCTGGCATCAGCACCGGAGTGATGCTGGCCGTGGGGCGCGCCGCGGGGGAGACAGCACCCCTGATACTCACCGCTCTCGGGTCGTACCAACTGACCGCGAAACTGTGGGGCGCTCCCATGTCGTCGCTCACCTTGGCGATTTTCGACGGAGCCAGGAACCCGTTTGCCGCCGGGCAGGCTCGGGCTTGGGCGGGGGCGCTCGAACTACTGATCATCGTACTGGTGTTCACCGTCGTGGCCCGAGTCGTGGCCTCAAGGAGTCGGATATCAAGATGAGCCCCGAGACATTGCCGGTGGATGCGAACAGCGAGCGGACAGGCGTCACTCCCCTGGCCGCCGTGGCGGCGCGGGATGATTCCGAGATCTCGCAGGGACTCGCGGAGAAGCCGGTGTTCGCGGTGCGCGACCTGAGCGTGCACTACGGCAAGAGTATCGCTCTCAAGGGCGTGACCATGGACATCCGGCCAAGGCGAATAACTGCCATCATCGGACCGTCGGGGTGTGGGAAGAGCACACTCATCCGCTGTTTCAACCGCATGAACGAGCTGATCCCCGGGGCCCAGGTATCCGGGGAGATCCTGTACCACGGAGAAGACATCTACGCCTCGGGAGTGGATCCCGTGGTGGTGCGCCGGCACATCGGCATGGTCTTCCAGAGGCCCAATCCCTTTCCGAAATCTATCTACGACAACGTCGCTTTTGGCGCCAAGATCAATGGATACAGGGGCGACATGGACGAGTTGGTGGAACGCTCCCTACGCCGGGCCGCCCTATGGGACGAGGTCAAAGGCAAGCTCAAGAAGAGTGCCCTCGATCTCTCGGGCGGTCAGCAACAGCGACTCTGCATCGCGAGGGCCATCGCGGTGGAGCCCGACGTGATCCTGATGGACGAGCCTGCTTCGGCTCTCGACCCCATCGCCACCACCCGGATCGAAGACCTCATGCAGGAACTGAAGCAGGAGTACTCGATCATCATAGTCACGCACAACATGCAGCAGGCCGCTCGGGTCTCCGACGAGACCGCGTTCCTCTACACTGAAGTGGACGCGGAGACGTCCGCTCGCTGGGGGATACTTGTGGAGTTCGGCGACACGGGCCAGATCTTCACCAAACCACGAGACAAACGCACCGAGGACTATGTCTCGGGCCGCTTCGGATAAGCGGTCCGGAAGGGACGGCAAGAAGACATGCGGGAATCATTCCACAGAGAGCTCGAGAGCCTCGACCACGAGATCGTGCGCATGGGGGCGCTGGTCGAGCAGAGCACTCAGATGGCCACCACTGCCCTGATCGAGTGCGACAAGGAGTTGGCGCAGAAGGTTCGCGACGGCGACGACGAGATAGACGCCGTGTTCCTTGACATCGAAAAGCGTTCGTTGACTCTTCTCGCCCAGCAGGCGCCGGTTGCGGGCGATCTTCGCCTGATCGTGGCCATCCTACGGGTCGTCAACGATCTCGAACGGTCGGGAGACCTTGCCTACAACATCGCGAAGCTGGCGCAGCTCGAGGATTTCTGTCAGCCTGAGCTGAAGGCGGTACGCTCCCTGGTGGCGGAGCTGGGCCACGCGGCCGCCAAGCTCATGGGGGCGGCTATCGATGCCTGGGCGGCCAAGGACGATCAGATGGCTGCCGGTATCGCTCTTCAAGACGACGTTCTTGACAACCTGCACGCCAAGCTCATCGAGAGACTGGTGGACTTGAGGGGTGAAGAGAGCCTGGCCTCTGCTATCCGCCTGGCCATGGTCGGGCGCTACCTGGAGCGCATCGGGGACCACGCGGTGAATCTGAGCGAGCGGGTCCGCTACTTCGTCACTGGGGACGAAGAGCACCTAGGCTAGGCGCTCGCCTCAGGAAGGCTGCTTGCCCGCGAGGCGGGCATGCGGCCGCCAGACCGAGCTTCCCAATCCCTGGGCCTTGGGACCCCTTCCGAGGCGGGCTGAGCCGGCGCCTCCGCGATCCTGTCCACGCGGCAGCTTCCCCGGTCGAGATCCTCCAAGTACTCGAGGAGGTCTTCTGGGTCCATGGGCCGGCCCACGTAGTAGCCCTGCGCGCTGTCACAGCCCAGTTCCTCCAACAACCGCCATTGCCCGCTGTGCTCGACGCCTTCGCCCGTCACGACAAGGCCGAGGGAGTGGGCCAGCGCGGTGAGTGAGCGGACGATCTCGAAGTCGGTGTTGCCGGGCGCGATCCTCGATATGAACGTGGGGTCGATCTTGAGCTCCTGAACTGGGAAGGTGGTGAGATGCTGCAGAGACGACCAGCCGGTCCCAAAGTCGTCGAGGCACACGTGCATCCCCAGAGCCCGCAGCTCGCGTATGACTTGTTTCGATCTGAGCGGGTCACGGATGAGGGCGGTCTCGGTGATCTCAAGAATGAGCCGGTCCGAGGGTATGCGCCATTCCGCTAACCGGCTGACCACAGTGTTGACGAATTCGGGCTCCATAAGTTGTCGGGGCGACAGGTTGAGGCTCACCGGCAATTCCGCCGCGGGGTTCCGTGGAGACTGCCAGCGGCTGATCTGGCTGCAGACGTCGTCCAGCGCCATCTCGCCGAGCGCGATGATGAGGCCGCTGTTCTCCGCGATGGCTATGAACTCGTCGGGGAACACCGTGCCCCGCTTGGGATGCTGCCAGCGCATGAGCGCCTCGAGCGAGCGGATCGTTCCGGTCTTCAAGTCGGCGATGGGCTGATATACCATCGCGAAGTCCCGCTGCCTGAGCGCGACACGAAGGTCGGTCTCCGCTTTGAGAGTACGTAGCACCGACTTGTGCATCTCCTCGTCGAAGATACGATGACAGCCGCGGCCGGCCTCCTTCGCTTGGTACATGGCCGTGTCGGCCGCGCGTAGCAGGTCCTCTGGGTCCTCGTAGGAGGAGTCCCAGATGACCACACCCACGCTTGAGGCGGCGGTCATCTCCTGCTGACGGAAGAAGACCGGCGTGCGCAGTTCCTCTTGAATCCGGTCCAGCACAGGGAGCAGATCCCGAGCGCCGGAGATCCCGTGGAGGAGGATGATGAACTCGTCTCCGCCCATCCTGCCGACGGTGTCGACCTCGCGGACGCACCGCTTAAGCTTGGTGGCGACGCTCTGAAGCAGCACGTCGCCAGCTAGGTGACCGATGCTGTCGTTGATGAGTTTGAACCTGTCCAGATCGAGGACCATCACCGCGAACAGCGCGCTGCTGCTTCGCCGCGCTTGGTGAATGGCGTCATCAAGTCTGGCCATGAAGAGGGCGCGGTTCGGCAGTCCTGTGAGACCATCGGTCAATGCCTGTTGACGCAAGTTGTCTTCCATCAGCACTCGCTCGGTGATGTCTCGGAGCACCACCTGCCGGCCCACGATGTGCTGGTGCCGGGTCAGTGGCGACCACTTGACCTCGTAGTGGTGGCGGTTGCTGCCCTCACCCAAGCGAAGCTCCGCCTGATTCGCGCCTGCGGCATACGGCGCTGCCATTTGCGCCCAGGGCTCCCAGCTTTCGGCTAGAGGACGGGCGAGTATGCGTGATGTCGGCAGGCCGATGAGCGCCTGGGCAGACTTGTTCAGGTCGATGACGCGGTCGAGCTGATCAAGGGCCAACACGCCGTCAGACATGTTCTCCACCAACGCGTACCGGGCGACTGGGACCAGATTGAAGAGCCGGACGCGGAAGAGGCCCCACGCAACGAAGATGCCGGCAAAAGCCGTTGTGACCGGGGTGTAGTCGACGAAGAAAAGACTCCCTGGGGAGAAGACGTAGATGACGTTCCAGACGGCGGGTATGACCGCGCCCATCAGGAGAGCCACGGACTGCCGCCGGTAGGTGGAGGGAGCGGAGGCGACCGCGTGGATCAGCAGCCCCACGACGACCGCGGCCAAAGCATAGCTGTAGGCCGAGTGGACCCAGAACCAGGGGCCGAAAGTCCTGCCCACCACGGGATAGGGGCCACTTGTATCGAGCCAGACCGTGGCCCGCACGAGATGGTGATAGGCGTCGGTCCACAGCATCACCTGAGTGATCAGCGGCACAACGCAGAGGGCCAGGACAGGCCAGCGGCTCAGCACGCGCCGATGCCCCATGTAATCAATGGTCATGACGATCCAGGCGACGGGGACCAGCGCGATAGGCAGATATTGGACGTTGGCCCAGATGAGCTTGGCCTGGAGAGTGTCCGAGAACAGCTCGGACATGCCGCAGACGGCCCAGAGAGTCACCAGCGGAACCATGGCCGCGAACGCGGGAGCCCCCGGCAGCACCCGATTGCGCAGGGCGTACCAACCGAGACCCAAAGCGATGGGTGCGGTGGTGCCGAGCAGCAGAACGCTTGATGTGAGTGAGAAATCCAAATTGTTCCTTGTGCTTAAGGATTGTGTCGGCAAAACGTCTACTGAGCATAAGTGGAATGGAGCTCTACACGCGTTCAGGATTAGTTCAGGAAAGGCATGTCAACATACCAGCATGGAGTCACACAGCATTGCTCAACCCCCCTCCTGAGCTGTGGCCCCAACCCTGTCCGGTGGATGTCGGACCCAACCGGGGCGAGACACCACCACGCCCACACGGCGGAGACGGCGTATGCGGCGTTCGGCACAGCCGAACGCCGCGCCCGCCGTGTGACTGCTAGCCACTTCCCTCACTTGCTGGTCTCCCCTTGGAATCGCCGCCGCCGCGCCGCTTGTGTGCGGCCTTGCGGCGGGCGATACTACGTGCACCATGATGGAGCCTCGCGTCTTCGTTCTTGAGGATGACCCTCAGATGCGTTCCTTGCTGGTCCGAGGCCTGCGCGAGGAGGGCTATGAGGTGCAAGGCTTCGCCACGGGCGGGGAGTTGCTGCGGAAGGTAGCCGAGGTCGTCCCGGAACTCTTCGTCATCGATATCGGGCTGCCCGACACCGACGGGCGGGACGTGTGCCAGGCCGTCCGGGCCCAAGGGGTGACGGCTCCGGTACTGTTTCTCACCGCTCGGGATTCCCTTTCCGACCGGCTCTCCGGGTTCCACGTGGGTGGCGACGACTACCTCAGCAAGCCCTTTGCCTTCGCTGAGCTGCTGGCTCGCCTGGAAGCGTTGATCCGTCGGAGCGGCGCCGACAGGAACGTAGAGGCTGGTGCACTGGTGTTGGATCCTGCCAAGCACGCCGCGACTTGCGGCGGCGAGACGGGGCCGCTGACTCCCACCGAGTTCCGCCTGCTTGCCAAGTTGGCTGCGTCTCCGGGGGAAGCGATACGGAGAAAGGCTTTGATCGAGACGGGTTGGCCCCATGGCGCTATCGTCTACGACAATACGCTCGATGCCTACATGGCTCGCTTGCGACGCAAGGTGTGCACGCTCCCCGGCGCGCCGCAGATAGCCACCGTCCGCGGCGTGGGGTATAGCCTGCAATGAGACTCCCGTTCGCCCGCGTGGGCGTGCGTGCCCGCCTCCTGTTGGCTGTGCTGGTCACGGTAGCTATTGCTCTGATCGCGATGACCGTGGCTTTCAACCTCTTGCTTGCTGTCAGTCTCGATTCCGACGCCGACAAGCGGCTCAAGACCATGGTCCACGATGCCAGCGCGGCCATCGTGTTGACCGATCGGGGCCCGACTCTCCCCAACCCCACGGGCGACATCAAGGAATTGGGCTCCCAGGTATGGGTGTTCCTTGGTGATTACACCTTCTCCGGTCCGGATGTCGACCCGGCGATCGAGGCGGCGGCAAAGGCGCTGTCCGGCCAGTTGGCGCAGTATGTCGATATCCCGGAGCAAGCCGTTCGACTCTACTGCGAGCCACTGTATGACGACAAAGGAGAAGAACGACTAGGCACAATCGTGGCGGGACTGCTCATGAGCTCATATTCCCGCACGAAGAGCATAGCTCTTATCGGCAGCGGGGCTCTCACGGCGGTCTTGCTCATTATTGTGGGGTTCATGGGGCGCTGGGTCCTGAACGCGGCATTCCGGCCCGTCGCGAAGATGACGGCAGAAGCGGAAGCGTGGAGCACGGCCGATCTCGACAGGCGTTTCGAGATGGGGGAGCCGCACGACGAGGTCACTCGGCTCGCCCACACGCTTGACGGGCTGCTGGATCGACTGGCCGCGAGCCTGCGGCGCGAGCAGCGCTTCTCGGCAGAGGTGTCGCACCAGCTCCGCACCCCAGTGGCCAAGATCAAGGCGGAAGCCGAACTGGCCCTACGCCGGGAGCGAGACCCCGAGTACTACCAGGAGGCCTTGGCCTCGGTATCGCACAGCGCCGACCAGATGGCCCGCACCGTGGAGACCCTCCTGGCCGCCGCCCAGGAGGAAGGCAGTCTGGCTCGGGGCCGCGCGAACGCGTGGCGCGTGCTGGCCGACGTTCTGACCTCGGTCGGGGTTCTGGCCGCCGAGAACTCGGTGGAGGTCATGGTCGTTCCTCCACCCCGCGATCTGCATGTGGGCGTGGGGGCCGACATCGCTGTGCAGATCATCCAGCCGGTGGTGGAGAACGCCTGCCGCTTCGCCGCGGGCAAGGTCGTCCTGAGCGCGG
>MELN01000007.1:11856-12023 GCA_001768675.1 Actinobacteria bacterium RBG_16_64_13 | reverse complement strand
CGTCCGGCGATGTCGAGGTCGCTGCCAGCACGATCGGCACGGGAGCCAGGTTCATCGTGCGGCTGCCCAGCGGTTGACGCGCCCGGCTATGGAGCGGGGCCGATCGGCGGGTGCGGCTCGCCCGGGGTGCCGCTGCTCTATCGGTACCAGAGGATATGGCTGGACTC
>MELN01000007.1:5642-11660 GCA_001768675.1 Actinobacteria bacterium RBG_16_64_13 | reverse complement strand
CGGACGGCCTCGGACGGGACGTGCCCCAGCTCGAGCCTCACCCTGAACCGATGCTCGTCACCGCGTGATCCCTCCAAAGTGTCGACGGAGTAGTCGAGAAAGCGGATCTCCTGCCAATGCTTATCCAGAAGGGCGTGCCATGTCGCGATCTCGGCCGCCAGCTCGCCAGAAGCAGCCTTGGCGTGCTTCGGGCGGCCCGTCTTCGGGGTCCCCGTTCGCTCCCGGTAAGCGATCGAACCAGGCAGGTAATACCGTTCCAGGTAGTCTCTCATCATGCGGTTCGTTGAGTACTCGGGCGCGAGGCGCGCCATGCTCTCCCTTACCCGGGCTATCCACCGGCGCGGGATCCCTTGTTCGTCCCGGTCGTAGAACTCGGGGATGATCTCGCTCTCCAGCAGCTCGTAGAGCCGGTCGGCCTCGATGGCGTCCCAGGCTGGGTCGGAGTCGTGCTCGAGACCGTCGCCGATGGCCCAGCCCACGTCGGGGGCGTACGCTTCGGCCCACCAGCCGTCGAGTTCCGAGAGATTCAGGCCTCCGTTCACCAGCACTTTCATACCGCTCGTGCCGCTGGCCTCCCAGGGCCGTCGCGGTGTGTTTATCCACACGTCGACACCGTGTACGAGATGCTCGGCGATGCCCATGTCGTAGTCCACCAAGAAGATGATGTGCGGGCGCACGCTGCAGCGGCCGATGAACTCCGTCCACTGCTTGATCATCGCCTTGCCGGCGGCATCCGCGGGGTGGGCCTTGCCGGCGAGGACCAGTTGGACCTTGCTGTCGTCGCCGCAGATGATGCGCTGGAACCGGTCGGGGTCATGCAGGAGGAGGTTGGCCCGCTTGTACGTGGCGAAGCGACGTGCGAAACCGATCGTCAGCACGGCTGGGTCGCACAAGCAGGTCAGGTCGGAGCCCAGGCTCTCCAGGCTGCCGGCGATCGGACCTTGGTGGGAAACGTGCTCTCGGGCTACCTCGATGAGCCGGCGGCGGTTGGCGTCGCGGAAGGTCCACAGCTCTTCGTCGGTGAGCCTGTGGATCTGCTCGCCCAGACCTTCCAAGCCGCCGAGCCAGCGCTCCTTGCCACAGGCTTTGGTCCAGAGGGCGTCGGCCTCGTCCGAATCCCAGGAAGGCACATGCACTCCGTTGGTGACGTGGCCCACGGGGATCTCAGGCTCGGGCCAGCGGGGGAAAAGACACCGGAACAGGCCGCGGCTGACTTCCCCGTGAAGCCGGCTGACCCCGTTGACCGCTCCGCTCCCTCGGATGGCCAGATAAGCCATGTTGAACGGCTCGGCCGCCGGATCTCCCTGGGCCCCGGGAGCGGAACGCCCCAGCGAGAGCAGCCTCTCCAGCCCGATGTCCAGGTCGTTGGCGATGGGTCCGAGATACTCCTGGACGAGGACGGGTCCGAACCGGTCGAAGCCAGCTTCGACCGGGGTGTGAGTGGTGAACAAGTTGCCCGCCCTGGTGGCGGTAAGAGCCGTCTCGAAGCCGACCCCCCGCTCCTTCATGTAGCAGCGGGCTCGCTCCAGGACGGCGAGGGCCGCATGCCCCTCATTGAGGTGGCAGACATCGGGGGCTATGCCCAGCTGATGCAGAAGGCGCCAGCCGCCGATGCCCAGGATCATCTCCTGCTGCAGGCGCACCTCCGGGCCGCCCCCGTACAGTTCGCTTGTGATGCCTCGATCCGCCGGGCTGTTCATGAGGTCGTTCGCGTCGAGCAGATAGAGGCTGGCACGGCCTGCCCGGACCTCCCACGCCCTTAGGTGCAGGGTCCTCCTGGGGAACTCGAGCAGAACGCCGGCCCATTCGCCCTTGGCGTCGCGAAGAGGCGCTATGGGGAGCTGCCCGGGGTCGTTGAAGGGGAAGAGCTCGATCTGCTCGCCGGCGGCGCTCAGCGCCTGGCGGAAGTATCCCTGCTGCCATAGCAACCCTACCCCGACCACCGGCACACCCAGGTCGCTCGCCGCCTTCAGAAAGTCGCCCGCCAGAATGCCGAGACCGCCGCTATAGATGGGTAGGGCTTCGCTCAACCCGAACTCCATGCTGAAGTAGGCGATGGGACCGAGCGGGACGGCCGCCGCCTCGGGGTAGGTCTTCTCGAACCAGGAGGGGGCCTCGAGGATCTCGCGTCTCTTGTCCAGGTGCCGATCGAGAAGCTCGATGAACTCCGGATCGGAGGCGACTTCGCTCAGTCGTGTCTGCGCGATGGTCTGCAGGATATGCCAGGGATTATGAGTGACCTCCCACAGCTCAGGCGCCAGCCTCTCCCACAGAACGTCAGTGGAGTGGCTCCATGACCAACGCATGTCTCGGGCCAGGTCCACCAAACCCACAAGCGCCGCTGGGACGGTGGGCGAGGCGTCGCGAGGTTGGGCGATCATCAAGTACCTCCTGAAGCGCGGGAAAGCGCAAGTCGCATGGACCCACAGTCGCACAGTCGGGTAAGCTGGGTCACAGAGCGATGTTTTCCCAGAACGGACATACTCAATCCTCAAAGCGGGCCCTGGAAGGATTGGCCGCGCTCTACGGCGTCCAGACCGGCTACCGCGACTCCCTCGGCCGGAGGCGCGAGTCGCCTCCCGAGAGTGTCGCCATGGTGCTCCGTGCGTTGGGAGCTGACGTAGCCGGATGGTCGGAACTGGAGGCCGCGACGCGAGTACGGGAGGCGGAACTCCGGAGCCAGATGGTCGAGCCTGTCGTTGTCGCTTGGGAAGGCGTGCTGCCAACCCTTGCCGTCCGCCCTCCCGCCGGGAGCTCGACCAGCTTGGATCTCACTCTCACTCTTGAAGACGGGGAAGAGAGGCACTGGCAAGAGCGGCGCACTTCTCTCGAGACGATGCAGCACGTAGGGTCGACGGGGACGCGACCGGGGCTGCTGCCCTTCGGCTACCACCATCTTCGGCTGCACGCGGGGAATCACTCGGCCGAGGCCACCGTCATTTCGGCTCCTCGCCGATGCTGGGCGCCGCCGCGGGGGCCGGAGCGTGCCTGGGGCGTGTTCGCGCCACTCTACGCGCTGCGTGGCGAAGGCGGCTGGGGCGCCGCGGACGTAGCCGATCTGGAGACCCTTCGCGATCGGGTGGGCGAGGCGGGGGGCAGCACGGTCGCTACCCTGCCCCTTCTCGCGGCGTACCTGGATCGTCCGTTCGAGCCCGCTCCGTACAGCCCCGTGAGCCGGATGTTCTGGAACGAGTTCTACGTATCGGTAGACAGAGTCGCGGGGTGGGATCGTTGTCATCGCGCACGCGAGCTGTCGGCGTCTCGCGACATGCAGGGTCGCCTGGCCAGGCTGGCCGCCGGCCCTATGGTCGATTATCGCGCAGCCATGGCCGCCAAGAGGTCGGTCCTGGAGGAGTTGAGCCGCTGCTTTTTCGCCACGGCGGATGCGACCAAGAAGGACGCGTTCCTCGAATACCTCGACTCTAACCCGGAACTCATGGAATACGCCTCGTTTCGGGCCGCAGTCGAGACTGCGGGCGAAGACTGGCGGAGCTGGCCGACCGGACCACAAGTCGGGCGGCCGGTGGAAGGAGCCCCAAGGCCGAAAGCCGCGGACTGGGTGGCAGGCTCCACCGACTCGGAACAATACCACGCGTTCTGCCAGTGGCAGATGGGTCAACAGATGGCACGGTTGTCGGGGGTGGGTCCGGGAGCCGGTGGACTGTTCCTCGATCTGCCTGTGGGCGTTCATCCGGGCGGGTTCGATACCTGGCGCTGGCCCGAGTCGTTCGTGCGGGAGATGTCCATCGGGGCCCCACCCGACAGCTTCTTCGCCCGAGGACAGAACTGGGACTCTCCCCCGCTGCATCCCCAGCGGGTCCGAGAGCAAGGTCACCGGTATTTCGCACGCTGCGTGCGGCATCACGCTCGACATGCGCGATATTTGCGCGTCGATCACGTCATGGCCCTTCACCGGTTGTTCTGGATCCCGCCCGGCGCCGAACCGACCGAGGGCGTGTACGTCACATATCCCTCCGAAGAGCTCTACGCCGTGCTCTGTTTGGAATCGCATCGCCACCAGGCCGCCGTGATCGGTGAGGACCTGGGCACCGTGCCGGTGGGAACCCGAACGGCCATGAGACGGCACGGCGTTCTGGGCACCTGGGTCCTTCAGAGCTCCCTTCGGCCGAGGGCGGAGCAACCTCTGAGGAGCGTGCCCCGCCACGTGGTGGCGGGGCTCAACACGCACGATATGTATCCTTTCACCGGCTTCGCGCGTGGCGACGATGTGCGCGCGCGGGTAGAGATGGGGTCTCTCGATCAAGAGGCGGCGGATCGCCAGATAGCGGCGCGCCGCCAGGCGGTGGCCCGACTCGAAGCGTGGCTACCGGTCGGTCCCGGATCGAACGGCACAAGGGCCGGCCGACCGTCGGCCGCGTTGTTTGACCGCGTTCTCGCCTACTTGGCCGCGAGCCCCGCCGTGCTTGTGTTGGTGAGTCTCGACGACCTGCTGCACGAGACCAGACCGCAGAACCTGCCTGGCACTGGTCCCGAGCAGGGCAACTGGCGACGTAAGCTCGCGAGTTCCCCTGCCGGCATTCGCAAAGCCGTCGCGCGCGCCGCTGTGATTCTGAGGGGACCGTAGAGGGGTAAGAAACGCGAGGCCCGGATCGCTCCGGGCCTCGCAGGCTAGTTGAGCTTCTTCTGCAAGCTTGGTTCTACCGCAGCCACTTCGTCGAGATGAGCGGGGCACTCACTGTCACCTGGCGAGACGCTCTGCCCAGCTCGGTACCTAGGCGATCGTAGGCGACGCAGGTGACCGTGTGGGGTCCCGTGGCGACCGATGCCGTGTTCCAGCTGAAGCTGTAGGGGGCTCGAGTGTCCTGGCCCACCTGAGCGTTGTCGACGAAGAACAATACTTGGCCTATCTTCGTGGACGAGGTGACCGACACGCTCACCGTGATCCTGCCCCTGACGATGGCCTGATCGAGCGGGCTCTTGATCGTCACCGTGGCTGAACCAGAGGCCACGGCCACGGTGGTCGTCGTTGTGGGGGCCACGGTGGTCGTCGTTGTGGGCGCCGCCGTGCTCGTTGTCGTCGTGGAACTGGGTGCCCGCACAGTCGTTGTGGTGGTCGAGCTTGTAGTCGTGACCGGTGCCGCGGTGGTCGAGGTCGTCGGGGCGGCAGTCGTGCTGGTGGTCGAAGATGTCGTCGTGGTGCCGGTGGACCCGGCCAAGACGTTGTCGTGCACGTAGGCGGTCGCTCCATCGTAGGGGTTGTAGAGCGTCGCGTTGGTCGGGTAGGTGTTGTTGTCTACTTCGACGTTCGCCACGGTCGAGTTGACGTGCCGGACGATGCCGTGCTGCCGGTTGCCGGCGGCGAAGGTGTTGCCGGTCACGCGCAGGGTGTCGCTCGGACCCAGGCTGTAGATCTCCGCAAGGTAAAGATCGGAGTACGTGTAGCCTGAGAAGCTGTTGTTCTGTATGAGGAGGTTGTGGTTGTCATAGGCCGAGTACACACCAATATCGCCGCCAGTGAGCGTGTTGTTCCTGATGATGGCGTTGTCGGCCTTGTTCACCCATATCCTGCCCGAGAACGTGTTGTTCTCGATCACGTACCCGATGCAGCGACCGGTGACGGAGCCGTTGAGGACGATAGGATTCTGTCCGCCCGAGTTGGTGTTACCTACGACGCGGACGTTCACGCTGTTGCCGTCGTTCTCGTCGATCTCGGCTTTGTAAGCCGTGTCGTAGCCTTGAACGTAGTTGCCGGATATCAACGAGTCGCTCGCGCCCTGGAAGTTGATGCCCACCCGGGCGTTTGTGGTGTTACCGGCTATGGCCGTGTTGTTCCGGACCGTGATGCGTACCGAGTTGCGCCAAAGGAAGATGCCGTCGCCCATGGACTGCGTGGTCGTCACGCGCTCGATAAGGGAGTCAGAGACGGCGTCGAACATGATGTTGTGGCGTTGCTCCCCTGTACCGGTGACCGTGGCCGAAGCTGCGTTGCCGTCCACTTTGAAGTCCCGCAAAGTGAGGTTCGACAAGTTCCTCGCCCAGATGACCCATGAATAGTCG
>MELN01000007.1:0-5628 GCA_001768675.1 Actinobacteria bacterium RBG_16_64_13 | reverse complement strand
CTTGATCACGGAGGTGTCGCCCACTCCCTGGATGGTGATGCCGCCCTTGGGGTAGATGGTCTTGGTGATCATGTATGTGCCCTGGGGGATGAGAAGAGTGTCTCCCACGGAGCATGCGTCGATCGCGGCTTGAATGGCGTTGGAGTCGTCGGTGACACCGTTCCCGGCGGCGCCGAAATCTTTCACGCTGCGCGTGGATGCGGCTTCCGCCGGCTCGGCAATGAAAAGACCCGTCAGTAGCAGAGACACTGCCAGCAGGACCAGCACGACGGTGCAGATGCCGGTTCGCGACCATTTCGGGCCGGGTAGAAGTCTAGCGGTCATTTTGTGCCTCCCACAAAAAAGGGAGCCAACCGGAAAAAGCACATGGCTTCCCAGGTTGACCCCGAGATTTCGGCAGCCCGGCCGACTCCTCGCGGAGCCCCGTGGCATTGCGACCTCACCTCACGGTGAGTGTGCCCTTTCGTCCTGAGAGATAGAACTTCTACTCTCGGTGTACTTATCGGCAGGGAAAGGGGTGGACTTAAGAAAAAGCCTGCCGCGGAGGCAGGCCTGGACAAGATCCGGGAATCAGCGGTTCATTTCGTCCCGCGGCGCAGTCTGCCCCAAATGTAGGTCCAGAGAGTGGGGTGACTTCTGAGCTGGGACTCGCCCGAGGGGTATGGTCGCAACTCCATGTTGTCCGTGGAGGCGTCTTTCACGCCTTTCACCAGAATAGGCAGTCCCGTGGCTAGCTGGAGGAGTGGGTAGGTGACCACGTTGTCTTCTTTGGTCGGTGAGATCAGCGCCTGCCCGAGTATCCTCCCCGTGTCTATCCCGTCGTCGACCAGATGTACCGTCACTCCACAGGATTCTGGCTTTCTCTCGGCCAGGGCCCAGTAGGCGCCGTATACCCCCCTATACATGGGGGTGACTCCGAGATGCATGTTCAGAAAGACCGAAGGGGCGGAGCGAAGCACCTCAGCCGAGAGGATACGGGTCCCGTTTATCACCACCACTCTCGGCCTCAGCTCTCCGAGATGATCGATCACCTGCGCCGAGTTGACCGATCGCACCGGGGTGATCCGCTTCTCATCGATCGGGGTCGCATCCAGACTCAGGGACTGTTTTAGGAAGTTGATCCTTCGGCGCGACGAGATCATCAACACCGGGACGATCCCCAGCCTGAAGAGGAGCTGACCGACCACGGTGACCAGTCCGAGTCTTTTGATCCTTCGTCTCAGGAATGCGTAGCTGCCGGCCGCCCCGTCGTTCTCGAGGAAGACCCTGTCGGGGCGTAGCCCATGCTTCGCCAGCTCGTTATAGACGATGTAGGACGACTCCGACCTTCCCGCGACCATGACTACGCGGGTGCCAGCAATGCGTTCATCTGTAGGCAAGTGCAGCCAACTCCCCCATGTTGAGACTCCGCATGCCATATGCTGCCTGCAATTCGGCGTACTTGTCCATAATGCGTTCAACGTTTTCCAGGTTCTTCTCGAGGTCTACCCCGAAATTGTGTGGGTGCCACCATATGTGAAAGACCCGATTCTCTCTCGCGGCAACGGTGAGCTGTGCTGAGATGCGGTGGAGGCGCAAAGGCTCGAGGCGCGCTAAGCGCCTTGAATAGGGACGGAGAAAACGACTGGAAGGGATGTTCACGGGCAGGGCTTCGCAGTGTTGCGGTAGATATGTCTGAGAGCCGAAGAGGCACACGTAGGCGTCCAGCAGTCGGGTAAGCCTGCGGATCACGGATGACTGGTCCGAACCGCCCTTCGGACGATACGGCCAACTCTTCTCTGTCCCCCGATAGGCAACGAAGCCAAGATCCCGGGCGATGTCAAGATGTGCGGCGCTGACTTGGTTCCGAGGAAAAACTAGGCTCACTGGACGAACGTGATATCGCTCGGCAATGTGGACAACCGCCTGCAGATCCTCACGGAAATCGTCGAGAGTAGGTCCCTCTTCCAGACAGTAGTAGTGAGAGAAGGTATGGGTCCCCAACTCCTGGTGCGGCGTGGCCAGGATGCTGCGGACGAGTTGGGGAGCGAAGTAGTAGACATCATGCTGGTCGATTTCGTCAAGCTCGTGCATCCCGAGATAGGGAGAGAGCGTCTCGTCTGCGTAGTGTGGGATCTTCGTCGGCAGGCTTGCGAGGAGATCGTTCCTGTCTGTGCAGAGCAAGAATCCTACCGCCGCCCAGGTTGCGTGGATGCCTCGATCGACGAACAGGCTCAACAACCGCGGAATGGCCTCCTGGACTCCCGCGAGGTTGTCCGCGTACCGCCGAAGAGACACGACATCCCGCATTCCCCAATAGAGCTCGAAGTCAAGGGAAACGACGAGCACACCTCCCCGCATGCTGTCCGACCGGCAGGCATCTGGGCGGGCTGGGGAGCTGTTCGAAGCCTCCGGACATGAGTCGCGGACCATGCGACTACCGTGCCGCCGGATCAAGGCCAGGGACCGGGCACCGGAGGACCTCCTCCAAGGTATGCGCGGCCGCTGCCGCCTGAGCGGTATCGAGCCTCTGGTTTCGTCTGTCAATGAGATACTGGCGCGCGCCGACGGCCCAGCACAATTCGTAAAAGGCCATCTTCAGGCATATGGCGGCAGCCAGAGCCAGGCGTACCGATAGCTGCTTCTTCCGCACCTCCCCTTTACCGAGGAACATGATCTTCAGCCTTCCCTTATTGGAGGAACGGAGCTTCCTCATGGTGTTTCGGACATCCTCAGTGACAAAGAGAAGCGGCTCCGAAAGCGAGCGGACGACACTCGTGCCGTATGTCCTGAACCAGAGCTCGGCATCTTCACATCGCCTCGCATAGGCCGATTCGTCATAGCGATTGCGGATGAACCAGGCCGTTCGGGCTACGACCGTTCCATGGATCACCGGGACTCGCATCCCCGCAGCGACGAGAGTGGTGGTGAGGATACGGGTCCCGTTTATCACCACCACTCTCGGCCTCAGCTCTCCGAGATGATCGATCACCTGCGCCGAGTTGACCGATCGCACCGGGGTGATCCGCTTCTCATCGATCGGGGTCGCATCCAGACTCAGGGACTGTTTTAGGAAGTTGATCCTTCGGCGCGACGAGATCATCAACACCGGGACGATCCCCAGCCTGAAGAGGAGCTGACCGACCACGGTGACCAGTCCGAGTCTTTTGATCCTTCGTCTCAGGAAGGCGTAGCTGCCAGCCGCCCCATCGTTCTCGAGGAAGACCCTGTCGGGGCGTAGCCCATGCTTCGCCAGCTCGTTATAGACGATGTAGGACGACTCCGACCTTCCCGCGACCATGACTACGCGGGTGCCAGCAATGCGTTCATCTGTAGGCAAGTGCAGCCAACTCCCCCATGTTGAGACTCCGCATGCCATATACTGCCTGCAATTCGGCGTACTTGTCCATAATGCGTTCAACGTTTTCCAGGTTCTTCTCGAGGTCTACCCCGAAATTGTGTGGGTGCCACCATATGTGAAAGACCCGATTCTCTCTCGCGGCAACGGTGAGCTGTGCTGAGATGCGGTGGAGGCGCAAAGGCTCGAGGCGCGCTAAGCGCCTTGAATAGGGACGGAGAAAACGACTGGAAGGGATGTTCACGGGCAGGGCTTCGCAGTGTTGCGGTAGATATGTCTGAGAGCCGAAGAGGCACACGTAGGCGTCCAGCAGTCGGGTAAGCCTGCGGATCACGGATGACTGGTCCGAACCGCCCTTCGGACGATACGGCCAACTCTTCTCTGTCCCCCGATAGGCAACGAAGCCAAGATCCCGGGCGATGTCAAGATGTGCGGCGCTGACTTGGTTCCGAGGAAAAACTAGGCTCACTGGACGAACGTGATATCGCTCGGCAATGTGGACAACCGCCTGCAGATCCTCACGGAAATCGTCGAGAGTAGGTCCCTCTTCCAGACAGTAGTAGTGAGAGAAGGTATGGGTCCCCAACTCCTGGTGCGGCGTGGCCAGGATGCTGCGGACGAGTTGGGGAGCGAAGTAGTAGACATCATGCTGGTCGATTTCGTCAAGCTCGTGCATCCCGAGATAGGGAGAGAGCGTCTCGTCTGCGTAGTGTGGGATCTTCGTCGGCAGGCTTGCGAGGAGATCGTTCCTGTCTGTGCAGAGCAAGAATCCTACCGCCGCCCAGGTTGCGTGGATGCCTCGATCGACGAACAGGCTCAACAACCGCGGAATGGCCTCCTGGACTCCCGCGAGGTTGTCCGCGTACCGCCGAAGAGACACGACATCCCGCATTCCCCAATAGAGCTCGAAGTCAAGGGAAACGACGAGCACACCTCCCCGCATGCTGTCCGACCGGCAGGCATCTGGGCGGGCTGGGGAGCTGTTCGAAGCCTCCGGACATGAGTCGCGGACCATGCGACTACCGTGCCGCCGGATCAAGGCCAGGGACCGGGCACCGGAGGACCTCCTCCAAGGTATGCGCGGCCGCTGCCGCCTGAGCGGTATCGAGCCTCTGGTTTCGTCTGTCAATGAGATACTGGCGCGCGCCGACGGCCCAGCACAATTCGTAAAAGGCCATCTTCAGGCATATGGCGGCAGCCAGAGCCAGGCGTACCGATAGCTGCTTCTTCCGCACCTCCCCTTTACCGAGGAACATGATCTTCAGCCTTCCCTTATTGGAGGAACGGAGCTTCCTCATGGTGTTTCGGACATCCTCAGTGACAAAGAGAAGCGGCTCCGAAAGCGAGCGGACGACACTCGTGCCGTATGTCCTGAACCAGAGCTCGGCATCTTCACATCGCCTCGCATAGGCCGATTCGTCATAGCGATTGCGGATGAACCAGGCCGTTCGGGCTACGACCGTTCCATGGATCACCGGGACTCGCATCCCCGCAGCGAATTCGGAAGCAGGCCGCTGATTGATGCTTCGCCACCCCTGTATCTGTTGTGCGGGATTGATGGAGTACATGGCGGTTCCCACCACGTCAACCTCGGGATGGGCCTGCAGGTAGTCGACCTGCTTCTTCAGGCGATCGGGATGCATGATATCGTCAGCGTCCATCCGGGCGACCAGAGAGCCTCTGGCGAGAAGGTCGATCTCGTTCGCCCGTGGGGCCGTGGTCTTGTGTTCGCCGTCTACGAAGACTCGCACCCGCGCGTCCTTGACGGAGCGCATGATCTCGACCGATTCGTCGGTGGACCCGTCGTCAACCAGAAGCAATTCCCAGTCGGCGAATGTCTGGCAGAAGACGGAACGCAGGGTAAGGGGCAAGGTCTCGGCCGCGTTGTAGACTGAAATGCCGATCGTCACTCGAGGACTTCGGGCGGGCGTGCTCAGTGGATCACGCAAGCTGTCCCGGGGTGAGAGGGCGCCGTCCAATGGGCCGGTCCCGCTCACGAGTCCTGTCGGACCCGCGCCTCTTCATCCGCGTTCGGGCGGTAATAGTAGTGGTATCCATCGTGTGTCTGCGGTTTGGCGTCGCATATCACGATCCCGAGGGCGGCGATCTCCGCCCGGACGATCAACTGCCTCACTTGAAGGGCCTCGGCGGCGGTCTCCTTGCCGAGCATGCTGGCGAGAACGACTGCGTCCACGCACTGGGCGAGACTCAAAGAGTCCGACGAGATCAGCATGGGCGGCCCATCCAGTATCACGTAGTCGGAGATGCCTTCCAACTCGCGCATGATGTCG
>MELN01000006.1:83422-83658 GCA_001768675.1 Actinobacteria bacterium RBG_16_64_13 | reverse complement strand
TCCGTCGCGTCCACCAGTACGCCACGGAGGAGCAGCGCCGGGATCAGCTGGCACGGCTCGCCAAAGACGCGCCTTGGCGCGTGCCGGGAATACACCAGGCCGGCGGCGAAAGGTAGGACCAGGGGAATGACACAGCCGCTGATCTCCATTGTGACGCCGTCGTTCAACCAGGCAGCGTACCTCGAACAGACACTGCAGTCGGTGCTCGCTCAGCGCTACGAGAGACTCGAATACGT
>MELN01000006.1:83011-83303 GCA_001768675.1 Actinobacteria bacterium RBG_16_64_13 | reverse complement strand
TTGCCGAGACGACGGGTGAGGTGATGGGGTGGCTCAACAGCTCAGATATCTACTACCCGTGGACTCTGAAGGTGGTCGCTGAGGTGTTCGAGGCGTTCCCCCAGATCGATTGGATCACCGGGATGCCGACGGTTCTAGCCGAAGATGGCGGCGTTCGGTCGGCATACGTCCATTACAGGAACCGCTATGACCTTCTGTCGGGAGCTTGGCAGATTCAACAGGAGTCAACGTTTTGGCGAAGGTCGCTGTGGGATGCCGTGGAGGGTCTGGATGCGACTCTGCGGTATGCCGC
>MELN01000006.1:82764-82974 GCA_001768675.1 Actinobacteria bacterium RBG_16_64_13 | reverse complement strand
ACCCTTTGCCACGTCGGTTGCCCTCTCGGCGGGCAGAGGAGACATGACCATCGACTTGGGCGACAGGACGGCGGCTATAACGACGAGGCGAAGATGGTCGTCGCGCGGGCGGTCGCAGAAGCAAGCGCCCGAGATCGCCGCCGTGCAAGCCTGGTTCGCGCTTCCCGCGGCGTGCTGGGACAGGCGTCGGCGCCGGCGTTGCGCAGATGT
>MELN01000006.1:77390-82640 GCA_001768675.1 Actinobacteria bacterium RBG_16_64_13 | reverse complement strand
AGTCAAACTCCCGTTGGGCAAGAGATCGACCTTCGGAGGCTACGCGCGCCGCCAGCTCACCGTCGGCGAGGATCGATCGGATGCATTCCGCAAATGATTCCGCGTCGCCCGGCTCCGCCAACATGGCCGTCACACCATGGCGGAGGATCCGCCCGATCTCGCCCACTTTGGATGTAACCACCGGGCGGCCGGCCGCCAGATACTCGGCGATCTTGGTCGGGAAGCGCGCTTCCGACCGGGGATCGCCGAAGAGCGGGGCCAGGAGCGCGAATGACCGCTGGTATGCCGCCGCGAGGTCTGCCCTCGACAGATAACCGGCGACGACGACTCTTGGGTCGCCATCGAGCACACCGGCCGCGAGGATCGGGGCAGAATGAGGATCCGCGCGGTCTATCCCGGTGACCACGAGGCGACAGTCTGGGTGAGCGAGCCACACGCTTTCCATGGCTTTCCGAACAAAACGGACTGATTCCACGTACTCCGGCGCGATAGAAAGGAGCACTTGGAGCTCGGCGAGGACCGGCACCGTGGCCGGGAACTCTCGCGTATCCACCAGCGCGGGGACTCTGAGCCCGATGTACGGCTTGTTTGTCCTGGAACACTCGCCTTTTGCCCATATCTCGAGCTTCTCGGATATGGAGACGGCGCCGCTAAAGGGCGCGAGGGAAGAGGTGCGCGACTCCACCAGGCTCGGCTTCTCCTTCAAACCCCAGGGCAATTCGACGACGTCGGTGACGAGCGGGATTCGCATCAGCCTCGTGAGGTGTGCGAGGGCCCAGGACCTGAAGTTCCAGTTGGACGCGTATCCGTACACATAGACGCAGTCGAGCCTCCCCTGCCGTCTGAGCGTCCGGAGTCGGCGCAGCGCTACGACGAACCCCCGTGCGGCCGACCATCTGCGGCCGACGAATGTCGTGCTGCGTAGGGAACTCCCAGGTGTGTACTCGAACCAGATGCCCGAATCCACACCCCGCGCAGCGTTGTTCCGAGGCGATCCCGGACGGTCGATCGCGCGTGTGCACAGCACGCCACTTTGCACTCCCGCCTCATCCAGCGCCTTGGCAAGAAGCTTGATGCGATATGTCGCCGCCATCCCGTGGGGAAACCCTGTGGAGAAGGTGAGAAAGACTACATGCAGCGTGCTAGTCGTCATGGAGCGCACCGGTGACCGGCGGAGACTTCTGAGCCTGGATCACATAGCCCGTTGTCGTCAAGAGGTCATCCGGCAGGTCATCAAGTCTGTCACGCCAATCATGGTCAAGACGTTCCGCTGCCTCTGACGTGAACCCGGGATCGCCAAACTGCCGGTGCATCGCATCGGAGCGGAAGAGACGAACGATTCTGAACTGACGGCCAAAGGCCTCTTCAATTTCCTTTGGCTTCTTGCGATTGAGGTCCTTCATCTTCACGACCACGTCCCCGGTCACATGCCCCCAGGGGCTGCGCTCGCGAACCTGGCGGGGCAGATGGCTGCCCGAGGGGCAGTAGAAGTTGTGCCACCACATGTCCACACAGCCGCCAGGAGCGAGTACTCGGTGACATTCCGAAACAAAGCCCTCTAGATTCAGAACGTGCTCGAGCACGGCGTTCGAGGTGACCACGTCAAAGGAGCCGTCAGGATACGGGAACCGCCCACCATCGTAGCTGGAGAGTGCGTAGTGGGAATGCCGCCCCTCCTCGATTCCGGCCAGACGCCGGAGGTGCCTGTAGTACTCGACGTAGTACAGGTATGTTTGGGTGCCTCGTTTGGCCCCCCTCAGTAGGCCGTGCTCGCGGGACCTTTGGACCACAGTCCGCAGCCAACCGTCCCGAAAGAATACCTGCTCGATATCGACACCGCAGATGAGTCCGACCTTCCCTTCAAAGAGGGCAACCTGAGGGTAGTGATAGCCGCACCCCACGTCCAGCAGGCGCCATTCGGGCATGTTCGAGACCATAGGCAACTCAAGGAGACGACGGACCTTCTGCGGATGAACGCATTCGTAGTCTTGCTTCGCGCGCCTCCGCGCGTCGGCCGGTCTCTCCCCAACCTGTCGTATAGGGCCCATCACAGTATCTTGACTCTCGCTACCGTTGGTCTGCCACCCTCGCTCTCTGCGACCAGCATAACAACTCCGCCGACCTCTATCTCCGCCGCTCCGCTCTCCAGATTGAGCACATGGGACGACAACTGCTATGGTATCTGACATGCTCCTCGGAAGACGGCTCAGCAACACGGACCAATGGCAGGTTCTTGCTGTGGATAGCTACAACGGTATTCGCGAAGACCGTTTGAGACACGACCATACCGATGGACCGGCCTACGGAGCCGTGGTCGCGAGCGAGGCTGAGAGGCCTGAGTCCGCACATCGGGTTCTGCTCGTCGTCGATTCGCTGAGCAACGGAGGCGCGGAAAGGCAGCTGGCCTTGCTGGCCATGAACCTTCCTCCCGAGTGGCAGCCTCAGATCTGGTCACTGACGCCGGGGGTATGGGCAGAGCCGCTCAGGGAAGCCGGCATTCCCGTCACGGTTTCGGAGCGCCTGTGGCGCTTCGACGCCACACCGGCCCTCAAGCTGTGGCGGCATCTGCACGCTTCCAAACCCGACCTGGTATATACACAGGGCTGGATGGCGCCCGTAGCCGCCGGTCCAGCTTGTGCAGCGCTGGGGATCCCTCTGGTGGATTCCCGCATGCGCGGGGCTTCGATACGAAGGGACAACTACCACAAGGCCAAGCTGGGACTTCGGTTCAGCGACATCGTTATCGCCAACAGTGCCGCAGGCCTTGCGACATTGCGGCTCCGATCGTCGAAGGGCCGGGTCATTCCCAATGGATTCGACCGGTCAAGACTCGTTCCCCGGAGTCGTGCGCCTTTGTCGGGGTCGCCGATCATAGTCGTCATGGCTGCGCGCATGCACCAGATGAAAGACTGGGACCTGTACTTGGCCGTGGTCCGGCTGATGGCGGAGAGAGACCGCGGCAAATGGCGGTTCCTGGCAGTGGGTGATGGGCCGGAGCGTCCACGGCTCATGAGCGAAGGGAGCGATCTCGTCGCCGAAGGGTCGCTTGAGTTTGTCCCAGAAATGACGGAGGTGGCGCCCTTGCTGTCAACCGCCGACATCGGGGTTCTCCTCACAAACCCCCGTCGCCACGCTGAGGGGTGCTCCAACTCTATCCTTGAGTACATGGCCGCGGGAATTCCGGTCGTTTGCAGCGATTCTGGCGGCAATGCCGAGTTGGTCCAGGAGGGGACTACCGGGTTCGTCGTACCGGGACGGGACGCCGAAAGGCTGGTGGGGAGGCTCTCCGACCTGGCAGCGCACCCCACCATCGCTCAGCAGATGGGAGAATGTGGCGCGCGCCGAGTGCGCGAGGAGTTCTCCGTCGAGGCGCTTGTCGCGCGGACGCTCGCCGCTTTCGAGGATGCTCGGCGGTGCAAGCGGCCGCGTAAATACCAGCCGGCCGGCGCGGATGGGGAGTAGTCGATCACGCGGATAGCAGACTCACATGAGTTCCTGGAGCTCTATCGCGGGGACAAGGATCTCCGCATGGGGATAGAGATGGTGAAGCTGCGCGGCGATCTGCAGTTCGCCTCCTTCGCGCCCGACCATCTGAGTCCCAACGACAGGGACCTGCTCAAGGCGACCAGGTTGGCAGAGGTAGCTCTTCCGGAGGTCCCGGACAGGATGGAGATCAAGCTTCTCCCCTCTCGGGCCGTCCGGTTCGCCCGCAAGGAGAGTGGGGGGATCGTTTCGTTCATGCCCACCTACACGCGCGAGCTGCGGGAATGGGCCCCCGATGTGATCATCGAGAACGCGTTCTCGTGGCTGACCCCCAGGAGCTACCAGACCTACTCTGTGGCCAAAAGGCTCGGGATTCCCGTCGTCTACTATGACCCCGGCGACGTCATACCCATCGGGTCGAAGCACCGAGTGATGGCGCTCTGGGAGTCATCCGTTTTCAGCGATATCGCGGGCATCATCACCTTCAACGCCGGGGGAGCCCGCCGCTTTGTCGACAAGTACGATTACCCCCCGCAGCGTATCCACGTTATCCCGAAGCCCGTGGATGTCGGTCGCTTCCGAAATACGGAAGATCGTCGGGAACAAGGGCGACTTCGTCTGGGGCTCAAGGACAACCACGTGGCCGTTGGGTACCTCGGCCGTCTCGCCCGCTACAAGGGCAGCGCCTCCCTACTCGAGGCCGCCCGGGTCGCCATGAACGACCATGGTCTCTCGGACCTGCGGTTCGTGTTCGTCGGTGGCACGCTTACATCTACCGAGGCGGGGAAAGACTATGAGCTCCCCAATACGCAGGTCACCGGGATGATCCCCAATTCGGACATTCCCGAGGTTCTGGCAGCTCTCGACATCGTCGTCTTCCCGGACCTGACGAACCCTGGCGCGTTCCCGACGGCCGTCGCGGAGACCATGGCGGCCGGCAAAGCCATCATCGCGGGGCTTGGCTCGAACACCAAACTGGTACCTCTCCGGCATGGGGAGACCGCCCTGTTCGTACCGCCCTCGTCCCCCGAGGCCATCCTCGACCAGCTACGGGTTTTGGTCGAGGATCCCGACCGAGTCGGTCGCCTGGGGAAGGCGGTCGGCGATTTCGCCGCGGCAAACATGGACTATCCGGTGGTTGCCGCCAGATGGCTGGAGGTTATCGATAGAGCCTGCAGCCTGCGCCAGATCAAGGATAGGTGAACAACGGAAGCCCCTCGCGTCCGATCTCGGCCTTGCTCTAGTTGCAGACATAATCGCCGCGTTTGAGCAGGCGATCGAGCCGAAGAGGCGTCGCCCCCGGAAGGCGCCGCACACGCACTTCTGGCGCCGCCGCCGAGGCTAGCGCGTCTTCGTATGCGGGTGGCCGGTGATTCGATGTCGCTGCTCTCTGCGCCCCCCGAGAATACGCGCTCGCGGGATTCTTCTGTCGATCACAAGTACGATCCAGCTCATGAGCAGCGCAAAGACAAGAAAACAACCGATGGCCGTCGGCCGGTCTACCCCGTAGTCGTCCAGATAGCGGACCACACGGAGCAACGGATAGTGAACCAGAAAGAGCGGGAACGACAGTGCGCCCACGAACAGCACGGCAGTACGTGCCGGGCCCCATCCCCGACCAAAGTCATAGGTCCACTTCGGCAACACGGTGCCTAACCATATCCCCAGCGAGAACTCAAAGATCCGACAGAGCGGGAACCAGTCCAAGGGCCGCTGCGGAAGAATCCCGAACTTACCCAGCAGCAGTCGTGACACGGTGCTGACAAT
>MELN01000006.1:74650-77382 GCA_001768675.1 Actinobacteria bacterium RBG_16_64_13 | reverse complement strand
TGAACTGAACGGCCGTTTCTTGATACAGCTCGACAATAACGGGAAGGCCGCGTACATGGTCATGATCAGCGCAACAAACCAGCTGGTCTCAACAAATGGGCCGCCCCATCCTCCCGTGAAGGAGTAGAGACCCGTTATGCTCAACACGATGTCGCTAATATGTAGTTGTGAAAAACCAGCGAATGCGCTACCGGTATCAATATATGATTCAATGGCATATAAGCATACGCCAATAAGCAGAGCAAGATAGTAAACTGGATAGATACGAAGAACGCGTCTAGTGATGAACTGACGATAGTGGATAGCAGTCTTACCGTGTCGTAGTTGTAGAACCGCCCCCGATACGACTAGAAATACTGTTACGGCCACACCGCCAAGAGAGACCCGGTAGAAGCCGGGGATACCGAAAAAGCCCCCGAATGGACTGTCCACGGCCTGCCCAACGTGAGCGGTCAGCAACAACGCAACCGCAAGGGAGCGAGCCAGGTCGAACCCCAGGAATCTCACTCTACGATCCCCCAGCAACCGATATCCGGCGGTCTCGAGAGACGCGGATGCCAGGGCAGCCGGCCGAGCTACGTGCCTGTCAGATGTCGTGATGCTCCTCCCGGGGCGGCGCGTCAGCGATTCCCTCGTAGAACTCCCGTAAGGCGGCGCAAGGGCCTGCCACGTTAGCTGATGCCCCTCTCCTGAGCCTTTCCGCGCGTCGTGGCCCTTTCCTGCATTTCGAGGCCCAGAAACGCTCGTATCGCCTTCAGCCGGCAGCCTGCATGAGCGGCGCATGATGGCTCTCCGGGCAGATCCGAAGCCAGGCGGTATCATCTGCCTTGTCAAGCCCACTCCCGGAAGGTGGACGGTGGAAGCCCTCATCGCGGTTACCTATCGCTGTAACGCCAGGTGCCACATGTGCAACACGTGGCAGCATCCCACCCAACCCGAGCAGGAACTCAAGCCCGAGGATCTCCGCAGTCTGCCCCCGCTCGAGTTCGCGAACATCACCGGCGGAGAGCCGTTCTTGCGGGACGATCTGGAGGAGATCGTGCAGGTCCTTCAGACCAAGGCCGAACGGATCGTCATCTCCACGAACGGGTATCTAAGCGAGCAGATCGTGGCCCTGGCCAAGCGTCATCCCGAACTGGGGTTTCGGGTGAGCATCGAAGGTCTGCCGGCGGCGAACGACGAGCTGCGAGGGCTCCCCGACGGCTTCGACCACGGGCTGCGGACGCTCCTGCGGCTGCGCGCCCTGGGCGTCAAAGACATCGGCTTCGGGATCACCCTCTCCGATCGCAACGCGGACGATCTGCTCGAGCTCTACGAACTGGCCGACGCCATGGGCCTGGAGTTCGCCACCGCCGCAGTGCACAACTCCTTCTATTTCCATAAGCTGGACAACACGATCGAACAGAAGGAGCGGGCGGCGGGCAGTCTGGAAGAACTGGCCCGCAGGCTCCTGAAGACCCGCAGGCCGAAGAACTGGTTCCGGGCCTGGTTCAACCTCGGACTGGCGAACTACGTCCGCGGCGGAGAGAGGCTTCTGCCGTGCGGTATGGGCACCGACGTGTTCTTCGTCGACCCGACCGGCCGGGTGATGCCCTGCAACGGCATGGAAGCCGTCATGGGGTCGTTGAAGGAACAATCGTTCGCCGAGATCTGGACGAGCGAGCAGGCGCAGCGCGTGAGAGCCGAGGTGCGGGACTGCACGGCGAACTGCTGGATGATCGGCTCGGTCTCGCCGGCCATGAAGAAGCACCTGAGGGTGCCGGCAACCTGGGTACTCAAGGCGAAATTGACCCGGCGGAAATCACGGTCGACTGCTGCATGAAGATCGCGATGATCGGACAGAAAGGCGTCCCCGCGACCCACGGCGGTGTTGAGCGTCACGTGGAGGAGCTGGGCGCTCGCCTCGTCGAACTTGGTCACGAAGTGACGGTCTTCACTCGCCCCAACTACACCGATCCGAGCGCGCGCGAGCTCCGGGGCATGCGCCTAGCGAGTCTGCCCACCATACGCACCAAGCATCTCGACGCCATCGTGCACAGTGTGATCGCGTCATTTGCCTGCTGGAGGGGCGGGTACGACGTCGTTCACTATCACGCGGCCGGACCGTGCCTGGCCAGTCCCCTCTCCCGCTTGCGCGGACGAGCAGTCGTGGCGACCATCCACGGGCAGGATTGGCGTCGCCAAAAGTGGGGCTTCGTCGCTTCAACAACTCTGCGTCTGGCCGAATGGATGGCGCTCCGTGTGCCGCACGCGACCATCTCGGTATCTGAGTCGCTGGCGCGCTCCTACCGCGAAAAGACCGGGCGCGACGTGAAGTACGTGCCGAACGGTGTCAAGATCGATGCCGGAGACGATATCGCTGTTCTCGATGAATTCGGTCTGCTCGATGGGCACTACCTACTTTTTGCAGGCCGCCTTGTTCCTGAGAAGGGCGCCCACTATCTGATTGCGGCGCATTCGCTCGGCAAGACAGCGCTACCGTTGGTGATCGCTGGAGACAGCAGCAACACCAACGACTACGTAGCGAGCCTGCGGGAGAAGGCGACCACCGACGTCGTGTTCACCGGATACCAATACGGGGCGAGGTTGGCTGCACTCTTCCGCCACGCGGCCCTGTTCGTCTTGCCCTCTGATCTCGAGGGCCTCCCCATCGTCTTGCTTGAGGCCTTGGCCTACGGGGTTCCCGTGCTCGCAAGTGACATTCCCCCCAATGTCGAAGTCCTCGGAGAGAG
>MELN01000006.1:65832-74528 GCA_001768675.1 Actinobacteria bacterium RBG_16_64_13 | reverse complement strand
CTGGCGCGAGGTGGCCCAACAGACCCAGGACATCTACCACCTGGCGCTGTCGATGAGGCGTCGCCACGGAGCCCCTCGGGCAACATAAGCAAAACAGGGGGCTGCGGTTACGCCAGCACGGTCTCGTACGCAGCCATCAGGGACCTCATAAAATTGTCCGCCCCGTACTCGCTTGCCACGTACTCCTGCGCGGCGCGCCCCATACGCCGGCACAGAGTTGGGTCCGACCAGAGCCGCGTCAGCGCTTCGGCCAGCATCACAGGGCTTTCGGCCGCATAGACGAGTCCACGCGTTCCATGGTCGATCATCTCCGGAATCCCGCCTCGATCGGAGCCAATAACGGGCTTCCCCGCCGCGAATGCCTGAAGGATCGTATAGGGAGAGTTCTCGTGCCACATGGACGGGACCACGACTACACGTGCCCGCGCAAGCGCTTCTTCCATAGCCGCACCCCAGAGCGGCCCGCAGAACTCCACGTTGGAAAGACCCGCGGCAGCGGCCTGAGATCTCAGAGCTTCATCACAAGGACCATCGCCGACGATCCGCACCTTGATCCGCGGCAGCATCCCAGCCGCGTTCAAGAGCTGGTCAACGCCCTTCTCCTCGATCAAACGGCCAAAGTAGAGAACGTACTCCCCGTCCACGGGTTCCGGCGCCAAACGTGGCGCGAACGGGTTCCGCAAGATGCGCCATTTGAAGGTCCCTTCACCCCAGAATCGCGAGGTCGTCTCGGCCATGAACTCACTGGCGAAGAGAAACATGTCCACTTTGCCCGCAAGGGGGCCCCGAAACCGCTCCGAATAGGCCTCGAACATCGACGCCGCACTGTATGCCAGTGAGTCGTGGCAGCACCGGTTGAACGGAGCCCTGTAGAAACGGCCGTTCCTGCACTCCTCACATAGCCTCTTGTGGTGGTAGAGCTTGTAGTTTGGACAGATGTGCTTGTAGTCGTTGCACGACATGACCACCGGGACGCGCGCGAGATTGCAGGCGTCAACAGTGGACGTCGACAATTGCGTGAAGATGCCAAAAAGGTGCACGACATCGGGACGGAACTCATCGATCAGCCGAAGCATTGATCGTTTGGCCTGCCGCGAATACATCGCCGTCGCAAGAGCCCGCGCTCGCTCGTAAGGGCGCGGGGACGCGAAGTCGTACGTCTTCACGAAATGGCGACCGAAATCGCTGCTTTCATTACCCGGATGTTGAGTCGACAGGTACGCAACCTCGTGTCCGGATTCGCGCAGCAACCTCCCGGTTTCGAAGAAGAAGACCTCGGCCCCGCCAACCATACGAAAGAACTTGTGAACCAGCAGTACCCTCATCGGAGTCTCCCTGGCCTAGACGACGTGGCGGCAAAGCCACTGCCAGTACTTGGCGACTCCGTCGGCGAAGCGTACAGCCGGGACCCAACCCAGGACATCCCTCGCCCGGTCGATGGCGAGCGCAAGACGTGGGACATCAAACGCCCTAGGGCCAAGAAACCGGACTTCGGGCTTCCCGCCGGTCACGGCTGACAGAGTCTCGATGACTTGTAGCAGGCTCCTACCCTCACCAGATCCGATGTTCACGGGGCCGATCACTGATGCCTCAACCGCGAGAAGCATGGCGCGAGCCAGGTCGTCAACGTACAGATAGTCGCGCACCACGCTGCCGTCACCCCAGATTTCGATGGGTTCGCCCCTGAGGACGCGCATCAAGGCGGTGCCAATGAAGCCTTGGACACCCGTGTGACCTTCGCGAGGCCCGAAGACGTTTGACGGTCTGAGGATCGCCGGGCGGATTCCGTACAGATGTCGATACATTCCAAGGTATTTTTCCGAGGCCAACTTCACCACACCGTACGAGCAGATGGGATCGGTGGGGGCGTTCTCCGACACGAGGCTTTGCTCGGTCACCCCGTAGACCGTGCCCCCCGAAGACAGGAACACGATCCGCTCGACACCGGCGCGCACCATGGCATCCAGGGTGTTCACCATAGGGAGGAGATTCGACTCAACATCCGACGCCACGTCCACGCTCGAGGTCGATGGAACGCTGGTGGCGGCAAGGTACATGACCGCATCGACCCCTGCCATGGCCTCCGCCAAGACGGAAGGATCGGCGCAAGAACCGGTGCGGTTGTCCACGCCGGGCAAGGGGGCGCGGTACCTCTCCGGTACCCTGTCTAAGACGCGGACACTGTGTCCCTTGGGCAGAAGAGCATCCTGGACATGCGACCCGACGAAGCCGTTTCCTCCAATGACCAAGACCCTCATGCTTGAGTCAGCTCGCCTCTCGCAAGCGGAGTGGACACAAATGGAAACTGGTTTGTTGGGGCTTCGTGGTTCATTGCAGCGTGCCCGTGGCGGAGATCGATGATAACTGAATATACAGCACCAACATCGCGGGCGCTCAGTCCTTCGCCTTCTCGGGGTGCAGTCGGGCGAGATGGTACTGTAGTCCCGTCCTCGACCCGAGGGAGGGGCGGATATCGTGATGCTGGCTGTCAAAATGGGCGACGCACCGGTGGGGGCCATCCCGGCCGCGCAGGACGCCGGGCCCGCGTTCGACGCCGGTCCGCCCCCCGCCCTCCGCCGCGGCGCCCTGGGAGGCCTGATCTTCTTCGCCGGCATCGGCAGCATGGCCACCGAGATGTGCGCCTCCCGGCTGCTCGCTCCCTACTTTGGCTCGTCCACCATGATCTGGGCCAACATCATCGGCCTCATCCTCATCGCACTGTCGCTGGGCTACGTTCTGGGGGGCAAGCTGGCAGACAGGCACCCCCGGCCGCGCGTCCTCGGGCTCATCGTGCTGGCAGGCGCCATCATCACCGCGGCCGTGCCCTTCGCGGCCCGGCCCTTTCTCAACGTGACCATCAACGGCATCGATTCGGTCTCCACCGGCGCGGTGCTCGGCTCCTTCTTCGCCTGCGTGGTCCTTTTTGTCCCCTCGGTCCTGCTCCTGGGCATGGTGACACCGTTCGCCATCCGCATCGGCATACGAGAGATGACGAAAGCCGGCTCCACGGCAGGACGGATCTTCGCGCTCTCCACCGCGGGGAGCCTGCTGGGGACCTTCCTGCCTCCCCTGGTGACCATCCCCCTGTTCGGCACTCAGCGCACCCTGCTCGGCGTGGCGGCGCTCATCGCGGCCGCCGCCGCACTCCTACTCGGGGTCCGCTGGCTGATCGTCGCCGTGGTGCTCGCCGCCCTCATCGCCATTCCCCCGGGCGCGGTCAAGGCTACCGCCGGGCTCATCTACGAGAAGGAATCGCGCTATCAGTTCGTCCAGGTGGTGCAGCGAGACGACAAGCGCCTCCTCTACCTCAACGAGGGCTTCGCCATCCACTCCATCTGGCGGGAGCACACGGTGCTCACCGGCGGAGAGTGGGACATGTTCCTGGCCGTGCCCCCGCTTCTCGACCGGCCGGCCGAGCGCATCGCCATCCTGGGCAACGCCGCCGGGACCACGGCCCGCTCCTTCGGCGTGTACTACCCCGACGCCAACATCGATGGAGTGGAGATCGACCCGCAGGTCAGCAAGGTCGCCGCCCGCTACTTCGGCCTCGGGGACAATCCCCGCCTCAACGTGGTGACCGCCGACGCCCGGCCCTTTCTTCAGGCCGCGGACGACGCCACCTACGACCTCATCTTCATCGATGCCTACCGCCAACCCTACGTGCCCTTCTACCTGGCCACGGCCGACTTCTTCGCCCTCTGCCGTCAGAAGTTGAAGCCCGACGGGATCATCGCTCTAAACGTCTCCACGGTTCCGGGCGACGACCGGCTGCCGCGCTCCATCGCCGGCACCCTGGCCACCCAGTGCCCTCTGGTCATGGATTGGCCCGCCTTCCACTTCAACCAATTGGTTTTGGGATTCGGGCAAGATCTTGAACTATCCGTTTACGCCGAGCGGGGCAAGCTGGCTTCGAAAGACCTCCTGCCCCTCACAGAGCTCATGACCGGAGACTGGACCCGAGTGCAACCCCTGGTGGCTTACTGGACCGACGACCGCTGCCCGGTAGAGTGGATCACCGACCGCATGATCATCAGCTACGGCATCAGCGGCAAGGACCTGGGCGAGGAGTTGCTGCCCACGGCGCCGTGACCGGTCCCTGTACGCGGTCCGCAACGCGTCCGACAGCCTTGGAGTAATCTACACGTGCACAGGAAACGGCGCTCGTGCGGTGAAAGTTGTTGGCGGGGTTCATCGGGGGGTGGTGGTAGTCGTTGCCTGACTCGCGGAGGTCGCCGTGGTGCACGTACCGTTCGTTGATCTGAAGACTCAGGGGCACGAGCTGCTTCCTGAGTATCAGGCGGCGCTCGCGTCCGTCGTGGACCGAGCTGCGTACGTCATGGGCGCCGAGCTGCGCGACTTCGAGGCCGCCTTCGCCCAGTTCTGCGCCTGTCCGCACGCCGTGGGCGTGAGCTCGGGCACCGACGCGCTCATCCTGGCCTACAAGGCGGCGGGCATCGGCCCGGGCGACGAGGTCATTTTGCCGGCCAACACCTTCATGGCCACGACGGAAGCGGTGACCCACGTGGGTGGGAAGCCCGTGGTGGTCGACGTTCTGCCCGACACGGCCAACATCGACCCGGCAGCCGTCGAAGCTGCCGTCACCAGCCGCACCAAGGCCGTGGTCCCCGTCCACCTGTTCGGCCAGCCGGTCGACATGGACGCGATCGACGCGGTGGCGAAGAAGCACGGCCTCGTGGTCATCGAAGACGCCTGCCAAGCCCACGGCGCCACCCACAGAGGCCGGCCCACGGGTTCGCTGGGAGCCATCGCCGCCTTCAGCTTCTATCCAGGCAAGAATCTCGGGGCCCTGGGCGACGGGGGCGCGGTCACTACCGCCGACGCCGAAATGGCCGAGACCGCGCGCGTGCTCCGCAACCATGGCGAGAAGACCAAGTCCAACCACACCGTGGTGGGCTACTGCTTCAGGCTCGACAACCTGCAGGCCGCGTTCTTGCAGATCAAGCTGGCCCATCTGGCCGAGTGGAACCGCGGGCGCCGCGCAGCGGCCAAGCGCTACGACCAGGCCCTCGCGGGCATGGCCGGTGTCACGCCGATCAGCGAGCGTCCCGACGTGGAAGCGGTCTACCACCTCTACGTGGTGCAGGTTGACGATCGAGACGGGGTGAGGACGAGACTCGGTGAAGCGGGCGTCGATACCGGCATCCATTACCCGGTGCCCATCCACCTGCATGCCGCTTACGCCCACCTGGGTTACAAACTGGGCGCGTTCCCAGTAGCCGAGCGGCTGGCGGAACGAATCCTATCCCTGCCCATGTTCCCCGAGATCACGCCGGAGCAGACCGCCTACGTGGCTGAGCAACTGGCCAGGGCGGTGGCGCCGTGAAGAAGGTGGCGCTGGTCGGGTACGGATACTGGGGCCCCAACCTCCTCCGCAACTACATCGAGCTCCCGGGAGCCTGGGTCCAGTGGGTCTGCGACAGCCGGCCCGAGGCCCTGGCCAAGGCACGCAGCCGTTATCCGGCGGTCGCCGGCACCACCGACTACAACGAGGTGCTCGGCGACAAGGACGTGGACGCGGTGGTGCTGGCCACCCCCATCTCCACCCACTTCCCGCTCGCGAAAGAGGCGCTGCTGGCAGGCAAGCACGTTTTCGTGGAAAAGCCCATGACCGGTAGCACGGCCGACGCGGTCGAGCTGGTGAACCTGGCCCGAGAGCGCCGGCTCACGCTGATGGTCGGGCACACCTTCGTCTTCAGTCCGCCGGTGCGTAAGGTCAAGTCCATCATCGACTCGGGCGAGTTGGGCGAGATCCTGTTCGTCACCTCCTCCCGCGTCAACCTGGGTCTCCATCAGAAGGACGTGAGCGTAGTCTGGGACCTTGCGCCCCACGACCTCTCCATACTCCACTACTGGCTGGACGAGACTCCCAACAGCGTCTCGGTGGCCGGGCGGGCCTGTATCAACCCGGGCATTCCCGACGTGGCCTTCATCAACCTGCGCTTCCCGTCGGGCGTGCTGGCCGAGCTGCAGGTGGCCTGGCTCTCTCCAGTGAAGCTGCGCCGCACGATCGTGGTGGGCAGCAAGAAGATGCTCCTCTACGACGACACCGAGAGCGTGGAGAAGGTCAAGCTGTTCGACCACGGAGTGGATTTCAAGGACCCGGAGACCTTCGGGGAGTATCAGCTCTCCTACCGGACGGGCGATATCGTATCGCCCAAGATCGCCGGTACCGAACCGCTGCTGATCGAAGCCACGCACTTCCTCGAGTGTCTCGACACCGGAGCCCGTCCCATCACCGACGGCCTGGCGGGCTTGGCTGTTGTCGCCTCACTCGAGGCCGCCGACTACTCGCTGCACCACCAGGGGTGCATTCAGACCATCGACACGGGGACCACCGGCTCGTGAGCACTGGTGACGTGTTGGCCGGCTGGCCGGCGGACGCCGGAGACGTGGAAGGCGGCCCTCCCGTGGCCGCTGGCGTCGGCAGCGCAGCGGCCGGCCCGACCGGAGCCGCCTGGCCCGCCGGAGTTCACGTCGCCGTCGGGGTCCAGATCGGCCCGGACGCCGACCTACAGTCGCCCTGTATCGTCGGCAAGGCGCCTCGCGGGGCCGTCGAAGGCGAACTGCCCCTCAAGATCGGTTGCCGGGCGACGGTCCGGCCCTTCACCACCATCTATGCCGGCAACGTGATCGGCGACCGGCTGCAGACGGGCCAGGGGGCCTCCATCCGCGAAGACAACGTGCTGGGCGACGACGTCTCGGTGGGCACCAACTCGGTGCTCGAGTTCGGCAACCGTATCGGCAATCGGGTCCGCATCCACTCGGGCTGCTTCCTCGAGATGGTGACCATCGAGGACGACGTGTTCGTCGGCCCCAACGTGGTCTTCACCGACGACCCTCATCCCATGAACTGCCCCAGCTACAAGGACTGCAAAGGCGGGCCGGTGGTGCGCCGGCTGGCCCGCATCGGCGCGAACACCACCATCTTGCCCGGCGTGGAGATAGGCGAGAACGCCCTCATCGGCGCCGGATCGGTCGTTGTAGACGACATACCCGCGGGCGCCGTGGCTGTCGGTAACCCGGCCAGGGTAATCAAGCACGTGTCCGAGCTGACCTGCCCACAAGGCTTCCATGAGCGGCCCTACCAATGGCCGCCTTACTCGGAGGGGCCACCGGTTTGACCGCCGTCCGTTCGCATCATATTGTTCAAGACACCCGGCACACGAGGCGCGATCGTGGCGAAAGACGCGCGGGAGAAGTATAGGGTCATGGAATCCATCGCGGAGAGGGTATCGACACGCCCTGACGAGGCCCGCGGAAGTCTCCGGGTGCAGCCACGCCACCTTCTGCTGATCTCCGATCTGGTCTCGATCTGCCTCGCGGCGCTCCTCATGTACGCTGTCTTCAAGTTGCGTGACATCCGCTCCGAGCAGGCGACCATCACCGCGGTCATGGCCGCGCTGACCATGGTCACTGCCCTGGGTCTGTCGGTGCGCGCCGGCCAATACACCAACCGCCGGCGTATCTCGCCCCTTTCCGATGTGGGTAGTTTGGCGCGGGACTTGGTCGTCGCTACCGCCGCCGCCACGCTGCTCAGCTATCTGACCAAGGGTTTCTTCACCGGTTTCACGACGCCGTCCCGGCTGGCCGTGGTTTCTTTCATCGTGACCTTCTTCGCTCTCGGCATCGCTTCCCGGGTTGGGCTGAATGCCTATCAGCGTCACTTGTTTGCCCAGGGACGCGCTGTCCGCAAGGTACTCTTGCTAGGAACAGGCGTGGCGGCGAAGGACTTCCTCGATTTCGTGGCCAACCGTCCCTGGCTGGGCGTCGCCGTCACCGGTCAGGTCACCTATGGAGAGGAGGATGACTCCCCTGGCAAAGACAGGCCTGCCAGGATTCCGGCCAGTGCGATACTACCTATCGTCCACCTCACCAGTAGCTTGACGGGGCTCCAACGCCTCGACGAGATCCTGCGCGCGTCGAAAGCCACCGAGGTGGTCGTCGCCCTGGATCAAGAGGAGCATGCTTTCGTGCCCCAGGTCGCCAACCTGCTTTCCCTGGCCCACGTGCCTTTCAAGGTCGTCCCGTCGTTATTCGAACAAAGCTATCGGGCCACCGAGTTGCTCGGCTTCGCCGAGATCCCCGTCATCGACGTCGAGGTGGATGCCCTCGACCGCGTTGCCCGGCTGTTCAAGCGGGCCATGGACGTATGTGTGGCCGTGACCGCCCTCGTTCTGCTTCTTCCCTTATTGCTGCTCGTGATCTTGGTCGTCGTGGTGGATTCAGGTCTTCCCGTGATCTACAAGCAAGTGCGGGTAGGCAAGAACGCCCGTCACTTCTGCATGTACAAGTTCCGGACCATGGTCAGAGACGCCGACGCGCGTAAGCGAGATCTCGAGTCCCTGAACCAAGCAGGCGCCGATGGCAGAATGTTCAAGATGCGGCAGGATCCCCGGGTCACTCGCGTGGGATTGATCCTACGCCGATACAGCCTGGACGAACTTCCGCAGTTGGTCAATGTCCTCAAGAACGACATGAGCATGGTGGGGCCACGACCCCCGTTGCCTGAGGAAGTGGAGAAGTACGAGCAAGAGCACATCTATCGGCTCAGAGCCCTTCCCGGTATCACCGGCTTGTGGCAGGTATCGGGCCGGAGCCACCTGGGCTTCGATGACATGGTGAAACTCGACCGCTACTATCTGGACAACTGGTCCATAAGCCAGGACTTTGGCATC
>MELN01000006.1:59963-65802 GCA_001768675.1 Actinobacteria bacterium RBG_16_64_13 | reverse complement strand
CGTGGTGGTGACACGCAAAGGTGCTTACTGACGACCTCACAAGCGCTGGAGCAGGATCCGACGTCGCGCCGCCGGCCCTCCCGGCACCGCCCGCCGCGATGCCACCAGCCGCCGAGGCGCCGCCTGCCCGCAGAAGCCGGCGGCGTGCCGCACAGCCCCAGAGTCACGCACGGAACCGGGCCGGGGTCATTGCAGGCGTCTTTGTCATCGCCGTGCTGTGCGCCATGTGTCTCAACCTGGCCTTCCGCGGCGGCGCCTACCCTCCGTCCGAATGGCTCGCCTCCGTCATCGGGCTGGCCGCGCTGGCCCTAGTGGTGATTCTGAGCGCTCCCCCGGTGCACGTGGGACGTCTCCAGAAGGTCCTGCTCGGCCTGTTCGCCGCTCAGGCCGTCTGGACGGCAGCAAGCCTCTTTTGGGCCACCAGCCTCTCCAACACGTGGGAAGAGACCAACCGCACCCTCTTCTACGCGGTGACCATAGCCCTCGTGTTCGCTGCCGTCCGTTGGACGGGCTCAAAGGGAATGAGGGTCCTGACGGCACTGGTGATCGGAACCGTAGTCATCGTAGGCCTGGTGATCGTGATCCGTCTGAGCACGATGGCCGATCCCACGCGCTTCTTCGCGCATTCCCGCCTTCAGTACCCCATCAGCTACTTCAACGCCCTGGCCGCCCTGCTCATGATCGGGTTCTGGCTGGCTCTAGGTACGGCCAGTGGCATCGATGGGGCCTGGCGAGCGGCGGGCGGAGAGAGCAGGCGACACGTCCTGCTCTTGGCTATGCAGCCATTGCTTCTCGCGCTGAGCGTCTTCTTGTTCCAGTTGGCGCTATTGCCACAATCGCGCGGGGCGTTCTGGACTTTCTTCTTGGCCTTGCCCTTCTTCGTCATCTTCTCGCCCAACCGCTTCCGCGCGCTCGTCCACCTGGCCATTGTGGCGCTGCCCATGGCCCTCTTTTGGTCCACCATCAACGATGTGTACTCGTCGTTCAACGATCGAATACCTCTGGAAACCGCGCTTGGCAGTGCTTTCAGAGCCATGGGCTACTCGGTCCTGATAGTGGCGGCTGCCTGGGCGGCGAGCTGGCTCGTGGAACGCGTGATCGGGCCGTTGTCGCGGCGACTCGCCGTACTGATAGGCGTCGTGTTGGTGGTTCTGGCTGCGGGCGGAGTCATCGGGGGGCTCGTCTATGCCGACGTGCGTAGCGGCGGTCTAGATGAGTACCTCAGCGAGCAATGGACGGAGCTCACCAGCGACAGAGGCACCGGCGCCGCCGGCGACACTCGCTTCACAGAACTTGCGCTCAATGGCCGCGTGCAGCAATGGAAGGTAGCCGCCCAGGCGTTCGAAGACAACCCCGTCCTGGGCGTAGGTGCGCAGAATTACGAGTTCTACTACTACCAGCACCGCGTGACCCTGACGGACGTGAAGCAGCCCCACAGCCAACCCATGCAGCTCCTGGCCGAACTTGGTCTTCCCGGACTGTTGCTTTGGCTCGCGTTCTTCTTCGTGGCCGTGGTCCGTACGGCGATGCTACGCTTCCGCTCCGACGACCGGATGACCAAAGCTGTTCTGGCCGCCGGCCTGACGGCCGTCATCTCTTGGTTCATCCACTCCTCTGCCGACTGGTTGTGGCAGATGGCCGCCACCTCGCTGCCGGCCATGATGCTGCTGGGCGGGCTGGTGGGCGCCGGCCCGGCCGCGAGTCCGGCTAAGCCGTCTTTCGCGTCTCGCCGGCATCTCACTCGCCCGGTGCTTGCTTTCCTGGCGCTCGCCGTGATCGTCTCGGCCGCTCTCCCCTACCTCTCCCTCCGTTACTCCAGCTTGGCGTCCGGGTCGCCGGACCTGAAGACCATGACCACCCGCGCCCAGACCGCTGCCTCCATCGATCCCACCGCCACGCTGCCCTTCGTGGTCCGGGCCAACGCCCACTGGCTGGCCGCCGTTCAAGCGCCTGAAGGCTCGATGGAGCGTGTCGCGCAGTTCATGCAGGCGGCAGAATCCTGGGCGGCCGCTACCGAGCGAGAGCCCGGGGGCTGGCTTTACCACTACAAATCCGCGGAGATGCTCCTCGCGGCGCGCGATGCTTCCTTCGCGGCAGGTGTATCCTCTTCAGAGGAGCTGCTGAACTTGGCGCGGACCTATTTGGACAAGGCCCGGGGATTGAATCCACTTGCGCCGCAGATAGCAGCCCTTGAACAAGGTCTCCAGGATGACGCCCTTGATTGACAGGGCGGTTACCCAGTGCGTATGCTACTTGTGAATATCTGCGATGGGGAGAAGGGAGTTAGTGGCATGAAGAAGATGGTCTTTTTCTTGTTGGCGGTTGTCTGCCTGGTTTTGGCGCTTAGTAGCGTCGCTTTAGCAGCCACCCCACAGGAGATCTACAACGACTACGCGAGCGACGGGAGCCTCGACGGAACCTACACCGACGCCGAGTTACAGGCCTACCTTGACGACGCCTGGCTCGACCAGTATGGCGACCCCGCCATCCTCACCGCGCTCGACGCAATCGTCAACGGCATACTCAGTGGGCACGAGGAATTCCCGTTCACCGGCGCGGAAGTGGCCTTGATGGGTCTCGCCGTGCTGGCACTTGTCGGCGGTGGCATGGGATTGCGCCGACTGACCCGGTCTCGGGCCTAGGGGCTCGTCTCGGGCGGACTGGGCGGAGGGGTTTCGTACCCGTAGCCGTACCCGTACCCAGCTCCGTATCCGTAACCATAGCCCCGCCTGTGGTAGTAGGCGGGGCTTTTCTTCGTCCCTCCTGCTACCACGCCGATGACCCGTACCCCGGCCCGTTCGAATATGCTGCGCACCTGGCGCGACTCGTCACGGGTGGTATCACCAAGCAGCGCGGTAAGGATGACACCATTTGTACGCGGCGCTATCGTTAGCGCGTCGGAGACGAGAAGCACGGGCGGAGAGTCGATGAGCAAGTAGTCGGCCATGGAACTAAGCTCTTCAATCACCTTCGCCATGCGATCCGAAGCGAGCAGTTCCGCCGGATTGGGAGGCAACGGGCCCGAGGTGACAACGTAGAAGTTGCGCTGCAGAAGCCCGCGCCGTTCCTCTCCCTTCTTCCGCCGGCTTTCGCTCGGCACGAACTGATCGGCCTTGACAAGTTGCATGGCGTCGTCGAGCCTCTTGGTCCCTGCTAAGACGTCCGATAGGCCCGGACTCTGTTCCATGTGCAGATACTCGTGCAGTTTTGGGCGGCGCAGATCGGCCTCGAGCACCACCACTCGCTTGCCGGATAGGGCAAGACTCAGTCCTAGATTGACCGTGGTCGTGGTCTTGCCCTCTTGTGGCAGACCGCTTGTGACCAGCCAGATGGGGCGCTGAGTGTCGAGGCTGAAATACTGCAGATTCGAGCGAAGCGTGCGGAACGCTTCGAGAAGCGCGGGGTGGTCGATGAAGCCGACAGGTTTGCTCGAGCGACTGCCCTTCTTGCCTCCCCAACGGCCGCCGACTGCGGGGACGCTGGCCAGAACCGGAGCCCCCAGCTCTTTCTCCAACGCGTGCTCATTCTTGATCCTCTTGTCCAAGTAGTCAAGCAGGAAGGCCAACCCGATACCGAGGATGAGACCCGCCACGACCGCGACGATCCCGTTGCGTGTGGGTTGTGGCGAGAAGGGACCCGACGCTGGTGAGGCCCGCTCCACCACTGTGAAGCCGCCGTTTTGCATCGACTCGAGGATGCGAAGGTTCTCGTACTTTTCCTTGAGCATCAAACCATAGACCGAAGCCGCGTCCTCGGGTCCCAGGGAGTCCAGTTCCGCCTTGACCAGTTCGCGAGCGGCGGCCACCGTGGCTCTGTCTGCATCCTGCCGGGAAAGGACGAACTGATCGGCGAAGGCGTTGGCGACGTCAGCGGCCTCTCTGGGCTCGACGCTCACCGCCTCGATGTCGATCACATTTGTGTCGGTCTCGGCCTTCACGCTCACCATGCCCAGGAGGGAGGGGGCGCTCCGGTCGGTCCCCAACTGGGCGACGACCGCCTGCGCCACCGGCTCAAGCTCTACGAGCACGGCGCCGGTCTGCACTGCGCGGGCCTGGTCGGAGCTTGCGAAGATCTGCGATCCGAACAGCGCCTGGTCTAGGTTGTTCTTCTGGTAGAGCAGGCGCGCGCCCGATCGGTACTGCGGGGTCGCGTTGAGCGACAAAGCAACCGCCACCGCAAGCACGATGACGACAGCGGTGACAATGACCCACCACCGCTCGCGGATCACTCGAATGTAGTCGGCTAGCTCGGGTGTCTCTTTGCTCGCGACCTGGTCTTCCCCTAATTCCATGTGGCATAGGGTATCACTCGGCCCACCGGCACCGCCATGCCTTCTGGCAACCGGCAAGAATCGCTAAGGTTCGCGGCGAGAGCTGACGATAATTCCTTCGTAGGTGGTCTCGAAGGGGAGATTGAAATGAAGAGAGCGGCCAAACTCCTGCTCATTGCGGCGTTTTTGGTGCTTGCGCTGAGCGGCGTCGCTCTCGCCGCCTCGGCCCAAGATATCTACAACGACTATCTGGACAATCTCAGGCTCGACGGCACCTACACCGAAGTCGAATTGCGGGCCTTCTTTGGTGATGCCAGTCTCCACCAGTACGGCGACCCCGCTCTCGTCACCTCCCTCGATACCGTCGTTTCGAGCATGCTGACCACCGAACGCGACAGTTTCCCGTTCACGGGAGCGCAATTGGCGCTGATGGCGCTTGCCGCCATCGGTTTGATCGGTGGTGGCATCGGTCTTCGCCGGCTCGCCCGTTCGCACCGATAGGTTCGGCCGCCGCCGCCCCGGGCGTCACCGTGACTGACGCCGGCGCGCCCGCCGCCACGAGGTCCCGTTCGCCGTGGACGCCGATGCGACCAACTTGTCCCCTGCCAACAGACGGCTGGGATTCGTCTCGGTCAGCCTGACCACATCGCGCGGCGCGACCATGCCTTCGAGACTCGCCAGCATAGAAGCCATGGTCCAGTTCTCTCTGCGGTGCGCATGAGCATCGGACGCCAACAGCTGGATCGAGCCTTCCGCGAGCAGCCTGTAGAAGGCCCGCATCGAGGCCCGGCCGAATTCCCCGCCTAGGCTACCGGCGGTGGCCTGAGCCACGGCCCCCGCTTTGATGCACCCTTCCAGCAACTCCGAGGACTTGTGGACGCGATCGTTTCTCTCCGGATGCGCGAGCACCGGTACGAAGCCGGCAGTGGACAGCCGGAAGATGGTCTCCTCCATGTAAACGGGCCACCCGACATAGGGCATCTCAAGGAGGATGGCGCCGGGGGAGCCCTCGATGGCAAGAGAGCGCGCCCTTTCGGTGTCCACGGTCGCCGCCACGGCCACATCCACCTCGAATCCCAGCAGCAGACGCAGTTGCACACCGGCAGACGCCAGAGCACCCCGCACCTCCTCGATGATCTCGCCCGCGCGCTGGATAAGGGCGGGATCCCATTCGGGCAGGTGCGGGGTGCAAACCACCGTTGATATCCCGGAGGCCGCTGCCGCGCCAGCCATCAGCACACAGGTATCCATGTCGGGGCAGCCGTGGTCGACCCAGGGGAGCAGGTGTGAGTGGGTGTCGATCATCCTTTGGGTCTTCCTCCGTGCCTTCGCGTTCTCGCCGGTCTGTATATGAACCTCAGAAAACACTATACCCTTGGCTCTGCTGCCGATAGTATGTATGTATACCGCGTGATGCGATGCGGGAGTTCCAGAAAGGGTGGGTGGACGATGCAATTGCCTCAGCTCTTTGGAAGCGACTACATACTGCCGGCCATCATCGCGATCGTCTTGTTGGCCGCCGTACTCGCGCTCCTTATGATGCGCAGGAAGAAGCCCAGCGGCTCTGCA
>MELN01000006.1:48157-59881 GCA_001768675.1 Actinobacteria bacterium RBG_16_64_13 | reverse complement strand
CCATAGCAGCTGAGGAGGCGTACGAGCTACGCCAAGAACCGAGGCTGGAAGCCCAGCCGGGCCCAGCGCTCGCCGCTGCCACTACTCCCGCGGCCGCCGCCGACCTGTTCACGGCGCCCCCGGCCTCAGCTCCCCCGCCGGCCCCTTTCAGCGCCGATCTCCCGAAACACGCGCAACTACAGACAGGTGAGATCAGCGCCCACCATGGCGACCCCATCAGTGCCGTCCTTGCCAGCATCCTGCAGGGTTGGGGGGATCTCACTACCGAGGACACCAACAGGCTCGAAGTATTCCGCCGCGACAGAGTCCTGGCCGCCCTCGCAGCGGTCGATCTTCCCAAGGACCTCAAGAGCAACGAGTACGCTCGGACTCGCCTGATCCAGCTCAAGCGATATGCGAACTACCTGGAACAAGGAGAGAAACCTCCCGTGACCACGGTACCGGAGTTCGCCGGAATCGGCGGCGTGCCGGCAGCGCAAGGGCCGACCGGCCAACTCGTCGGACAACCCGCGGTGGCGTTGACAGCGGCAGTCGCGGTCGCGGTCGCGCCGGCGGCGGACGCCGCCGACGCCCAACCCGTCGCCCCGACCCCCTCCGACCAGTCGTCACCAGAAGTCGGAGCAGCGGAGGAAACGGCGGCCGCGTTCGTCTGGGACAAGACTTCGGTGGAAACGGCCGAGCAAGAAGCCACCACCGAGAAGCCGACGGAGCTCGCCTGGGATGACGCACAGGACGAGATGGTCGAGGAGATGCCCGAGGAGGAGAGGGCGACCGAATTCGCTTGGGAGGCAACGCCGGCGGAGCCGGTCGAGGTGCAGGCTCCCCCAGCGCCGGTCGAAACGGAGGCTTCCCCGGATCGGTCGGCCGAAGTGGCCTTGGGCGCTGAGGCTGCCGTGGCGGCGGCTGCGGCGGCGTTTTGGGCGGCTCCCGAATCTTCTCAGCTGGAGGAGACGGCTACCGCCGGCGTGCGCGCGACTGAGGATTCGCTATCGGGCCTCCACGGAAGGGTAAGCACGGCCGTCGACATCCTGGCGCTCCCGGCTGCGGACCGCGCTGACTTCCTGGCCTTCCTAGAGCCTTCGGAGCTCGGCAAGGTATTCAAGTCCTCGGATGACGCAGGCCTCAAGAAGGCCGTCATCGATACTCTGGAGCACGTCGGTAGCCCGGCATCCCTGGATGTCATTCAAGAGTGTCTCGAAGATCCGGACCCCCTCCTCCAGATGTACGCGCTCGACGCCGCCGACCGGCTCCTAGGGGCGGGCAGCTAGCAGAACCCGCTCCAAATCACGCGCTCGACGTGCCAGCTCGGTGCCATCGAGCCCGGCTCGCCACGCCACGAAGCCGCAGCGCTTCTCCAGATCGAGCGGCTGAGCCCATAGATCCTGGTCGCCCAAGGCGGCGGCGCCCCCGCCTGCTTCGCGGAGGATGAGAAGTCCCGCGGCCAGGTCCACGGACCGGGAACGGACCGCGGCGATGAGTATGTCGGCCACACCCACGGCCACGTAGCAGAGCGAAAGAGCCAAAGACCCGATCTGACGGATGCGCATGTCACTGCTCTTCCCGATCGCGCCCATGGCGCTCAGCTCGTTGTAGTCGAAATGGTGGATGTCGGGCCTGCCGGCCTCCAGAAGCACGATCTCGATCAGCTCGCTCTCGAAGCGACGTGGGTCTGGTAGGACGGCGGATGGCGGCTCCCCGGTCGCCGGGGCCTCCCCGCCCGCCGGCGGCTCCCCGGTCGCCGGGGCCTCCCCGTCCACCGCGAGCAACCCTGCCCCCTTGACCGCGGCGAAGTAGCGCGGGCGCGTGTAGTCTTCGACATAACCCGCGGCCACGTCGCCCAGTGTGTCGCCACGGGCGACAGCTATTGAGGCGCAGAAGGGCTCCAAACCACGCTTGGCGTTGAGACTGCCGTCGAGGGGATCAACCACCACCCTCCAGGGCGCGCCTATCTCACCGGTGACGCCCGACTCTTCCGACACCAGCATGTAGGGTGACGGCGCGTCGCTCGCGAGTACCCGCTCGATGGCCGACTCGCAGGCGCGGTCGATCTCCAGGGTTTGGTCGCCGCCCGCGCCCTGACCCAGTGTGACTCGCCCCAAAGGCGTGCCGTAGAGGGGCCGGGCGGCCTCTTTGCCGGCCATGCCCATTCGCGCGGCGCATTTCAGCCACTTTGCTTCGTCCGGGGTCATATCGGCGTTCAACATACCACTCCCCGGGTCCTGCCGGGTTACCATACCCGTATGAGACATCGCCCCGACAGCTCTGGAGCCCGTCGGTTCGCCACGGGAGCGGCGGCCGCCGGCGTAGCCGCGGTCGCGTACATGGGCTTCGAAGCCCAATGGGTACGATGCCGTCAAGCGGACCTGCCCGTACCCGGGCTCCCCTCGCAGTGGTCGGGTCTCACCGTCCTTCACCTGTCCGACGTCCACGCCGGCCTCTTCCTCACCAACGAACGCAGCCTGAGCAAAGTCGTGCGTTGGGCGGCACCCCTCGAGCCCGACCTGGTCGTACTGACCGGCGACATCCTGGGCGATCCCCGGCGTAGCCGCCCCTGTCTGGATCTCCTTGCCCAGCTCCATCCGCCCCTTGGGCTTTTCGCCGTCACGGGCAACCACGAATACGGACTTGGCAAAGGCCCTCTCGCCCGTCCTCGAGACACGCGCAAGCTCTGGGACGTGGCGGGGATCACTCTGCTCTCTGACTCGTGCGTGTACCTGCTTCGCGAGGATTCCCGCATGGTCCTCTGCGGTGCGGACCACCTGAGCGGCGGCTACGGACTCACGTCCTCCGGCCCGGCGACGCAGGCCGGCGACTTCCCCATCCTCCTCATCCACGAGCCACCGCCTTCGGACTCGCCTCTTACGGAGGTCTTCCCCCTGGCCTTTGCCGGCCACACTCACGGCGGGCAACTCCGGGTGCCCGCCCCATCCGGGCTGACACCGCTCAACCAGAGCGACGGCGAGTACCTCTCGGGCGTGCATGCGTGGGGCCGCGGACTTCTCGTCGTCTCCCCGGGCGTCGGCACCAGTTTCTTGCCCTTCCGCCTCCTCACCAGGCCAGAAGCAACCCTATGGAGATTGGTATACACTTCCCTTGAACGCTAAGGCGGTGGCAGATCAATGAACCCGAAGGGGGGAGCGCATGGCCGAACCGCACGACGAACTTCTATCCGGAGACCTGCCGGTCGCCCCGGCGCAGTTCGAGGACGAGCAAGCCCCGTCGGTCTCGCATGATGTGATCGCGAGCTACGTCGCCGATGCCGCTCGCGGCGTCCACGGCATCGTGGAACTGCACTCGTCGCCGTGGAAGGGCTTCTCGTCCCGGGTTCGAGAGACGCATTCGGGCGGGGTCGCCATCAAGGAACCGCAACCTGGGGTGGTGGATGTGGGGATCCATGTCAAGGTGGGGTGGGGCTCCCTCATCCCGGAACTCGCCGGCCAAGTCGAACACGCGGTGCGTAGGCAGGTCACCGCGCTCCTCAACATCGATCTTGGCTCCGTCACCCTCTTCGTCGATGAGATCGCTGGACCGGTGGAGGTCGGTAGTCCCCAGGAGGGCTGAGGCGTGCCCGTGTTCCTCCCTCTCTGCGCGTTTCGGCAGGGACTTCTTCCAGCCGTTTGCAGTTCATGCGCGTGGTGGCAGACCACGGGGAGAGAGCGTCTGTCTTCAGAGACGGCGGGCGAAAAGCGGCGCGATTGGGTTACTTCGCTCGAAGGCGTGTGGGGTTCCCCTGGAATACTCCTGCAAGGCGACGGCCCAGATGGGGCCGAAGTCCTCGGCTCGATCGACTTCGCCCCGGCGAACGCCTTGCCCCGGCTGCGCACGCTTCCGTTCATCTCTCTGCCGGCAGGCTCGGCCTTCATCTTCTGCCTTCGCTTGGAGCCAGAACAGAGCCGCCACCAGGAGAGACGGCTGCTTCACAAAGCCTTGGCGGAGCTCAAAGCTCGAAGCGCGAATGAAGCCTACGCACTTGCAGGGTCTTTTGCCGAATCCGCTGCTCCGGACACGGTGCAAGAGCGGGGGTGCGGACTCCTCTCTTCCGACCTGCTTTCGGCCAATGGGTTCGAACAAGTCATGGACAACGGCGGAATGGTCCTTATGCGCGCCGACCTACGCGGGCTGTTGTCGTTCATCGGCCAGGCCAAGACGGTCGTCAAGCGGGTCTTGCGCAACGAGCCCACCCCCAGTCCCGCGGCCTGGACGCGCCGAGGGACATCGTGAGCCGGCGGCCCCCGACCCGCCGCCACGGCACAGCCTGGTCGCGGAATCCGGCGATCCTACCGGTCTGCGTCGTCGTCTTGGTCGCCACCCTTCTCGCAGTTTCCTCTCTGCTTGTCGTCCCAACCGCCGACGCCGCTCTGCTGGAAGCGGGCAGCGCCGCGCTCGCCCAGGGTCAGACCGACGCCGGCGCGGTCTGGGTCACCAACGTCAAAGGTGTCATCGATCCGGCCCTGGCCGGCTACCTGGTGGACCTGATGACACGGGCCGCCGACGCCGGGGCCGCGGCCCTTGTCGTCGAGATGGACACGCCGGGCGGCCTCGACTCCTCCATGCGTGACATCATCCAGGCGGAGATCGACTCGCCCATCCCCATTGTCTTCTACGTCCACCCGCAAGGCGCCCGGGCGGCTTCCGCCGGGGTCTACATCCTCATGGGCGCCGACGTGGCGGCTATGGCGCCTCAGACCAATCTGGGAGCGGCTACCCCGGTGTCGCTGGGTGGCGAGATGGACGCGATCATGCAGGCCAAGGTCACCAACGACGCCGCTGCCTACATCAAGGGCCTGGCGACCACTCACGGTCGCAACGCCGCGTGGGCCGAGCGAGCGGTTCGTGAAGCCGTCTCCCTCACCGCGGAGGACGCCGAGCAGCAGAACGTCATCGAGTTCGTGGCCCCCGATCTACCCAGCCTCCTCCAGGCCGTCGACGGCTACGTCACCACTCCCAAGAACCTCACCCTGCATACCGCGGGAGCGCCGGTCAAAGAAGTCAGCATGAGCTGGGTCAAGCGCTTCTTGCACGCCATCGCCAATCCCGACATCGCCTACATCTTGATGACGATAGGTGTCCTGGGGATCATCATGGAATTCTCCAGCCCGGGTCTGGGCGCCTCGGGCGTTGCCGGGGTCATATCCCTGATCCTGGCGTTCTACTCGTTCCAAGTGCTACCCGTGAGCCTGGCCGGCATCGCGCTCATCGTCCTCGCGATGATCCTTTTCGTCGCGGAGATCAAGATCCAGAGTCACGGCATCCTCGGCATCGGGGGTACCGCGGCTCTCATTGCCGGCGGACTGCTGCTGTTCGACACCTCGGCGCCCTTCCTCAAGGTGAGCTGGCTCGTGCTCGTCATCGCGGCGCTTATCGTGCTGGCCTTCTTCACCCTGGTGATCCGCAAGGTCGCGCTAGCCACGCGCGAGCCCCACGCCACGGGTACGGAGAGCCTGGTAGGCACCACCGGCGTGGTAATCTCGTCGCTCCGTCCTCTGGGGCAGGTGCGGCTACATGGCGAGACCTGGAAAGCAAGGACCGAGGCAGGCGACCTGCTTAGAGACGAACCGGTGGAGGTACTACGGATAGAGGGACTCACCCTGGTGGTTCGGCGGCCCGGTGAACAAGAGAGAGCACAAGAGAAACAGGACTAGCGGAGGCAAGGAGAGGTAATGGACTCAAGCGTGATAGCGGTCATCGTCATAGTGGTGTTCCTTGTGATCATCATCGCGTCTTCGGCGGTCAAAGTCTTTCCCGAGTACCAGAGGGGAGTCATCTTCCGGCTGGGCCGCATCAACCCGCCGAAGGGCCCCGGTATCTTTCTCATCATCCCGATCGTCGACCGGGTGGTGCGGGTGGACCTGCGGACCATCACGTTCGATGTACCCGCGCAGGAGGTCATCACCAAGGACAACGTCCCGGCCAAGGTCAACGCAGTGGCTTACTTCCGGGTCACCGATCCCTCGAAGGCGGTCATAGAGGTGCAGAACTATATCTTGGCCACCTCCCAGATCGCCCAGACCACGCTGCGGAGCGTCCTCGGCCAGTCCGACCTCGATCACCTGCTTACCGAGCGTGACAAGCTGAACGCGCGCCTGCAAGAGATCATCGACGAGCAGACCGAGCCCTGGGGCGTGAAGGTCAGCATCGTGGAGATCAAGGACGTGGAGATCCCCCCCAACATGCAGAGAGCCATGGCCCGCCAGGCCGAAGCCGAGCGGGAACGGCGCGCGAAGGTCATCGCCGCCGAGGGCGAGTTCCAGGCTTCAGAGAAGCTGCAACAGGCCGCCGAAGTCCTGTCGAAGAACCCAGCCGCCATTCAGCTCCGCTACCTGCAGACGCTGGCCGAGATCGCCACCGAGAAGAACTCGACCACCGTGTTCCCGATACCGATCGACCTCATAGAGCCGTTCCTGAAGAAGCACCTGGCCTCATAGCGCAACCACGTTTGTGACCTTGAACCCCTATGGCCCCTTGTCCCAGCTGCGTCTTCACGATTCTTCCTTCAAGGCGCCACAGGGGTTCAAGCGTACAAATGGGGAGAGGCGCCACGGGTCATAGCCGCAGACTTGGTACTGAGAGGCCAACTGCTCTTCAGCGAAATGGCGCACTGCTGACGGTGGCCTTGGCACTCATTGTTGTCGTCGGAGCGGGTCCGGGGATCTTGTTTTCGTGGTCTCCATCGTGGCGGTGGGTTCCCTTGGTGTCTCGTACTCGTAAGTGAGACCCCGTGCTGCGAGCGTACTCGGCGGCGGGGCTCCAGCGCGCGAGCCCGAAGCGGTGCCCACCCATTGCGGAGGCAGGCAGTAGTAGGCCGGTGTGAAGAACCGGTTGCAGGCCAGAGGAACATCGTAGACCGCCGTGATGCGAAGGGGGCCCTGACGTCGACGTCGTGGGATGCGGTTCCGGCGGATCCCAGAAAAGATCACAAGGTCGACCCTGCCCTCTACGATCTTTGCCCCGCCGACGGTCCAAGCCTGGCGGAGGCTGTTGTAGCTGACATGCTGGGGTCGCTCGCGCTTAAGGAGCGCCCCGGGATGGCCGATATCTCGTGTGGAGCGCAGACACCTTGGAGATACTCTCATGCCCCTACGCAGAAGGATATATCTACTTGGAGGGTCCGCCTTGGTGGTGACCATGGTGGCCATTCTCCTAGTCTCCCGGCTTATCGTCATCCCCGATCTGCAAAGTGCCGCGCAGTCAGAGGCTCGCCAGGAAATGCTGCGAGCCTACAACTCTGTGGAACAGTGCGTGGCCGACTTGAGCTCCAGGTCCCTCGCGTACCACTCCTCAAATGACATTGCCGCGCTTGTCGCAGCGGACGGATCGTCCTCCGCCGATCCCCGCCTGGAGGCCTCGTTCTTCCTTCTGGTGCGCGCTGACGTGGCTGCGCTGGTCGACGACGATGCAGGGATAGTCTGGGGAGCCTCCTTCGATGCCAGTACGAAGAAGACCGGCTCTTTGCCGGTCGGGTTGGCGGGGCAGCTTTCCGCGCGTAGTCTGCTTGTGAAACACAAAACGGCAAGTAGCGACGTCTCGGGGATCCTGGCCCTTCCTGGGGGGCCGCTGCTCATCGACTCCCGTCCGATCGTGAGCAAAGACGGCAGGAGTCTATCCGGAGCGACGCTGATCACCGGACGCTGGCTCAATGACTCCCTGCTCGCTGAGCTTGCAGGTCCGACACTCCTCGGCCTCGAGCTTCTTCAAATCCCGCCGGATGACCCTCCGGCTGAGGCCGAAACCGCTTCCAGTCTGGCGCTGCGGGACCACTTTGTCTCCTTGACTCCCTCGGGCTCGGACAGCGTGTACGGATACCTAAGTATGGACGACATATTCGGGGCGACTGCCGTCTTCCTGAGGGTGATCATGCCGCCGCTTGACGCGGGGGGCATCACCAGCGCCTGGTGGCACTTCGCCCTGGGGCTCATGGGTGTGATCTTGGTGTTGGCAGGTGTGGTCGCCATCGCGCTCGAGGGCTCGCTGTTTCGGCGCCTGGCAGGTCTCACCGGAGAGGTGCGGCGGGCTAGATTGAACACGGGGAAGTTCGTTCCTCTGCCAATGCATGGCAAGGATGAGCTCTCGGAGTTGGCCCGGGCGATCAACGGGAGCTTTCTTTGCGTTGATCGCATTCGCAGTGAACAAGAGAAGCAGGCCGGCAGCCTGGTCTCGACACTTAGGGAACTCGAGGGAAGGCACCGCGACCTCGAGAAGGCGCACTTCGACCTGCAGCAACTGCAGCAGGCCAGCGTGTCTCTTGGCGGAAGCCTCGAGATTCGCGACGCCTTGGCCCAATTGGAGGCCGCAGCTCTAGACATCTTCCAAGCCGACGAACTCTGGCTTCTTCGTCTACACGAGGATCATCGACTGGAAGGACTTCGGGCTTTTTCGCGGCGCGGAAACCCTTCACGGCTGCCGAGGCTCTTCGGCTGCCAAGATGAGCAGGCTTGGCTGCCGGTCAAAATCAACCGGCTCCTGCGCACCGTACTCGACGGCAATCCCCGCTTCGTAGATTCCGTCCAACGCATGGAGCCATCCGAGCAGCAACAGCTCTTCGGCGGGCCTCCGCCAGAACTGGGTGGTCTTCGCTCGCTCGCTGTGGTCCCTCTTCTAGCCGAGAGCCAGCCGGTCGGCGTGGCTATCTCCGCCTCGCTGTCGGCAATTGAGTTCAATGAGAGCCGAAAGTCAACGATTCTGCTCTTTGCCAGCCAGGTTGCCCAAGCTCTTAAGAACGCCTTGCTTTACGAGGAGATCAAGGTCCTGGGCGAGATCGACTCTTTGACCGGTTTGTACAACCGGCGTAAGTCGCTCGAGCAGCTAGAGGTCGAGGTCGAACGCGCGAGCCGCTATCAAGGGACCTTCTCGGTCCTGGTCGCCGATATCGACAACTTCAAGCTGTTCAACGACACCTATGGTCACCCCGCGGGCGACGTGATCATCAAGCGAGTGGCCGGAGTCTTGCAGCACGGGACTCGTAGTTCTGATCTCGTCGGCCGCTACGGAGGCGACGAGTTCATCTTGATTCTCCCGGAGACCTATCGAAGCATGGCAGGCGTCACTGCCGACCACCTGCGAGCTGCCCTGGGAGCGCTTCCCTATGTCGCTCCCAATGGCGCCTGCATACCCCTGCGCATGAGTTTCGGAGCAGCGTCGTTCCCATATGATGGTCTCGACGCAGCCTCGCTCATCGCCGTAGCCGACGCCAATCTCTATGAGTCCAAGCGGTGGGGAGGGGACACCGTGACCGTCGAAAGAGAGAACTTCAGCAACGAGACGCCGGGTTCAAGGGGCTTCACAACTTTGGACGCCCTTGTGAGCGCGGTCGACAACAAGGACCACTACACGCGCCGCCACTCAGCTCAGGTTGCCCAACACGCCTTGGCGCTCGCGCGGTCACTTCGCTTGGACGAGGAAACACAGGCCACGCTCGAGGTGGCGGCGCTCCTACACGACGTGGGAAAGATCGCCATACCCGACCGCATCTTGCGCAAGCCGGGGACCCTGACTCCGGAAGAGTCGGAGGCAGTGAAGCACCATTCTCTCATGGGTGGCATGATGATATCGCAGCACTTGCCTGCCCGCGAGGAACTAGCGTTGGCGGTGACTTCGCATCATGAGCGGTGGGACGGAACCGGGTATCCGTCGGGGCTGCAACACTCGGGCATTCCCCTGCTGGCACGCATTCTGTCGGTCGCGGACGTCTATTCTGCCATGACGACTGATCGCCCTTATCGAGCCGCCCTGTCGGTCGAGGAGGCGGTCTCCGAGCTCAAGACGGGCATGGGGACGCAGTTCGACCCACAATTGGTTATCGCGTTCGTAGGCTGCCTCGCCAGGGGGCTGGCCGTCGCGCCCACCAAAGGTCGCCCGGTGGGCGACACTCAGCTGCAAGGTGGCGGGTTGTCGGTCGACTCCGCGGCCGCCCAGTTCTGACGAAGCCCCCCATAGCCTCCGACCGCTGGATTCAATCTCTTCGAGTGCACCTCACGGGATCTTCGCGTGGCTCGAAGCTCTCGATCACCGTATTCAGGGTCTTGAGCATCTTGTGGACTCTCAGTTCGCGCACCGCGGCCTCGACATCGGCCCGGCGCATGCCTGTCACGGTCGACAGTCGCCCGGCGGTCAGTGGCGCACGGGAACCTCGCAACGCTTGAAGTACCTTTGCCGGCTGAGGGCCCAGCGAGCCGGATCCGGTCTGTGGAGTATGGCTTGTCTTGATGGGCGACCTGGGCGACCTCCCCCGCTCGATTGTTATCTCCGCTGTTGGCTCGTCCGGCGTCACGGATCGCACCTCCTCCTAGATCATGGACCTCCGCAAATCAGGCTACGGCCATTGGGGTCGCCCAATGTTGCCTCTCAGGAAACAAGGCGTAAACGATCCGCTTCTCTTGCCGACCGTGTGCTATAAATACCGAGCCGTGCAACCGTCCGGGGGTATAGCTCAGTTGGGAGAGCGCCGCGTTCGCATCGCGGAGGCCAGGGGTTCGAGTCCCCTTACCTCCACCTCATCGGAAGGACGGGAGCAGTGTCGCTAATCGAGATGTCCGTTTCGTCGCCGGCACGTGAAGTACTTGTCGACATCACTCACCGCATCCAGGACGTTCTGGCCCGGTCCGCCCCAGACTTGAACGGTATGATCGGCGTCTTCGTGCCGCACACCACCGCGGGCGTGACTATCAACGAAGGGGCCGACCCTTCCGTAGCCCGGGACATCGTCGAAGGTCTTTCGCGCTTCGTCCCCTGCGAGGCCGGCTACCGTCACGCCGAGGGCAACTCCGATGCGCACATCAAGGCAAGCCTCGTCGGATGCCACGTGATCTGCCCGGTGGAGCACGGGCGGTTGCGCCTCGGTACCTGGCAAAGCATCTACCTGGCCGACTTCGACGGTCCCCGCACCAGGAAGGTCTGGATCGTCCCCATGCCGGCAGCCGACTCGTGAGCACACAGGTCGACGAGTTCATCCGCACCTTCATCGCGGACTTCCTCGAGGTGCCCGAGAATAACAATCTTGGTCTCGGCACCAGCGGCAAAGCCTGGGACGGCTTCCTCTTGGGATTCTCCAGCGGCGCCGACGACCTCTATGCCTTCTGGAAACACCATATCGGCGAGTTTCACTGGACTCCGGCCGAGGCCTTCGCACTCGGCGCAGCTGGCGGGCAGGCCGGCAGTGGCGACCTGGCCGGCGGAGTCGAGCCCCCTTCCCCGGAAGAGTTGACGGTGGTCAGTTGGGCTCTCTGCCAGACCGAGGAGACCAAGGCTGCCAACAGGCAGCAGACCCGCCTACCCTCGGAGCCCTGGGCTCGAGCCCGCATCTTCGGCCAGCGCTGCAACCGGGCGCTGCACAAAGCCTTGGTCGCCGCCTTGCAGGCGCGCGGCTGCCAGGCTGTGGCCCCGGGTCTCCTTCCCCAGGCAGGGGAAAGGAGATCGCCTACCTACGGAGACGCCTTCACCTGGTCCGAACGCCACGTGGCCTACACTTCGGGCCTCGGCACCTTCGGGTTGGCGGGCGGGCTGATCACCGAGCGCGGTCAAGCAGTCCGCTTCGGTTCGCTGGTGGTCCGCGCACAGACACCGCCCACCCCCCACGCTTACACCGACCCCTTCGAGTACTGCCTCTTCTTCACGCGAGGCTCCTGCACGGCGTGTGTCGACCGCTGCCCGGTGGGCTCGGTGAGCGAAGGCGGGCGGGACAAACGGGCCTGCGCACGGCACCTCGAGCCGGTGACCGCTGAGTTCGTC
>MELN01000006.1:46093-48140 GCA_001768675.1 Actinobacteria bacterium RBG_16_64_13 | reverse complement strand
CGACGGCTACGGATGCGGCCTCTGCCAAACCGGGGTGCCCTGCGAGTCGGAGATTCCGGGCCGGTAAGCTTTCCACGGGCCATCGGCGGCCGCTCCGGAAGAGAGGTCGCCTAGCCGGCGGGGTCGTCCTTGCCGGCCGGCTGGCCGGCGTCACAAGGCTCCGGTTCGTCCGTGCCGTGCTCGCGCCTGTTCCATTCCGTGGGGTCGCTCCGGTCCCAGTCGTCACGGGCGCGGTCATCAGTCGCCGGCATGTCGTCGCCGGTGGGAGCGACGCCCAGGATCGCTCCGGATTCGAGCACCGCTTCTCTGAGGCGTCTGCGCCGGAACCACAGGATCGTCCGCCAGATCGCAAGCCCCAGCAGGACGATCCACGCCAGCACCTCGAGCGACTGCCCGACGGTATTGGCCATCGTGCGGCCGTAGTAGAGCGTGACGTGGCTCTGCGTGGGGATGACCATCATCATCGAGGGCGAAGCCAGATACGGGCCCTCGGCGCCCTCCACGTGCCAGTTGGGGAAATACGAGATCTTGACCCAGTGCGGCTGACCCACGGCCGTAGTATCAAAAGAGAGGCTCTCGTTCTCCATGCGTTCGTTGGTGACGTGTCCCTCCGTGTTGATGGGAACCACCGTTGGAGCGGCCGCCTGCTCCGGGGTGATGGAGGGGTACTGCTCAAGCTCCTTCTCTCCGTTGTCCCACACGAGTGGTGTGTCCAGATCGCCCAGGTTGCGGTACCACTGGACGGCCGAGTCGCGCCACTCGGTTATGGGCACGTCGAGCCGCGCAGGCTGGTTCTTCATCACTTCGACATAGCCGCTGGTGCCGGATATGCGGAAGATGTTGTAGTCGCCGAACACAGCCAGTAGTTCGCACCGGTTATCGGTCTTGACCTGGCTCGTCACTTCCTCCGAGAACGTCAGGAGATAAGGGATGTTCATCAGCTGCAGGTGGGTGATCCCCGCGGTCACGTCCAGGCCCGGGTAGTCCACCCCGATGATGGCGTTACTCGCCTCCTTGGAAAGCTCCGCCTGATTGATGAAGTGGAACGGTGCCGTGTAGGAGGCCTCCATCAGGGTGCCTTCCATGGTGTCCATGTCAGTCCAGTACGGGATGATCTCGAAGGCCCGGGGAGTGCCGAACTCGTCGAGCTTCTGCCCGTGCTCGACCATCACCCGGCCGGGAGTGAGCGTATCCAAGAAGTCGTTGATCTCCTTGTACTGGCTCCACGTCCCCTTGCCCTCGTAGCCGGAGTAGTTCCATTTGATCCATCCCGCCGCCGTCGTACTGGTGATGATGAGCACCGCTCCGATCACCACCGCGGTCACGGGCGCGTAGATGCGGCGAGCCGTGCGGCCCCGCAGGCGGAAGAGATCGTGGATCATCACCATGAACGGACGCACGAGCCAGGCAGCGCCATACGCCGCCCACAGATGGATCGATACGAAGAAGAAGGGCAGGATCCGCGCGTTCCAAAGACGGCCGTCGGGCAAGACCCAGAAGAGCACGAGGGCGACAACCGTGATCCACGCCAACGGCAACAGCTTCTTCTCCTTGCGCGCCACCGCGTAGGCCATGCCTATCAGCCCCAGCGTGGCAGCGGGCAATAGAGCCGTGGGCAAGAGGTCCTTGATGGAGTGCAATTGGTTCCACGCCATGTGGGCCGTCCACTCCAGGTTGGACGCGAAAGGAAGCCACCAGAAAGCCGTGATGCAGAAGCCGACAGCAGCCACGGCTGCCAAGTAGCCAAGCGATCGCCAGCGCAGATTCACGAGCAGGAGCCCGGGAATGAGGCAGACAAGCACGATAGTGGTCACGATGTGTGAAAGCACCAATGCCATGAGGATGAGGCAGTTGAGCACGAACAGCATGTTGAAGCCCGGCTTCTGCATCCCCCTGTGCATGGTCCCCAAGAACAAGAACACCAGCGCGAAGCTCAGCATGTAGCCGAACTCGCCCGCGAGCGTGCTGAGGATGTTGGCTCCGTAGATCGAGTAGCTTTCCATGAGAAGGAAGGCCAGGGCGAAGACGGCCGCCATGATGGGGAAAG
>MELN01000006.1:41319-46081 GCA_001768675.1 Actinobacteria bacterium RBG_16_64_13 | reverse complement strand
GCCACAGGCGACCCATGCCGTAGACGGTAGCCGGCAGCGCAAAGACGCCCAGTACCGTGATGAGCTTGAAGGCCACGGTGTAAGGCAGGAACCAATCGAGGATGGCGATGAGAAGGAAGGGGAACGGGAAGTAGAACGTGAGCATGGGCATGCCGGCATACCAGCCCGGCGCCCAGCCCGTCAGACGGAAATGGGGCAGCAGCTCTTGGATGAGGTACTGGGCCGGATAGTGGTGCGCCCCGGTGTCGCCCCCAGCCGTCGTGGTGAGACTGAAGAGCAGATTGGGCTTGAAGAACCACAGGAGAACGAAGTATATGGCCACGAACGCGAGCAGCGTGGGAAGCCAGTCCCAGAAGCTACCCTTTTCGACTAGGTCTTCGCGCTCCTGTCTTTCAGGATCCAGGTTTCCCCTCCCTCCACAACACGACCCGCAGGTTCATCAGGCCCTTTATTGTACGCGGTATGCGACGCACTATGGAAGAACGAGGTTTCCGCTTCTCCTCCACGGTCACCGGAAGCGCCTTGACGATCACGCCTTCACGCCGCGCGCGGATGATGAGCTCGGTGTCGAAGAGATCGCGGGTGCGGACAGTGCGCGGCGCGAAACGCGCCACGACTTCGCGCCGCAACACCTTCATGCCGTGAGTGTCGTCCATGTGCCTGTCGAACAGCACGCGCAGGATGGTCGTGAAGCCGAGTGACACCAGATGGCGGGCGGCCGACCGGCGGTCATCCGCGCCCTCTATCAGCTTGCTCCCCACGACGATGCCCGCGGCGCCAGAGCGCGCAGCGAAGACAGCCGCGCCGTCGGGGACGGCGCCGGGGACGGCCGTGCCTCCCGCCGTTAGCAGCTCGCCCGCTTTCAGCATGAAGTCGATGTCGTGGAAGTCGATGTCGAAGTTGACGATCAGGTCGCCGCGCGCGGCCAGCATGCCCGCCTTCATGGCCGCGCCGTAGTCGGGCACGGGCACGCGAAGGACGCGCACTCGCGCGTTGGCGACGGCCAGTCCCTCGCATATGGCCGGAGTTTCGTCGAAGCTGCCGTTCTCCGCGAGGATCAGCTCGTAGTCGACCCCGCGCGACTCCATCTCCCCCACCAGACCCGACACTTCGCCGGCAAGGCATTCCGCTTCGTTGTGGATGGGGATGACCACCGAGTACTGAGGGCCGGCCTGATCAACCATGTTGACTCCGCTTGAGCGCCGTGTGCCGAAACGCGAAGTACCGGCTCCCCAGGAAGTTCCAGGTCACGGCGACCACCGCCGCCGCGAACGCCTTGGCCATGCGCACCCAAAGCGACCCGGAGTCGAGCCAGAATCCCAGGATGGTGAACACGACCACGTTGACGGCCAGAGGCGGAAGGTTCACGAGGAAGAACACGGCGAACTCACGCTTGCCTCGTTCCGATCCACGGGCGTTGAACGTCCAGTACTTGTTCCAGGCGAAGCTGTTGCAGATCCCAAGCACGTATGAGATCCCTTTCGCGCCCACGTGTGACATCCCGGGGATCAGCCCCAGGAGGTAGAAGGCGCCCAGATCGACCACCGTGTTGATCAAGCCCACCATCACGAAACGAACGGCCTGACCGGTCATGCGATCGCGGCGCAAGAGCCTGCGAATCAAGTCCACGGTTCCCCACAATCCCTGCATCGGTGCTTGCCGGAGTCAAGCGGCCTATATGCTAACATCCTCCCGTGGCAAGTGAGCGGAAAACCGTGGCCTTCCGTACCATCGGCTGCAAGCTCAACCAATGCGAGACCGCCCAGATGCAGGAGGCCCTGCTGGCCGAGGGCTACCGGCTCGTCGATTGGGGCCAACCTGCCGGAGTGCGCGTCATCAACACCTGCACCGTCACCGCCAAGAGCGACCGCACCTGCAGGCACGAGATCCGGCTGGCCAAACGCCTCGATCCTGATTGCCTCGTCGCCGTGACGGGCTGCTACTCCCAGGTGGATCCCGAGGCCGTCGCCGCCATCCCCGGAGTCGACCTGGTGCTCGGAAACATCGACAAGCTGCGCTTGGCCGCGCACCTGGCGAAGCGTAGCGAGCCGGCTGCCGGAGTGACCGCACCCGGAGAACTCACGGTCGCGGTATCGGGCTACGCCGACCACCAAGGCTTCGAGGGCGAGTTCGTCACTCATTTCTACGGCTACACTCGCGCCTTTCTCAAGATCCAGACCGGCTGTGACTCACGCTGCGCCTACTGCGTCATCCCGCTCGCTCGAGGCCCGGCGCGCAGCATGACCCGAGGACAAGTCCTCGAACAAGTGCGCGCGCTGGCCGCGCGGGGATATCGCGAGGTCGTGCTCACAGGCATCAATCTGGGCAGCTGGGGACGCGACACGGGCGAGGGTTCGCTGGCCGACCTCCTCAGGCTCCTCCTCGACCACGGGGAAGCCGAGCGCTACCGGCTGAGCTCTATCGAGCCGTTGGAGGCAGATGAGACGCTCCAAGACGTCGTTCACCGGGCCGGGGACAGGGTGGCTCACCACTTCCATCTGCCCCTGCAGAGCGGGTCGGATTCCGTCCTCAGGCGCATGAACAGGCCTTACGCCGCCGGACAGTACCTGGAAGTCGTAGCCGCGTTGTCCAGGCGTTTTCCCCAGGCCGCCCTGGGCGCCGACATTATCGCCGGCTTTCCTGGCGAGACCGATCGAGAGTTCGAGGACACGATGCGCTTTGTCGAACATTCGCCCCTCACCTACCTTCACGTGTTCGGCTACAGCGACCGTTCCGGGACATCGGCCCGAGAAATGGGACCCAAGGTGCATCCCGAGGCCATCCACGAACGGAGTCTGCGCCTCCGCGCGTTAGGGGAGCGTAAGAATGATGCATTTCGCCGTGCGCTGATCGGGACCGGGCAGCAAGCCCTGGTCCTCAAAGAGCGGTCGACCGATGGCCGGCTCGTTGGGCTGAGCGGCAACTACCAGGAAGTACTTGTGCCCGGCGGCGACGAACTGATGAATCGCTTCGTCCGGGTGCGGCTGGATCGCTGTCTGCCCGACGGCCGCTGGGAGACGACCCGGATGGGAGATCTCTGATGCGCATCGTGGCCCAGCGCGTCACTGGAGCCTCGGTCGAGGTGGGGGGCAGCATCGTGGGCGAGATCGGCGCCGGGCTGCTGCTCCTCGTCGGCGTGGGCCGCGAAGACGTGGCGGGCGGAGCCTCCTTCGCAGCGGCCCGGGCGTCGGCGATGGCCGACAAGGTGGCGAACCTCCGCATCTTCCCCGACAGCGAAGGCAGGTCGAACCTCTCTCTACTCGACACGGGAGGTTCCGCTCTGGTCATCAGCCAGTTCACGCTGTACGCCGATTGCCGCCGCGGACGACGGCCTTCCTTCACCGGGGCCGCCGACCCGGGTCCCGCGGAAGCCCTGGTCGGGGAGCTCGGCCTAGCCCTCGAGCGCCTGGGGGTGAGCACCGCCGCCGGCGTGTTCGGAGCTCATATGACCGTATCTTTGGTCAACAGCGGCCCTTACACGATCCTGCTCGACAGCGACGAGCGCCTCGGCGCGCCCAAAGGAGACTGACGTGCGACTCCCCGATTACCACACGCACACCGCTCGCTGCGGCCACGCTCACGGCCGGCCGGACGAGTATGTCGCGGCAGCAAAGGCTCGAGGCTTGACCGGCATCGGGATCGCCGACCATCTGCCCTTGCTCCCCGAGCCCGATCCCGAGCTCTCCATGGGAGTCTGCGACCTGAGCGACTACGTCGCCGACGTGCAGGCACTCAAGGCGGAGTTTCCAGGCTACGTGCTCCTGGGGGTGGAAGCGGACTATCGCCCGCAGACCGTTTCGGAGGTGCGCTCGCTTCTGGAGGGTCATCCCTTCGACTACGTCATCGGATCGGTGCACCACATGGGTGAGTGGGGCTTTGACGACCCCCGGCAATTGGATGAGTACGGCCGGCGCGACATCGACGACGTGTGGGTCGAGTACTTCCAACTCGTAGGCGACGCCGCGGAATCGGGCCTGTTCACCATCTTGGGCCACCTGGACGTGGTCAAGAAGTTCGGCTACCGGCCCACGAGAGCCCTGACGTCGGAACTCGACCACTTGGTGGCCCGCGTCGCCGCGGCCGGCGTCCTGGTCGAGATCAACACGGCGGGGCTCCACAGGCCGGTGAAGGAAGCCTATCCAACCCTCGACATCCTCCGCCGCCTGTGCGACGCGGGGGTGCCCATCACGTTCGGCTCCGACGCGCACCGGCCCGAGGAGGTGGGGCGAGACTTCGGCCACGCGGTCGAACTGGCCCGGTCGGCCGGATATGCGGGCTTCGCTTCGCTGGAGAGCCGGCCCGGCGAGGGACGGGCCGGCATCGGCTCCGTGCCTTTTGAGGCGTCACCCGCGTGAGAACGGCCGTCATCTACAATCCCTCCGCGGGCAAAGGCAGGGGAGGCGCCATCGCTTCGGCCGTCGAGCGCGGCCTGGTCAAGCGCGGGCTCGACGTGGAGTTGCACGCTACTCAGGGCCTTGGAGATGCGATGACCATCTCGCGACGACTGGCGTTGGAGGTGGACGTCATGGTAGCGGTCGGCGGAGATGGCACCATCAACGAGGTGGTCAACGGCATGGCGGGCCCAGGCAGTGGTCGTGGTCGCGTCGCGCACAAACCTGCGCACAAAGCCACGCTGGGCATCGTGCCTGCCGGTACGGTGAATGTGCTCGCGCTGGAACTGGGTCTGCCTTTTCAGGTCGAGCGCGCCTGCAGCGTCATCGCCGGCGGCAAGACGATCTCCCTGGACCTCGGCAGGATCAAC
>MELN01000006.1:27034-41291 GCA_001768675.1 Actinobacteria bacterium RBG_16_64_13 | reverse complement strand
CCGGGGTCGACGCCCTCACCGTGCGGAACACCGATCTCCGAGCCAAGAGGCGCTACAAGGAGCTGGCCTTTCTGGGCACGGGACTCAAGTCAGGCCTGGCCGCGCCCCCGCCCCCCTTCGTGGTGCGCACGGGCGGGCAAGAGTACACGGCCACGTTCTTCGTTGCGGGCAACAGCCGGTACTACGCGGCGCACCTGGGGATGACTCCCGCCGCCGACCCTACTGACGGTGTGCTCGATTTGCTAATCTTCACCGGAACCACCCGGTCGAGCCTGGCCGTCTTTTGGCTTGGGGTGCCGAGCGGTCTGCACCTACGCAGTTCGAACGTGACCTATTTGCGGGCGAAGCAGGCCGAGCTCATCCCGCTCGACGACAAGGAGACCATCTGGTTCCAGACCGACGGTGAGCTGGCGGGCAAGCTCCCCGCGACAGTGAAGATCGACGCGCACGCTGTTGAGGTGCTCGTGCCGTGACCGATAGATATCCAACGACGCAGACCATTAGAAAGAAGGAGGCAGCAATGACACGGACCACGAGACGGGGCGGCCGGCTGGTCATCGCTCTGATCGCGTTTGTCGCGCTGGCCGCGCTCGCGGCCGGCTGCGGGAGCGGCGACGGGACCGACGAGACCACGACTTCTTCCGCCCCCTCCACTACGGTGGCCTCCACAGAGGGCTCGACCAACGAGACCACCGTTGTTGAGGGAGGCAAGTCCCTTGCCGAATACGAGGCGGAAATCCCCGACCTCGAGAAGGCGATCACTGCGGATCCTACCGATCTCTACGCGCTCGAGAGCCTGGCCGTAGCCAATTACCAGCTCGGCAACTACGAAGAGGCCGCGGCGGCATACAAGAAGATCCTCGCCATCAAGGACGACGCCTTCACGCGCAACAACCTCGGCAACGTCTATCGCGACTGGGGAAAGACCGACGAAGCCATAGCCGAATACGAGGCGTCCATCGCCCTTGACCCGACCCTCAAGTACGCCTACGTGAACCTGGCCGGCATCTACCAGACCAAGGGCGACATCGCCAAGGCCTTGGAGGTGCTGAAGAGCGGTCTGAAGTACGTCCAGGGAGAGGATGCCAAGCCGCTGGAGACCTTCCAAGGCCAGTTGACGAGCACGACGACGACCTAGCGCAGGCGGTAGCGGTCGTTCCGAAGCGGGGTGTGACGGCGTGGCGGGACGACGGCCGATCCGGACCTTCGTGATAGCGGCGATGGCGGCCACCTTAGTGGCCGCCATCGCGCTTCTCACCGGTTTCTTGGCGAACGGGCCGGCGGCGCCCTCGACTCCTTTGGCGTCCTCGCCCGGCCCCACCGTCGCTCCGGCCCCGGGCCTCGAGCAGCCCTCACAAGCGCTTTGGGAGGCGTTGCTCCCCAAGCTGGAGACAGCCGTCCGGGCCGCCCCCGATGACGTCAACGCTCAGCGCAAGCTCGCCCTCGCCTACTACAACCTGGGCCGCTTCGACGAAGCGGCCACCATCTACCGGGGTCTGCTGGCAGCCGGCGAGGACGCCGTATTGCGAGACCGGCTGGGCAACGCGCTCCGGGAGATGGGCGACTTGGCCGGTGCCGAGAACGCGTACCGCAAGGCCATCGCCGACGACCCTACCCTGGCTCCGGCGTACCTCAACCTAGCCGAGCTTCTCTGGCGCCAGGGCCGCGACGAGGAGGCGCTCGCCGCGATCGACGAGGGGCTCAAAGCCGTGCCAGAGGAGAACCGAGCGAGCCTGTTACAGGAACGCAAGGTCTTGAAGGAAGGCGGCGAGTGACCCCTAGGCCTTCGCCACCTCCACCGCCACCGGCAGGCCGTTGACCTTGAGTTCTTCGCGAAAGGCTCCGGCCGTTGCGGCGCCTGAGGCTTCGCCGCCGCCCACGACGGCGCTCACTTCCAGGCTCACAGCCAAGGTCTCCTTCTTCACCCAGTCTCCATGTACGGCCAACATATGCGTGATCTCGGCCGGACCACTGACGCGCAGGTGGATGCGGTCGTCTATTTGGAACTCGGCGGCTTTTCGGGTGTTCTGGACGTGATGCACCAGCTCCCGGGCAAGCCCTTCCCTTATCAGTTCCGGCGACAGAACGGTAGAGATGGCCACGGCCATCCCGCCTTCTCGCTCCACCCGGTAGCCTTCGCGCTCGTGCGCCTCCACCACGAAATCCTCGGGGGCGAACTCGTACTCATGGCCGTCCACGGTCACCAGGACAGATCGGCCGCCGGCCAGCCGGTCGCCCGTCTCGTCGGCGAGTAGAGCGGCCACAGCTTCGGCCACCGCCGGCATGTTCTTGCCGAACCTGGGTCCCAACGTTCGGTAGTTGGGCTTGATGACATAAGTGACCAGCTCGCTCGCCGAGGCCACGTACTCGATGGCCTTGACGTTCAGCTCCTCGGCGACCACGGCGGCCAGACTCTCCACGGCGGCACGCTCGCGCTCCCGGCAGGCCACCACGGCCTTCCCCACGGGCTGGCGGGTCTTGATCTGAGTCGCGTTGCGGGCGGCTCGCCCCAGGTTCACCACTTGGCGGGCCGCGGCCATCCGGAAGGACAGGTCTTCGTCGATGAGGGCTTCGTCGGCCACGGGCCAGTCCACTAGGTGCACCGACTCCGGCGCCACCGGCGAACGTTCGGCCACCAGATTTCGATAGAGCTCCTCCGCGAGGAACGGCGTGAACGGCGCGAGTAGCTCGCTGAGGGTCACCAGGCATTCGTTCAGCGTGAGGTAGGCGGCGATCTTGTCGGCGTCGGCCTCGCTTTTCCAGAAGCGGCGGCGGCTGCGGCGCACGTACCAATTGGACAACTCGTCCACGAAGTCGGCGATGGCCCGGCCGGCGGCGAAAGCGTCGTAACGGTCGAGTTCGGACGTCACCTCGCGGATGAGCAGGTGCAGATCGCCTAGGATCCAGCGGTCCATGAGGCTGCGATCGGCCACCGGCACTTCGTGCTCGGCGGGATCGAAGCCGTCGATGTTCGCGTATAGCGTGTAGAACGAGTAGGTGTTCCACAAGGTGAGCATGAACTTGCGGATGACTTCATCCAGGTTCTCCGGGCCGAAGCGGCGGGGGAACCAGGGCGAGCTCGACGTGAACAGATACCAGCGCAGAGCGTCGGCTCCTTGCTTGTCGAGAAGGGCCCAGGGATCCACGACGTTGCCAAGGCGCTTGGACATCTTGCGGCCTTCACTGTCGAGGATGTGGCCGAGTACCAGCACGTTGCGGTAGCAGGTGTGGCCGGTGAGCAGGGCGCTGATGGCGAGCAGGCTGTAGAACCAGCCGCGGGTCTGATCGATGGCCTCGCAGATGAAGTCGGCCGGGAAACGCTTCCGCCACATCTCCTGGTTCTCGAATGGATAGTGCCACTGCGCCACGGGCATGGAGCCCGAGTCGAACCAGGCATCGATCACGGCGCTCACGCGTTTGGCCTCGGCGCCGCACTCGGGGCAGGCGAAGGCCACCTCGTCCACGTAGGGGCGGTGAAGCTCCAGGCCGGACAGGTCGCGTTTCGCGAGTTCGCTCAGCCGGGCCCGAGAACCCACGATAGTGTCGTGGCCCTGGGCGCAGCGCCAAGCCGGCAGAGGTGTGCCCCAGTAGCGGTCGCGAGAGAGCGACCAGTCGATGTTGTTCTCCAGCCACTTGCCGAAGCGGCCGTGCTTGAGATGGTCGGGATGCCAGTCGATCTCCTCGTTGGCCGCCAACACCTGTTCCTTGTGGGCGGTCGTGCGAACGTACCACGACGACTTCGCGTAATAGATCAGCGGAGTGTCGCAACGCCAGCAGAAGGGGTAGTTGTGCTCGTAGGGTTGACGGGCGAATAGCAGGCCACGCGACTCGAGTTCGTCCATGATCCCGGAGTCGGCGTCCTTGACGAACAAACCCGCCCAGGGGGTGATCTCGGCGGTGAAGCGGGCCTCATCGTCCACCGGCATGACTACAGGCAGGTCGTTGGCCTGGCCTACGGCCATGTCGTCTGCCCCGAAGGCCGGCGCGATGTGGACTATGCCGGTCCCTTCGTCTGTCGCTACGAAGTCGCCGGCGATGACCCGCCAAGCCGGCCTGTCGGGCGTGACGAAGCTGTAGGGCGCTTGGTAGCGGCGCCCAAGTAACGCGGAGCCGGGGAAGGTCTCACCAACCACGGCCTCGGGGCCGAGAACGGCGGCAACCAGATCGGCGGCCAAGACGAAGTATTCGTCGCCCAGCCGGGCGCGCGCGTACTGGATGTCGACGCCGACGGCCGCGGCCACGTTGGAGATGAGCGTCCAGGGCGTCGTGGTCCAGACCAGGAGACTGACAGGAAGACCGTCGGGTGCGACCTCAGGGTCGCCGGCCATGGCCGTCGAACCAGACGCCGGGGCCTCGGCCAGCAGCGGGAAGCGCACGTAGATCGACGGGTCGGTGACCATCTGGTAGCCCGAGGCCACTTCGTGCGACGACAGCGCTGTTCCGCAGCGCGGGCAGTACGGCACCACTTTGTAGCCCTCGTAGAGCAGGCCGTTCTTGGCGAACTCCGACAGGATCCACCAGACCGACTCGATGTAGTCATCGGTCATGGTCATGTAGGGGTCGCTCAGGTCGAGCCACATGCCGATGCGCTCGGTCATGCGGTTCCAGTCGTCCACATAGGCGGTGACCGACTCGCGGCACTGCCGGTTGAACTCGGCTACACCGTAAGTTTCTATCTGTTCCTTGTGGTCGAATCCGAGGCGCTTCTCTACCTCGAGTTCAACCGGCAGCCCGTGGCAATCCCAGCCGGCTTTGCGCCCCACGAAGAAGCCGCGCATGGTCTTGTAGCGCGGATAGATGTCCTTGAACACCCGCGCCAGCACGTGGTGCACGCCGGGTTTGCCGTTGGCTGTGGGGGGGCCTTCGTAGAACACCCATTCGGGCTGGCCGGCACGCAGGTGGAGGCTCTTCTCAAAAATGGACCGTTCTTTCCACCAGCCAAGGATCCGCTCCTCCAGGGCGGGGAAGCTCTGTCCTGTGTCCACCGGTCGATACTGGCCTGCCATGAATCCTCCTTCTGGGGCGCCGCACTGGGCGGTTACGACTGGCGCTCCCTGCGCGCCCTCGCCGGCCGCTCAGGCCGCCCTAGCCCAAAAACAAATACGCCCCGCCCCTGCCGGCGATGCTCGCCGGGGCGCTGGCCCGTTCGGTGGCTGCTCGCCGCCCGACCGGAGCGCGTAGGGACGGGACGTTGCCCGCGGTACCACCCTACTTGGCCGCACGCGGCGGCGCTTGAGGCGCTGCCTGCACTGCTGCCGCCTGTCGCCGCTCCACGGCGGCGCCGCGCGGCGCGGCCCACTCAGCGACGCGTCGGCTGACGGCATGCCCACGGTCTCGTGGCGCCCACCAGCGGCTTTCGCGCCCTCCTTCTGTAACGGGAAGGGCCCGGCCAGGTCTACTGGGTGAGTGGCTCCGGCGCGCCGTAGGCCATGGCGCCCCGCAGGGGCGCGGCCGCGGCGCCGGCATGCCATGCCGGCCTCACCGTTCGGCTGGCGGCTCGAGGATGATCTTCGGACACCGATTCCTACCGGGCTCCCACCGTCCCCGGTTCGCTAGGAGAAAGAGCGGCGCCTACTGGTTCCTGTCATCGCCTTTGTGCTCGCGTAGTCTAGTGGTATGCAGGGCGAACTTCAAGCGTTCCACAGCCGCGCGGTAAGTAGCGGGATCACTCCGCTGTCGGCCCGAGAGCGAAGATCGTAACAAGGCACGCCTTGCACCACGCGGGCACAGGTGTCAAGAACAACCGACACGCGCTCGGCGTCGTACCAAGGGCAGGTCACCACAGGCATCAGGCGGCGCATCGCCGCGGCGGTCGTAAGGGGGATCACTTCGTTCAAGTCCGCCTTGACCAAAAACAGCAAGGCGCCCAGGGGCGCAAAGCCGTTCCTTGCCACACCCGCATCGCCGGGCCAGGGCGTTCCCCAGACCTCGCAGCTCTCCTCCACGCCCTCGCCGGTGGCCATCTGCAGGACGACCCGGTCGTCGCTGAGCAGCGAGTCGCCAAGCCCGGCGCCCGCGAGCAGACGAGAGAGCGTGGACTTGCCGGCGCCCGACACTCCGGGAAACACGAGAGCACTGCCTTCGACCACCGCTCCTGCCGCGTGCGCGATCACCCCACCGCGAGTGGCCAGGTGATTCATGAGCAGAAGCTGGTCCAGCGGGTAATGCACCGGATTCACGGGCATCTCCAGCACGTGTTGAGAGGGTTCCAGGTCTTGGTCCACGTAGATCGTCGCCCGGGTCGTCTCGCGGTTGGAGCAAACGATGGTGTGGAACCGGCTGCTGCCGTCACGCCGAAAGCTCAGACGGTAGCCGCTCTCGTCGGGCTGCATCTTCCATGCACCCCCGCTCTCGAAGATCACCTGGGAATCGTTGGCCGGGCACGCCGTAGCGAGGACCTCGATGTCGAGAGCCGAGGGTCGGGATCCCTGGATCGCCCGGGGACGCATGAATTGCAGGTACGGTGGATCCTGGAAGTCGGCCAAAGCGAGGTCCGAATGGACCCGCACGTCGACATTGCCCACTGTGAGCATCGCGGAGTGACCGGTAGGAAGGTGCACTGGAGCTGAAGCGGCCGGCTTCACGCGTCTACCGGCAGCGGCATCGGTCAGGACCCGGCTTTGGCACAGCCCCGGATCGTGCAGTTGACGGGGGAGGCAGCGGCCGAACTGTGCGTGACCATCTTGCAGCCGATGGCCAAGACCTCCTCGGCCTCAAGATTCACTCGGGCGAGCTGCGGGGCTTGGTAGGGCTGCCGCCTCAGCTGTTCCTTGGTGGAACGAGATTCAGTTAGCTCCGACACCTGCCACCTCCAACTCATCCACACCGACCGCTCGACGCCTGTTCTCTCCCAGGCTGCATACGTACTCGGGCGGCCGTGAGGGAGTCGCCTGCTCGAGATCGAATAGTCCCGGGCAGTAGTCACACAGGAGGATGTTGGGACAATCCGCGCACCCCCCGGTGCCCTCCCACGTAGCCCGATCCACCGCCGCGCTCACTGCTTTCCATGCGCCGGCAAATCCCGTGGTCAGCGTATTATACGCAATCGACTGGCTCATTAGACAGGGGTGCATAAAACCCTGCGGATCGATCTGGAAGCTTGCGACACCCGCGCCGCATCGATACAGGCGGTGCGCGGGGGCCGTGGCTCTCTCACGCAGGGCGTCGTGGCGTTTGAAGAACCTCGCCATATCCGCGCGCCGCTCCCAGGTTCTCATCTCCAGGTCGACGGCTTGTTGAGGATCGACGCGCTGCTGGAGGGGCGTAAGATCACCATTCAGCCGCGGAGTGACCATCGGGTCCACTCTGAAGCGCAGGCCGAAACTCGTGGCCAGCGCTTCGATGGCATCGACGTAGTCCACGTTGTCGCGAAGGATCATGGTCTTCAGACCCACGCGGACTCCGCCCTCCAGCAGCCGCTCGATGCCGGTTCGGACGCGCCCGAATGAACCGTGTACCCCCGAGATACGCTCGTATGCGGCTTCGTCGGCCCCATAGACGCTCACCTCAACCAAGTGCGGTGGGTATTCGGCAAAGACGTCGAGATGGTCCTGGGTCAGCAAGCTGGCATTGGTAAATACGGTGACGATCAGCCCGAGGCGCTTTGCCGCCTTATAGATATCGAGAAAGTCCTGGCGAAGCAGTGGTTCCCCGCCCGACAAGAGGACCATGAGACACCCTGCCTCGACCGCTGCCGACAGCAGGTCGATCACCTGTTCGGTCTCCAGTTCCGCGGCCCGAGATCGTGGTTCGGCCGCCAGGTGTCCCGCATAGCAGTGTTGGCACCGGAAGTTGCAGCGGTAGGTGAGATCGAACGCGCCGCTGATGGGTACGCGGTTTCGGCTGACCTTGTCGAAGAACTTCTCGAGGTACTCCGGCGAACCAAGCTTAACGTGGGCGGCGCAATCCATGGTCAGGCTACCGCCACGGTTCGTTCTTCCACCAGACCGGCCTCCTCGAGTTGCCCCAAGAACGCTCCCACGTCGAGCCGTGCCTGTCGCGTATCCACCTCGAACTCGGCCGTCACTCCGGCGACGAGGGTGTCGAGCGGGGATTCACCGTCCAAGCGATCCCAGATGTACCGCCCCACTTCGTTCAGCACGAACAGTTCCTGCAGATCGGCGAGGTGCCCGTGAATGGGGACGAGGAAGGTCTCTCCCGCGACTTCACGCTGCACAACGCCGTCTTTTCGTCTGAGCATCACCACTTCACCTTCAATGCCGGGTCGCCCAGCAGATTGTACGTGTAGAGCAAGGACACGGGCAGACCACCGGCGGCGCCATCTTTGAGAGCGGCCTGTACCGCTCTACCCAGAATGGCGCTGGGCGCGCTTGCGAACAAGTGCTTCGCGAACAAGGTGCCCAATCGCGCCGAATCCTCGTTCTCTTCCATGGCGCTGGGAGCCCACACGGCTATGGCGCCGGCCCCGGCCAGCTTGACGAGGTCCTCACTGAGGCTGTCGTAACCGGGCAATCCGTATTGGCCCGCCAGACAGGTGAACGCGGTAACTACCGGAAGTCCCGATCCCGGGCCAAGGGAGGGAACGTCGGCCTTGGTGAATATGCCTTCTTCCGCCCATTGGTCCAGACCGGCGTGGCCGAGATAGCTGACCAGTAGGGCATTATTTGGGGAGCTGCCCAGAACCAGAGCCCGCGTCCCCGCCAGACCGATATCGTCCAGGTAGGCCCTGCTGATGTCGAGAGAACCCGGCAGGGTCGCTGCCAGTGCATCGGTATAGGCGGCGAAGTTGCCGGCCTCGTCCGAATTGTCCGCCGCCAGCACCACTGAATGCTGCCAGGCGCCGGAGGAGCTCTCGTACGCCTGGATTTTCGCAAGGGCGTCATCTATCCCGGCTTCGCTGGTGGCCGGTATGCGTCCTATTGCCAACTCGGGAGCGCCGTCATTGCCGGTAGTATCCGCCAGAACAACATCGGATGGTGCGAGGCCGAACTCGGTATCGACCATGAGGGGCGGCACCAGAGAATCGTCGTTGCCTGCGAAGTTCTTGTAGTCGTAGCTGCCTTCCCCCACCAAGACGACATAGCGGGGCGCGGGCCTTCCCTTGGAGACCGCGTGCGCGATGAAGCTTTGAATCGCATGCGGACTGGCTATCCCGTAGTTGAACGCGTCGTAGATCTCGGCGGTAGTCACGACCGTGGTCTGCAGCCCCCGGCCAGCCCGGTAGGCGGCAAGCCGCGACGCGGCGTCATACAGTCCGGCCGATGTGATGACCACGTAGCCGGCACCCCAACCGGCCTTGTTCAGGGTCGGCGCGGAGACGGCGGTGATGGCCTGCGGGCGCAGCGCCCCTTCCGCCGTCGCAACCAAGTAATGCCCGCCCGAGGCAGCACCGAACGTTACCCAGGCCGCGCCGGCGTCACCGCCGGATTCTGTGACCTTGACAAGTCGCGGGGCGAGCGGGTCGGCCAGATCGATCACCCAGGCGCCTGTGGAGCTCAGTCCGTCCACCTGCACAGGGCCCGCGCCCGTTGCCGTCAGAAGCAACTGGTCTTCGACCACCACGGTGGACCGCTCGTAGAAGAGATCCAGAGAATCGAGCGCCACCAGGCTGTAGTCGATCCCGCCATCCAGCAGAGCGAGTACGTCGACCTCGTTCGCTCCTGGCGTGAGTAGACCGGCCGGGATCACGAAGTCGGCTTGATGCGCGACCGCCCCACTCCACCAGGTATCACCCAGAACCGTGCCGTTGAGGATGACCCGAACGTGATGCTCGTTGATCTCCTCGGTCGTGGTGATCCCTTGAAGCTCCACACCCAGTTTGACTCCGGCGATCGCGTCCGTCGCCTCCACGCTGACGACCTCGTTCTCCAAGGCGGAATCGCCGGCGACCAGATAGTCCCAGAGCCAGAAGTCGGCCTCCCGATCGTGGAAGAGCGAAGGCGCGTCGATGAAATCCTGCTCCACGTGGAGAACGTCGACGAAACTCGTCGCGCTGGAGCCGGTATCACCGAGACCGGGCGCGTTCGCCATGGTCGTTCCCCTGGCCACTAGGAGCCAGTAGACGTTCATCGACGTATAGACGCTGTCGATCGCTTGACCGTAGAAGTAGATGGCAGAAGAGTCCGCCGCCTGCAGATAGGGAACGGTCACTCCTCGTGCAGTGAGCCTCAATCCCTTACTACGGATGAGCTCTCTGACGCGAGTGTCCGAGAGACCGAGCCCTGCGACCAGGTCGGCGGCTTCGATGCGATAGAGACCGGAGCCGGTCATCTCGATGCGCAGGCGATCGGGCACGCTGGTACTCGAGACAACGGACCCAGAGGGTGGGCCGGGCGCCCAGACGGTCGTCCGCTTGGCGATCTTGGGAACACGTACGGTCTCCTCGCCTTGTGAGATCGCGGCTGAGGCCTCACCTGGCGGCAGACCCTCTTCGGCGACCACCTGGTACGGGCCGTAGGTCCGCTGCGTCCCCCAGATTTCCACTTCGAGGAGCCGATAGGTCAGCGGCTCGCCAGGCCGTGCAGTCTCGTCGACCACGCAGTAGGAGCCGCCGCTCTGCGACTCAAGTAGCGCAGGCACCAGTTTCCGGTTCACTGTGATCCACTCATCGCTCTCTCCCGCAAGACGCTGCAGAATGTAGCCGGCCGTGCCCACCTCGCTCAACGTCTGCCAGCCAACGACCACCTTGCCATCGGCGACGTATGCGTCCAAGAAGGACACGACCGCTTGGGTGGGCTCCTCGAGGATTATGCCCGCGTCAACCGAGGGGTCATGCTGACCGCCACTTATGGTGACCACGCCGCTCTGGTTCGTGCTCGGGTCGGCGTTACTGTCCTTGGTACCATCCCCGCCTTGGCCCTGCAACGTCAGCAGAGTGCCCTCAGGAGGGAGAAACTCCACCACGTAAGAGCCGGGGAGCAGCCCCGTGAAGTCGTAGAGACCCGTGTCATCGGTCACTGTGGTGATGGGCTCGCCCTGATCCGTGTACACGACGTTTCCGTCTCCATCCAGAAGGGTGACGGTCACGCCGGCGATGCCCGCTTCACCGGCGTTCTGAATGCCATCGCCGTTCGAGTCGTACCAGACGAAGTCGCTGATACGACCGCGCAGGAACACTCTGTCGTCCACGGGGTCGTCCCAACCCAGAGCACGAGCCACACCGTCGTTGTAGATGGCCAATGTGCCCGGGACCAGGTCGGCAAAGGCGTCGATGGTGACCCGGAACGTCAATGTGAACGATCCTCCCACCGGGAGGTTGCCATAGTAGTAGCCTCCCTCGTCCAGCGGGAAGGCGGTGGATCCACTGTCAGGGATAGAAGTCGTTCCGTCGAGATAGGTGCTGTTCGGCACGTATGTGGTGTCGACCGGTATTGCGTCGGAAACGACCACGTCGGGCACTGGAACCCGGCTGACGTTGTATACGGTGATCGGCCACACGATCTCGTCGCCTGGGCTGATATGCCCGTCGCCATCTTGGTCGCCCGAGTAGCCGTTGGCGGGGTTCCCGTCGTCATCGTATAGCAACCCGTCCTTGCCCGCTGTGAACTCGGGCATGGGCGGCACGCTCGTGCCCACGTCCAGGCCGGGTGCCCCGGCTGCAGAAGTCTGTGGATCCTGGCCCCATGCGACGGCCAGTTTGACAGAGGTGTTGAGCGTGTAGACCAGCATGCCCGTCTGGTCGATCTTGCCCGAGACCGGATTGATGGGAACGGCACCCATGGCCCAGGGATAATCTGTCGTCGTTGTCCAACTCATCGTGGTGGAGGTACCCGCGGCCGTTTCGATACTGCCCGCCGCTCTCACATGGCGGTCTCTGGTGCCATCCTCGCTGCGGCCGAACTGCGTCCATTGCTCCGTCTGCCCGGCCCCCTCGGTGAAAGTGCTTGGATCGGTGCCGTTGTCGCGCAGGAGATTGACCGCGCCCACGGCATCGTAGACAACTTGTCCTACGGTGGTGGTCACGCCCACGGTCTGGGTCGTCCCAGTTGCCCCCGACGCCGATGCGAACGTCCCCAGGGCAGAAGTCAATCCATCGGAGATATCTACCCCCCTGAAAGTGGTCACCCCGACCACGAACGAGCGCGCGCCGGTAAGAGTCACCTGGACAGTGGCCGAGCCCGAGGCAGGGTTGGCCAGAGCCCAGATCTCCACTTGGGGTCTAGAGAGAGGAGAGCCCGCACCGCCTGCGGGACCGAGCACAGTCCCAACCAGGGTGAGCGCGGTCCCGCCATAGGTCACGCTCTGAACACTGTGCTGGGTCGTGGCGTCGTTGCCGATCGCCACGCTGACGAGCATGAGCCGGTTGGCGAGAGACCCGGTCACGTGTGTGATGTCGAGTGCGGCCGCGGCGGCCCCATCCCCGGTGGTACCCGAACTGGTCGCATCCAGCTCCAGACCCCGGACGTAGATCCTGGCCTGCTCCAGCTCCCTCAGACTGTACGAGTCGTCGTAGCCGTTACCGCTGGGATCGGTATAGAGCCCAGTTGTCGGGTCTGCGTCGTAATCAACATATACCGTGGCCGGAGTATCGCCGTTGCCGACCGTCGTGACCCAGATGGGGTTACCGTTCTCGGTGGGGTTCGTGGGGGAGGTGGGATCGCGACCGAGACCCAGGCCGACAAGCGCTTCAGTGGTCAACATGGAATCGGGGATCATGGTGTATCCCCAGTCCCACGCCTGGTTGGCTGTATAGGTCGTGCTGGCCGAGTCGGTCGTCGAAAAGGCGTAGAAGGGAGCTCCGGATGAGTAGAAGCAGGAGCCCGTCCCATTCGTGGCGTTCTCGAGTACCTGTTTGGCTACTCCGCCGGCCGGTACCGACACCGTGCTGGTGATGCGAACCCCTGACGTGTTCCTCCGCTGATAGGTCACGGTGACAGCACTGGTCCCGGGGTTGTACAACCACACCGTCGTTCGTTCGTCGCCGCCGTTGCTCGCGACATTGGGTGTCGACACAGGCGTGTAGTAGCGGTCTGCCCACAGGTTGGTCGGGATGAGAGCCGAATCCCGGCTCTCGTAGTTCGAGGCGATGTCGCCTGTCAGCATGTCCACTTGCACAGGTCTGCTGGAAACAACGTGGCCGCCCGCCGACACCCCCGGCACGTAGGTGCTCTCACCCTCGTTCAGCGTAAGGGAGGTCTCAAAGGTCCCGTCCCCGGCCGTGTCTATTTGAACGGTTGTATTGTCTTCACCGGCCATGATCGACAAGGCCGTGTACTCGAACATCTGGTAGTCGGTCCCGTCGGCGAGGTTCGTGCCGACCGGGGCGCGATAGTCGGTGCCCCAGTTGTTGGTGTCGAACACCTCCACGCATCCAGCAAAGAGGGTCAGGGTCACCGCGGCCCAACTCGTGCGCGTAAGGGCGATCGTCTTGGTGGTCGCGATCTTGTCCCCCCCGTCGAAGTCGATCACCGACTGCCGGGTGGTCGTGACCACTGTATTGCTGAGATTGATGAGAGCACCCGAATCGATGATGTCGCTGGGAATCCCCGGAGGGGCCCCGTTGGCCGTGTTGCCATCACCCCAGATCTGCGTACCGTCCGGGTTGGCGGCGCTGTAGATATCCAGCGTGTTGGCGATGTCGATGTCGTAGCCGTTCTCCCACTGGTCGTAGTAGATGATCGTGTCGTTCGCGACCGCGGTGATCGTGACATAGCTGGTGATAGGTTCGGCGGGGGGGCTGCCGGCGCCGCCGTTCTCGACTGCCGTGAAGAACGTCAGCAGCTGGTCTTCGGGCAGAGGCACGTAGAAGAACTGTACCGGCATGGCCAGAGCGCCTGAGGTCATCCCCAATCCGAGGACGGTCGCGAGCACGAGCCCGCAAACGAGCATTAGCACCCTTCTGTTGACCGACCCTCGCGACCAAGCGACGCGAGACGCTGCTGCGCTCATGTCGCCGAGTCTTGATCCAGACTTGCCTAGCATGATGCCTCCCTCGGCCGACGCTCGCTCGAGCCCGCCCGTTTGTTCCGACGAGATGGAAGGGGATGAAGCGACTCTTCCTGCTGTATATCGGCTATTTCGCCGCAAGTCCTGAACAATCACATATACGCGCTGACCCGCGTGACACCTTTCGGAACGATCATCGCCAGTTGGCGACGCCGGCGCCGCGGCCCGCTCGAGTCACTGTAGCGCAGCCCCGCCCTCTAAGGTAAGCTTAGAGCGTAACCGACTTGACCGTCTTCGAGGAGTGGCATTGGCTAGAGAAACTGCCGATAAGCAGGGACTTCTTGCGCGTGGCGTGCCGCTGAAATGGGTTCTTGTCTCGGCGGCCGGCCTGATAGTCGTGTTGGTGGCCATC
>MELN01000006.1:23634-26997 GCA_001768675.1 Actinobacteria bacterium RBG_16_64_13 | reverse complement strand
CAATGCCCGCAAGGCGGAGGCCGCGGCGGCGACCTCCACCACCGGGGTCACTTCCCCCTACGACCTCACAGAACTCCCGGCCGATGCCTCCCTCGACTCGATCGAGCGCGCCGCGTTCGTCAGCATACTGGTCCCCAACGAGGGCGGCACCTTGACCAGCTACGGCATCAGCTCCGAACTCCCGGCGACCCAAACGCTCACGCAGGCGATCAGGAACGCAGACGAGGCGGAGGTCGGCACCACGGCCTCGTCGCCAGAAGACTCGTCGGGCGAAGCCGGGCCCATCTCCACCATCACTTTCGTCCTTCCCACTCGCGAGACCCTCACGTTCGACCTGCACCTCGATCAAGGCCTGATCACACGCGGCGATCGGGCTTGGCGGCCCAAAGGCGACCTAAGGACGCTTGTGGAGGCGGCGATAGCCGGTCCTCAGTAGCCCCGAGCTCGCTCAGTTCCACTTCGAGACGGCGAGCGCGCGTCTGCGGCACCTTTCTGGTTGGCTTCTACGTCTGTGTTGCCGACGAACCCTCACTGCGGCGGGGGACGAGAGAGGTCCCACTGCCGATGCCAGCGGGTAGACCGGCCGAATCCGCCGCCGCAGAGTACAATTCACCCGGAAAGGCCGTGTGGAACGACATGGAGAAGGATCATGCCCGATAGGATCTACGGCCCCGCGGAGCCCAGCCTCAGTTCCCGACCGTCCGCCCTCGACCCCCTCAAGCCCGACCCCGACCTTCAGGCTCCCTCGACCGCGGTCCTCCAGGACGACGAGATGCAGGAAGTCGCCCGTCGCGCCGTTCGCATAGCTGCGAGCATCGGCTCCGTTATCTTGGGCAAAGAAGAGGTCATACGCGCTTGTGTGGTCGCGTTGTTGGCTGGTGGGCACATCATCGTCGAGGACTTTCCTGGCGTCGGGAAGACTCTTCTTGCCAAGTCTCTCGCCCGCTCCATCGACTGCAGGTTCTCGCGGGTGCAATTCACACCCGACCTGCTTCCCAGCGACATCACCGGCGTAAGTGTCTTCAACCAGAAGAGCGGGGAGTTCGAGTTCAGGCCAGGACCTATCTTTGCCAACATAGTGCTTGCCGACGAGATCAACCGCGCCTCGCCAAAGACACAGTCCAGTCTGCTCGAGTGCATGGAGGAACGGCAGGCCACTATCGACAACGTCACTCACCCGATCGACCCGCCATTCATGGTGATCGCCACCCAGAACCCGATCGAGTACGAGGGCACCTATCCGCTTCCGGAAGCCCAACTCGATCGCTTCATGATGCGTCTCAGCCTGGGATATCCGTCCGCCCACGCTGAAGAAGCGATCATCCACGAGCAGACTTCGCACAATCCGTTGGCCGAGCTGAGCCCCGTCCTGGACGGACAGGATGTACTCGACATGACTCAGGCGGCTACCCGCGTGCGGGTGGCCCCGGCCTTGCGGCGATATGTGGTCGATATCCTGAGCGCTACGCGCGGGCAACGTGACGTCTACCTGGGTGCCAGCCCCCGGGCCGGTGTCGCCTTGATGCGGGCCGCCAAGGCCCTTGCCTTGCTCCGAGGCCGCGACTTTGTGGTCCCGAAGGACGTCAAAGACCTGGCGGTGCGCTGTCTGGCCCACCGGATCATGCTTTCACCCGACGCCAAAGTGCACGGCGTGAGCGCCGAGTCACTGGTGGCGAAGCTGCTTGAGACGGTGCCGGTGCCCCAAGGAGGCGCGTAGGCTGTGCCCCATCCCACGGTTCGCGGCTATGTGCTTCTTGGAGTCGCCGCGGCCACCTATTTGGCCGCGCGCCTGGTAGGCACCTGGGAACTCTATCTGTTCGCCTTTGCGTTCCTCGCCATCGTGGTCCTCGCCTGGCTTTCGGTGGCCGCGACAGGCAGGCGGATCCGGGCGACCCGGACCATCACCCCTGAGCAGCCTGTGGCCGGGGATGAACCCGAGATGTCTTTCTCTCTCAAGAATGCGTCGTTCCTACCCGGGCCGGAGCTCACGCTCCGAAGCCCGCTGGTGGGCCTCAGCACGGATGACCTGGAGTTCGAAGTCGGGAGCCTGGCCCCCCGCGGCGAGAGAGCGATAAAGACCCACGTCGCCCGCGTGAATCGAGGTGTCCACGTACTGCCGGCGACCGAAGCGAGGGCAGAAGACCCCATGGGCATCGCGAGATCGGTCCACAAGGTCAGCGATACACTTGTCGTGACCGTGCTTCCCCGGATCACGCCTTTGGACTCTTGCGCGCTCTTTCCGGATCTGGGCCTCAAGCACGACTGGAGCGGAAGGCACGGCCTGCGGGCGTTCGGAGCCTCGGAGTTCAGAGGCGTGCGGCCGCATCAGCCCGGGGAACCTCTGAGTCACATCGACTGGAAGAGCACGGCCAAGACCGGCATCCTGATGCTCCGGGAGATGGAAGAACCGGCCGGCGCCGACGTGACCATGCTACTCGACGGCACTGCCGCCCGGCTCGTGGGCCGGTTGCCCGAGACCAACTTCGAACTGGCGGTTCGGGCGGTGGGCAGCGTGGCCGACTATGTGTTGCGCTCCCACCGCGGAGTCAGCCTGCTCTGCCACGAGCGCAACTGGCGGCAGGTTCGGCTGACCGCTGACGGCGGTGGGCGCCGAGCCCTGCTCCAGGTTCTCGCAGAGACACGACCCGACGCCGCCGCTCCCCTTGTGAGCGCGTTGCGCCGTCTGCGCAAAGACGGGTCATACCAGCTTCGGGCGCAGAGCATCACTCTGGTCGGCATCTCGCTCGATCAGGAGTTGGCAAGCACGCTCATCCGTTTACGCGAGGATGGTGGGAGGTTGGCGTTCCTCTACATTGACGGCACCTCGTTCGCCCCCGGGGTCGCCGAGGGCTCCTCGGCCCTGCTGCCGTTCCTTCCCGCGGCTCAGCAGCCGGGCACCACTCTCTCGACCGAGGACCGCTCTCTCTTGCTGTCCTTGTCCGCCGCGGGCATCCCCTGCCTCACGATTGCTCGCGGAGACGACCTGGTGCGCACTCTAACGCTGTGGCGGCCCGGGCACACGGGGCGCGCGGCTGCGGCCAAGTGAGGATCACATGAGAGCCATCCCCCGCATCCTCTATCTGGCCTGTTTCGTCGGTATGGCACTTGTGGCAGCGCTGGCCCTCGATGGCGCAGTCGAACCGTCGATGGCCACCATCCTCAGCCGCGCCGTGTTCCTCGCGGGAGCCTGCGCGGCCCCCGGACTCATCCACCGCAGGCTATGGCCACTGTGCCTCGTGCTGCTTCCCTTGGGCTGCTACCTTCTCCTTCGCACCACAATGCCGGTCCCCGCGCTGGTCGAGGGCGTCGGCGGGCAGTACCACTTCTACATCGAGCAGTTGCGGCAGGGCGCCCTCTTCTACA
>MELN01000006.1:21386-23624 GCA_001768675.1 Actinobacteria bacterium RBG_16_64_13 | reverse complement strand
CCCTCGCTCGTACTGACGCTCCCGAGCTCACGCTGCTCCTTGCCTTCACCGTCTACTGGTTGACCGGAGTCGCGGCGTTCGTGTCGATCGGCCTGCGCAAACCCTTGCCCGGCGTGGTGCTGGTGTTGGTACTCCTTGGCTTTGGCTTGACCGTGGACAGATCCCCGCGCGCGTTGTGGTCGGCCGTCCTGTTCTTGGTGTTCGCCGGGTGTCTCTTCGTTCTGTCCCGAGGCATCAAACGCTCGGGATGGCGGCTCCGAGACGCCTTGGCCGGAGGTGTGGTCGCGGCAGTCGCCTCTCTTCTCGCCGTGCTTCTCCTGGTTACGACCCCGTCGGTAGTCGCGCGACCCTGGCAGGACTGGCAGACCTGGAACTGGGGCACGGGCCGGTCTGTTTACGCCTTCAACTGGCTGCAGAACTATCCTCAGCTGCTCGATCCCGCCAACAATGCCCTCGTCATGAGGGTCGAGTCGTCTTCACCGTCCTACTGGCGGGCCAACGCCTTGGACAACTTCACCGGCAGCGCCTGGATCACCTCCCAGGCCTTTCTGTTGCGGCTGACTCCAGAGCGCAATGGAGAAACGCGCGTCTACTCCATCCCGCCGGATGAGCCAACCCCGGCCGGCAGGGCGGTCACCGAGACCTTCGCCATCCAATCCGTTTATACCAACTACCTCTTCGCCGGTGGTGACCCACAGGCCGTCGTGATCGACCAGTCCATCGCCCTTCGTATGAACGACATGCGCTCTCTCCGCGTGAGCCAGGAGCTGGGGCCGACGCTCAGCTACTCTCTCACGGCGGTGATTCCAGAACTCGTTCCCGCGGCGTTCGTGGGACTCGGCTCCAACTACCCGAGAGATGTTGGGGCATATCTGACCCTGCCTTTCAGCCGTGTTGCCGACATAGCCGGCCCCGACAAGGCTGCGACTTGGCGAAACTCGATGGCCGACAGTGACATCGGCGGCTCGGAATGGCTGCAGCTATACGCGCTCAATCAGCAGATAGTCGGCGACGCTACCGACCCGTACGACGTCACGCTGCGGATCGAGCGATACCTGCGGCGGTCCTACGAGTACTCGCTCGGCCCGCCACCAAGCCAGTACTCGTCCCCATACGCGGCCTTCCTGTTCGACACCCACTCCGGCTACTGCCAGCACTTCGCCGGGGCGATGGCCTTGCTGCTCAGGTACAACGGCATTCCTTCGAGGGTCGCGGTGGGCTTCGCCACGGGCGAAGAGAGCGGTCCCGGGGTCTACCTGGTGAGCAGGAACAACGCGCACGCGTGGGTGGAAGCCTATTTCCCCACCATGGGTTGGGTGGCCTTCGACCCCACCCCCGGCCGGAGCATTCCCAACCCTGGAGCGTCTTCGACCTCGCCCAGCTTCATCAATCCGTTCATCGACACGGGGCCGTCAGGCTCGGGAACGGTAGCCACCGAGCCTCCCCGCGGCAGTCTGCCCGAAGAAGGGCCGACCGCTGGACAGACCCCCGCCGGTCGGAACGAAGGCTGGTTGAGCGGAGCCACCTGGGTACCTTGGCTTGTGGGACTCGTCGTGATAGTGACGGGCTGGCCGGCAGTCAGAGGATTGTGGCGGCGTAGGAGACTCCACCGGGGACCCTTGGACCAACGCCTCCAGGCTTCGATCGCTCTCCTCCGACAAGACCTCTCCGATTTCGGAGCGCCCGCTAGTGCTGCGCTCACATTTGAGGAAGTCCTGCAGAGAGTCGAGGCCCACCTTGGCCTCAAGCCCGACCTTGCGCTGGTCGCCCGGGCAGACGCTGTACTCTTCGGTGGTCGCGGAGCGAGATCACAGGATTTGGAAAGAGCTGAATCTCTCCGTCGTGAGGTGAGGGCTCGCCTGCGGAGGCGCCACGGCTGGCTGAGAACCGCCTTTGCCTGGTACGGTGCGCGGCGAGGTCGCAAGGCCTGAGATACAATGGCGCGATGACCACCAAGAACCTCACCAAGAAGAAGTTGCCCGTCTTCACCTTGAAGCGGTGCAAGCGTTGTGGAATCTGCAGCCACTTCTGCCCCGAGGGGGCCATCACCGCGCAAGAAGACGGCATCCCTGTGCTTTCCGCGCCCGAGGCCTGCACGTCATGCGGTCTGTGCGAGGACATGTGTCCCGATTGGGCTGTGTGTTTGAGTGTCCCGGACCCAGGGGTATCCGATACGGAAACCGCCTGAGAGGGTTCGATGAGCAAAGTCATCTATCTCGACCACGCCTCCACGACACC
>MELN01000006.1:11970-21364 GCA_001768675.1 Actinobacteria bacterium RBG_16_64_13 | reverse complement strand
CGCCGCCATGAATCCCTGGCACACGGAGGAGTTCGGTAATCCCTCCACCGTCTACAGCCTCGGACTTACTGCCGCCAACGCGGTGCAGAAGGCCCGCGAATCGATCGCCAAGGGCATCGGCGCCGACACGGAGGAGATCTACTTCACGAGTGGAGGGACCGAATCCGACGATTGGGCGATCTTGGGAACCGCCGAGGCGCAGCAGAAGAAGGGGCGCCACCTGATCACCTCCAGCATCGAGCACCATGCTGTCCTCGAAAGCATGGACTACCTGGAAAAACACGGATGCGAGATCACCAGGGTGCCTGTGGGCAGCGGCGGGCTCGTCGATCCCGAAGACGTGCGCCGGGCCATTCGTCCCGACACCATCCTGGTCTCGATCATGCACGCCAACAACGAAGTGGGCACCGTCGAGCCGATCGCCGAGATAGGCAAGATCACACGCGAGGCCGGCGTGCTCTTCCATGTCGATGCTGTACAGACAGCGGGCAAGCTGCCAATCGACGTGAACGAGCTGGGAGTGGACTTGCTTTCCATGAGCGCCCACAAGTTCTACGGCCCCAAGGGCATCGGCCTCATGTATCTGCGCAAGCGGACCCGTATCAGCCCTCTCTTCCATGGGGGCGGCCAAGAGAAGGGCCGTAGGGCCGGCACCCACAACGTGCCAGGCATAGTCGGCATGGCGAAGGCCGTCGAATTGGCTGTGGCGCGTATGGCCGATGACGCGGTTCGCGAAGAACAGCTGCGCGACCGCCTGTGGGCAGGCCTGAACGCGAACATCGAGGCCATCTACCTGAACGGCGATATGGTCCACCGGTTGCCCGGCAACCTCAACGTCCGCCTCGACGGCATCGAGGGCGAGTCGATGATCCTCATGCTCGACATGGAAGGCATCTGCGTGTCTTCGGGCTCCGCCTGCACTACCGGCTCGCTCGAGCCCAGCCACGTGCTGCTCGCGCTGGGCATCCCGGCGGAACACGCCCATGGCTCCTTGAGGGTCACTTTGGGGCGCAGCACCACCGCCGAGGACATCGACCACTTCATCAAGGTGTTCCCCCCGATCGTGGCAAGGCTCCGGGAGATGTCGCCCGTATGGTGCGCCAACTGCGTCTGCAAGCAAAGGAACTGATATGTACTCAGATCTCGTGATGGAACACTTCCGCAACCCGCGCAACATGGGTGTCATCGAAGACGCGGATGGCGTGGGTGAAGTCGGCAACCCTCAGTGCGGGGACATGATGCGCATCAGCATCAAGGTCAAGGACGACGTGCTCGACGACATCAAGTTCCAGACCTTGGGCTGCGGCGCGGCCGTGGCCACTTCAAGCATGGTCACCGAACTGGCGAAGGGCAAGAAGCTGGACGAAGCCCTGGAGATCACCAATAAGGCCGTGGCTGAGGCCCTGGGCGGACTTCCGCCGGCCAAGATGCACTGCTCCAACCTGGCAGCGGATGGCCTCCAGGCCGCCATCAAGGATTACCGCACCCGCAAGGCCGCTGCGTAGAGGCGGCGCGCGCCACCCCGGCGCGCGCCTCGCAGCCCTCACGCTGCCGGCACTCGCGGCCGTGACACTCACGGCCGTTGCGCTAACGGTCGGCGCCTCCATCGTTGCAGGCTGTGCCGATCCCGCTCCGGTCGTCGCCGGCTCTCGCGAAAGGCTGGCGCCGGGCATCACGTACTCCGCCGACCTCGACGGGGACCGGTCTTTCGAGAAGGTACTCGTTGACGAGACCGCCGGGACCATCACCATTATCGACGGCGACGTGGTCTACCGCAGCCGTGACAAGTGGCGGGTTGTCGGGGCCTATCTGGGTGACACCGATCACAACGGCGTGCTCGAGGTGGTCACGCTTCTCGACGACGAGGATGGGCGCCATCTGGGGCTGTTCGCGTACTACGGCGGCGAGTACCGCGAGCGACTCGTGACCAGCGAGCTAGTACCTCGCCCGGCCGCGTTGGAGGTCATCAAGGGCGACCTGATCTTGCTCACCCTGGAGCCGGCCGAAGGCCAGGCCGGGATCCGGACCCTCCTGCTTCGTTGGAACGGCTTCAGCTTCACCAACGTCGAGACTTCGCCCGCCGAGTAGTCTGAACTCAAGCGGTCCGTGACAGAATCGTTACAGAGCCGTGGTCGATGCGTGACATTCGCGGACAACCATGTGGGAAGAGGGTTTTCTATCCAGTCGCCTCTTTGGAGGCTCGGCAGTGGAGGGGTGCCATGGAGCGGGGTCTTACCAGCAAAGTCCTCGTCTTACTCGTCGTTCTCGTCATCATCGTGGTAGCCGGCATTGTAGTGGCCGGCTGCGAGAAGGAGCCGGTCGAGACATCGACCACCGGCACTTCCGGCGAAGTCTCCAGTACGTCGACCACCGGGGACGGGACAACGGCAAGCACCGTGCCTCCTGCCACCCTCACTGGCCCCTATGCCGAGCCTGCCTACCTCCCCTCCCAGCCGGTGGACCTCGCCGCTATCACCAACCTCGACAAGGTCACTCTGTCCGAGGCGCAGAAACAGGTGCTCGCACGGCAGAGCTTCGTAGCGGCCGCGCAGTCCCCCGAGAACGGGCCCTGGAAGTTCTGGCAGGTCTACGAGACTGCCAGGTACCAGGGGCTTCCGGTGCTGGTCACCACCGATTCGCTGCTCAACGCGTATCACGGCCTCTTCGATACTCTGCTTCAGCGGATGGAGGAGGCGGCCCTCTACAACCAGGCGATTGTCATGACGGATGCCCTGTACGCCTCTGCCTCTGACCAATGGAACACCGCCACCGATCCGACCATCAAGGAGGAGGCGCGCCTCAACATGGCCTACTTCTCGGTCGCCGGTTCGTTGCTGAAGGGAGCGATCACGGCTCCTGATGTAGTCGGAGCCGAGGTCGATGCCGAGTTGGCGTTGATCGAGGCCGCCGACGGGCCGCACGAGTCCCCCATTCTCGGCTACACCGAAGACTACAGCCAGTACAAGCCCCGCGGCCACTACACGCGTAGCGAAACGCTCAAGCGCTACTTCAAAGCCCTGATGTGGTACGGACATACGGCGTTCTTCATCAACCCGCGCAGCCCCGACATCACAGAGGAAGAGGCCGTCAGCCTCACTCGGCGCGCGGTCCTTGTTTCGTCGTCGCTGGTGGGCCCGGCCAAGGAAGCCTGGACCGCCATCTACGAGCCGACGAGCTTCCTGGTCGGCCGAGCTGACGACCTGACCGTCGACGACATGGAGAAGGTCCTCACTAAGGTGTTCGGCACAGCCCAGCCCGAGCCCGACGCTCTGGCCGACGCCGGCAAGATCGCGGTCGTCCGCGAAGAGTTGAACAAACTTCCGGCCCCCAAGATCCTCACCGCGGCCGCTCCGACGCCCGGCACCGAGGGTCGTGAGGAGAACGAGCGCAGCTTCCGAGTCATGGGTCAGCGCTTCATCCCTGATTCATACGCCTTTCAGCAGCTCGTGTGGGGATACGTCGGCGAGGAGACCAACAAGCGCGAGTTCCCCATGGGGCTCGATGCCATGACGGTCCTCGGTTCGGATCAGGCCTACAAGATCGAGAAGCAAGACTTTGGCCAGGATAAGTACAAGAACTGGGAGAGTCAGATCAAGAAGGTCAACGGGGAGTTCACAGCAAGGGACGCGGATGTATGGCCGGTCAATCTCTACACCGGCTGGCTCGAGTCACTCCAGCACGTGATGGCCTTCCCCGCCGAGGGAGCGCCGGACTTCATGAAGTCTCAAGCATGGGCGCGCAAGAGTCTCAACACGGCCCTGGGCAGCTGGACGGAACTGCGTCACGACACCATCCTCTATGCCAAGCAGTCGGTCGCGGCCGAAGGGGACGGGGGTGAGGAGCCGGAATCGGCAGGATATGTCGAGCCCTACCCGGCCGTCTACGCCAAGATAGCCGAGCTGGCCGGCACTCTGCGCAAGAGCATGTCCGACTACGGTCTGGCCGACTCGGAGGCGCAGAACAAGCTGGACACCATGGTCGAACTGGCCGAGAACTTGGCCGCGATCGCCCAGAAGGAGCTTGCCGGTGAGGAGCTCACGACGATCGACCTCAACGTCATCACCAGCTACGGGACCACCCTCGAATGGCTGGAGCAGTTCGACGATTCGTCAGACACCGGGCTGACTCTGTCGCCGAGTGCGGAGAAGAGCCCACTGGTAGCAGATGTTCATTCCAGCTTCATCAGCGACCAGGCGCTGGAAGAAGGCACTGGGTATCCGCTGGTCCTCTATGTCGCGTTCGAGCTCAACGGCAAGCTCCAGGTGCTCTGTGGAGCTTCCTACGCCTACTACGAGTTCAAGGTCCCCTTGGCTCAGCGGATGACCGACGAAGAGTGGATCACGGTGCTCGATTCAGGCCAGGCGCCACCGCGTCCCGCCTGGACCGATGAGTGGATCGTCGGTGACTGACGACGCATCGAGCGCCGGGCCTTAGCGGCTCGGCGCTCCCCCCGGGGTCGCGCGCGCCAAGACTACCGAGCCCTGGCTGCCCAGACGCAGATGAAACGAAACCGGACGTGTCTCCACGGCCAGCAACTCGAGGAGGGCGTCGCGCGCGGCGCCGATGACCGCCCGTTCGTCGCGGTCGAGCCTCGCCGCCTCGGTGTTCTCCACCCACACCACTGAGCGGCACCAGGTCTCGCCGGCGTAGATGACGTCAAAAGCCACCGTGAAGGCATCTGGTGGTTCGGCCCGGTCGATCGAGACCACCTCGATGTCCATGAAGATGGCCACGCCGCCCTACGAACACTTGGAATAGCCGCACGCCCGGCAGACCATGCAGCCGCCTTCGTGCTCGATCGCTCCGCCGCAATCGGGGCATGCCCCCTGCGCGTACTGGATCGGCATCTCCAACTGTCCCACCACCTTGCCGCCGTCGCCGCCGCTCAAGAAGTACTTGTCGGCGAGGGCCTTCCCGATGGCGTCGGGACACGACAGGATCTGGTTGGGACCGAAGCCCAGCGGCACGTGGCAGCGGATGCCCCTGAGCTGCTTGACGATCTTGTCCGGCGGCACCCCGTAGCGGAACGCCAGGGACATCAACCGCCCGATCGCCTCTGTCGAAGCCGACGCGCATCCTCCAGCCTTGCCCATGTTGGCGAAGATCTCGCGGGGACCGAAGTCGTCCTCGTTCACGGTCACATACAGGCTGCCACAACCGGTGACTTTTTCCCTAGTCTCACCCCGCAAGACCGGGGAACGGCTGGGCCGGACCGGAATGTCGGCTGTGCCCTGCGGGCCTAGCTCCATCTGCACGGGCTTGCCATTGTCGCTGCCCTTGCGGTTGACCTCTCCGATGTTGAGCACCTGGTCCTGCCGCGAGCCATCGCGATAGATGGTGACACCTTTGACTCCGAGCTCGTGCGCGAGCAGGTAGACTCGTTCGACGTCCTCGGGGCGGGCTTGGTTGGGAAAGTTCACCGTCTTCGACACGGCGTTGTCCACGTGGTCCTGGAAGGCCGCCTGCATGCGGATATGCCACTCGGGAGACACGTCGTGCGCGGTGACGAAGACCAGCTTGAGGTCCTCGGGCACATCCATGTCGTGCAATCCGCCTACGGCCGCGATGCCCTTCATGAGGCCTTCAGAGTAGAGACCGCGCGCCTTCAGCACGCGTTCGAGCGCCGGATGGGCTTCGGGCAGTTCGGTGTTATCCATGACGTTGCGAATGAACGCGAGGGCGAAGATCGGCTCAACACCGCTCGAGCAGCCGGCGATGATGGAGATGGTGCCGGTAGGAGCGATGGTGGTCAGGGTGGCGTTGCGAACCCGGCGTCCCCTAACCTTCCAGGTGCTCTCCTCCCAATTGGGGAACACGCCGCGGTCGCGAGCCAGTTCCTCGGAGGCCTTCACCGCTTCTTCCTCGATGAAGCCCATGAGCTCGTGGGCCAGCCGGATAGCCTCGTCGGAGTCATAGGCGATACCCAGTTCGACCAGAAGGTCGGACCACCCCATGACACCCAGGCCGATCTTCCGGTTGCTCCTCGTCTTCTCCGCGATCTCGGGAATGGGATAGCGGTTCATGTCGATGACGTTGTCGAGGAAGTGGACGGCGGTCCGGGTCACGCGGCGCACGCGCTCCCAATCGACCCCGCCATCCTTGATCATGATGGTCAAGTTGATCGAGCCGAGGTTGCAGCTCTCGTAGGGCAAGAGCGGCTGCTCTCCGCAATTCGAGACCACTATCCCATTGCCGACAAAGGAATGGGTCAGGGGCTCGGTCAGGTCGAAGACGGGTTCGGTTCCCTCCGGAGTGACGGCCTCCACCCTGGCAACAAACCTCTCCAGATACGGTCCGCGGGTATAGCCGCCCACCGTCCGGCCCAGAATCGCAGCTTTCGCCCCACTCAGGAACCCGATCGCACAGGCAAACCGCACGAGACTGCCACCGGCCACGTGCAACTCGTGCACCGGGCGGACTGGATACCCCTTCATGCCGCCCCTACCGTCTGGCAGCAGCGCCGCCGTCTTGCCCCGCTTACGATCCCGGAAGACCCGGCTGAATATCCCAAAGTTGAGCAGCATCCTCTGGACATCCTGCAGCAGGTCAATACTGATCGAGGTGAGACGCACAGCCCGGCCGTTTCGCGGCCGGTTCAGCACTGTCCCGTCGGCGGTGAACAATGCCTGCAAGAACCCACGCTGCATATCCTCGCTGCCCCGCAAGACCGGCTCGGGTACCATGAGCTTCTCGTCGACCATGCCGTATTCCTCGGCGATCTCCCGCAAACGCGCGGATTGCACGCGCGTTTCGTTGCGCTCCTCTACGGCGACCGTGCCGATACTGTAGACGCGGTTGTTTGCCGCCGGCCGTACCACCGTCCCCATAGCCTCCGCAAACACTCCCGCTAACTCGCGCTCCTCGCCCCAGAAGGACAGCACCGCCCGGTCGGACTTGATTGTTCCGTCCCCGACCAACCAGCCTAGTACGCGACCCAGTTCGAGCGAGCCCCCCTGGCCGAATCCCCCCTGGCGGTTGAGCACGTGCACCTCGTCGCCCGGCTGCAATTCGCCGGCAGCCACCCATCCTCGTTCGGTCATGATGCGGTGGTCGGGCGTGACCCGCAGTTCATACCCCTCCCGGGTGCTGATCCGCACCACCTGTTTGAAACCGCTGCAGAAGACGGGCAGGCTATTCACGAGGCTGCCGTCGATAGCGGCGCTTCCGGGCACGTCATCAGCGCCATCTGCGGCGTCGGGGTGCTCCCCTGTAGCCGCCTCCATCCTCCCGTCCACCGCCACTCGGAAGGATCCCTCCTCGAACATCAGGTCGAGCGCGCGCGCCAGCCCCCGATCGGTGTACACCAGGGTGTCGCCTGTGATACACGGGTTGGTCGATTCGATCTCGCCCAGGCCGGGCGTGGGGTTGTCCCGGTTCAGACGGTCGAGGAAGACGATGCCGGGCTCGCCGTTCTTCCAGGCCAGATTGACGATCAGGTCGAAGATCTCGCGGGCGTTGAGTCGCCCCACCTCTTGGTGACCGCGGGGGTTGCGCAGCGCGTAGTCCTCGCCCGTGAGCACCGCGCCCATGAATTCCTCGGTGACTCCCACCGAGATGTTGAAGTTGTTGAGGATGTGCTCGTCCTCTTTGGCGCGGATGAATTCCACGATGTCGGGATGGTCAACGCGCAGGATGCCCATGTTGGCTCCCCGCCGCGTCCCGCCTTGCTTGATGGTCTCGGTGGCCATGTCGAAAACGCGCATGAACGAGACAGGCCCGCTCGCCACACCCATGGTGGATCGCACCAGGTCGTTCTTGGGCCGCAGGCGGCTGAAGCTGAAACCCGTGCCGCCGCCCGATTGATGCACCAGGGCGGCGTCCCGGATCGCGCCGAAGATCGACTCCATGCTGTCCTCGACCGGCAGCACGAAGCAGGCAGAAAGCTGCTGCAGTTCCCTGCCTGCGTTCATGAGCGTCGGCGTGTTGGGTAAGAACTCGAGCCCGGCCATCACTGCGAAGAACTCTGCGACGGTGCCGTCGATCGGTTGATCGGGATGGTAGAGCCGGTCGGCCTCGGCGATATTCTCAGCCACCCGCGCGAACATGTCGGCCGGTGCCTCGAGGGGCGTACCGTCCGGTGTCCGCTTGAGATAGCGCTTTTCGAGGACCTTCACCGCGCTCGGGGAGAGCCTCTGCTCCAATTCAGCCGACAAGGCGCGTATCTCGGCGACGGTCATCTGATCCCCTCTTTCGCAAGCTGTGCAAGTTCTTGTTTGAACTCCTCGACGCTTTCGAACTGACGGTAGACCGAGGCGAAGCGGATGTACGCCACCAGATCGACCTGTTGAAGCCGCTCGAGAGCCATCTTACCCACCCGTTCGGACGAGACCTGGTACGCCGATTCCTCTCTCAGCTCACGCTCAATGTCCGTCACGACCCCTTGTAGACGCTCCACCGGCACGTTCCGCTTTGTGCAGGCGCGGCTGAGACCGTGCAGCAACTTCTCCGGATGGAACAGCTCTGTGGCGCCATCGCGCTTGACCACGGTGATGGGAATCTCCTCGATCTTTTCGTAAGTGGTGAAACGCTGGCCGCAAGCCATACACTCCCGGCGCCTGCGGATGGCCTCCTTGCTCTCCGTTTCCCTGGAATCGACGACTCGACTGTCGGGAGAGCCACAATACGGGCAGTTCATAGGTCTTCCACTACTAGTAGCGTACGCACATCGGACCCCCCGCGGACCTTGTGGCCTATCCTTGGCGACAGTGTGTCCAGGACAGCACTACATATTGTGTAACGCGGATGCTAGCACCCCATATATCGCCTGTCAAAGCGATAATCATCGCACTTTGCTGGAAATATCTTTGGTCCAATAGCGGGATTCTCGTACGCCCTAGGCGGACCAACCGTCGCCGGTGCCGCCGGGTGGACGGTCTCCCAAGCGCCACTGGACTCCCGGAGGCGCTCCGGAGGATAATCCAGAGGTGGATGAACTCCTGCTCATCGTCGAAGACGACCCCTCGTTGCGCGAGGTGATCCGGCTCGGCCTGGAAGGAGAAGGCTACCGGGTAGCCGATGCCGAAGACGGCCCGTCCGGCCTCGTCTCTTTCGCCTTCCAGCGTCCCGACCTCGTGCTGCTCGACGTGATGCTGCCCGGTCTTGACGGTTTCGCTGTATGTCGGGAGCTGCGAAAGGTCTCCCTCGTACCGATAATCATGCTTACCGCGCGCGCGTCGACCACCGACGTGATACAAGGTCTCGAGTCCGGCGCCGACGACTACGTGACCAAACCCTTCGAGTTCCCCGAACTCATCGCCCGAGTCCGCTCGGTGCTGCGCCGGGCGTCGGTGAGGACTCCGCCGACTTCCGTCCCGGGCGGCGCGCCGAGTCTCGGAGCCGCCGGCGACGAAACAGCGGTCGCGGTCCCGCCGGACATCGGTTCCTCGGCCTCGAC
>MELN01000006.1:11290-11933 GCA_001768675.1 Actinobacteria bacterium RBG_16_64_13 | reverse complement strand
CCAGGCTCCTACCAGGTACATCGGGACTCCGAGGAGATCCTTTTGACCGTCACGGAGTTCCGCCTGCTCTACGAGTTGGCCCGCCACGCCGGCCAGGTCCTCACCCGCGATCAGTTGCTGGAGCTGGTTTGGGGCTACTCGTATCTGGGTGACAGCCGCTTGGTCGACGTGCACGTGCAACGGTTGCGCGCGAAGGTGGAAGACGACCCCGCGCATCCGGTTTTGATCGTCACCATCCGTGGCGTGGGTTACAGAGCGGACCGCCCCGAGCAGCACCGTTAGATGTCTCCACCCGTTCGACACCTCTCGAGACCACGCCATTCTCTCTTTCGTCGTGTGGCCTTCACGTTTGTGGTCGCGGTGGCGGTCACGGCTCTTGCGCTTGCTCTCTCGGCCTACTTCATCACCAGGGCGGCTCAGGACAGGGAAGCCCTCAACAAAGCACTGGCCCAATCCAGTTTCAACCTGTCACTCGCCGACGTTATGTTGCCCGACGCGCCCGAAGAGACGGACTACGAGGATTTGGTTGACGCCTTCCAGATCCGGGGTGACTTCGCCACCCTCATCGAGGCTGGTCCCGACACCTACGTCTCCGGTTTCACGGTCACGCGCGAACTGATCACGGAGGAGCTGGCAGCCAAAG
>MELN01000006.1:0-11273 GCA_001768675.1 Actinobacteria bacterium RBG_16_64_13 | reverse complement strand
GGGTACCAGATGATCTCTATCGCCGGGGAGCCGACGCTGGTGGTAGGCGGCCCCGCGCGGTCAGGCGATCTGACTATCTACTTCTTCTACCCTCAGGAGGCCCGCTTGGCCGACCTGGCACGATTGCGAAACATCCTCATCGGGGCGGGAGTGGTCCTTCTCGTGCTCGGCGCGATCGCGGGATATATTTTGGCCCGAGGGATGGTCAGGCCGTTGCGGCGCGCGAGCAAGGCCGCGGTGCAGATGTCCCAGGGCGACCTGGATATCCGGTTGCCGGCGGGCTCGGACGAGTTTGGGGTTCTGGCATCGTCGTTCAATCGCATGGCGGAGAACCTCCAGGCGAAGGTGCTCGACTTGGAGGCCGGACAGGCCCGTGAACGCCGATTCGTAGCCGACGTCGCCCATGAGCTCCGCACCCCCGTCTCCGCTCTCGTCGGCGAGGCCTCCCTGCTTGGAACCAAGCTGGAAGCCGACCCCAACGCCGCGTCGCCCGAGGTCAGCCGTCTCGTCACTCTCGTGAACACCGACATCAGCCGGCTTCGTCAGCTGGTGGACGACCTCCTTGAGATCAGCCGTCTCGAGGCGCAAGCCGCCGAGACGCTGATCGAGGCGGTGGACGTGCGGCCGTTCCTTGCGCAGCTCGTGCGGGCCCATGGTTGGTCGAACACCGTGACGGTGAGACCCCCCAGTGCCGGCAGCCGCCTTGACGAAAACCCGGTGGTGCTTGCCGATAGGCGCCGGATGGAGCGCATCATCGTCAATCTGGTGGAGAACGCGCTGCGGCATGGAGCGGCGCCGGTGACTATCGAGACGCGGAGCGGCCAGTCTGCAGGAGCGCAGGAAGTCCACTTCGCGCATGTCGCAATCACCGATGCAGGTCCGGGGATCCCGCCGGCGCATCTGCCGTTCATCTTCGACCGCTTCTACAAGGCAGATCCCAGCCGCTCCTCCAGCCGAGGTAGCGGTTTGGGCCTTGCCATCGCCCGCCAGAATGCCCGGCTGCTCGGGGGAGACGTCACCGCGGCCAGTCCCCCCGGGGGAGGCGCCCGCTTTCTGCTCACCCTTCCGGCGGCCGATTTGTAACACGATCGTTACCTGATCGCGGCAGGCCTGTTAAGTCCGCGGTCAAACATGTACACAGGTACAGGGTCAAGCTCTCAAGGAGGACGGCGCGATGACAACCTCGCTGGGCGGTTCATCCAGGCGGGTGTGCATTATTGGTTCGATCATCCTGGTCGTGGCGGTGGTACTCCTCGCGGCCGGTTGCGGGGTCAGCGACGACGTCGGCGACGGCGGCACCGTAAGCACCACGGAGTCGGTCGAGACCACGGTGCCCACCGACGGGACCACGACCACCGTGGTGCCGAGCACCACGACCACCCTGGCGCCAGAGGATGCGACCAAGGTCAAAGTCTATTTCACAAAGGGCGAAAAGATCTGTGCGGCCACCAGGCTGCTCCCGAAGACACAGGAAGTCGGCGCTGCCGCCATGAAAGCGCTACTCGTGGGCCCCACGCCTGAGGAGCAACAGGCGGGCATGGTCACCAGCGTCCCGCAAGGCACGACCTTCCTTGGTCTTCAGATCTCGAACGGCGTCGCGACGGTGGACCTCTCGAAAGAGTACGAGTCGGGCGGGGGCAGTCTGTCGATGTTCATGCGGCTGGCTCAAGTGGTCTTCACGCTCACACAGTTTCCCACCGTGGACGGCGTCAACTTCAAACTCGATGGCCAGCCGATCGACGTCCTGGGCGGAGAAGGCATCATTATCGACCATCCTATGACCCGGGCCGATTACGAAGACATGTCTCCCTCCATACTTGTGGAATCACCGACTCTGGGCGCCTCCGTGAGCAGCCCGGTGCGTATCACGGGCACCGCGAATGTCTTCGAAGCGGTGTTCGCCATTACCATCGTCGACGGGGACGGTCTAATCCTCGCCGACGAGGTTGTGATGGCGACCTCAGGCACCGGCACGCGGGGCACGTTCGACGCGACCATAACCTACACGATGGCCAAGGCGGGCACGGGATCGCTCATCGTCTACTTCAACTCGGCAAAGGATGGTTCGAGAGTAGTGGTGGACGAGATCCCCATCACGCTGGAGAAGTAACTCGGCCCGACAAACAGCGCGCGAACGCGCGCTGTTTGAGGTCCCAGAGGCGGCTCAATCATTTCCGCCTCCGCCTCGCCGCGAGTCTTGCCGCGCCCGCCCGTTGATAGCTCTGGTAGACAAGTGTGGCCTGAAGACGGTTGGTCACCCCGAGCTTGCGGAAGATGTGGTTCGTGTGGGTCTTGACGGTCTTCTCGGAGATGAACAACTGGGCTCCGATCACCTTGTTGGGCGAACCAAGAGCGATCATCGTGAGGATCTCTAGTTCCCGGCCGGTGAGCGTCTCGATGCTTTCGGAGTTTGGGCTGCCTCTCTGCTCCTCTCCGTGACCGAGGCAACTTGACGCGATCAGACCCCGCCGCCGCGATGATCCAAGGAGCACGTCGGTCGGATATGTCTTGCCCTCGGCCAACTCGTAGAAGTCCGCTCGCAGGCGCTCGGTCAGGACCGGGACGATCTTGGCCCGCACGAAGGCTCCCGCGCCGATCCGGTCGCACAGAGCCAGCACCGGCAGCGCCACTTTGGCTTCTTGACTGAAGAAATGGACATGATCATGTTCTTCGGCGATGCGCATGGCCTCACCAAGAGAACGGGCGGCTTCGCTTTCGCGCCCGGAGCGCGCATACAGCCAGCCAAGATAGAACAGTGCGGGGGCAAGCGAGCTCATGAGGCCATAGCGACGAGCGACTCGGACGGTCTCGTCGAGAGAGGCCCGGGCTTCCGTTTCTCGTCCCAAGACCGCCAGGTCCATACCGGCAGAGGCCTCTGCCTGTACCTTCTCGAATACGGCCAGCCGATTCTTGTGGACGATCTCCAGGGCGGTCCGATGGTGCTCAAGAGCACGTTGGGCGTTGCTGTTGCGCCTGCAGAGGTCCCCGAGCATGTCTTCGGCCCAGAAGCTTTCCTCTGCATCTCCCGCCCTGGCCGCCAGCGACTGCGCTTCCTTGATCTTGATCACCGCGCTGCGGTAGTCCCACCTGCCGAGGGCGACGGTCGCTTGCGTGAGGAGGCAGGAGATCTCCACAAGAGCATAGCCACGGCTGCGGACAAGCCTCTGGCAATCGTCGGCCCATCGACCAGCCTGATCGTAATCGCCGGTAAGACACGCAAGAATGGCTGCGCCGTTAAGGGCCACGGCGCGGGCGAGAGTGCCCGGGCTGTTGCCATTGCCCATGGCCTTCTCCACCCAGGGCTTGGCGAGCCGATAGTGCCCGAGCGAGTAGAAGAGCCGCGACCGGTGAAAACAGATGCGTTGCGTCAGGGCCGCCCGCGCCTCGGGCAGCGCAAGGGCGAGGGCACGCTCCCAGTTCTCGACGGCCTCGTCCCATCGGCAAAGGCTCACCAAGATGCCGCCCTCAAGAACAAGGACCTCCACCTTCTCGTCAGGTGTACGCGCCAAGGGGCGGCATCGCTTCATGACGGCGAGGCTTTCGTCCCAGAGACCCTGATTGCTGAGGCAGAACGCGGAGCCGAGCAGTACGGGGAGCAGCCCTTCTTTGTCGTTGGCGGCAGCTAGTACCCGAGCGGCGCGTTCGTATGTCTCGACCGCCTGGGCGTACTTGGTCTGCTGTTGCAGGATACGGGCCTTCGTCACGAGGAGCCAGGCCCCGTCCATGTCGTCGACGGGAATCCCCGCGGGTATCAGATCCAGCCACTCGTCGCGGGTGAAGCTCACGGTGGCGCCGACCGACTGCAGCGTGAGCGCGCGTAACGGCCGTCCGGCCTCGCGATAGCGACCCGCCCGCAAGTACAGAGAGGCTGCCTGATGATATTCACCCGTGCGTTCCAAATGGGCCGCGGCGCGGTCGATCAGTCCGGTCTGGTCGTTGCTCCGCCGGGCTTCGCGTTCCGCGAAACCGCGTACCAGCGGGTGGAGGGTGTAGCTGCGGCGTCCGGCTCGAGTCACGAGGAAGCCACGAGATACAAAGTCCTCAAGTACCGTCTCTGCCTCGCCATGAGGTCCTGGCAGGAAGGCCTCGTCCCGAGGAAAGATCACCCTGGGCAGGAGGGCGGCGGTGAGCATAGTGGCGGCTGCAAAGCTGTCGAGCCCTGACAGGATGTCGCGCTCCAGGTACATGCGCAGGTCCCGGCCTCGGGCGAGCACTCCGGCTATGTCGTTGGCCGTGATGCGGGAACCGCCGCAGAGCAGGCGTTGCCCCAGTAGGACCAACGCGGCCGGCCAGCCCTGTGTGAGGCGCCACAAGGCCCTGGCTTCGGAGGGCTGCAGTTGAACGGCCCAATTGTGCGCCGCCCAGGCGGCCACTTCTTGGGGGGTCAGCCGCAGCTCGCGGCCGTGCAGAATCACGACACGCCCCCCTAGGCTCACCCCGTCTATGCGCAGCGGCAGTGGCCGGCGCGAAGACAGCAGCAGTGTCCAGCCCGGCGGCAGGCCTCGAATCACGAGGTCCAGAACAGTGACCACCATGGGCGAGGGATCGATGAGGTGAAGATCGTCGATGGCGACGAGGGTGGTTTGCCCGGCCAAGCCCGACATGAAATCCACGATGCCGGCGGTGAGTTCCAGGACGTCCGCGTCCGTCCCTCCGGGGGCGGACCAAGACAAGGAGTGAGGCTCCGGCCTGTTCACGGGGTCCATGCCCAACCCGCTCATGAGATACCCGAGGAAACGGACCGGGTCGCGGTCCCCTTCATCCACGGAGAAGTAGACCGTCCTTCCGCTGGCCGACGACAGCAGGTCGACCACAAATGCCGTCTTGCCATAACCCGGCCCCGCGACCAGGGAGATCACCCCGCCCCCATGAACCGGCTCTACCAGCGTGCGCAGGCGCGGGCGGCTGAGGACAAAGCCCATGTGAGGGAGACTGAGCTTGGCCGCCACAGCCCGGGCCCTCTGCTCTGCGATATCGGACGGCAAAAGCACCGGCATTCCCCCCGGATCCCCGCCAAACAACCGGCTGGTGGACGCAGCGTCCACAGAGGAAGCTATCCTATCAACGCAGTCCAGTGTGTCAACGGTGCTCATGTCCCTCTCGCCATCTCTTGTGTTGTGTGCGCGGCCGATGCTGACGGGCTTCCGGCGCCGGCAAAGGGCGCCGGTGCGCCCAGGTTCTAGTAGCTACAGGTATTCCAGTCGCTTGGCCACTATCGAGACCGCCTTACGCTCCTCGCCGTCCTTTTCGTAGACGTCCTGCCGCAGGGAGCCCTCCACAGCGATGCGACGGCCTTTGCCGAGATGGTCCCCCGCGGCTTCGGCCTGTGAGTTCCATGCCTTGATGCGAAAGAAGTCCGCCTCTTCCGCGTTCCGATCGACGGCCAGGATGAAGCTGCTGACCTTCGACCCCCCGTTCACCTCCTTGACCTCCACATCGGTCGCCAGACGGCCTATCAGATGCACGCTGTTCATAGATCCCTTCCTCCTCGTTGCTCGCCCGGTCTTCCCGGTTCTCCGATGCCCTAGCCCCGGCAGCGATTCCGCTTCGGGGAATGGAGGGTAGCGGGAGGGAGCGGCGGGGCGAATACAACCAAAGGTGGAATCAATCGTCATCGCCTTCCTCTCCCGCTGTGGCGCTACAATGATCGCGGCATGGTTCCACTGTTGGAGCGATGGCAACAGGTGGCCCAGGCCGGAACACTAAGGGACGCCTCAAGCTCGAGGGGGCTACTTCCAGAGCGCGGGGGATCTCGCATGCGATTCGAACCGATGACGCCGGAGACCCTGCCCGGGGCGAAGTCCCTTGTCAACGGCATCTTCCCCCGCCAGGGACCGGGGGAACGCCTCTTCTTCTGGGCCTGGGAGCGACGGGACCGGCGCACGGTGGGCCTGCTCGTCCGGCTCGCCGGGGTCGCCGATCTGGGCGACTTCTGGGTGGCGCTCGATGAGGATGAAACAGTCGTTGGCACGATAGGCCTCTACCGCATCCGGAAGGACGCTCACGAAGCGGTCTGGCTCTCCTGGTTCACGGTGGCGCCCGACGAGCGCGGCCAGGGTCTGGGCGGCCGCCTGCTTGACTTCGCCATCGAGCAGGCACGCGCTTCGGGTGTCAGTTACTTGCGTCTCTACACCGGCACGGATCCGATCATGGCCAAGGCTCAGCAGGTCTACGAGAGCAGGGGGCTGCACGTGTACAAGACGACAAACTTGCTCATCGCCCGCGTGATCTACCGGCAACTCGAGCTCATTGGGCCGGCCTCGCCGGCATGAGCCTGGCTCGTCGGCTACGACACCGAGAGCCATCGCGCTCCCGTGGAAGTCCTCTCGAGCGTTCTAGTTCCCCAGACTAGAAGAGGAGATGGGTGATGAACGGCTTGAAGACCAGGCGACGGTCAACGGCAGCCGTGCTGCTCCTACTTGGGGCGCTGGCTTGGACCGCGGCGGCCTGCGAAGACGAAACGTCCAAGGACTCGCCGGCCTCCTCGATTGTCTCCGGCACGTCAGTCACGGCGGCGGTCGCCGGCCCGTTCGCCTCTGAGGATCTCCGGGATCTTGTACTCATGAAGGAGGAGGGGAACGGGTTGGTCGATGGACTCTTGTTCCGGCCCACGTACTCGGGGACAGTCCAGCTCACCGATATCCGGCATTGGACCCTGGTCACGCCAGAGCGACTAGAGACGGCGGGATTCGCCGGTGGGTACGCAAACCTCTTCTTCACCAACGAGTTCTCGGACGATTTCGGCAAATCCGGACGAAGCCTGCTCACCGCAGCCCTTCTCTTCGAGACAGTCGAGGGAGCGGCGGAAGCAGTGAAGATCTTCGCTGATTCCCGCGACGAGTTGTGGGAGGAGTGGCAGCCCTTGGCCGCGGTGTCAGGAGCAAACGGCATCGCCCAGATCGGCCGCCAGGGCACCGACAACATCTCCGACATCTATCCCACGATCGGCTTCGGGATGCAGGTCGCCAACGTCTATTTGCTCGTCGGATCGCAGGGGGGAGCGCAGTCCGGCGATCCCCTCCCGGAGGCTCTGATGCGCTCCCTGGCCGAGGAACTCCTGGCTCGTGCTCAAGACCGACTTGCCGAGATCGAGCGATGAAGATCAACGCGTGGCTCTCCTCGATCTCTTCGAGGACATTGGTCGCGCGTAGCGACCCACAGCGGGGCCGTGAATACAACCAAGGGTGGAATCCACTAAACCTGAGGCCCCTCGTGGTCGATATGAGGGTGTATGACAAACGGCATGGACAACGACGCATTCCGCGCGCTCGCGCCCAATATCTTCTGTCGCTCTTGCGCGTCTCCCCTAGTGCAGGCCGCCGATTGGGAGCAGGAAGAAGAGCCGCTATGGGGCGTCCGCCTCTGGTGCCCTGATTGCGGGTTCGAGCAGGCGGCGGTGCTTGACCGCGCCCAACTGCTCTACCTGTCGCTGGCGGTAGAAGAGGGCTTCGCGTGGATGCTCGACGCGTTGGCCCAACTCAATGTCGCCAACTTCGCCACAATGGATCCCGACCTTGTACAAAGGGCCCGAACCGACAGGATAGGCCCCGCGGGACGCTGACCCGCACCGGCTGCAGGCAACCGCCGCACGGTTTAGCACGACCGAGTGACGGGCACACTCACGCTCGAACCGGCACTTGGTATTCTGCTGGTCACGATACTCGTGGCAAGGAGCCCGCATGGACATGGAAGTCTACTTCCCCGGCAACAAGAAGGTCTACGCCAACTACAAGGGCTTCGTCATCCAGACCGACCAGCCTCTGCAGTCCGGCGGCGACGAGAGCGCCCCGGCCCCCTTTGACCTCTTCATGGTGTCCATCGGAACATGCGCCGGGATATACGTGCTGAACTTCCTGGAACAGAGGGGCCTTCCCACCCAAGGAGCGGGGATCACACTCCGTCAGGAGCGCGATCCGGAAACCAAGCTGGTCGGTAAGGTCTCACTCGAGATCAAGCTGCCCGCCGGGTTCCCGGAGAAGTATCGCGACGCGGTGATACGGGCAGCCGAGACATGCGCGGTCAAGCGGCACCTGGATAACCCGCCCGCCTTCGAGACCTATGCCACAATAGGGTAGGAATCGCGGCAGCGGCGGCGGCGGCGGTCCGCTCGAGATCGAGGTCATCCGACCGTCGCTAAGTCGGCCGCCAGCCGAGCTTGCCCTCGTCGGCGTCCTTGCGACGCTCGAACTGGACCATGGCATCCTTGTACTTGGCGTGGCGCAAGCCGATGACTTCCGCCACTACCTGCAGAAAGCGCCAGAAATCGTCGCCGACTGCATCAGCGGTCGAATCCAGGTAGACCTGACTGCTCGAGATGCCCGCGCCCTCCTGCTGCCGGACGGCGTGGAACACGGTCTTGCTCAAGATCATGTCGATCTCGAGTTCCATGCCCTGCTCGGCGAGGCACTTGATCAGCCCGCCGCCGTCGCTGATACGGATGGCACCGGGCGGGGGTGGAGGTGAAGGAGGTGTCGCGCGCCCCTTCTTCGCGGCTGGAGCCGCGGCCGCGGGAGTAGTCACCGCTCGGGTCGGAGCCGTGCCATCGTCCACGGGAATTTTGACTTCCGCCGCTTCGGACGGCGGCTCCGGCCGCGGGCCTAGATAGACGACCACCGGCCCGAGCCGTCCCGGGTACGAGAAGGGTGTCTCGATACGCATCTCCTCGCCGGCAGCGAGGCGCTGCCGCAGTTTGGAGTCGCCCGCCAACAACGCCAGCAGTTGAGCGCGGGTAAGATCGTGGGCTTCGCCGGTCATGCTGCCACGTCCCTATGCGCCGGCCGGCGGCTCGGAGCCACCGTCCGCAGCGGTCTCCGGCTGCTGTTCGGCCGCCTTCGCCGCCGCATCAGCCTCACGCTTGGCAGCTGCCTCAGCCCTGGCCTGCAACAACTGATCTTCGAGGCGGGCTAAGTCGTCGAGGTATTTCTGCCGAAGTGCCTGGTCGATCTCACGACCGCGGTAGAAATCGAACACAAGGTAGCCAAGCTTCTTGGCCAGGCCATCCATCTGCATCTCCGTCTGGATCTCCCCGACCTTGGTCTTCCCCTTGTCGAAGGCCTTGTCCATCTCCTGGGCAGCCCGCTCGACTCCTGCGGTCAGCTTGTCCATCAGCCCCATGAGCGCACCTTCCTTAGTCGGCTGGCAGGATGACCCTGGCAGCGCCGCCGTTTGATCAAGTGATCGACTCGTACGTAACAATCTAGCGTTTTGCGGGTGTATACGCAACGGAAGAATCCCGCCGGAGTGCCGTGGACCGGGTGCTATGATGCGGAATACCGCACATCACCCATCCCTCACCCCGGAGGAGAGGCGCTTGCAAACCGTAGTCCCGTTTCGCGCGTGGCGCTACGCCCCCATCGCGGGCGAGTTGAGCCGCCTGGTGGCGCCGCCCTACGATGTCGTCGATCTGGGACTCCAGTCACGCCTGTATGCCCGCGGCCGGCACAACGTGGTGCGCGTAGACCTTGGCATGACCACGCCGAGCGACAACGAGTGCGACAACCAGTACACCCGCGCCGCAGACCTACTTCTGGAGTGGAAGAAGGCCGGCGTCCTCGTGCGCGACCCAAGCCCTTCCGTCACCTTCGTAGAAGAGAGCTTCACGGGCCCCGACGGCAAGGCCCGCACGCGTCATGGCTTTCTCGCCGCCATGCGCCTGCACGACTTCGGCGACGGCGTGGTCTTCCCGCACGAGCAGACGTTTTCCGGACCCAAGGAGGACCGCTATCGCCTTCTTACTGCCACCGCCATGAGCCTCAGCCCGGTCTTCCTGCTCTACGACCTCCCCGGCGACGAGATCACCGCCGCTTGGAAGGCCGGGATGGGCGCCGAACCTCCCGCCGCTTTCGTGACCGACGAGGGAGACACGGTCACGAAACTCTGGCCCACCTCCGACCCCGTCCTCCTGGAGACGATCGGGCAAAGCCTGGCAACGTCCCGTTTCGTCATCGCCGACGGCCATCATAGGTACGAGACGGCCCTTCGCTACAAGAAGGACGGCAAGGGGGCGGCGGCCGACTATGCACTGGCGTACTTCAGCAACATGGCCGACCCCGGGCTGGCCATATACAGCACCCATCGTCTCATAGCCGGCCTCGACCCCAAGACCATCGCCGGGCTGCCCGGCGTGCTCGAGAAGACGTTCGCGGTGGACCGGTTGAACGCGCGGGCGACCGCCTTGGGGGCCGCGGGCCGGCCCGCCGCGGACCAGCCCGGCATTGCGGCGCAAGCCGCGATCGCGGCCTTCCTCAGCGAACACCCACGGTGGGCCTTCGGCTTGTGGGGTCCGGGATTCGACACGCCATACGGGATTCGTCTTGTCGACCCGACCGCGGCTCGACAGGCGGCGCCGGGGCGCAGCAAGGCCTACCAGGAACTCGACGTCTCCATCCTGCAGGCGCTCGTTCTCGAGAAGGCGCTCGGCATCACCCCCGCCGACATGGCGTCGGAAAGACACTTGACCTTCTTCAAAGACCCGAACGAGGCGTTTGCCCGGCTTCAGGCCGGCGAGTTCCAAGCCGGGCTCTTCATGAACCCGACCGGCCTCGATCAGATCCGCGAGGTGGCGTTCGGCGGCGAGCGCATGCCCCAGAAGGCGACGTATTTCTATCCCAAACTGCCCACCGGACTGGTCTTCCATGACCTGGGCGGCGGGCTGTAGACGTCTGAGAACAATTCGGGCCACAAGGAGGAACGGGTCATGAAGATCGCTTTGATCGGTGCGACGGGATTCGTAGGCTCGCGTCTTCTGACTGAAGCGCTGGAGCGAGGACATGAGGTCACCGGCATTGTCCGGCACCCGGATCGCCTGCGTGTCCAAGGAGGCCTGACCGCCAAGAAGGGTGATGTCCTTGACCAAGAAGGGCTGGCGGCTTTGTTGGCGGGCCACGATGCCGTGATCTCGGCGTTCAGCGCCGACAGAGACGCGCCTGACGTCTATCAGGGCATGGTGGAGGGGGCCACGGCGATAATCGCCGCCACGAAGAAGGCGGGAGTCAAGCGCCTCCTGGTGGTCGGCGGCGCGGGCAGCCTGGAGATCGCCCCCGGACAACAGGCCATCGATCAGCCCGACTTTCCCCCCGAGTGGAAGCCAGGCGCTACGGGAACGCGGCAGTTTCTCTACCTCCTACGGGAAGAGCCGGATCTCGATTGGACCTTCCTCAGCCCGGCGAGCCTGCTCCAACCCGGCCAAAGGACGGGCGTGTTCCGGCTGGGTGGCGACCGGCTCCTCAAGGACGTCGAAGGCCAGTGCCGCATCTCGCTGGAGGACTACGCCG
>MELN01000005.1:12252-18072 GCA_001768675.1 Actinobacteria bacterium RBG_16_64_13 | reverse complement strand
TCCAGGCCACGGTCTCATCGCGGTTGAGATGCTGGGCGACTTGAGCGATGGAAACCGGTCCACCACCCGCCGTGTTTAGCGCATCGACTGCCGCGACGGCTTCGCGTACCGATTCCGGAATGGCGGCTTGCGCCCCCTCCGCAATGAGGTCGGCGACGAGTCCGTGAACGACGCGGTAGTCCGCCGGGGTCGCAACGATCCTCCCCTGCCCGTCCCGCTCGCGATTTGCTTGGTGGAGAAGAGCATTCGCCTTGATCAGGGTCAGGACTTGCTTGAAGTCCCGCCTTAGCCGAACCGAGACCGGAGGGATCGCCTGTGCCAGCCTCTTGGCGTACGGCACCACCACGCGATGCTCGGCGCCCTCAAGCCATACCTGGAGGGCATGCCAGGGCGTCAGGTCTGAGGGCTCCCGGTCTTCCTCGGCGATAGCCTCCATTACCGCTTGTGTCTGTTCGCGCGAGTCATCCGCGGGGATAGAGATCATGCGGGTTTCGTTTTCGGGATGGAGCTGGGCCTTCGTTGTCGTCACCAGCAAGCCGGTCGGGCCTTCGCGCTCGAGCGTTCTTGGCGTCAACTGGCCATTCGCGGTCTTATCGGTGAACTCATAACGAAGCCGACCTTCGCTAAGGAAAGTTCGGAGCAGATACATGGCGAACTCGCCTTGCAGACCAGCCATCTCGAAAAGGACAAGGAAGCGGTGCTTCAACGGTTCTTCCGAATAGGCGAGTGCCCGTTCGGACATGGCCGTGAGGGCGTAGTAGGCTGCCGGGGGAAAGAATTCGAGCACCTGCTCCACCATGAACGATTTGCCGGCGGACGAGGTGCCCTTGACTGCAGCGGATACGGGCCTCTGGAAGAATCGGCTGGTCAGGCACAAGTAGATAAGCTTCAAAGCGCGAGCTTCGCCGACAACTCCCCGCCGTGACATCTCTTCCACGAATCGCTGGAGGATGTCGGGTTCCGCTGCGAGTTCGGCACAACTCGCGTGCGCAATCCGCATTCGTTCAGCCATATCGGCCGCCGCTCGTTCGTGCCATGGACGAGCGGCCCCAATAGCAGCGGTCCATGCCTCAGGGAAACCTGCCGGATCGGACAGGTAAAGCTCAGATGGGTCCTTGTGCGGTCCGAGGGTGACGAGGTAGAGGCGGTCACGGATCGGCGATGCCGAAAGGCGCTTGAGCAGGGCCTGCCCACCGGAATCAGGTTCCACCACGACGTAGATCCGCGTGATCCCGTCCAGGTGTTGGGCCCAGCTGTTGTTCCAAGTCGCCGCACCAGGGATGCCAAGGGCGTGGATTCCGTGGAACCAAAGCGTCTGCGCGTCGCTCTCCCCCTCGACTAAGAGGATGGAATCTACGTTCCCGGCCTCAGCAAGTCGCGGCAAGCCATAGAGGCAGAGCTTGGCACCCCGTTTCCAGAGGAAGCGACGATCGCCAGAATCGGCCTTGTTGAGCGCCAAACGAAAACGGTGGGCTACGTCCCGGCCTCTTTCATCGAGGTAGGTGATGCCCACGGCCGGGCGACCCTCGAGGTAGAGATCGAAGAGCCCGAGTCCCTTGAGAAACTCAATGGGCAGGCGCTTGGCCTCGGCATATTCCGCCAAGGTGCAGCCGCCAGAGGGTTGCAGGGTTGCGGTGGTCATCGGCTGGCCCTCCTCCCCCTCCCCCCCTCACGAGCCTCAGGAAAGAGGTCGGAGAAGGCCAGGCCGAGCGCGGCCAGTACCGCTTGGGTCTCGCATCCGCCGTGGCAGTGCAGCAACGCACGACCCTCACGGCCTTCGCGCACCGAGAGGCTGGGTACGCGGTCGTCATGGGCTGGGCATTGAGCTTGCCAGCCCCCGGAAGCTATCCGAGCAGAGTAGCCCCGCCGTTCCAGTGCATTGAGCACTTTCCGAACCGGTGTTTCATCTCCTGGAACTTGTTGGTTGACGGACATCGTGTCCGCTCCCTTCCGCCGGGCGTCACCAATCTGCTGAGCCGCGCGGCGTTCCTTGAATTCAAGTAATGATTCACGGCGTCTTCTCCTCTTGAGTTCTGGACGATGGGAGCGGAATTACAATCAACACTCCCCGGGGTGCAGGCGAGGCTTCGCGTAGCCACATTGCCTCGCTCGTACAACAGGGCGGCAACCTTACGCATCACCTCCTCTGCGCCGTTCTTGAGGCGCGTCGATTCGAAGACTTGCCCGGTGGGGCGCCGCTAGTCCCACCAGGCCGTAGCTGTCGTCGGACAGCAATTCGGATCGTCGCATCATCCGATGCCCATGTACCGCTTGAGTTCCTTCAAAGTGACGACCTGAACTCCCCACACTCTCCGGGTTCTGATCTCGCACGCCTCAGCGAGCCGATATAGCTTCATTCGATAGGTTCCGAGGACCTCTGCCGCCTCGGCCATGCTGAGAAACTCGGACGGGCCGACGCGGCGCTCGATGATGTAACCACCCTCGCGTCGCCTGATGATCACGCCTTGATTCCGACCCCGAGGGTTCTCCCAAATCACTTCAATCGCGCTTCGCGATCTCTGTCGCGGAGTGCGTTTCCCAGCGCGCCGGGTCGATCGCTTCGCGAGAGACGCCGCAGTCAAGATCCAGTAGCGAGCCACCGCTTCTCCTTCCGCCATGCGCGCTGCATGTTGTGACTAGCTTGTAACACGGCGTCAGATTGAATGCAAGGGACACCACCGGAAACGAGCGGAAGTCCGTGAAGCCAGTGACGTTTTGAGCTTGTCGCGGCGATCAGGGCGAGTTATTGGTCGGGTGCCGAAGCTTTCCTGGGGGCGTCCGTGGAGGACCTATGTGCCCGAAGAATTCCAATCCTAGGAATCGAGATCTGAGGATCGGGCAGGCCGCCGCGTTGGTGAAGGTAAGCATTGACTCTTTGCGCGAGTGGGACCGCACCGGGCTTCTCCCCGCCGGAAGAACAGCAAAGGGGCATCGCAGGTATGTTCGCGAAGATTTGGAGGCCTTCGTGCGGCGCAGGGAGACGACACGAGAGGGTACGCGCACGGTCGATGCGCCCGGCCGGCAGGCGTCAACCGGCGCCAACAACCGGAGCGCCTGCGTTCGGTCTTTGACGTACGCGGCTCCCTTGGAGACGGGGCTTCCGTGGGAGGGGCAAGTCGCGGAAGCAAGGGCGGAGCTGGAAATCGCCAAGGCCCGCGATGCCCTCGAGGCATTGAACCGGATTGCCAGGGAAAAAGCGGAAGAGTTGGGGCGTCGTTCCGAGGCAGAGCGAGAACGGCGCGAGACAGATCAGCGGTTGCAGGAGTTCAAGGCTTTTGGGTGTGACCTTGCGGTTGATCTGCCAGTCGATGCGCGCGCGCAGATTATCGCGCTCTTGGAGGAGTTCGTCTCGGCGCGGCAGTTTCCGAGGTCAGTCAGTACACGTGAGGCGCACGCTATTATTCGCGGCCGCGTTGATCAGATGCGCGCCCAAGTGGTGAAGGCACGCGAGGAGGCTGAGGAGCGCGAGTGGGCTGCTCTTCGCCAAAGGATTGAAGATTCACGGCGTCAAGATCAGGTGGAGAAGTTAGTCAGTCACGGTCGAGCGGTGGCCTCGACTGAAACCCTCGGATGGGGCTACCCGGACGCTGAGCGCGCCCGGAAGGACATCGACCGAGAGCTCCGCGCTCAAGTGCGTTGGAACTGGAACGAGGACGAAGTCCGCGAACTTGTCGTAGACATTCTGGACGAATTGGAAGAGGACGAGGCCGACGAAGATGCAGACTCGGAGGATGACTCGGGTCAGCCGTGCGAGGACGACTAGTTTGAATCCGATGTCTGACGACTCTTCATCGGACAGGTCGGGTGCGATGTGACTCGGCCGAGTCGGCAGTGATCATCATGCCGCGTGTCCACACTCACGGCTCGTCAAGCATCCGCTTCTAGTCCGGGCAAGCCAAAACGTCTCGCGGCGCGAGTACTCCGCGCGCTACTCCAGGCGCATTCGGTCCCGCAATCCAAGGTCCTCGAGCACCTGGTTAATCTCCGCGATCAACGCCCCGGCGGTATCGCCGCTGACTGTGACGGTGAAGTCCACTCCAACCCGGAGTTCCGTGCCCGCCCGCAGCTTCGGCAGGAGCTTGGTGCCCAGCCGGTTCCAAACCTCAGGCGCGAGCGTCCCCACGAGATGAAGCGTCCGGATGCCAGGTGCAATCGGAACCCCTGATCCGTCTCCCAAGCCTATCTGCACTCCGGGGGCCGCAACCCCACCCTCCCCCTGCCGCACAGCCTTTGGTTCCGCGGGCATAACCGGCCCGGCCATGCCTGGCTCCGCCGGCCGCCTCAGCGTCTGCGCTTTCACCTTTGTTAGCAGAAACACGCCCGGCTCGAACGCGATCTCGGCGGGCGACATCTGCTCCTCGAACCAAATCCGCTGGTAGCTACCGTCCGCTTTCTGGCCCGAGGCCAAGCCGAAGTCACCGTTGCGTACGAACTCGACGACCTTCTCGCGTAGCACGGCGTCGGGATCGGCTAGGCGCGTAAGTGCGCCGTTGAGGAAGCTCTGGCGCAGGCCGGTAAGCGACCATGCCTCGCTCGCCTTAAGCGCGTCGGGCCAGTGACGCTCGAGGTAGCCGGCACCCACGGAGGCGCTCAGCAACTCGTTGGACCGCAATGCCTGCGTCACGCGTCCGCCAAGCGTCTCAGTTCCACTCGAATGCCCCGCGCCCAAGTCAATGACTTGCAGCCCGTCCTCGGCCTGTCCATCTGCGAGCACTACGTAGCGGTAGCTGGCCCAGACCTCGTCTTTCGCCGTGTCCTCCGCCTCCTTGACCTTGGTTTGCAATTCAATCCTTTCGGTGCGATCGAACTCGCCACCAAGCGTTCCGCTGTCGATCTCCTGCTTGACCCGCCTCCATGCGAGCCAGTTCTCAACCCGCTCACGGACCTCGCGACCACGCTTCTTGAGGCACCAGACAAGTGATGCAGGATAGAGGCGGGGCGAGGTTCCCCGTTGCCGCGTCCACTCGGCGATCTGTGTCCGAAGAGCACCGCTCCCCGTCCACTCCGTACTTGGGTCCATAACGATCAGCGTTAGGCGCGGTGAATCCTGTACATCTCCCCCGTCACCGGGGAAGTAGACCGTCGGGAGGCTCCGCCCACGCTCGAACTCAGCCTTAACCAGCCCTTGCATCGCCGGACGGATCTCAGTCTCCTCGTCAAGTGACGCGCGCCGATCGCTCACGACCTTCTTTAGCGTCGGCTGGTACCGAACCTGAAACGCCGTCGTCCCCACGCGGCGAATGAAGAACGCCTTACTCTCAAGCGCCATAGCAGCCGAATCCACCGAGGTCGTGTCAATCTCGGGCTCTCCGAGAGCGAATCGGAGTTCCGGCAGTTGGGCCACGCGCTCGGTCTGTCCCCCCGACGACTCAAAGAGAATGGCTGTTCCTACGCGGCGGTGGATGTCGCGCAGATTGCCCTTTGTGTCCGCATCAAGTGCGCGCGCGTGTGACTGCAAGCCGGCGATGTCTGCGTCGATGGCAGCCCCGAGCCGAGGTTCCCCGAGTTGCCCAAGCATGACCCCGCAGAAATCTGGTACATGCAAGGGCGCCGAGCCGAGCGTAATGAGGGGCTCCCGGCGTGCCGTCTGGTACCCATCCCGGTGCGCCCACGAGATCCACTGCGCCAGCATCGCCAACGTGCCCCGAGTCTGCTGGTACTGCGGCAACGCCTGCCATTTGCGCTGGAACACGGAGAGGCTGGCCGGGTGGAATGGGTAGCACGCCTCGAATCGACTCTCGAGATACTCCCGTGCCTTGGCCTCGGTGGCTGTCGTATCTACGGCAGTCCACTCGGGCGGCAACTCTGCACGGTGCTCGA
>MELN01000005.1:10513-12212 GCA_001768675.1 Actinobacteria bacterium RBG_16_64_13 | reverse complement strand
TTTCGCTTGGCCCAGGTCCTCGAAGAGTCGCCTGCGCACGACTTCGCTAATCTCGGCCTCGTCATTGGAGATGAGGTCCTTTGAGACGCGCTTAACGATCTTTGTGATCTTCTCCTGCCATTGGAGGTCGAAATCGGTCATCTCGACTTGGCTGCGTGGCAAGCTGACCACGGCCGCCGTGCAGGTTCGGCCAGTCGTGGCCACCGTCAGATTTTGAATGAAGGAGTGGAACGGCTCGGCCATCTCCCGGTGCCGGTTGACGAAGTTGAGCACCTCGTCGAAGAGGATGAGCACGGGCCCTCCCGCCGCCTCGAATAGCCGGCCGATCGACTCTGTACCCGGCGCGGTTGTCTTCGCGGACGCGCCGAGAGCGGCAACTCCCTTCTCCCCCGCGATCTGCAGCGCGAGATCCAGCCAGGGCGTTTCTCGCCCGTCGCGCGGGTCCCAAGCGTTACCAACGAAAACGCCAACGTTGGCCTTCGGAACCGCCTTCAGGCCTGCCGCTTCAAGCAGGGCGGGCACGCCTTGCAGCTTCGCCGCGTCCTTTCCCGTCCGCACTAGGTGGTAGAGGGTAGCGAGTGTGTGGGTCTTGCCGCCGCCGAACTGAGTTACAAGCGTGACGACCGGCGCCGTGTTGCTGGTCTCGCCCGCCAGCCGACGCAGGATCATGCCGACGTGCTCGCGCAGCGCGCGCGTAAAGCATGTGCGGGCAAAGAAGCGGGCCGGGTCGCGGTAGTCATCGGGGGCCGTACCTGCGACGACCTGCTCGAGCGCAATGGCGAATTCGTCCGGGTTGAACGAGCGCCCTTCGCGAACTTCCTTCCGAGGCGTGACGAGCTTGTACCAGGGTTCAAGCGGCATGGCTCTCAGTCCTTCACGTGGTCATCGGCCAGGGCACCTACTTCGGCACGGCTAGCAGCATCGCATCCAGCAGTCTCTTCTCCTCGCTGTCGCGGGGGTACAGGAATGAGAGCGCGTTGGCGAGGCGAAGGAAGTCCGGGCTGCGCTCCAGTTCGGCTACAAGAAGTGCGCGAAGAGCACTCGGCCGGCCAGCCTTCTGGAGGAGCATCGCGGCGTGGACGCGGTCGAGCGTCGTCCCCTCACGGCGTGATCGCAGCTCCTGGTCGGTGAGGTCAGGCTTGTCTGCCGCGCGGCCTCGCCTAGCCTTAAATCGCGGTTTTTCATCTTCTTGCTCGTCGGGGAAGAGGTTGAGTTGGGCCTTACCCTTGGGGCTGCGCTCCAATTCTCGAGCGACGGCCGAAGCCCCGACCTCACCGAAGAGCTGCTCTGCCCGCTCGGCGATCGGTATGAGCCGGACGACGCCCTTCTCAATGTCGATAATGCGGCCCTTCCAGTCCTCAAGGTGGATGCCGAGTGGCTGTGCGAAGCGCCGGGCAACGTCGTATACGAGACTTGGACTCTTGCCCGATCGGCGCGGAGTGCGCTCGTCGTCATCGTCATCGTCGTCCGCCTCGTCCTCCCCGTCGCCAGATTCGCCGCCGTCAGAACTCTGGAGCGTCCAAAGGAAGAGCGCCGTAAGCCGCGCGTCCTCCTCGACCGGGCCGGCGGTGCCGTTATGGGCCCTAGCCTCAGCCGTGCCCAACACCTCCGCTAGGGCGCTGCGGCCAACGACTTCCCAGACTTTCTCCAAGTACTCGGCTAGCTCGATCTCGCGCCCGTCGGTGGTCTCGACCTTCCG
>MELN01000005.1:10098-10477 GCA_001768675.1 Actinobacteria bacterium RBG_16_64_13 | reverse complement strand
GGCGAAGACAAGACCGGCGCCGCGTACCCCCTCATTCTGAAGGCGTTCCATCCAGTCGCCGACGCGAGGCGGCAGCTCGCGCAGAACGTCGGCCCAATCGCCCACCGGTGCGTCGGCGGGGCGCGGGCGGCAGACAAGATGGACACTCGTGGCGAGGGCGGCAGAGTCGCGCGCGCGCAATCGGGTAGCCATTTCAGTTGCAATCGGCCAAGATCCTGTGATGGTCCAGCCTCCCCGATTCAATCCGGAGAGGAGCGCCTCCCAGCCCTCCGTGGTCTTGTGGGCAAACACGACGCAGCCGACGCCGTCCTCGCGCAAGACGCGGCGCCCTTCTGCGAACGCGCGGGCCATCGTTTCTTCGAACCATGCGCGGTCCTTC
>MELN01000005.1:7126-10084 GCA_001768675.1 Actinobacteria bacterium RBG_16_64_13 | reverse complement strand
GCGTTTCGTCTCGTCTTGTACCGCCTCGCGCCGTTTCGGAGTGAGAATGTTAGCCGAGTCGAATGGATCGCGTAGCAGCGGATTACCGGGTAGCGCGCGCTTGAGCCAGACCAGGAAAAAGTCCGAGAGGTCGGCGTATGGGACCGCGTCGTAGTACGGTGGATCGGTGAACCAGACCCTTGCTGTCTCATCGGGCAACGGGTGTTCGGCGGCGTCGGCCAGCTGGACCTGGCCGATCCGAGTCTGCCCCACACTACGATCGAGAATGCGAGCGACATTCGCGACAGTTACAGCGAAGTCGCCCGCCTGCTCAGCAGTCGGGTCAGCCTCCGCATAATCCCAGATGATCGGAAGAGCCTGACGAGTAAATACGTGGATTACCTGCGACATTGATGCTTTCCAGCTGCAGAGCGCACTTGATATGTCCGCGAGTCTACTCAATGCAATCGCGAGGATGTCCACCACATCCTTGTTCGCCTCGTCCGACCATGCGGCACGAACTTGGTTCGCCAGCGTCACCAGCGCGACTTTCTGCCTCGCGGTGAAGAGGTCGCCCCACTGGAGCATGCCGTACCGCTGCACGCGAAAGCCCAGCGTACCGATCGGCGGCAGCGGCTCATCTGGCACAGGGGACAGGCCCTGCTTCCCGCCGCGCACCCACTGGCCGTGCATTGCCGCGAGGCGCTCTTGTGATTCGAGCACGGCCTCGTAGTCGCGCTCGGTCGGCGACCGATAGTGCCGCCCCTGCTCTCCTGGCTTGAGCGTAACGACCGCTAGGATCCGCGCCCCGCCTTTGTTGCGGCGCTTCGCGTCGAAGATGACATCGGCGCCACCGCGCTGCGCCGCAAGCTGCGCCCGCACCCGCTCGGGCGGGAGAACCGCGCCGCAAGCGAGGCACGTGGCCTTCGCGCGTGCCACCGTGCCGACGGATACGTCCTTCTCCCCCTTCGGCTCAAACACCTCAAACTCGAGGCGAGGCGGTTCGCCCTTGGGCCGCATGACCCGGTGCCTGAGCGCCCGCAGGCGTTTCACCTTCTTGCACAGCCACAACGAGCGCACGAGCGGGATCCCAGCACCGCAGTTCGGCGACTCGCAGCGCACGGTCCGCGCCCAGAGGTAGGCGACGGGCGTCGCCCCGTCCGGGTCTTTTGGATAAAGGTGGGTCAGTTCTTGCTCCGCCCTCTGCTTGATCTCTTCCCCGACGCGGCGCAGTTCCTCAGCCAGCTTTGGCCCGTGGCGCGGAATGTCCTCCAGCATGACTTTGAGGATCAGGCAGGCGACGGGGTTCAGGTCGCTCGCGAAGGCGTCGCATCCGAGCCGCAGCGCCTCGAGTGGGATCGAGCCGCCTCCCGCGAATGGGTCCACCACCAGCGGCGGCTCCTCGCCGTGTGCCACCTTCACGAGCGCGCGGCTGACCTTCAAGTAGTCCCAATTCGCGGCCAGATCCCAGTTTGCAAAGTTGCCGATGAACCTAAGCAGTGCCTTGCGCAAGTCCTCGTTCGTGGGCCCGACTTCCCCTTGAACCTGAGGCAGTAGCTCGCGCGCCTCTTGCCTGAACCCCTCTGGGCACAGGGGATCGCACGGATCTGGCCAGAGCAGCGCCAGCAGAACCGCACGGCTCGATGCCAGCGGCCTCCGCGCCCACCACAGGTGCAGCGAACTCGGATGCCCGTGCCGGATCGATTTCTCCCGTGCTGCGTGCCGGGAAACCTCGGCGATCGGGAAGTCCACCTCAGCGAGGCGCTTGCACTCTTTCGGAATCATGATTCGTTTCCGTACGAAGCATCGCCGTCGCGCACGCGGATTGGTGGGGTCGTCATCGCGCTGACCTCGAGCCAGTAGTGCTGCACCTTGCTCACCTCGTGCCATTGAAAGCGCGCCGGGTCGCGGATTGGGTCCTGGAGCTTGGGCTCCGTGTTACAACCTGTGACGACGTACAGCCAGAAACAGTCGCGGCGATCCTCGGCCACGCGGCGCTCGTTCGGTGTTAGGAGGATGGTGCCACTTGTCGCGCCCAGCCCCTTGACCTCGATGAGTCGTAACTCGCCCGAGTTCACGTCGAGGCTCGTTACGTCGTATCCAAGGTTCTTCTCGCTCACATCGAAAACTTGCCTTCCCTGAGCTTCCTCGTACTCCATCGCAACGCGCATGGCCGTGGCCTCGGTCTCGAAGTTCGGCTTCAACCGCCGCACCTCCGGGGATTCGCGGTCGGGATGCGGCAGGACGAGCACGCTGGCAATTCGCTCAACGCCTTGGAGTGTGAGCGACCGCTGACGCTGCAGGTCGAGCCGTCGCCGCTCGCGGCGTCCCATTAACTCCGCGTGACGTAGTTCGGCCATTGCCAGCCGGCCTTCCGCACCCTGCGCCCCAGCGTCCACCTCCGTCGCCGCGCGGCCAATCTCTTCGTCAGACTTCTGAATCAACTCCGTCAGCGATATCTCGATGTGCTCCGCCACCCGGGCGACCTCGGCGCAGCGTTCAGTCCGCACCTCTTCCAGGAACGGTGCAAGAGCATGTTCATGCAGCCACTCGCGAGGTTCGGGGGATTCTGCCACGGTAGGCAGGGCGTCGGGTGGGTTAGCCGGCGTGAAGTTGCCAATGACGCTGGAATCGCTCAGGCGCGGTTCTCCCCCTTCATCGCACTCGACGGCAAACATGCGCTCGTGGACGACATCGCCCAGCCCATCCACAACCCGAGCCCGATAAAAGTCCAGGCGAGCGGAGGTTTCGTGCTGCAGCGAATAGAAGCACGCGCCCCTACCAAAGCCCTCCCGCGCCTTCTCGAGCACGTGACGGCGCAGAGCTTCAAAAAGCGGATGTCCCGGAGTCACCCATTCCAAGTTCAGTGACTCGGCAGTTTCGCGGTCCGTGGAGCATCGGGGGTAGCGTTGGGCGACCGCTGGCAACCTCCAGTCAGGATCCTGCTCGTGACGGCGCAGACTAGTGGGCGTACGACCG
>MELN01000005.1:3374-7105 GCA_001768675.1 Actinobacteria bacterium RBG_16_64_13 | reverse complement strand
CTTGGGAGCACCTTCAGGCCGAGGTCGGCGAAGCCCGCGGCGTCGGCAATGAAGCGGGCGATAGTTTCGGGCACGACCCGGCGCTCCTGCGCCCGGGCACGTCGCTCAATGAGCATCTCGAGGTTCAGCCTCTTCGAAGCCAAGCCCTCGAGTGCGTTCTGGCAGATGGCGCGGAACTGCCCCTCGTCTACGTTGCGGAGAAGGCGCTCCTCTAGGTCCGCCGCTCCGAGCTTGCCGGCATAGTAGTCGCGCAACACCCGCTCGACTTGGGCGGCGGGCAGCACCTCCCCGACGACGTTGAACACCGAGTCATCGTCCAGCGCGTCGCGAATCTCCTGCAGCTTCTCCAACAAGCGGGACAGGACGCGGCCTTCAACAGTATTCGTGGCGACAAAGTTGAAGATCAGGCAGTCCTTGAGCTGGCCGTAGCGGTGAATGCGGCCCATCCGCTGCTCAAGGCGGTTCGGGTTCCAGGGGATGTCGTAATTGAAGAGGATGTGGCAGACCTGCAGGTTGATGCCTTCGCCCGCCGCCTCGGTCGCGACCAGCACCTGGATCGCGCCGTCCCTGAACTGCTGCTCGGCGTGTAGCCGGGTTCCCGGCTCGTCCCGCGAGCCCGACTTCATACCGCCGTGGATCTGCCCGACCCGGAAGCCCCAGCTCTTGAGTTTCGCGACCAGGTAGTCGAGCGTGTCCTTGAATTCAGTGAAGAGCAGGAGCAGTTGGTCCGGGGAATCAAAGAAGCCCTGGGTGTGGAGTAGGTTCTTCAGCCTCGCGAGTTTGGCCTCTGCGTCTGTGTCCTCGACTGCCTTCGCCTGCAGCGCAAGCTGGCGCAACTCCGCGACTTCGTCGCGCACCGCATCAGCGTTCCCCGCGAGGGTGAATGCCTCGAGCACCTTCTCCAGGCGCTCGCGTTCATCTTCCTCCATTTCCTCCAGCTCTTCAGGGTCCGGCAGATCCGGCGGCGGTTGGCTGGCAATCTGTTGCGCCTTCTTCAGTCCTTCCTCGAGCCGCTTGGCGCGGTTGTCGAGCGAATGGCGCATCGCGTAAGTGCTCGAAGCCAGCCGGCGCTGGTAAAGCGACATGAGGAAGCCCACCGCACGCGCCCGGGGGTCATTCTCTTCGGCCGCAGCTCGGGCACTCTGCCGTTTCACGAATTGCGTTACATCGCGGTAAAGCTCGAATTCGGGCCCGTCGATTTCAAAGGCTACCGTGTGCGGGATGCGTTTCGTGGAGATCTTGCGCGCGACCCACGTACCGTCGGCCTCGCGCTCAGGGAAGTAGACCATCGCCTCCTTGGTACGACGGAGGTAGAAGGGGGCGCGACGGCGGGCCATGGCCTCCTGGATGGACTTCGTGTCAGCGTAGGCGTCCTCATCCAGAAGTTGCAGAAACCGGCTGAAGTTGACCGGGTCGCCGCGGTGCGGAGTCGCCGTGAGGAGCAGGAAGTGGTCGGTCGTGTCACGCAGCAACTCGCCCAGCGCGTAGCGCGCCGTCTTGCGGTCAGCCGACGCGGACATGCGGTGCGCCTCGTCCACAATGACGAGATCCCAGTGCACCTGCTTCAGCCCCGGCAGCACGTCCACCCGCTTCGCGAGGTCGAGCGAGGTCACGATCTGCTTCTGCTCAAGCCACTGGTTGATGCCGAACTGCTCCCGGATGTCGGAACCCTTGAGGATCTGGAACTTCTCGTCGAACTTCTCGCGCATCTCTCGCTGCCACTGGAAGGCAAGGTTGGCAGGGACCACAATGAGGATGCGCTCCGCTAGCCCACGAAGCTTCAACTCTCGGAGGAGTAACCCCGCCATGATGGTCTTGCCCGCGCCGGCATCGTCGGCCAGCAGGAAACGGACGCGCGGCAGCTTGAGCAGGTAGTCGTAGACCGCAGAGAGCTGGTGGGGCAGCGGATCGACTCGGGAGACTGACAGCGCGAAGTAGGGATCGAACTCCCACGCGATGCCGAGCGCATAGGCCTGGAGCCCGAGGCGCAGGAGACGACCATCGCCGTCGTAGGTGGGGCCCGTGTGGAGGATCTGCAGGCTCGTGAGGTCCGGGGCGGTCAGTTGGACGCTGCGAAACCGCTCGGTCTGGGTCCCGACCAAGTCCAGGGACCAGGACGGAGGCCCGACGCTCCGGACAGCCAGAATCTTCATGGGCTCGCTGAACAGCGGCCCTACGAGAACCTGTCCCTCACGGACTTCGGATGCGGCCATGGGCTCCCCTGCGGCGTGAAAACGCCTCGTGGTTGGACCCGGCGCACAGAATGCGGCGCGGCACAGGATGCACCCGCAAACGGGCAAGTACAGCCAGTTCAAGAAGCCGATGAACGCGCATCCTACCACCAAACCCTCGTGCTCCGGGCCGACTGGGACCCGTTGTCGGATGTACGTCATGCATGGCGCCTCCGACAGGGCTGCGCGCCATCGGCAGTGCAGCCGCGGCAGTCGCTCTCTTGACCAGCCACCGATGGGGTCCTATGCTGCGAATAGCGGAATCCAGTGCCCAAGCCTCGCGGGGCTCAAGCTAGTGCTTGAGGCGCGCGCGGGGTGGACGGCGCAGGTGGACTGGGCTCGCGTGAGCTTCATAGCGGACCCAGACACGCACCGCGAGGTGCAGACACCATCGGACGCCACATTGGACCTTCGGGTGGTGACTGGCATTCTAAAGAGCCGAGCGGGGTGCGCCGGGAGGGTGCGGATGATCGGTCGATGCTGCAGGGGGCTTGACGGCCCCGAAAAAACTGCGAACCTCGGAGACGGCACTCGCCGCTGAGTGCACTCCGGCGGGTGGCTCGCCTGCTGGCGCTGCTTCTCGTGCTCTGGTGGGCCCCCGTGGGGTCCGCGGAGAGGAATCGACCTCAGTGCCCAAGCCTCGCGGGGCTCAAGCTAGTGCTTGAGGCGCGCGCGGGGTGGACGGCGCAGGTGGACTGGGCTCGCGTACGCTGCATAGCGGACCCAGACACGCACCGCGAGGTGCTCGCTTATGTCATCGAGCTAGGCGTCCCTACGAAGGAACTCGGTGATCAAACAAAGCGGCACGCTGTTTGATCGGGTTGCCAGCGGTAGCAACCTCCGAAGAGCCTGGATGCTGCTGAATAAGCAGAATCCGGGCTCTTTCGGCGTTGATCGGGTCACCATCGAGGAGTTCGGCGCGGACCTGCCGGCGAGGCTTGCGTCAATTGAGGCACGACTCCAGGCCGAAACCTACAAGTTCTCCCCCACGCGTTTGGTCGGAATCCCCAAGAAGAGCGGAGGCTGGAGGCCGCTTCGAATCCCGACAATCGACGACAGGGTCGTGCAGAAGGCACTCCTGCTTCGGTTGGAGCGCCTGCCTTCGTTCCGGCGGTATCGAAGGCATCGGGCAAGCTTCGCCTACGAGCGCGGGCGGACCCTTGCGCAGCTGGCGGCGCGGACCATCGGGTTGATCAAGACTCATAGTTGGGTGCTCGAGAGCGACATCGAGAAGTTCTTCGACAAGGTGAATCAGGAGAAGATCCGTGCGCTTGTGGAGCCGATCATCGATGACGAGAGGGTTTCCAGGCTGATAATGGCTGCTCTGTCGGCAGAGGTGGCAACGCTTGGCCCGCTGCCTCGGTCTCTCGCTGAAGCCTACCCTCCTGCTGGTGAGGGACTCCCGCAGGGAGGCGCCCTGTCGCCGTTCCTCTCCAACGTCTACCTTCACTCATTCGATGTCGGGCTGTCTCGGCGTCGGCTGAAACATGTTCGGTACGC
>MELN01000005.1:0-3350 GCA_001768675.1 Actinobacteria bacterium RBG_16_64_13 | reverse complement strand
CGGCGAGCCAGCGCCATGCACGGGAGGCATTCGAGATTTGCAGAAGCCTGCTTGATCCCCTTGGACTGACAATCCCCAACCTAGACTACGGCCCTAAACCCTCACGAGTCCTGCCAGCCTCAGGAGGATTCGACTTTGTTGGGCTGCGATTCGAAGGGGATTCGGTACGCCCCACACCGAAGGCCATTCGGAAGCTCTACACGGACATTCGGGCGGTCATGTCCCCGAAAACACGGGAACGAATGAGTGAACGGTTCCTGAGGTGTGAACGCCTCTTGAGCGGATGGGCGGGCGCATACCAGAAGATCGCCGATGTTCGCTCGCACATCGACCAAGCTGGAATGGAGGCTGGTTCAGCCGCTCAAGCGCTGCTCTGCGCAAGGGGCTTGGCGAACCCCAAGAGAAAGCTGACCCGCCAGCAGCACGAGTTCCTGGCGATTCTCCCACGCGAGCCAAGGCGAAAGGCCGCACGGCGCGAGCGGAGGCCGCTGACCGGGCAGTCCTGACGCCACCTGCGCGACGCAGGAGAGCACCCAGATCCTCCGTGCCTTGAGCGCAAGATCACCGCCCGGGTGGGACACGCAGAACTTGCTCCGGCGTGATAGAGTCCGCGCTCTCCGCCTGACCTAGGGGGAGGGGTCAGGGGAGAGTGCCCACGCTGGCCGGTAAGAGGCGACGAACGGATGGCCCATGAACTGGCCGCAGGACGATAGGGCGAGCTACAACACAATCGAGTTGGCACAACGCCTGGTGCCGAATGGTCGGATCCGCTTTAGAGGTGGGAACGAGTGGCAAAGCCCGAAAGAACGTGGACCTCGATCACTAACCCTCTGACCGTAATCGGTGTGTTTGCGGGGGTGTCTGAAGTCAGCGGAACTGTCGCGCTCCCTCTGCTGGGGCCCGACATCCAGCATGTATTTGTATGGTTCGTCATGATCTTCCCGCTGCTTCTCGTGCTCGTATTCTTTCTGACGCTCAACTTCAATCCGAGGTGTCTTTATGCTCCGAGCGACTATCGGGACGAAGGACTGTTTTCGGAGATGATGACCGGCCTCCCACGAACAACAGCAAAAGAGATCCAGAACCCAGAGCACGCGCCAGGGGAGACAGCCGCGTTGGGAACAACAGTACCGGCGCCCATTTCAGGAGGCCAAGAAAATGAATGATGCGGCCCTAACAGCTCTGAAGTGCTTTAGGGAGAACCTCAGAGATTTCGGCGATGCGCGAACACAGCCCGAGAACTACAACCTCTACAATGGCCTGGCAAACCTCGCCGAAGCTATTGGTGCTCTGCAGGTCCAAGTCCTCGCGCTCAGCCAAGAGGTTCAGGAGCTACGGCGCGGCCGGCGGCTGTGAAACATGGGTGGGGCCGGATAACCGCGTCAGCTCGCCGCGATAAGGAACAACCGAGGGCCATCCATCGAGACGGACTCAGTTGTCCACATGTGTGGTCAGAGTCCGTGGCTAAAGTCGCCGGAACAGCCGCACAAGCCAGCAGGGGCACCCGTCCCGCAATGTGGTCCTTCCGGGACGGCGGAGTTCCGACTGAAAGATCCCTTTTGCCTGCAACGAGTCAGGAAGCCCTCCACGATCGGGCTTTTTGGACAGAGGACCAGAGATGCGGAGGGCAACAGTCGTGGGGCGGAAGCCGCCGACGCGACGGGCAAGCTCACTCATCTCTCTCACGGAAGGTCTCCGGGCCGATCTTGATCGGAGCCGGTCCCGAATCTCCCACTTTTCCAGAAGATCCCATGCGCCTGCGGCCCACCAAGGATGAAAGCAAGGGCAGTGGCCCATGCGCCATTTTCATGGCAGTAAGACATTTCGACTGGAGGTGCCTCTGTTTGGGGCTACGAGGACCGCAGATGCTTCCCCGCTTGTCCTGCCTTCGTACGTGTTCGCCGCGCCGACCTGAAGTTGTTTCGCGGACTCTCTGATCAGCCCCGCCTCCGACATTAGCTGTTGCGTCCAGGCCATCCCCACCGGAGAATCACCGGCAGCCGCGGATGACCGCCCACCCACACACCCACTGGGCGGCGCTGGCGCGGTCCGGAGGGCAAAGGGATGAGGCTGCGATACACTGCTTCCCGGGGCGGGCTCTTCCTGATGTTCGCGGGGGTCTTCCTGCAGGCCCCGCTTGCCTTGGGCCAGCAGCAGCCGTTCCCCCCCCAGCCGCATCTCACCCCCGATGTGCGCAGCCGGCTCGCTGAGGGTGCGCGGGACTCCACCCTCGCACCCTGGCAGCGGGACTACATGCTGGGTGTCGCGCGCCATGGAGCGGAGGGTGCCGCGACCAGGCCATCGCCGGAACTGCCAGGCGTCGTCCTGCGGTCCGACGGCGTCGCTGCCGACGACGGCGTCTGGACTTCAGTCACGCCGCCGTCCACGCGCTACGGGCACACGGCGATCTACGACCCGGTGCGCGACCGCATGGTGGTGTTCGGCGGGAATGATTTCGGCAGTCTCCCCAACGACGTGTGGGGGCTCACCCTCTCGGGAAACCCGGTCTGGAGCACGCTCGCGACCGTCGGGACCCCGCCGTCGGGTCGCTACGGGCATACGGCGATCTACGACCCGGTGCGCGACCGCATGATCGTGTTCGGGGGAACTGACGGTGGCGGATACCCCGACGACGTGTGGGCCCTCACCCTCTCGGGGGCCACGGCCTGGAGCGAGATCTTCCCCACAGGGAACCCGCCTGCCGGGCGCGATTTTCACACGGCGATCTACGACCCGGGGCGAGACCGCATGGTGGTGTTCGGGGGAGCTAACGGCAGCCACACTAACAACGTGTGGGCCCTTACGCTCGCGGGAAGCCCGGCCTGGAACGAGATCACCCCCTCCGGGAGCCCACCGGCCGCTCGCGGGGGGCACGCAGCTGTCTACGACCCGGTGCGCGACCGCATGGTGGTGTTTGGCGGGAATGATTTTGGCATTGTCCTCAACGACGTGTGGGCGCTCACGCTCGCGGGGAGCCCCGCCTGGAGCGCGATCGCCCCCGCGTGGACCCCGCCGTCGGGACGCTGGGGGCACACGGCAATCTACGACCCACTGCGCGACCGCGTGGTGGTGTTTGGCGGATGGGACAAGCTCAGCGGCTTCCGCAACGACGTGTGGGCGCTCTCGCTCGCGGGGAACTCGGCCTGGAGCCCAGTCGCCCCAGCGGGGAGCCCGCCTTCCGGGCGCTATTTTCACTCGGCAATCTACGACCCGGTGCGCGACAGCATGGTCGTGTTCGGTGGGTATGATGGCATTGGCTTCCGCAACGACTTGCGGGGGCTTTCACTCGCGGGGAGCCCCGCCTGGAGCGCGATCGCCCCCGCGTGGACCCCGCCGTCGGGACGCTGGGG
>MELN01000004.1:68544-68691 GCA_001768675.1 Actinobacteria bacterium RBG_16_64_13 | reverse complement strand
CCCTCTCTGAACCCGATAGCCGGATTACCGTTGGCCGAGGCTTTGCCGTGTTTGCGGGACACACGCGGAATGGTGCCGATGACCGGGAGATGCATGACATGCTCTAGCGCCGACCGGTCTTTGATCCTGCGGTCGAAGTAGTCGAGC
>MELN01000004.1:68158-68365 GCA_001768675.1 Actinobacteria bacterium RBG_16_64_13 | reverse complement strand
CCGTAGTTGGACGCCGCCTCTTCGGGCGTGAGCGATTGGATCCGGGCCTCGAGCAGCTTCTGGGCTTGCCTGAGAGAAGTGGCCGCATTGTCTTGTCTCTCCGCAACGAACTCGGCTGCGAAGGTGTTGGAGATGGCTGCGGCTTCATCCGGATCGGAGGCCGATGCCCGGATGTTGATCACATCGAGCTCGGGGTCCGAAGCCACC
>MELN01000004.1:67752-68026 GCA_001768675.1 Actinobacteria bacterium RBG_16_64_13 | reverse complement strand
GTCGCTAAGGCCTGCGACGCCAACTGCGCGTCTTCGGGCGAGTATCTGAGCTGTGCAGTCGCACTGTAGCGAGGCGAAAAGAGAAGGGAGGCCCCGAAGGCCAGACCGCCTATCACCAGCATGGCGAGTACGACGGCCCACCAGCGTTCGCGGACGACGCCGAAGAAGTGGGTGACGTTATAGGACCTCTCGTCGCGGCCGGCGAGGGAGTTCATGATGTCTATCTTTCAATTCGGGCTTGCATAGTACACTCTATCGGACGCTCAGCCGATGT
>MELN01000004.1:56448-67690 GCA_001768675.1 Actinobacteria bacterium RBG_16_64_13 | reverse complement strand
CAATCCCCTTCCTCTCAGTACCGCTCGCAGGCGGGTTCTCTGCGCGCTTCAGACCGAGCCTTCACATGGGTCGGGGGCATATACCGTTTCTTCTTGGTGCTGCTCATCCTGTTGCTTCCCGTGCAGTTCGCGACGAGCCTCGAGCTGCGTTTCGCGCCCTCCGACATAGTGCTTGCGCTCCTGGTCCTCTTTGGTGGCGTGCGGATCGTGACCACGAAGGACGACTGGAGTGTTTGGCACCTGGTCCTGGTCGTGCTCTTTTCTGCCAGCATTCTGAACGCAGCTCTCTTGCATGGAGAAGTGAGCCGCTGGGCGCTGGTCAACAAATACATCGGCATACTGGTCCTCTTGGTGCTCTATGTAGTGATTGCGCAGTACGCGCGTTCGCTCCCGGCTATATGGCGGATCGCCCGACTGGTTCTGATCTCGATCACCCTTCAAGCTGTCGTCGCCCTGCCGCTGTATTTCGTAGGTCTGGTGTACGAGCCGCTGCATACATTCAGGATCCAGGGACTTGCGGCGGATCCCAACGCGTATGGGGGCTTGATCGTCATCGCCATTGCCTTGCACTGGTCGACCGTCAACAGTCCAAGCCGGCTGGCGTCGCGCAGGCTGGCCTGGCCTGTGACCCTGATCTTGCTGGGGAACCTGCTCTTCTGTTTCAGTCGCTCGAGTTGGATCGGGTTCGGGTTCGTACTAGTTGCCGTTCTCTTCCTTCGACCGCGAGCCTGGACTCACGTCGTGCTTCCGCTCGGTCTCGCCGTGGTGGTCTCGCTCATCTTCTTCCGTTCTTACTTTGCGGCCGAGGTCTGGCCTCTCATCGCCAGGCCCGCACAGATAGCGGGTCGTTTCACGATCTTGGAAGACGCCATCCAGTCCTTTGTCTCCCATCCCATCTTTGGTACCGGACTCGGGAGCTACATGCAGGAGTATGGGGTGCAAGTCCACAACACCCTCTTCTGGCTGCTCGCCGAGATGGGGATGGTCGGTGCGGCGGTCTTTCTTTGCTTCGTGGCGGCGTTCGTTGTCCGAGGGTACCGCGCCTATCGGGCGGCTGAGCGGGAGTTCAAGGGGCTCGTGGGCGGACTTCTGGTCGCCCATCTGGCAATGATCGGTCTGTCGCTCGGGATCGAAGCCTTCTATCAGAGATCCTGGTGGGTCGTGATGGCCCTTCTGAATGCCAGTTGGGTGCTGCTCGTGAGGAGGGTCCCGGCCTCGACCGCGCCGGACGCGGCCGAGTCACCGCCAGACCGCGCAGCCATCGGGGGTCCGTACTCATGACCGACGAGGGATCTCACCCCAGTTCTGACGACGGGTCATCCTACCGGCGTCTCCTGAGAAGCTCATGGATTATCGGCGGTTCATCTGTAGGAAACATCGTGATCGGTCTGGCCCGCGTGAAGCTGCTGGCCGTGCTGCTGGGGCCCGCCGGCGTAGGGCTGTTCAGTCTGTATCAGAGTTTGATGGCGACCGCCGGCACCGTGGCGAGCATGGGAATCGGTACCGCCGGTACCAAGCAGGTGGCGGAAGCCTCCTCGAAGGAGGATCCATCCGACCTGGCTCTCGCGCGGCGTGCGCTGTTCTGGCTTGGTCTGGGGTTGGCCTGCGCCGGCGGATTGATCGTGTGGGCCCTTCGCGCCGTGCTGGCTTCCGCGCTCTTCGGCAGCAGCGAACATACAGGCGCAGTCGGTTGGCTTGCGGTGGGAGTAGCGCTCTGGGTCGCGTTCGAATGGGAGAAGGCCTTGATCCAGGGCATGCGCCGCGTTGGCGACCTGGCCAGGCTGACCGTGTTCAGCGCGACTGTGTATACCGTAACGGGCAGCGTACTCATCTGGCAGTTTGGTGAGGCCGGTCTTGTGGCCTACGTCGTCGTTGGGCCGCTAGCCTCCTTCCTTCTGGGCTCAGTCTATGTGGCCCGTCTCCCCAGGGCGCCGAGGGCGCCGTTCTCTTGGCAGGCGACGGCGCAACAATGGCAGACGCTCGTCTCCACGGGAATCGCGTTCATGGGGGCACTCTTGGCCTCCACCCTTGTCCAGTTGTGGATAAGAGTAATGGTCAAGGATCAACTGGGCACGGAGCCTCTCGGGCACTATCAAGCCGCATGGACAATCACCACGCAGTACCTGGACTTCGTGCTCATCGCGATGGCAGCCGAATACTTCCCGCGTTTGTCGGGGGTCGTCGGCGACAAGGTGACCGCCAGGCGACTTGTCAACGAACAGACGGAGATCGCCGTCCTCATCAGCGCGCCGGTGATTGTTGCGATGCTCGGCCTCACTCCCTGGGTGGTCAGCCTGCTCTATTCCTCGGAATTTGCTCCAGCGGTCACCGTGGTCCGGTGGCAGCTGTTAGGGGATGTCTTCAAGGTGGCAGGCTGGCCGCTGGGATTCGTCATGATCGCGAGCGGGGCAGGCAAGCGGTACTTCTTTGCTCAGGCGAGTTCGCTCTTACTCATGGGCGGTCTCATCACGGGCCTGGCGCCCTCGCTGGGGCTGAGGATCACGGGGATCGCCTCGCTGGTCTCTCAGGTGTACTACCTTCCGCTGGTGTATTGGTTCGGCAGACGCAAGATAGACTTCCATTGGACGGGCCATCTCGTCCGGTTGCTGCTTGTGGCACTCGTGCTCAGTGTGGGCGCAGGCGTCCTGAGTGCGGTCTTCCACTGGGGGGTCTACGTGTCAATCTGCATCGCGCTGATGCTGGGTTTCTATTCTCTGGGCCGCTTGGCCCACGTGAGCGAGCTCAAGGGACCTCTCGGACGCGCGGGTCGTTTCGCCCACTCGGTCACTTCTCGGCTGGGATTGTAGGGATTCAGGCGGGCTGGTCCTGGCTCTGGAAGTGGCGTTGCTGCTCGAGTCGGAGATCATCCGCAAGCCGGCCGGGGGGGAGCTCCACGCCATCGTAGGTAAGTACCTCGTCTTTCTTGACCTCGGTCGTTAGTCGGCAACCCTCCACCAGACCTTCGGGCAGGTATCGCTCGTCGGTCATCTCGTCGGAATTCACGGCCTCACCGTAGGTCATATACATGCCGGGGCCGTCCAGTATCTCGCCGGCGCTTAGGTCGCGCTTGGCAACGGCGCAGACCTCGACGACTGGTCCCCCGAGGGGCGGCGCGACCGAGTCTCGGAACAGCACCACGCGGGCTATCGAGATGGGAACTTCGAAGTGAACGAGATGATAGGGCACGAAGAACGGATAGAGCGGCCCTTGACCCATCTTGTATAGATCCAGGTAGGTCTGCTGCTTGGGGTCCGGGTGCTCAGCGAGGCAGTAGACCTTGGTGAGGGGTGCACCCACGACGTAGTCGACCACTCCGCCCAGCCGTCTCAGCTCCTCCACGTCGTAGAGTTCCCCAATCTTCATGATGTCGCCGGTGTACTCGGCGCCCCGGGACATCCCACGCGACCTCACCCGGAAGCCGGTCGCATTGGCGACCACGGTCTGCTCGAAACTGATCTTCGATCCGTCGGCAAAACTCGTGACCATCGCGGGGTTCTGACCCCACCGGTCGGCGAAACCTTTCTGAGTCGTGGGGTTACGATAGGGATCCTGGAGGCCCTTGACGTTCCCGAGCACTCGGGGGATGAGTCCCAGGCCCCTGACCCACCGGTAGAGATCCATCTGTACCCCGGGTTCGTCTCCTGTGCATGCCGAAAGGACGGCCCCGTGCTTCTTTGCATGCACCTGCAGGATCGGCCCGAGTGTCGCGTCCAACTCGGCGTTCATGAGAACGACGTCTTTGCCGTGCTTGAAGGCCTCCAGAACCACCCGGGCGCCGAAATCGACCGACCCGGTGGCTTCAACCAACACGTCGATCTGCTCTGAACGTGCCATCAGAACAGCGTCCTCGGTGACCGCCGGTCGGCCACTGCGGATGGCGTCTTCCATCTGCTCCTGAGTGGTCACCTGAGAGGCGTCCTCGACTCCCGAGTAGCGGAACACCTTCACGGCCTTCTCAGGATGGCGATTCTGCACGGCCACCACCCGCATGCCGGGGACGCTGTTGACGATCTGGTTCGTGAGCCCTTGGATCATGAATCCGGCCCCTATCATGCCGACCCTGATCGGCCGGCCCTCCTCCTCGCGCTTTCTGAGGGCAGTGTCGACCAGTATCATGCCCCGGCTCCCTGAAGGCTCATGCGCCGTTTGACTTCGGCCTCCACTTCGGCGAGCGGCGGCCAGACCTTGTCCTTTTCAGAGATCATGGTGACAGGAAGAGGCCATGCGAGCCCCAGGCGGGGATCGCAGAAGGCCAGACCACCTTCGGCTTCGGGTGAATAGAACTCGCCCACCTGATAGGTGACTTCCGTCCCGTCTCGGAGTACCTGGTAGCCGTGGGCGAATCGTTCGGGCACGTAAAGAGCCCGGTGATTCTCCTCGGTCAGTTCGACGGCAACGTGGTCCAGGTAGGTGGGGCTCTCCGGTCTTACGTCCACGATGATGTCGAGCACGGCCCCGCGAGTGCACCGTACGAGCTTGGTCTCGGCGGCCGGGGGATACTGAAAGTGCATGCCGCGAACGGTACCCTCTCTAAGGTTGAACGCGATGTTCGCCTGTGCTATGACGGGCTTCAGACCATGGTCCTGGAATTCGTGCTGGCAGAACGACCTAGCGAAGAAGCCACGGCTGTCCTCGATCCGCTTGATGTCGACCATGAACGCGCCCGCGAGTCTGGTCTCGGTGAAGATCATGCCGTGCCTCCCTCTGCTTTCCACATCAGGTCGCTGTTCAGCTTCCCTTCGGCGAGTAGTCTCTTGACGTGCGAGATGCGGACGAAGCGACCGAGGAAGTCATCTTCGGTGAGGCCGTATCGCTGGTACGCGTCATAGAGCTCTTCGACACCCTGCTGCACCGTCCAGCGAGGTGTGGTCTGGGGGAAAGTCTTTGCGAACTTGCCGCAGTCCACGCGATAGTCACGGACGTCGGCCGAGGCACCCGGCCCAAAGACGACATGACTTCTGGGGACGACGTCTCTCACGATCTCGGCGATATCGCGGATCTGATAGTTCTCATAGGTGCTTCCGATATTGAACGACTGATTGTGGACGAGGTCGCGCGGAGCCTCGAGACAGGCCAGGAAGGCGTTGGAGATATCTTGGATGTGGACCAACGGTCTCCAAGGCGTGCCGTCGCTGCTCAGCAACACCTCACCGCGCAAGAAGGCGTAGCCGGTCAGGTTGTTGACCACCAGATCCGCCCGCAAACGGGGCGAAACCCCATAGGCGGTGGCGTTGCGCAGGAACGTGGGGCTGAAGTCGTCGTCGGCCATCAGGGACACGTCTTGCTCCACCATGATCTTGGACTCTCCGTAGGGGGTCACCGGGTTGAACCCGGCGGTCTCATCGACGTAGTCCTCGCCCGCCGAACCATAGAGGCTGCAGGACGAGGAGAACAGGAATCGCGCTACACCCACCCGCTTGGCCAAGGACGCAAGCCGGACCGAGGCGAGGTGGTTGATGTCGTAGGTACAACTGGGGCTGAGGTCTCCCACGGGGTCGTTCGATATGCCGGCCAGATGGATGATCGCCGCGAATCCGCGCAGATCGTCCGTTTGCACCTGCCTGAGATCCAGTTCAAGGGTCGGGACGGGGGGAGCCGCTTCGCCAAAGCCGCACTCGCGGAACAACCCGCTGTCAAGGCCGACTACCTCATGACCGGCCGCCTGCACTATGGGCACGAGGACGCTGCCGATGTAGCCGTCGTGCCCCGTAACCAAGACCTTCAATCTGTTGCCTCCACTCTCCCGGGCTAGCTGAGCACCAGCTTGTGGCAGTGGAACGCTTCCGCGTAGCCGCTGGGAGACCGGGCCTCCATGCCGCGCAGTCTGAGCAGTCCCCAGAAGACCTCGGCCGCGAACCAGTCCTTGTTCGCCTGGGAGGGGAAGACGCTCAGCAAATGATCTATCTTGCGTTCACAGCGAGCGCGGTCCAGCGGGACATAGGTGTTCGGCCGACCCATGTCGCCGTCCCACTTGGGGATCTCGTACTCGAGAATGAGGTGATCGCGGAACGTGTTCCAGGTCAACTCGCTCACGAGCCGGTGGTCCTGATGGAGATCGCCCCTCCAGTGCGTCAAGATCAAGTCGGGTGCTATCTCGGCGCCCAGGCCGGCGACGTAGTCCTTCACCGCCCTGCCGAGGTACGGGAAACAGCTCTCCGCGAAATCTCCTATCCTCACGTCGGAAAGACCCGCGTTCGCGAGTAGCTTGTCTGTGCTGTCCCGGGCCTCGTCGGCGCGCTCGCCCTGGGCGCTGAGGACGACCCAATGCACCTGTAGCCCGGGGTTACTCTCGAGAAGATCCTGGACGGTGCCGCCGCACCCGATCTCGATGTCATCGGCGTGAGCCCCGAGGCAGAGCAAGCTGCGCAGGCCGGTCAGGCGCACTTCCAGACCTCCCACGGCGCCTGTCCCCCGGCCCAGAGCTCCTCGAGCTCTTGTCTGTCACGAAACGTATCCATAGGCTTCCAGAAACCTGAGTAGCGATGGGCAAGCAGTTGGCGGTCGGCGATTAGACGGGTGAAGACCGGTCCGACCAGATCTTCGCCCTTGCCGAGGTACCCGAATAGGTCTTGCCTGCAGATGAAATAGCCTCCGTTTATCCTGAGGTCGGTCTCGCCCACAGGCATGACGGCACGTACGAGGCCCTGCTCGTCGGCCGACACGGCGTGCATGGTAAGCGCCGGTCGGACGGAGAGGAGGCTCAGCACCTTGTCTTGAACCCGTACTTCCTCGATATACTGGTTGAGGTCCAGGTTCGTCAGTCCGTCGCTGTAGTTGGCCAGGAAGTAGTCCTCCCCGGCGAGATAGGCCTCAACAGCCTTGAGGCGTTCGCCGATGCTGGCTTGAGGTCCGGTGTCCACGAACCTGATGGTCCAATCCTGTATGTCGCTGCTCACCAGCTGCACGTGCTTCCCGCCCCCGCTCATCACAAAGTCATTGGACACCGCTTCGTTATAGTGGAGGAAGTACTCCTTGATGGCGTCCGCCCGGTATCCAAGGCACAGGATGAAATCGTTGTGGCCGAAGTGAGCGTAGTACTTCATGATGTGCCACAGGATGGGCCGGTACCCTATCGACAGCATCGGCTTGGGCACCTCTCCACCCGGCCCGTTGAGCCTGGTGCCGCGTCCCCCGCAGAACAGTACGACTTTCAAGACTTCTGCACCTCCACGAAGGAGCGAACGACCTGCCCTCTCCATACCAAGTAGTGTACGCCAAGACAGCTTATCGGTCGCATCTACCACCGGCATTAACCGCGGCACGGGCAGACGCCGACATCGCTGCGTCCGCATGGCGACCGGCGCCGTTTCGCAGCACTGAGACGACTCCTGCTAGTATCTGAAGCGAAAACGTCCGGCGGAGCGGCAGGTGGATAGAAAGGTACCCCGCATCTCAATAGGTCTGCCTGTGCACAACGGTGGACGCCTGCTGGAGCAAGCCATACGCTGTCATCTCGAGCAGGACTACGAGGATCTTGAGCTGATCATCTCGGACAACGCGTCCACGGACGACACCCAAGATATCTGCGAAGAGTACGCGCGCCGTGACCCGCGGGTCCGTTACTACCGGAATCCCGAGAATCTGGGGATGGTAGCCAACTTCAACCGCGTCTTCATGCTTGCCCGGGGGGAATACTTCAAATGGGCCGCTCACGACGACTCGTGCGCCCCCAACCATGTCTCCCGTTGCGTCGAGCTGTTGGACGACACTCCTACGGCGGTCTTGTGTCAGAGCCAAGCCACCCTGGTCGACGAGGAAGGCCGGGTGCTGCAGGCCCTCATGGATCGCCACGACCTGTGCTCTCCGGACCCGGTGAGGCGGTTTCACCATGTCCTCTGGAAGCTGAAGAAGGTCTACATCTTGTTCGGTCTGATAAGGCGGCAGCAGATGGCTGCCACGCCTCTCCTGACCCAGAATGTGGGCTCCGACCGCGTGCTGCTCGCGAGTCTCAGTCTCATGGGGGAACTGCGGCAAGTGCCTGAGCCACTCTTCGTCTTGAGGGATACGTGGTCAGCCCGTGACGCCTGGGACAGCGCTACCTGGGCGCCGGAGAACATGGGACGGCCCACCCTGCTCTATTGGCGGATGGCGAATGACCACGCGGCCGTTGTCCGCCGGTCCGACCTGTCCACGGCCCAGAAAGGACTCCTGCTCGCCGACATCACGGCGCGCTACGGGGTCTGGGACCTGCCCAAGCTGGCCTACGACCTCTACCTGGGGGCCGGAGAGATCGTCTACCGGAGACCTTACAAGACGCGGGCGGCGAGCGGTGGGTCGTGGCTCCGCAGATGGTAGTCGAAAGCGAGCTGGTGCGTTGCCGGCGCCCTGGTCAAGAACCGAGAAGATCCTCGTACATCTCGGCGTGGAGCGCCAGCACTCGGGACAGCGAATAGCGGCCCACTCTTCTGTGGGCCCGTTCGGCCATGGCTTGCGCTTCTTCCGGCTCGCGCAGTACCGAACGCATCGCCTCAGCCAGCCCGTTGACGTCGCCTATCTTGACCAGCAGCCCGGCGTCGCCACCGAGCAGCTCGGTGGTTCCCCGGACGTACGATCCAATGACCGGCGTTTTCATGGCCATGGCTTCCAGTATCGACCGGGGCAGGCCCTCCCTGCCCGAGGGGAGGAGGAGTGCGTCCGCGGCGGCAAGCAAGATTGGTATGTCGCTTCGCGAGCCGAGAAAGTGCACGCGGTCGCTCAAGCCCAGCGACTCACTGAGTGCCCTCACCGCTTCCAATTCAGGGCCAAGGCCGGCAAAAGCTAGATGGACTCCGCGTTCTCCGACGGCGTGCAGCGCCCTGACCGCGTCAGCGTGGCGCTTCTCGGGGTCGAACGCGGCCACCATCAGGAAAAGCCCATCTCGCGGGCCCAGACCGATAGCCTCCTTGGCGGAGGCGATGGCTTCAGAATCAACGGTCGCCCGCGAATACCGTTCGAGATCGATACCTATCCCCGGCATGTAATAGATACGCCCGTTCTTCGCAAGACCGAGCCTGCGAGCCAGCCGTTCGTCCTCGTGGTTGATGACCACGAGCGCATCGGTCCACGAACCGGCTAGCTTCTCCAGTGTGCAGAAGGCGGCGTTCGTCGTTCTCTTGCCCTGAGGGTGGCAATGGAAGCCGTGGGCTGTGTAGACGACCTTGGGCCGGGACGCCTGGCGCATCTGCCTGAGAGCCAGCCTGGTGATGAATCCCGCGACCGGCGTGTGCACGTGGACCAGATCGTACGCATGGGCTCCGACGATCTCTCTCACTCGGTTCGCGGCGGCCAGGTTGGCGCGAGAGGCAAGTCTGCGGGTCCATTCCATCTCCCAGACCCGGTCGAAGCGAGACGCGCACTCAGGCACGGCTGAGAGCCCCGCGGTCATGGCGTCCACCGTCCATCCCCGTGCTCGGAAGTAGTCCGCGAAGGGCAGGAGGAACGCGGTCATGGTCCTGTCGACAGTTGTGACGATAAGAAGCCTGGTCATCAGCCGGCGGGCTCCTCCGCCTTGCCAGCTTTGAAGTACGCCGCCAGGGCGATCAGTGGCGCGTAGGCGAGCATAGCCCCCCAAAGCCCTTCGAAGTTGCCCGAACCGACCCACCATGCTATCGGCAGCAACCACACCACGTCGATGGCTCCAACGGCCAGCGTTACCGGCAAGTGGCCGAAGCGGCGGGCGGCATGTTGATATGCGTGACTGCGATGCGCCTCATGAGCCTTCTCACGGTGGAGTAGCCTGCGGACAAGTGTGAAGGTGGCGTCGGTCACAAAGACGGCGAGCAAGATGAACCAACTCCAGAGCAACCGTGGCGAGGCCAGGGCCGCCTGCAATGCCAATCCGCCCAGCGTGATGCCCAAAAAGCCGCTGCCGACGTCGCCCATGAAGATCCTTGCCGGCGGAAAGTTCCAGAAGAAGAACCCGGCTGCGCTTGCGGTAAGCAGTAGTGGAGTGATGGCTGAAGAAGGCTCGTCCACCAGGGCATAGAGAGCCGCCCCCGCGCCGCACACGCAGATCGCTTCAACGGCGGCGATGCCGTCTATGCCGTCCATGAAGTTGTAGAGGTTCACGAGCCACACCAGGCAAAGCGCGGCGATGATCGATCCGAACCAGCCCAGATCCAGCAGCGATCCGAAGAACGGGACCGACGGCGCGCCATGCAGCCAAGACAACACCCAGGCCGCCGCGGCGACGTGGACCAGCAAACGCCACTGCGGCGCAACGTGCCAGCGATCGTCGGCCAGGCCGACGAGGCCAACGACGGCACCCGCTCCAAGCAAGGCCACCAGCGTGGACCTCGACTGGACCTCAAGAACGATGAGCGGAATGAGCGAGGCCAAGAAGCACACCACGATCGCGATGCCACCACCCCGTGGTGTCGGGACCGTGTGTGAGCTCCGAGCGCCCGGGACGTCGATCAGACCGCGAGAGGGCGCGTATCTCGTGACCGAGCCCGTTAGCGCCAGCGAGGCGACTGCTACCACAGGCAAGGAGAACCACACGCTCATGGAGTCTGGTCCCTGAGCGAACGCTGTGCCATCCTGCGCAGCCCCTCGTCAACCCCGATCAGGGGTCTCCATCCCAGCAGGTCCCGGGCCTTGGATGTGTCCACCTGCAAGGAGTCGCACAGACTACGGACGGTCGTGCGCCTGCCGAGCGCCGCACCTCCGGCCCTGAGGATCCAGACTGGGACGGGGAGCATGCGAAGAGGCGCCTCGAACGCCAAGGCCATCCTGCGAAGCAGGTCCGCGGTAGACAGGTCCTCGGAATCACCGGCCAAGAAGACCTGTCCCGCGGCCGCGGGATGGGCGACACACGTCGCCACGACATCGGTCAGGTTGTCCAGAGCCAGAAAGGTGCGACGATTGCTGGTGACTGCTCCCAAAGGCAGGCGCGTTCCTTTGAGCACCGCCGCGGCGAGGCGACCGATGTTGCCGGGCGCGTTCGCGCCATAGACCAAAGGAGGGCGGAGTATGACGACCTGCATCCCGGTCTCCCGGGCGATCGCCCAGAGTCCATTCTCGGCCTCGAGCTTCGAGATCGCGTAGGCCTCCCGCGGATTCGGCTCGTCGGACTCTGCGAAGGGTCGATCGGAGCGATCCCCGTTGACCCCTATGGAGCTCAGAAAGACGAATCGCCGGACCCCTGATTCGGCCGCCTGTCTGGCGAGGGTGATGGTGCCCAACGTGTTCACAGCGCGAAAGACCTGCAGCGGATCGGGAGCGGTCTCCCTGAGGACGTGGGCTCGGGCGGCGGCATGGACGA
>MELN01000004.1:54081-56341 GCA_001768675.1 Actinobacteria bacterium RBG_16_64_13 | reverse complement strand
GCCGCTCCAGCAGAGCAGAGCCCAAGAAGCCACTTGCGCCGGTAACCAGCACTTTCATTCGCTCACACTCTCGGAGCCTAAGGGTTGAGTATTCTTTCCACCAACCTGGCTGCTTCCCCTGTCTGAGTCGCCAATGGATTCCGGTCTTTGGCGGCATTCAGGCGGTCGAGCGTAGCCCCGGCGAGCTGTTCCCGGCCCAATCCTCGGTAGTAACGGGCGGTGGCCTGAGCGTCTTCGTCCGCGGCCAGCGAGCCCGTGCTCGCCCCCGGCGCGGCCATGTCGTCCCCGCTCGCGGCCAAGGCCGACCAGTCAGCCAGTCCCGGTATGCGGGCCTGAGCCGACGATATGTCTATGTCGACTGCCTGTCCCCCCGCGTACTCGCTGGCCAGCAGGAAGTTAAGGACCGCGACCCCCGCCCGATAGCGGACCGACCAGTCAGCGGGCTCGAGCGCGACCGCTTGGTCGCAGGCAGCGATGGCGAGCGCCAGATCGTCGAGCACGGCGCCATGCCTATCGGGGCGGTCCGAGAGCGCGGCTGCGTTCGCCGCGTTCTCGTAGATCGTTGCCTGAGTGAGATAGGGGCTCGGACTTGCCACCTGCAGCCAATGGGCGGAGCCGGCTCGTTCGACCGCGCCAAGGGCGTCGGTCTTCGCCAAGGCCAAGGCCGATTCCTCGTACTGGATGGCCAGATAGGGCAGGCCAGCGGTGGCTATCACGACCAAGAAGAGGACGATCAGTACCAGCCTGAAACCCAGCGAGAGGATCCCCGGCGGCTGCAGGTGCGACTCGACCTTGCGGTCCGGCAGCGGGAGCCTGAGCCGAGCGGCCAGACGCGGCCACATCGTTTCAGCGCGGGTGTCGACTTCGGCGAGGACGGCGGCAAGCATCAAGAAAGCAGGCACGGTGACCCCGGCCATCTGCCACAACCACTCAACACTTCCATGGATCAGCCAGTATAGGAGTGCAACAAGCAGCGCTATTTCCCAGCCGTACGCCCTCGGATCCGCTCCCCAGCGGGGATGGCAGATACGCCGGCTGACAGGCCGGTCCGGCTTCAGCCAGGTTTCGCGGGACCGCCGCCATCCCGCGGCGATTCGAGGCCAGAGCAGCCCGCCCAAGGATAGGAGCAGACTGCCTACAAAGAGAATGCCGCCGATGATCCCGGTCTCGGCCAGCACTTGCAAGAAGAGAGAATGGGGGTGCTCCGGCTTCGCGATCTCGGACGACCGCAGCTGGTCGTACCTGAAGACGAAGTTGTCGGCGCCGACGCCGGTGACGGGCTCGGCCTTGAACTCCTCCCAAGCCACGCGCCAGATGTCCACTCTGCCGTTCGACCCGACAGTGATCAGCCTGGAGCCAGAGCTGGGTCCGACCGCGGGCTCGGTCGCCCCACCCACCGGCTGCTGGGTGAACTGCGTCCAAGTCCGCGAAAGCCACTTGAGGGGACCTCCCACGTCGGCGGTCGCGACGATGGAGCCGTAGACGAGCCCGGCGACGATGCCTACCAGCACGACCGACCCGAAGATCGCCTTCATGCGCCTGCTGACCTTCACCCACCTTTCGAGTAAGGCAAGGATCATCCCTATGAACGCCGCCGTGAGCGAAGCCACCACCAAAGTGCGGGCGCCGAGGGCTCCTCCAACAGCCAGAGGGCCCTCCTCCCAGTAGCGGTTCAGATTGGGGAACTCATAGACCATGAGGACGCCGGGCACGACCAGGTAGAGAAGCGTCCGCAGCCGAACCGGTGAAATCGCGAACATGGCAAGGGCGGTGATGGCCAGGCTCCAAACGGCGCCTCTCGACTGGGTCATGATGGCCAGTCCCAGGAGCCCCGTGGCGAGTCCCAGGGCCACTCCTCGCACAGGGGCCCTTTCGTCTGATCCGGCCGCCAGCCAGATGAGCGGCCAGAACCCGATCAGAAAGAGAGCGGCCGCATTGTTGGGATAGCTGACCGGATACGAAAGCCTGTTGGCGAAGAACAGCGAGGCGACGTCGCCGGCCGACCAGAGTTTCCAGACACAGGCGGCAAGAATGAACAACGCTGCGCCCATCACGAGGTAGCGGAAGATCCTTCGCGCACTTGCATGAGTCAGGTAGACCGCCGCCAGGGTGAAGAAGCCGAGATACACGAAGATGCGCCCGGTCTCCAGCCACACCCGGGTGGCCGAGTCGGCCCAGAGGGTGGAGACAGCCACCCAAACACCGAAACCTGCGAAGACGGCCAGCATTGCGAGCGACAGCTGGCGCGGCCTACGGGGAT
>MELN01000004.1:22792-54054 GCA_001768675.1 Actinobacteria bacterium RBG_16_64_13 | reverse complement strand
CGAAAAGGCCGAGCGCGAGACTCGGCAGCAACCAGAGGCGCGCGACAAAGCCCCCCGACGAGAAAGCAAGCCACAGCCATACCGCGAACAGTATGGCTAGCGGCGCTCCCCACAGGTCTGCAGTACGAAGGCGGCTCCCGCTCTCAGGAACGGCGCTGCCTGAGGACGACAAGCTCGATCACCGACCCCGGAAGCTTTGGGGTCAGGACTCTTTTGAAGACTCAGAAGGCCTGGATGGCCGGGAAAGCCGACGGAGCGCTATCCCTCCGCCTATCAGAACCACCACTACGATACCCGCCATCAGCAACTGGAACCCGGTGAACGGGAAGGTTTCTCTCGACACGAGGTCAAGCACCTTGTCATCCAGCCGGTCGGTGATGCTGTTGTCGCCGTATTCGTGGATCTGAGCGTCGTTCAGGTATGCGTTGAGTTCGGCGTCCGAGTAGTTACGGTCCAGGTCGCCGTCGGCGGCAAAATCGTCGTAGATATCTTGCGGCGTATAACCGGCCACCGCGACCCCGCTCACGACGAGAGCGAAGATCAACGTCCCAAGTATCAGAAATGTGACTCTTCTAACCATACCCCTATCTCCCTCCTATGGCCGACGCGAATCGCCAGACCGGCGGTTCTCTCTCGTTTTGTGCAGATGACACCGCAAATTGGTGTATCGAATCTACCCAGAGTCTAAACTAGAGCTACAGGTTTCTCAAGAGGAAGTCCTTCCAATGGAGCATAATCTGGCACACAAGTCATGAGAGCACCAATGATAGCGCGGCGCTCGCCATGACCCTCGGCGATATGGACAAGTTCTTCTAGCGAGCGCTCGAAGTCATCTGTCGTCCCGTTGTGTGCCGTGGCTTCCGACTTAGCGCAGACCCTCTTCACCAGCGCGTGGCTCGTCGGCAGCGCTTCCTCGTACGGGTAGGTCAACCGCTCGTCGAGCTTCTCCCCTGGTCTCAGGCCCGAGAACTCTACCCCAAGGGAGCGTGCTTCGTCTTTCCAGTAGAAGTCGATCATCCTCTGAGCCAAGTCGACGATGGATACTGGATTGCCCATTTCGAGGATGAAGGTATTGAGCCCGCGCTCCTGGTCCACTTCGTTCTCGTCGAGCATGATGGCCGCCTGCAATACCAGCTGGACCGCCTCTTCAATGAGCATGAAGTAGCGGGTCATGTCCGGGTGGGTGATTGTGACCGGGCCACCGGTCTCGATCTGGCTCCTGAAGATAGGGATGACGCTGCCCTGGCTGCCCAGCACGTTGCCAAACCGTACCGACGCGAACTGCGTCTGCGGATATCTCTCGGCGAGCATGCGGATTATCAGTTCTCCCGCCCGCTTGGTCGCGCCCATGACGTTGACCGGTTCGACGGCCTTGTCGGTGGATATGTTGACGAACCGCTCCGCCCCGTAGTGCGCCGCCATCTTGGCGACAAGCCTGGTGCCCTTGATGTTGTTGAGCACGGCTTCGTCGGGGCTCAGCTCCATGAGGGGGACGTGCTTGTACGCCGCAGCGTGGAAGACCAGGCGGGGCCTGTGAAGAGCGAAGATCTTGTCGAGCTTTTCCTGTTGGAGGATGCTGGCCGGGTAGAGCACATACTGGCGGAAACCCACGTTCTGCAAACTTTCGTGTAGAGCGTAGAGGGAAGACTCGTCGTGGTCGATGACTACCAAGCGCCGGGGGCTGAATCGCGCTATCTGCAGGCACAATTCCGAGCCGATGGAACCCCCCGCGCCGGTCACGAGGACTGTGTGACCCTGGATATACTCGGAGATGGCGCCGACGTTCGTCTCGATGTTGGGGCGGCCCAGAAGGTCTTTGATGTCGAGATCACGAGCGTCCCTGAGGCTTACCACGCCCGACACGAGATCAGCTAAGCTCGGCAGGATCTTGATCGGGACCCCAGCGGTCTTGCAGACGCGATAGATGGAGACGATCTCTTCAGCGGTGGCCGAGGGAATGGCCACGATGATCTGGGTGACTCCCAGCTTCTCGACTAGTGCCGGCGCGTCGGCGACGGAGCCCAAAACCGGGAAGCCCTGGATGCTCATGTTGAGCAGGTCGCGGCGGTCGTCGACGAGCGCCACCACTTTGGTGTTGAGCGACGGCGTACGCTTGATCTCCCGGGCAAGCATGTCGGCTGCTTGCCCGGCCCCTACCAACAACAGACGTTGGGTCGTGTTCTCGGGCTGTTGCGTGACCTCGAAAACGAGCCGCCGGGAAAAGCGGATTCCGATCATAAGGATGATCACAGCCAGTCCTCCACCGATGATCACCGAACGGGGGATAAGGTAGCCCGCGTCGTGTGTGAACAGCGGCCAGGCCACCACGATGCAGAAAAGAACCGCGAGGGCCAGGATGCCGGCCTCGCCCACGCGCACCGCTTGGGCCAGGCTCATGTAGCGGCCGACGATCGAATAGACGCCGGTGAACCAGTTGATGACCAGGTGAACGAATACCGCCATCCCCGCGAAAATGGCGAAGTTGTCGGTCCATGTCTCCCAGTCGGCAAAGCTCCCGGCAAAGCGGAAGTTGAGCACTAGGTAGTACAAGAGAAGGACGATCACGACGTCTATCGCCATCGCCAAGAGGTGATGCATCCGCGGTCGAGATAGCGCTCTGGTACCCATTAAGACACCTTGTCCAGGGGACGCGTATAGAGCCACACAATGGCATCGAGTCTACCCTGGCCCATGACAATCACGCCGGCGCAACATTTTCGCCATTGTCGAGAAGATAGCTCATTACTGCAATGATTTAAACACATGGTGCATGGGTTATCGGCGTATCACCCCTTACTCGTGAGCGCGTTCCTGTGATTGGCCTTTGCCGGTCTTCCCTAGAGCATTGGAACATTGACAGCACAGGTCAGGCAACGTACCGTGTAAAAGTGAGATGACCCCGACAGAGGAGGCGCCGTGGCTGATGTCGCAAGGATATGTGCAAACTGTGGCAACTCTCAGGCGACCGGCGATTTCTGTGAGAAATGTGGGACACGTATGCCGGCTGCTGCCGCCGCCGGCGGGGCTGCAGCGGCCTACACGGCGGCTCGTCCGCCCGCACCTGCGCCGGCGGCCCCGCAGCCTCCCTACGCAGGCCAACCTCAGTACGGCGCGGCCCCGCCGGGGGCGCCTCAGTATGGGTACGTGAAAGAGAGCGGGCCATGGGGCCGGCTCTTCGACTTCTCGTTCCAGGGCTTCGTAACACCCTCGTCGCTGAAGATGTTGTACATCATCGTCCTCGGCCTCATCGGGCTGTATGTGCTGTTCAACATCATCTTGGTCGCAATGATCGGGGGTAGATACGCGGTCATCTCGTTCTTCATATCGCTGTGTGCGGCGGTTCTCTGGTTCTTCCTGAGCCGCGTGTTTTTCGAGCTCATGGCCACGGTTCTCCGCATCCGCGACAAGAACTAGGGTAAGTCGCCGTCGGCGACCGACTCGTAGGACAGAAGCAAGGGCCGTCTCCATGACGGCCCTTTGTCTTTCTCCGCATGGTTGACGCTATCGCTGAGTCCATCGCTACGCTCGCGCGTCTCAATCCTTTGCCAGATACACTTCCTGCGAACGCTGAAGCACTTTCACGCCCATGGTGCCTTCCACTTGGATCACTTTGCGGAGACCCTGGATGAGTGTGGCCGGCTTGCGCTCGGTCCCAGCGATCAGCACACTTTGCTGTCCACTGCTTAGGAACTCGGCAATGATCTCCTTGTAGAAGCTTGAGCGCTGCCTGAGCGGAATGCGCTTTGGCACCAGTTCATAACCTTTGCTCTTGGCCATGAGCGACCTCACTTTCAAATGAACATCTTCACGGCAGGGAGAATACCGTCAGGCTAGATATTCGAATCCCCTCTCTGGCCGTGTCCCTCCCCTGGGGCAAGAGCTCTATGGAGCACAGCCAGAGCGCACACCCATAGCCAGATGATGAAACTGGTAGGGATGGAGAGGCTGATGGAATCGGTGACCCCGAAGATGAGAAAGACGACAAGCGAAGCGAGGATCCCAAGAGGTACCGCACCGAACGATCGACACTCCCTGATCCCCGGCACCGACAGGAGAAGCAATCCTACTACAAGCAGAACAAGTCCCAGAGCTCCAGGAATGCCGATGGCAAGAGCGGTGTCCAACACCAGGTTATGGGCCTGAGACACCGGGTAGGTGAGGCCGACTGTTTGGTAAGGGTAGCGGATAGGCATCACCTCGTTGAAAACGCCGAGCCCGATGCCTGTGAAGAAATGGTCCTGGACTCCATAGATCGCCGATGTCCAGATATCCAACCGTGCCACGAGCTTGGTATCAAGAGTCTCGTCATGTATGAAGAAGTCGATGATACGCGCCAGTTGCCCGGACGCGAGCAATGCCGTGACGAGCAGCAGGAGACCCGCGCCCCATGCCCACAGCCAGCGAACAGTGCGCACGATGAGAACAAGCAGAACGGCCAGCGCGAGCCCCGCCAGGGCAGCTCGTGAACCAGTCATGAAGACGCCGACAGACCCAGCCACGGTCAGGAACGCGGCCGGCCAACGATGCCTGGCTTGCACCGACCCATGCGTGGCTACGGCAAATGCAAAGGCCGTGCAGACGGCCAACATGCCGCCGGTTTGGTTTGGCTGTAGGCCCTGCTGAGTCCACCACCACGGTAGCGAGCGGATCGAAGGCAGCGCGGCATAGATGTCGTTGAGCCATGACAACTTGTAGACCGGCCAGCGGCTGGTGAAGAGCGTGGCGGCAAGCGTGACGTAGCCGGAGGCAAGGAAGAACCACAGCATGTGGCCTGCCTTGATCCGGCGAGCCGTCGCGTTGAGGAAGGGACCGGTGACCACGAGGACAATACTCACGCCCACCATGTGGAGAGCGAACCAAGGCAGGCTTACCGTTCGGTCGGGAGACGCCCAGAACGAGCAGAGCAAGGCGATGCCCATCAGACCCGCGCCAATCCGCACCGCTAGGAGCGCGGAACGTCCCGGAACGGCAGACTCGGCGGTCATGGGGCAGTCTCCACGCCCTCGTCAAGCGCAGCCAAACGCTGGAGGAGCGGCTCGGCGAGGGGGGCTCGGCGGAGGCCTTCCTCGTATGCCGCGCGAGCCTCGGTGCTCATGCCCATGTCCAGGTAGCAATCACCCAGGAAGGCGAACAAGTAGGGATCCTTGGTTTCTGTGCGCGCGGTGCGTTCCAGCACGGGGAGCGCCTTGTCTGGAGGTAGGGCCTTGTATGAGGCCAGGGCGTATGCCACCGCGATCTGGAGATTAGCGGGGATCTGCTCGGCCCCCTTCTTATATAGCTCGAAAGGCAGGACCTTCATCCCTTTGGTCTCGTACCAGCTGCCCAAAACAAGGTAGGTGTCGGGTAGCAGCGGGTCGAGGTCGAGAGCGGCGTGCAGAAGGGAGACCGCCTGGTCGTCGTCGCCTATTAGTAGAAGAGAGCGAGCCGCCTGGACACATACCGAGGCCGTCCGGTCCGACCCGGTGCCACGGAGGACCAGCGTGCGCACCCGAACCAGCGCGCTGACATAGATCTCAGTCGGCGGGTCGAGATAGTAGGAGTGGCGTGTCGATGCTGTCGCTCGCGGCGGTGGAGCGGGTAGGGTCTGAGCCAAGGCAAAGGCCAGATTGAGGTTGAGCGACTGCTCAACCACCGCACCCGGGGAGGCCGTAGCCGCCCTCTCCATCGCTTGTTCCAGGACCGGGACGGCTTGGCGAGGTTGGCCACCCGCGAGAAGCCCCCGTCCAATGCGATAGAGGGCCGTCACTCGCTCGGCGTCGGAAGTGAGGAAGCGGGCAGTCGTCGACCCCGCGCCCCCGCCGCCTCCGCTGAGCAGCCGTTCGGCGGTGTCACGCTCGATGGCAGCCTCCAGACTGATCCTGGCCAGGTTGTACTGGCGGACGGCCAGCGTCTTCTCTCCCGCCTGCAAGTGGGCGTCGGCCCGCGAGATGAGGACGTTGCTCGCATCGACGCGGCGGTATGCTTCGGCCGCCTGATCCCAGTGCTCGGTCGCCGAGGCTACTTCGCCCAGCCACAACTCGCCCACGCGGTCAAGCCGGTTCTTGTCCCGAGCATCCAAGAGCAATTGGAAGGCGTGTTCCGACGGGGCCAAAGCCGCCGCGGCGCCATAGGTACGCCAGATGGGGACCTCGCGGCCGGATGTGTGCGGAGCGCGAAGCGCGGTTGTCTCCATCAGGGCCATTGCCCGGGTGAGATTCCCGGTGCTCGTGACCGTCGCGGTCGAGGCCGCCGATGCCCGCCGGCCGGGCTCGTCGGCGGCGGTTCTTGCGACGATGGCACGGTTCACCAAGACGCCAGCCTGGTTCACAACCCAGGCATCCCGAAATGTAGCGAAAGACAGAACGACCACAAAGCCGAGAAGGCCGCCCAGAAGCCAGCGCCTGGTCACTCCAGCTTCACTCGCGTCCCCACGCCGTCGTACACGAACCCCATATCGACCAGCGCTGCTGCATCTAACGCGTTTCTTCCATCGATGACGATGGGCCTGGCCATGGACTCTTTCGCCAGCGCCCAATCGAGTTCGAGGAACTCGCTCCACTCCGTCACCAACACGCAGGCATCGGCTCCCTCGAGGGCGGCCGTCGCCGATGGCACATAGGTCATCGCCGGCAAGATGGTCCGCATGCTTTCCATGGCCAACGGGTCGTATCCTCTCACCTCGGCGCCTTCAGCGAGCAGACGACTGGCCAGGATGATCGACGAGGCCTGCCGGATGTCATCCGTGTTCGGTTTGAACGAGAGGCCGAGCAAGGCGATCCGTTTGCCGCGCAGTTGGTCGCCCAAGTGCCTCTTGAGCTTTCCGATCACCCGGCGTTTTTGGAGTTCGTTGACTTCGATAACGGCGTTCAATAGTTGGAAGTGGTAACCGGAGTTGCCGGCGATCTGTTTGAGCGCCGAGACATCCTTGGGGAAGCAACTGCCGCCATAGCCTATCCCGGCCTGCAGAAAATGCGGCCCTATGCGCTTGTCCATGCCCATGCCGCGGGCAACGACGGTCACGTCGGCCCCCGTAGCCTCACAAACGTTGGCTATCTCGTTGATGAAGCTGATCTTGGTGGCCAAGAAGGCGTTGCAGGCGTACTTGATCATCTCGGCGGAGGCGACGTCGGTGAGAAGCACCGGGCTTTCGATGCCCTGGTAGAGCTGGGCCACCTGTTCAGCTATGCCGGGGTCGTCAGCTCCCACAACCACCCGATCAGCGTGCATGAAGTCCTCCAGAGCCGTTCCCTCGCGCAGGAACTCCGGGTTCGAGGCGTAGCGGATGTGACGATGGCCGCGCTGGGCCAGCTCGGCCCGGACCAGCGCCCCGGTCCCCACCGGTACTGTCGACTTGACGATGAGCACGTGCGTGCCCTCGTCCGCGGGGATGTTGTCGATGGCCTGCCAGATGCGTGAGAGATCGGCATCGCCGGAGGGCATGGGAGGGGTGTCCACGCAGACGAAGACGAAGTTGCCCGACTTGTAGGCGTAGGCTGGATCGGTCGTGAATTCGATGCGTTCGCGGTTGGCGGCTATCGACTCGGCCAGTCCCGGCTCGTAGATCGGGACCCCGCCGTCGCGGAGCAAGCCGATCTTGCTCGCGTCGATGTCCATCGCGACCACGTCGTGGCCAAGCTCAGCCATACATGCGACCGTGACCAATCCCACGTAACCTGCCCCGACCACGGTGAGTCTAGTCACGCGAATGTCCTCCTCGGCGTTTCGTCGGTGTGGTGCGCGGTAACACGGCGCATAGTCTAGCCTACTCCCAGAAACCTAAGGATCGCCCGTGTGAGGCCCTTGACGATCTTGTCCTGATAGGCGGCGGTGGCGAGGGACCTGTCTTCGTCGGGGTTGGTCATGAATCCGATCTCGGGAAGGATCACCGGCACGTCCGACCAGTTGAAGCCGGTCATGTCGCTCCTGGCGTCAAGGCCGCGGTCTTTGGCGCCGGTGGCGGCGATCAGCTCCTGTAGGGCCAGAGTCGCCGCCTTCTTTGAACTCGCGGCGATGTCGTCGGTCCAGCCGGCGATGGAAGCTGGATACAGCACGTGGATGCCGCGGGTGCCGGCGTCGGTGGACCCATCGGCATGGATGCGGACGAAGAGATCAGCGCCGGCCTCATTGGCCATCTGAGCCCTCTGGACGTTGGACAGGGTGACGTCCTGGGTGGTCCTGGTCATGAGGACCTCGATGCCCTGAGCTGCCAGCGAGTCGCGGAGCTTGAGCGAGACGGCGAGGACCAGCTCACTCTCCGGAGTGCCCGTGATAACCCCCGACGTGCCGCTGCTGACCTTTGCCTTCTTCTCGGTGGATCCGGGGCCGATCGGCTCCAAGGTTGAATCGCCCTTGGCTTGGTGCCCTGGGTCGATGACCACGACAAGACCTCCGGCGTGCGGCGCACTGGTGGAGGTGGTGGAAAGGACCGACGTGGAGGTGGTAGCCCCTGACGTTGTGGTGGCGCGAGACGTGGTTGTGGCCATGACGGTCGTGGCGGTGCTTTCAGACATGGTAGTGCTGGTCGTCAGGGTCGCGCTGACCGTGGTGGCGCCTCCACCATTCTCGGAGCCGACGCTGGTAGACGACGTCGCCGAGGCCATGGAGCCCAACGACGTCTGCACCGTGGTCGAGATCGCGCCGGCCCGGTCGGCGGGACCACGGACAAGCAGGACCACTGCCGCCACGACAAGCGCGAGGACGATGGCCGCGGCGGTGCCGCCAAGGACCAAACGTTGCTTCCTCCGGCGGTCGCGCTTGGCCCGAAAGCGCTGGATGAGTTCTCGGGTCTCTTGGTCACGCGTGGGCGGTCTTGTCATAGGTCGGAGACCCTCCGCGTGTCTACCGAGCCGGTCTCAAGGGCCAGGGCGCGATCGACAAGTTGCATCGCTTCAGCGGCCGACGCGGCGTAGTACACGCCTTCAACGCCCGCGTCGCTCTGCAGCCGCCAACCGGCGACTACCACCACCGGCCGGCCGATCTTCGCGGCCAGGCCTATTTCTGAGAGGGTTCCGTAGCCTCCTCCCACCGCGATGACGGCGTCGCCGGTACTGACCACGGCAAGGTTACGGGCATGACCGATGCCTGTTGTGATGACATGATCTATGTGGGGGTTGGCGAGCTCGCGGTCGTGTCCGGGCAGGATACCTATGGTGGTACCGCCGGCTTCTTTAGCGCCCCGGGCGGCCGCTTCCATGACCCCAGCGAGACCGCCGCAGACGAGAATGGCTCCTCTCAAGGCAGTCAGTCGCCCAACCTCCTCGGCGAGAGCAGTTTCGGCGGCTCCACAGCGGCCTGCGCCGATCACCGAGATGTACATCGGTTTCATAGGGCTAGGATAGCATCGACCTATTGCATCGCCTCTAATAGCCTCAGCCCAAAGTGCTTGTCCAGGGGCTCGTTCCAGTTGCCGCACTTTGGCGACTGTATGCAGGACGGGCAGCCGCTCTCGCACGGGCAGTCCCTTACCAGGTCGCGGGCATCTCGCGCCCACTCCGGGAAGCGCTCGAAGCCTTGACGGGAGATGCCGACGCCGCCGGCGTGACCGTCGTACACGAAGATGGTGGGCTGCTCCGTCTGGCTATGTACCGGCGTGGAGAGCCCGCCGATATCCCAGCGGTCGCACATGGCGAACAGCGGCAGCAGGGCGATGAGGGCATGCTCGACGGCGTGGATGGCCCCTGGGAGGCGTAGAAGATCTTCCTGGGATGGGAAGAGCTCGGGCGGTATGGTGAACCAGAGGGCCTCGGTGACGAACTGCCGCATGGGCAGATCGAGTTCCTCGGTGCCGAGCACCTCGTCACTGCCCGCCCTCTTCTTCTGAAAGGCCACTACCTGGGTGCTCACCGCTATCTCGCCGAGGTGGAGCGATAGCGGTCCGTGGGAGGCCTGCAGATGCTCACTGATGATCCGCGTGTCGGTCTCCCTGCGAGGGAGCGTGTGATAGGTGTCTCTAAACGGCCTCACCAAGGCGACGTGGTTCTCGAGGTCGAGCTCAGTGACCAGGTAGGTGTCTCCCATGTGCAGGTAGACGGCGCCGGGGTGTAGAGCGGAGAAGGCCGTCTCCGAACCCTCCGTGCCGACGATGTCGCCCGTACCCTCCTCGACGATGGTGTACTGCTCTCCGGCGGTCGAACGGAGGCCTATCTTGCCTGCCGGGAACACGGTGTCGGCGGAGAACCAAGCCCCGCTCTTGTGATGAAGCAGGCCTTCCGCGGCGCCACGTTCCGCGGCCTCGAGCAACTGGGGTCCAAAGAACCTGCGATCGTCGGCCATAAGAGGGCCTTCAAAGGCGGCCGCGGCCAGGTGGCGCAGATGGATGTATGGGTTGGCGAAATCGACGGTGGCTGCCTCGACCTCACGTCCGAGAAGCTCTCCCGGGTGTTTGACGAAGAACTGCTCGAGGGCGTCGTTGCCCGCGACGAAGATCGCCAAGCTCTCGCCCTTGCCCCGGCCGGCCCGTCCCCATTGCTGCCACAAACTGGCCATGGTGCCCGGGTAGCCCACGGTAATGGCGGCGTCCAGCGCACCGATGTCGATCCCCAGCTCAAGGGCGCTCGTGCTCACAACGGCGAGCAGTTGGCCGCCGAACAACAGCGTCTCGATGCCCCTGCGCTGTTCGGGGGTGTAGCCGGCCCGATAGGGGGAGACTTGCTCGGCCAGTCGAGGATCCGTCTCCTTGAGGCGGTCGACCGTTTGCTGGTAGATGAGCTCGGCGCTACGCCGGGACTTCGTGAAGCAGATGGACCGGATGCCGCCACGGATGAGCTCGGCGAGAAGGTCGGCGGCCTCGTTGTTTGCGCTCCGCCGCAGGTTCAGCTTGTCTTCGACAAGAGGCGGCTGCCAGAACACTACCTTGCGCGCCCCCAGAGGGGCGCCGTCGCCGCTGATGTGCGCGACCTCCAGCCCCGTGAGGTGCTCGGCATGTTCGCGCGCGTTCCGGATGGTGGCGGAGGCGAGGATGAAGCGTGGTTCGGCCCCGTAGAAGGACGCCACCCTTCTCAATCGCCGCAGCACGTTGGCCACATTGCTGCCGAACACACCCCGGTACGTATGAGCCTCGTCGATGACGACGTACTGCAGGTTGAACCAGAAGTCGTCCCAACGCTCGTGGTGGGGGAGGAGGCTGAGGTGGATCATGTCGGGGTTGGTAAGCAGCACCCGAGCCTTCTGTCGGGCTGTAGACCTCGCGGCGGTGGGAGTGTCGCCGTCGTATGTGGCGATCTCCACCTGCCTACCCGCAAGTAGCCGGAGACGGCGCAACTGGTCCTGGGCCAGCGCTTTTGTCGGATACAGGTAGATGGCCCTGGCGTGTGGCGCGCGAAGAAGGCCGTCCAGCACAGGTAGATTGAAGCACAAGCTCTTTCCTGACGCCGTGCCTGTGGTGACCATGAAATGCGCGTTCTGCTTGAAAGTCTGCCAACACTCGGCTTGATGCGTCCACAGTTGTGTGATGCCTTGCGCGGCGAGGGCGTCGGCGAGTTGAAGGTGGAGGTCACCTGGGATGGGGGCCGGTTTGCCGGAACGCCCGGGCAGCACAGTCTGCGCCTCGACTTGAGCGAATCGGTCGGGGGAGAGTAGATCGAACAGCTCCCGGTTCATTCGCGCCCGCCTCGAAAAGATCGCAACCACTCCCGGTGCCCGCCTTCGGTCCTGTTTCTGGTGTCGGCTGTGGGAGAGTAACGGCTTTGGGTCGGTGCGACCATGCGACTAAAGTCGTGGACTGCCGCGTTCCAGCGTGATCACGACGATCTGTGGCCGTGCGAAGAGGCGCACGGGCGGGATCGTGCTGGTGCCAATGCCGTTTGAGATGATCACGGTGGTCGCTCCGTTGGTCACTTGGCCGGTGCGGTATTTCTGACCGTAGTCGGAGGGCACGTGGAACGCCCAGAGGCCGAAGAAGGTCACTTGACCCCCGTGAGTATGCCCCGACAGGACGAGGTCGACGGCGCCGGCCGGGAGGGTCTCGGCGAAGTCGGGATGGTGAGAAATCAGAACGATGAAGTCGCTCGGTTGAGTCCCATCTGTGACCGGGGCTAGCCGCGGCTGGCCCATTTGAAAGTCGCTCACCCCGCCCAGGCGGATGCGGCTCTCACCTTTCTCGACCCACACTCCTTGGTCTAGAAGGAGAGTTATGTCCGCCTCTTCTATGGCTGCGATGGCGGTCTCGGGATCATCGCGACCGTGGTCATCGTCGTAGTCGTGGTTACCGAGGACCGCGAACCGGCCCAGCGGCGCCTGCAGTTTCGCCAGTTCGGCGAAGCAACTAGCAGCGTAGTCGGTGCCGAGGTAGACGTAGTCGCCGCCTAAGACGACTACGTCCGGCTGCAGGGCATTGACCCGCGCGACAAGTCCAGCAACCCGGTTCTGCGAGAAGAACGGGCCGCGGTGGACATCGGTGATCAGGACGACGCGTGTGCCTTCGAAGTCCGGTGGCAGATCAGGGCTGGCGAATGTGTACTCCTTCACCTCGACCCGGTAGGTCTCGGCGAATCCGTACGCACCGAAACACACGAGCACCAGGAGGACGGCGAGCGCGGGCAGCCTCCACCCTTTCCAACGCCGCCTGGTCATCGCGGGGATGGTCGGTCGTTCCCTTCTTGGCTCAGTCTAGCGAGGTACGCGAATGAGGTCGCGCTGCACCAGAAGCTCGGCGATCTGCACCGCGTTCAGCGCGGCGCCCTTGCGGAGGTTGTCGGCGACGACCCACAGGTTCAGCGCGTTCTCGGCTGTGGGGTCGCGCCGGATACGTCCCACGTAGGTGTCATCTTGCCCCGAAGCCTCGATGGGCATCGGGTAGACCTTGTTCGCGGGATCATCGACGACCTTGACGCCGGGCGCCTCGGCCAGCAACTCGCGAGCCCGCTCGACACTCAGCGGGCGGGCGAACTGAAGGTTGATCGCCTCGGAGTGGCCGTTCTGCACGGGAACGCGCACGCAGGTGGCCGATACCGCGATGCTGTTGTCGCCCATGATCTTCTTGGTTTCATCTACCATCTTCTGTTCCTCTTTGGTGTAACCGTCCTCGAGGAACACATCGATCTGGGGGAGACAGTTGAACGCGATCTGGTGAGGGTAGACGTTGATCTCGGGGGCATCTCCCGCGAGAAGTCTACCGGTCTGCTGCATCAGTTCGTTGATGGCCTTGGCTCCGGTGCCCGAGACCGCTTGGTAGGTGGATACCACCACGCGTGTGATCTTGGCCTCATCGTGCAGGGGTTTCATGACCACCACCATCTGAATGGTGGAGCAGTTGGGATTGGCGATGATCCCCTTGTGCCAGTTCACATCGTCGGGGTTGACTTCGGGGACGACCAGGGGGACGTCGGGTTCCATGCGCCACGCGGACGAGTTGTCCACCACCACACAGCCCGCTTCGCGGGCCATAGGAGCATACTTCAGGGAGGTGCCGCCGCCCGCGGAGAAGAGGGCGAGGTCGATGCCTCTGAAGCTCTCGGGAGTCAGTTCCTGGCAGATGACCTCTTCGCCGCGGTAATCCAGGTGCATGCCCGCCGACTTAGCCGTAGCCAGGGCGACAAGCTCCTTGACGGGGAAATCCCGCTCAGCCAGGATGCTCCGCATCGCTCTTCCGACGGCGCCGGTAGCGCCCGCCACGGCTACCCGATACTCCTTGCTCACGACTCCTCCTTGCCCTGCTGATGGAGCAGAGATTCTACCATCTGACGTCTACCGTCCCGCGTTGTCATCCTGTTCGATATGCTTCTTCGGGCCAGTTCGAGGCGTGGACCACTGGGTCAAGGGCAAGGGCCAGTACAAGTACGATCTTGAGATCGTCTGCAACGACACCGATCGGGACATCCCGCCCCGTCTGCGCTGCGGACCGCGCGGGCTGTTTGCGCACTTCCTGCGGGGATCGTCAGCCCGAGCGTCCCAGTACGGTTCGGACGGCTGAGATCACCGCTTCTTCATCAAAGGGCTGTTTGATGACCCCGGCGATGCCGTGCTGTTCGTAGCCCCGGACGTCGGAATCGGAGCAGACGATCACCTGCGCATCCAGTCCCAAGGCGCGTAGCGCGGCTTTCTCGTCCAGCCCGCTCAAGCCGCTCCCGGAGATCATGCCCACCACCGCAAGCGCGATCGACTGACCCTCTGCTTCCGAGCCGGCGAGCAGTGCGCCCGCCTCGAAGGACGATCGGCATCTGGTGACCACGTATCCCTGGTCCGAGAGGATACGCGCCAAAGGTAGGCCCCAGGTTTCGCCCGCGTCGAGCACGAGAACACCGGAGCCGTGGGCGTCAGGGCCTGCTTGTGCGTGTCCGGGGCCCTCCTTCGCCTCGTCCCGGGCCGGGGTTCCCGCGGGCTCGTCGCCGCCCCGTTGCGAAGCCGTCGCTGTAAGACTCTCGGCAATCACCAGTGTGGTGGAGGAGTCTCCGACAACGTCCCGGAACGGCATGGTCATCACATGGATGGCGACCGGTCTCCCCTCTTTGTCGGCTACAGTGGTGGTTCCTTGGTCCACCTGAACGGGCCCGAAGGGTGGGGTGCGCCCGACCACTTCCGCGGACTGCCAGCCGAACAGCCCCTCGGCGGCCTTGTTCCACATGGTGACCCGGCCCTTAAGGTCGATCACCCAGGTCGCTACGGGCGCTATGGCGATAAACGCCTCCAGATCGGCGACCGCGTCGCCTCGCGACTGCTCCGCCCAGATGCGGGCGATCGTGTTGCCCGCCAGAGATCCGAGACCGCGAAGGCCGGCTCTTGTCGTAGGCAGGACCTCGCTGCCGACTGCCGCACCCGCCATGAGCGTGGCGACGACACTGCCCCGATAGAGGATGGGCACGACTTCGGGCAGCGACTGCGTGATCTGCCCTCGTTGCTTCCAAGCGTCTGGCTCGCCTCGGCTCACGGCTGCCAGGACCTCCAGGTGCTCGGGGGAGACGCCGCGCTGGAGCACGAGCTCCTGTTTTCCGGTACGGCGGTCGATCAGGAAGACGCAACCCCAATCGAGGCCCTCGATTCGGAGGGCCGCTTCCACAGTCTCGCGGAGGGCCTTCTGCGCGTTCTTAGCCGACACAAGCGCAGCCTGGAGGTCGGCTTCGATGTAAGCCAGGCTCTCCGCGCGCTTCTGTTCGGAGATGTCCTCCACCACCTCGATGAAGCCGGCAGGGCGGTTGCCGGGTCCTACGACCGGATGCGCGCGGATGCGGGCATAGAGCCTGGTGCCGTCGTCATGCAGCGCTATCGCCTCGGTCTCGTGCGTCTGACCTGTGGCCAAGGCAAGGCGGCCGGGGCAGTGCGGACACGGCTCCTCGCGCTTCTCGAACTCCCGGTAGCACTTCTTGCCCAGAAGGGCCGCCACTGGTTTCGCGTACAGACGCTCGCTCGTGCGATTGACCATGACCAGATCGAAATCGACCGAGATGAAGTTCATCCCCGGTTCGATGCCCGGTATGGCTATCTCGAGGCCGTTCTCGTCCGCCGGCGACATGGCAGCTTTCTCAGCGGGCGCCACGGCGGATCGCCAGTACCAGGCGATCATCGCCAGGATACGCCGCGTCGTGGAATCCGGTGGCTTCGTCGCACACCGAGCGGGCGATCCGTCTCGGGTCGTGGTCCGGAAGTCCCGCCACCACCCGGGCTATCCCTTCCTCTCCGAACCGGACGTCGCGATTGCGGGAGTCGGTCACGCCGTCCGTGTACATGAGGAGGGTGTCCTGCGCCGGCATCTCCTGGGTGCCCTCGGAGAACTGAAGACCCGCGAAGAGACCCAGGGGAGGATTGTGCGGCGCCTTGACCTCGACGATTCCGGAGGATGTGAGAAGAAGAGGGGACGGATGCCCGGCGAGACACGTGGTGATCGACCCGGACCGGCGGTCGATGAGACAGGCCGCCGCGGCGACGAAGCGGTCTGCTGGTAAGAGACGGGTGAGCGAATCGTTTGCCGCACGCATGAACTCCGCCGGATCAGGGGTCAAAGAAGCTTGCGTCTCGAGCGCATATCGGGCCCTGGCCGCAGTGCCGGCGGCCTCCACCCCTCTGCCGCAAACATCCCCCACCAGCACGAGCGCACCCGTCTCGCCCAAGTCGAGCACGTCATAGAAGTCGCCTCCCACGTGCGCCATCTCCGTGGCGGACGTGAAGCTGACTCCGACCTCTAGACCTTCGACGACCGGGGGAACACCGGGCAGAAGGGCCGTCTCGATCGTCTTCAGCAGGGCCTGTTCGCGCTCCCTGGCTTTGAAACGAAGCAGCGTGTCGCCCGCGAGCCTACAGGCCGCCTCTACCACCCCGACAGAAGCGCTGAACCAGTTCCGGCGACTGTCGGCCAGATGAAGCGACCCGACGCTTCGTCCTGCGGCGCGTACCGGAAACACGGCGACCGATTCGTAGTTCTCTTTGATGCACCGTCCACGTAAGGGGCCTATCCGCTCTTGGCCGAGATCGGAAGTGAGCGTGCTCAACCTGTCCCAGATGAACGAGCCGCCATCGGTGTAGCACGGCAAAGAGCGATCGATCGCACCGGTCGCGACGCGGCCGCAGATGCACTCGGTCTCGTGGACCATCATCTCGTCGCGGAAGAAGGCGGCATCGGCGCCGTCCGCAACATAACCGGCAAGCCAGGGCCCGTGGCCGTCATCCTCGATGAGGCGCAGAATCGCGGCGTTGCATCCCGTGAAGGCTCGAGCCCAGCGGGTCAGCCGATTAGCCGCGCTCTGGAACGACCCAGCCTGGCTGAGCCCCTCGAGGATCTTGGTCAGTTCTTGCACCTCGTTCATGTCTTGATTGTATCTAGTCCGGACGGAAGCGCCACACCGCGAGCACAAAGAGCGCCGCGATCCAGATCCAGACGATGCCCATGGGGTAGAGAACGCGCGTCAACCCCCAGTCTCTCAGGATGATCCCGTGCAGTGAGTCCATTACCCAGGCGGAAGGGAGAAAGTGGGCCGCCCTGGAAAAGGAGGCGCCGGTGATCTCGAGGGGGAACCAGGCCCCCCCAAGCGCGGCCAGCAGTTGGGCGGAGATGACGGTGGTCGCGATGACGGCCTGCTCCGAACGGAAGACGGCCGAGATAAGCAGCCCGAACGACGCGGCGAGCATCGAGAGGGAAACCATGGTGAGTAGCAGCGCCAGGGGGCTGTTGAAGTAGTCGACTCCGAAGACCAGTTGACCCACGAGGACGAGAAGCAGTTGCTGCAGGAAAGTGATGATCACCATCGCCAGCATCTTGCCACCGACGATCTCTCGCCCCTTGACCCCGGCGATGCTCAGCCGTTGGAGCAATCCTCGACGGCGTTCCCAGACCACTCCGGCAGCGATCCCGAGAAGGCTGAACAGGACCCAGTTGACCATAGAGCCGGAGGAGGATTGATCGAACCCCGCCGCCATGGTCGCACTCGAGCTGCCGGAGTCGGTCATCTCGACCGTGATAGCCGGGGCCGCCAATTGTGCGTCGGTCACGGAGGCGGCCGATGCAAGCAGGGCGTCGTCCAGGGGGCGTCCTGTCTTGATAGACACCTGTTCGGCGGCCGCCCGGGCCGCCAGCAGCCTGGCGTTCGACCTGGAGACCACCACCTCCACCGCCTGCCAGACCGACTGTGCCCCGCTCGACGTCTCTACCCGTATATAAGTCAGAGAGATCGGCCGGCCCTCGTCCAGGGCTGCTCCGAATCCCGCGGGGATGACGAGTCCACCGGCGACCTTCTGGTCTCGCACATCTTTGTCGATATCGCCCGGTTCCGCGACTTCCAGTTCGAGGAGGGGCGACTCTTCAAGTTGCTGAACCAGCTGTTGCGCTGCCGCCGACCCGTCGGCATCGGCGATGGCGAGGGGAAGAGTGCTGCTTTCGATACCGCCGAAGATGATGCCCAGGAACACGGTGAAGATCACCGGGAGCACCAGTGTGAAGAGGGCGGCGAGCCCATCGCGCCGGTTCTGGAGCAGTTCCTTGGCCGTGATGTGCCAGGCGTGCCTCATGCGTAGCGTCTCCGGAAGAAGAACGTGGCGATGCCGAAGAACGCCAGTGCAAAGGCCAAAGCCGCGACCACCGGCAAAGCGATGCTCTGCCAGGAGCCGCCGAAGAGGACGCCGTTCCACCCTTCGAGCAGCCAGCCGAGCGGGCTCACGCGCCGGACGATCGCGAAGGCCCCGCCGATGTTCGCCCCGCCCGTGAAGCTGCCGCTGATCAGGCCGATGAAGACGAAGATGGCCGAGCTGACGGCACCGGCCTGGGCGGGAGTCTTGGCAAACGACACTGTGACAAGCCCCAGAGACGCAGCCACCACGGCGCCGCACAGAGTGAGGACCACCACCGGCCCCAGCGCGCCCCAGTGGGCCCCCAGCAGCAGCCATCCCGCCAGCAGTAGAATGATCGCTTGGACCAGGACCACCAGGAAGACGGCTATGTACTTGCCGCCAAGAATGACGCTTCTGGGCGTCGGGGTGGTGAAAAGGCGCGCGAGTGTGCCCTCCCGGTGTTCGTCGAGGATGCTCCGGGAAGGCGTTGCCGCCCCGAAGAGCATGAAGAAAAGCATCATGCCCACGAGCACCTGGCTGGCGACGTTGGGGCGTTTCTGCTGTTCAAGGCCGGGCACCAGAGGAGCACGCTCCTCGAGGGTGACGGGTGGTTCGCTCTGCGCCAGGCCGGAAAAGGCCTCCGCGGACTTGGAGGCAAGGTCGGCGAGCTCGGAGTCCTCGGTGACGCCGAGCGACACCGCCAGGTGCACCGACGCCGCCGCGGCGGCTCGCGCGCCGTTGAGCGATTGCACCACCGACGACACTACCGCGGTGGCGATGGCCGGGCCGACGCTGAGCGCGGGGTCCCTATAGATCTGCACCTCACTGCCGGCGGAGTCCGAGGCCATGAGGGCCGCGCTCAGGCCCGAGGGAATGATGACCGCCACTTCGGCGTCCCCGGCGTCGACCGTAGCCTTGGCTGTTACGGCGGTGTCCACCTTGGTGACGTCGAGGAGATCGGCCATGTCGGGGTTGTCGAGAGCCCCGGCGATGGTGGCGCCGGCGGCGGGGGCACCCGCCTCGGCGCCCACGTCCAGGTCGGCCACAACCGTCTTCACAGCCGCGATGGAGAAGTTGTCCCCGGAGCCGAAAGCCGCCCCCAGGGCGGTCGCCAGGAGCAGCGGGGCCACCAGCATCAGCGCCAGGCCGGCGATGTTCCGGTAGACGTGACGAGTGTCCTTCCAGGCGATGCTGAGCGCCCGCATGTCGTGCCCTCTCTGCCTGTCAGTCTCTGAGGGCTCGTCCGGTGAGATGTAAGAACACCATCTCCAAGTTCGGCTCGGCCAGGCTGATCTCGATTATGCGGGCGCCGACGGCACGAGCGCCGTCGAAGAGCTTGGGCATCAGGACGTTCGCGTCTTGCACGCTGAGCCACATGCTTCCATCGTCGGGCGCCGATACGCTCGATACGCCGGGTAGCTCGCGCCATCTAGCGGCGAGAGTCTCCGCTTCCCTGTCCAAGGTGAGGTCGATGCGGGTGCGTTCACCCACCAAGCGGACCAGCTCGTCCTGAGTGCCCGTGGCGATCATCGCGCCCTTGTCCATGATCCCGATGCGATGGGAGAGCTCTTGCGCTTCTTCCATATAGTGCGTGGTGTAGAGCACGGTGACCCCCGACGCGTTGAGGTCTTTCACCCCGTCCAGGATGGAGCGCCGGCTCTGTGGGTCGATGCCCACGGTGGGTTCGTCGAAGTAAAGGAAGCGCGGGTTGTGCAGCAGGGCGGCGCCGATGTTCACGCGCCGCTTCATGCCGCCCGAGTACTTGTCCACGCGGTCTTTTTGCCGATCGACGAGGCCGATCAATTCGAGGACCTCATCGACCCGCTTGTTGAGGGCGGCGCCGCTCATGCCGTACATGCGGCCCCAGAAAAGGAGGTTCTCCCGCCCGCTCATGTCTTCGTAGAGGGCTATGTCCTGCGGGACGACCCCGATGAGGGCCTTGACCTTCTCGGGCTCGCGTGTGACTGAGAACCCGCCTACCCTCGCATCGCCCCCGTCGGGTCTGAGCAAGCAGGAGAGTATCGAGATCGTGGTCGTCTTGCCGGCACCGTTGGGGCCCAGGAGGCTGAAGATCTCGCCTTCGCCGATCTGGAACGAGACAGTGTCTACCGCGACCGGGCCTTTGGGCGGGTCGAACTGCTTGCGGAGTCCTTCGACCACGATCGCTTCCAAAGCGCCCTCCTAGCTGAAGATCTCTTCGCGGCTAACCATGTCTTCGTGGAGCTTGAAAGCCGCGTGCAAGGCTTTGACCGCTGTCTCGACTTGCGCCTTGCGGATCACGCAGCTGATCTTGATCGAGCTGGTGGAGATCATCTCGATGTTGATGTTGTTCTCCGCGAGCGTCTCGAACATCTTGGCGGCGATGCCCGGGTATGTCTTCATCCCCGCACCCACCAAGGTGACCTTGGCTACCTCCTTGTCGAGGTCGAAAGACGAGAAGCCGAGCTCACCCTTGAGGCCGTCAAGGACGGCTGTGATCTTGGGAAGGTCGTTCTCGTCGGCAGTGAAGGAGATGTCGGCAGCACCCCCCGCGGAGACGTTCTGGATGATCACGTCGACGTTGACGTTCGCCCTGGCCAGAGTCGTGAAGACCTTGGCGGCCACCCCCACTCGGTCGGGCAGATCGTGAATGGTGACCTTGGCGTCGCCGAGGGCGTAGGTCACACCGGAGACGATGGCTTGTTCCATGCCTTTCTCTTCCTGTCCTATCAGTGTTCCGGGAGCATCGGTGAAGCTCGAGCGCACCCACAGGGGCACGTCGAAACGGCGGGCCACTTCGATGCTGCGCAGCATCATGACTTTGGCGCCGCTTGCGGTGAGTTCCAGCATCTCGTCGTTGGAGATGAAATCGAGTTTGCGGGCCTCGGGGACTATGCGGGGGTCGGTGGTGTAGATGCCGTCGACGTCGGTGAAGATCATGCAGGCTTCGGCGCCCAGAGCCGCCGCCAGAGCCACGGCTGTGGTGTCGGAGCCGCCACGGCCCAGCGTGGTCACGTCCTGGTTGGTCGAGACTCCCTGGAAGCCGGCCACCAGAACGATCTTGTCCTCCTCGAGCGCCCGGGAGATTCGCTGGGGCCTGATGTCGAGGATCTTGGCCTTTGTATGCACGGTATCGGTGACGATGCCGGCTTGAGAGCCCGTGAGCGAGATGGCGTCGTAGCCCAGTTCGTGGATGGCCATGGCCACAAGTGCGGCCGAGATACGTTCGCCCGTGGAGAGGAGCATGTCCATTTCCCGCGCCGGCGGGTTCTCGGATATCTCCTTGGCCAACTCGATGAGCTCGTCGGTGGTGTCGCCCCTGGCGGATACGACGGCTACCACGGGGTGTCCGGCTTTGCGGGCGTCGACGATCCGGTTGGCCACCCGCTTGATGCAGGTGGCGTCGGCCACCGAGGTACCCCCGAACTTCATGACGATGATGTTGGTCCGCTCAGCCTTGCGTTCGGGCCCGCCTATGACCACGTATTGCGAGCCGACCGCGTCCTCGGTCTGAGGGACTTGGCCCTGCATGGATCGGTCTTCGTCATCCACCTGGATCAGTGCTCCGCATCGAAGTAGTTTCAGGTCGATGAATTCTAGCGGATTTCGAAGATTCCGAGACGAACTCTCAGAGGTCTCGCCGTCCGGTGAGCGCCCGGCCGAGGGTTACTTCATCAGCGTATTCAAGGTCCCCGCCCATGGGTAGGCCGGCCGCCGGCCGGGTGATGCGAAGCGTTCCGGAGGCGGTCGAGGGACGCAGTTCCTCGGCGATGTAGAGGGCGGTGGCCTCCCCGGCCATGTTCGGGTTGGTGGCCACGATCACTTCACGGACATCTGCCGCGCGCACGCGCTGGAAGAGCTCGGCCAGGCGGAGCTTCTGCGGGCCGATCCCGTCGAGAGGAGAGAGCGCTCCGCCCAGGACGTGATAGAGCCCCCGGTATTCGTGTGTCCGCTCGATGCTGATGATGTCCCCCGGCTCCTCGACCACGCATATGGCGGTGGAGTCACGGCCGGCGTCCTGGCAGATGGAGCACAGCTCTTGCTCGGTGAGGTTGAAGCACGAAGTGCAGAAGTGCACCGTGTCCTTGACGTCGATGAGCGCTTGAGCGAGAGGAAGCGCTTCTTCGGGAGACAGTTTCAGGAGATGGTAGGCAAGGCGCTGGGCCGTTTTCGGGCCCACCCCGGGCAGCTTGCTCAGCTCGTCGATAAGCTTCTGGACGGCGGGGCTGTACATGGGTCGGCTACCTTGTCACCCGAGGTACGAAACAGGGGTGGCCGGCTGCGCGGGTCAGAAGGGCAGACCGGGGATGTTGAGGCCCGAGGTGATGCCGCCCAGCTTCTTGTTGGCGAGTTCTTGAGCCGAACGCAGAGCCTCGTTGGTGGCAGCCATGATCATGTCCTCGAGCATCTCCACGTCCTCGGGGTCGATCGCGGTCGGGTCGATCTTGAGGCTCTTCAGCTCGATGGAGCCGGTCACCTGGACCGTGACCATCCCCCCGCCGGCAGACGCCTCGACGATCTCGTTCCCCAGGTCTTCCTGCATCTTGGCCATGTCGGCCTGCATCTTCTGGACCTGTTTCATCATCTTCTGGTAGTTCGGGTTCACCGGCGTCTCCTCGGCTCGTCTAGAGCGTGGGCCCGTCATCCATGACCCGGGCGCCGAACTCCCGCTCGAGCGCCCGTATCAAGTCGTCCTTGCTCAGGATTCTAGCATCTTCCTCCCCGTCAGCCGGCGGGGGAATGGGTTCATTCGCCAGTCTGGTGGTGATCCTCAGCTCTTTGCCCGTGATGTCGCGAAGGGCTTCAGTGATCACCCGCGGGTTGTCGTTGCGCGCGACCTGGTTCGCCTGGAAGCTGTAGCCTGCCGGAAACTTGATGACGAGTTCATCTCCCTCGAGGCTCTCGGGCTGTCCCTCGCCGAGCACAGCGGAGAGACCGGCCTGCCGCTTCTTCACGGCCTCGAGCACCAGGGGCCAGGCCCTCTTGAGATGGTCGATGTCGGGGCGGACCGTTGCCGAAGAGGCGGGCTGCTCGGCTTCGGCCGGAGGTGGGGGGCCGGCCGGGGCTTCTGCTTCGGGGGCGGAAACCGCCAAGGTCTCCGCGGCCGTGACGAGCTTCTTTTGCACCAGGGCGGGTTTGGTGGCCGGGGCCTGCGGGGCGGCAGTGGCGGCCGGGGCCTGCGGGGCGGCGGTGGCGGTCGGCGTCCGGGTTCCCGTCGGTGCGGGCGCTTCTGAGGTCGCCGGCTCCGGCGCGTGCTGCGGAATACCACCGGCTCCCAAAGCCGTCATCTTGATGAGCACCAGTTCGAGTTCCAATCTGGGATCCGATCCCTGGCGGATGGACCTGAGGGCCTCGCCCAGAAGGTCGATGAAGGTCACGGCCAGGATCGTGGAAACACGCGCGGCCTGGCTGCGGAGCCGGTCCAGTTGCTCCTCTGTAGCGGCGATGCTGGGTGGCATGTCGGCGGTGTGCTTGATCACGTACAGATCGCGCAGGTGGCCGAGGAGGTCCTTGATGAACTGAGCGTAGTCCGTGCCGCCCTGGTTAAGGCGCTCCACGAAGAGCAGAGCTCCCCGCGTATCGTGCTCCTGTGCGAGGTCGACAAGTTCGAACAGCAGATCGTGCTGCACTATGCCCAAGATGTCGAGCGTCTCCTCGAGGGAGATCTTGCCTCCCGAATAGGTGGCCAATTGATCGAGGATGCCTATCGCGTCGCGGAAACTGCCGCCGGCCGCGCGAGCGATGACCGTGAGTGATATCTCGGCGACCTCGATGCCTTCCTGCGCGGCGACGCCCTTCAGCACACTCACGACCTCGGAAATGGAGGGCCGGCGGAAATCGAAGCGCTGGCACCGTGAGAGGATGGTAGCCGGTACTTTGTGGGGCTCGGTCGTGGCAAGGACGAAGACCGCGTGCACCGGCGGCTCCTCCAAGGTCTTGAGCAGGGCGTTGAAGGCTTCTGGGGTGAGCATGTGGACCTCGTCCACGATGTAGACCTTCATGCGCCCTTCTACCGGAGAGAAATGCACCTTGTCGCGCAGATCGCGGATGTCGTCGATGCCGCGGTTGGAAGCCGCGTCCATCTCCACCACGTCCATGGCGCTCCCCCGGCGGATGGCTTCGCAATGGGGGCAGGTCCCGTCGGGGGTCGGCGTCGCCTTGCCCTCGCCGGCATCGCAGTTGAGGGCCATGGCCAGGATCTTGGCCGTGGAAGTCTTGCCCGTGCCGCGCGGCCCGGCGAAGAGATAGGCATGGCTCACCCGGTCGTGCTTGATGGCGTTGACGAGCGTGCGGGCCACGTGATCCTGCCCGATGATGTCCTCGAAGCGCGCCGGCCGGTACTTGCGATAGAGGGAGACTGACATGCGCGGGGTGACTCCTTCGCCCTCGCTGGAGAGAACCAAAGGACCGTGCACCCACCTTCGAAGGCAGACCTCCGAGCGCCCACCGGCAGCCGGCTCAGGCCAAGCTACCCCGCGGCACATGAAAGATTCCGCTTAGGGCTGCTACCTCCCGGTCCTGACCCGGTTCACGGATTTCCATTGCGCAGGACCTGGCCGTCAACACCACACACCAGTGTCAGACCTCACAGACCCGCTCCTAGGGTGGGAATTCAGCCCCGCTAAAGCGGATTGCGGGTACAGGGCACCGCTGGCTCCCCACCTAGCACGGTCGCCAGGGAGTATACAGCAGGCCGCAGACCCACGGGCTACGTGGTGGTCGTGGTGGGGCCGACCGTGGTCGTGGTGGAGAAGACCGCGTTCGCCGCATCCAGCATGGGCGCGAGAGTCGTGATCAACTCGTCGAGGAGCGCGGCGGCTTCAGTAGGCTGCGCCGAGGGCGCCCCGAGATCATCGACTATGGCTCGCGCCTTGGCGAGGGTTTGCTCGACTGCTCCCGTAGCGATGTCCCGGCTCTCATTGAGAGTGTAGTGAACTTGGAGCATGGCCGAATCAGCCAGCGCCGAGTCGTTTCGATCAATCGCTTGGCGGCAGGCGATCGCCACGGTGCGGGCGCGCAGTCCATACACGATCCCCATGCGGGGGTCGTCGCCGGGCGCCTTCTCCTCAACGAGTAGTTCGACGAGTTCGGCCTGTAGTGAAGCCGTCTTCGCCAATTCCTTGTCCCATTTCGAGAGCCGTATGGGAGCGGTCGTGGTTGTACTGGCGCTGCTGGCAGTGCTTGCGGTCGTCGTCGTGGTGTCTCCGGATGGGTCCGAACCGCAGCCGGCCACGACGGTCAAAGCCACCAGCAGTAGTAGCAGCAGACAGAACATGAGCGCTCTGCGCTCGGATTTGCGTCCATTCACAGCGATCTCCTCCGGGTCAGCTTGCCCGATAGGTGGCGGAGTGGGAGGGATTCGAACCCTCGAGACGAGTTACCCCCGCCTACACCATTTCCAGTCGTGCTCCTTAAGCCAACTCGGACACCACTCCGCGCGGCGCATCAGGCTTCGAGCAAGGCGCGATTATAACCCACGAGGTGGCTCCAGAATGATGCTTCGCGGCCGGGGCGCATTATGGCCAGGTGGGCTGCCCGCCTACCACGACCGTCCAGATGATCAGCGTCACCCCCGCCAAGAAGGCGCCCGGGACGATGAGGGCCCCGATTGGATCGCGGGTGACCTCCGAAGGCGGGAGTGTCCACAGGCTGACCGCGCTGAGAGCGACGCTCGCTGTGATGGCGGGGATTATCTGGCCACCACCGACCCCCATGTAGATGAACACGACTCCGTACGTGCCAAGGGATCCCAGCACAAAGAGCAGCCTTTCCGGACCCGAGATGCGCTGGCCCGCTCCCTGGCCCATGAGGAGCAAGGCGAGGCTGGAAAGGAAGAAACCGGCTCCGAGCAGAAGGTATCCGGCTTTGGTGTCGAGAAAGGCGATCTTAGCCGCGAACTCGCCTTGGATAAAGATGTCCGGCAATGCCCGGTTGATCATGTGACCGGCGATGTGGATGCCGTGCCCGATCATGCCTACGGCGATGCCCACCCAGAATGCCCAGGCGAACGGGCTGGAGATGGTCGAGTAGACGTTGAGCGTCCCGCGGGCGGTCTGACTGACGACGAGGAACAGCCGGGTGAAGGCGAAGGCGCACAAGGCCGGCAACAGCACCAGAAAGACCAGGTCGACGGGCGCGATGGCCCAGGAACCCTCTGGTATCGCGGCTCCGGCCCGTAGGCCCTGGAAGAGCTCCCATGCCAACAGCGACATCAGCAGCCAGAAGACGCTGCGGGCGATAGGGGCTGTCGCTCTTGCCCGGCTCGTGCCTACTCTCACTCGGTCCTCAGCCCCTCGCGATCGATTGTCGAAAGCTGTGCCTTCGTCATTCTACCGCGCTCGGTAGAGGCGGGCCATCGGCCGCGGGCACTCTCAAACGATGAAGGGCAGCAACGCTTTGCGCTCGCGCGGGTAGTCGGGGAAGGTGTCACGATACCAGCGGTGGGTCTTGAGAGCGCGGGGGGCCAGGTTGGCGACCGTCCATACCAAGAAGGCCAGTGCCCCCAGATTCCAACAGGCCAGAGCCCATCCACCCCATTCCATCATCTCGCCCAGATAGTTGGGACAGCTCACGAACCGGTAGCCTCCTCCGTAAGGGATCTTGTATCCGGTCTCGCCTCCGCTCCGGAGCCCGATAAGTACATGGTCTGAATGCTGGTTGAGCAGATATCCGCCCCAAAACAGAAGCGCGCCGGCCACAAAGCGCGGATCGAGCAACCAGGAAGCCGGCAGTTCGGGTCCCAGAGAGAAGAGGTAGCGCCCGTTGAGGTATCCGTTCCCTACGTTGAAAGCGGCCCCCATGGCGACGACCGCGACCGTGATAGTCGGGCGGCTGCTACGAAGGCGGAAAGGATAGACGAGGGAGCGGTGGACGTAGTGGGCCGCCCAGAAGGCGAGCAGCACCAGGCTGGCGGGGTTTGACTTCCGATCGCTCAGCCCGTAGAGGACAAGGAAGGTCGCAAGCACGGGAGTCTCCATGAGAATCCAGCCCCAACGGGCGCTGATCCGTGGCCCCCAACCGCTCCGGGTGAAGCGCCCGTAAGGGGCCGTCACGAAGAGAAGCGCGACGAAGGTGACCGCCGCGAGCGCCATCCAGGCGATCACCAGCCAATGGTAGACGGTTATCTCGTTCATGGACCGAACTTATATCACCTGGCGCGCCTTGGCGCGCGCCGCCGGCCCCATGTACCCTGACCAGGTGCAACAGATCATCAACATCATCGGGCCCACGTTCTTCGTTGTGGCGCTGGGCTACCTGTTCGGCAAGATGAACCGCGCGAGCGTCTCGGTGCTCATCGACGTGGCGATGTTCATCGCGACACCCTGCCTCGTCTTCAGCTCCATGTACTCGAGCACCATCTACATGAGCGAGGCGATGCGGCTGTGGGCATCATGTCTCCTCATCATGGGCGGCACCTTCGTGATCGCGTGGCTGGCGTTCGGCCTGACGGGCAAACGGCGTTCGGGACTGTATCTACCCATCGTCTTTGCCAACACGATCAACATCCCCTTGCCTATCATCTACCTCGCTTTCGGCAACGAGGGAGTGGCCAAAGCGGTACTTTTCTACATCCCAAACGGTCTCCTGATCTATTCACTCGGCATCTACTTGGCCTCTGGTCAGAAGGGGCTGAGGCAGGGACTCAAGGCCATCTTGCGCACCCCGCTGATCTACGCCGCCGTCCTTGGACTGGCCCTCAATCTGGCGGGAGTGCCTCTGCCCGAAGTCGTGCTGACATCGGTCAAGTTCATGGGACAAGCCGCAGTGCCCCTGATACTGCTCGTGCTGGGTATGACTATCGGGCACATCCGTTTCAAACAGGTTCCGCTGACCCTGACGGCGGGTGCGATCCGGATGGGCGGAGGGTTCGCTGTCGGCTTGCTGGCGGTGTGGCTACTGGGTCTTACCGGGCTGCCGAGGGCGATAGTGTTGTTCGAGGCAGCGATGCCCAGCGCTGTCGTGGTCTCAGTGCTGTGCACCAAGTACAACAACGAGGCGGAGCTCGTAGCTTCCATCGTTCTAGCCACCACACTCGTGAGCGTGGCGGTTATCCCGGCGCTGCTCTACTATCTGACCTAGAGGGAGATCCACGGTAGTGACAGACTGCGCCACGCGCACCGATCGCTCGCCTTTTCTGCCCGACGGGAGGCCCTTCCGCGTGTCCGGGGTCGTCTTCGATTTCGACGGGACGCTGACAAAGCCGGGCGCCATCGACTTTGCCGCCATCCGCGAGGCCGTCGGTTGTCCCCGGGGTACCGGTCTGCTCGAGTTCCTGAGCGACATCGGCGACGCCGAGGAGAGGCAGCGCAAGGAGGCCATCTTGAGCGCGGCCGAGGCTGAAGCGGCAAGACGCTGCAAGGTCAACGAAGGTGCGGCCGAACTGGTGGCTTTGCTGCGCCGGAGCCGGATCCCTCTGGCCATCATCACACGGAACAGCCGGGAAGCGGTGGATCTGGCCTTTGCAAATCTGCCCGAGATCGATCCGGCCGCTTTCGCCGTGGTGGTGACCCGGGACTTGCCGCTCCGCCCCAAGCCCTCTCCCGCCGGCGTGTTGTTCGCCGCCGGCGATCTGGGTGTAGACGTGGGCGGTCTGCTGGTCATCGGGGATCACTCCTTCGACATTGAAGCCGGGAAACGAGCGCGGGCGCTGACCATGTTCCTGAGAAACGGCGCGCAGGATCCCGAAGAATCGGGCGGTGCGGATTTCGTGGTGAGCACCCTGGAAGAAGCCGGTGAGGTCATCCGCTACGGCCTTCCCCTTCCAGTGGGCAAGTTCCCCGCCGATCTGTTGAGGCAGAGTCTTGCCGGCATCGAAGCGCGCGATCCCGCTGTGATCGTGGGCGCGGCTATTGGCGAGGATGCCGCCGCCATCGACATCTCCGACGCTCAGATCCTTGTGTTGGCCTCGGACCCGGTGACCCTGGCGGCCGATTCCATGGCTCGCTATTCGGTCTTGGTCAACGCCAACGATGTCGCTGCCAGCGGGGCCACTCCGCGATGGCTTCTTTGCACGCTTCTGTTCCCCCCGGGTTCGACTGCGTCGGAAGTGTTGGCGATGACGCGTGACATACAGAAGGTCTGTACGTCCTGCGGTATCTCACTTTGCGGAGGCCACACAGAGATCTCCGACGCGGTCGCGCGGCCGCTCGTGGTGGGGACGATGGCAGGGACGGCGGCAAGAGACGGGCTGGTTGACAAACGGCAGATGAAGCAGGGTGACCGCATACTGCTGACCAAGGGCGTGGCTGTCGAAGGCACCGGCCTGATCGCTCGCGAGTACGCTCCACGCTTGCTGGAGGCGGGAGTAACGGTGGGCGAGATCGCCGAGGCGGACGAGTTCTTGGAGCGCATCGGGATACTCGAAGAGGCGCGGATCGCCTGTTCGTTCGCCGGGGTCACCGCTATGCACGACGTTACCGAGGGCGGTCTGGCGACCGCGGCCATGGAGCTGGGCGCAGCCGGCGGCCGCCGGCTGCGCCTCCACCTGGACAAGATCCCGGTCTATCCCTTGACTCGGCGCCTCTGCGCGGCCCTCGATCTTGACCCTCTTGGCTTGATCGGGTCTGGTAGCCTGCTCATCACCTGCTCCCCGGCCGATTCGGGGCGTCTGTTGGCTGCCGTCGCTGAGGCGGGGATAGAGGCGAGCGAGATCGGTGAGGTCCTCGGGCGTGGCGAGGGGATCGAGGCGTTCAGGGAGGGACAGCCGGCCGAATGGCCCAGCTTCTCGCGAGACGAGGTGTCCCGTCTGAGCCGGACGTGATGCAGCCTCGGGCGAATCTCGTCCACGCCTTCCGGTCTCTCCGCAACCGGAACTACGCGCTGTGGTGGTCGGGACAACTCGTGTCACTCACAGGCACGTGGATGCAGGATGTTGCCCTCGGCTGGCTGGTTCTCAGCCTCACCGATTCCCCGCTTGCCCTTGGTCTGGCCATGGCCATCCGCTTCCTCCCCGCGCTCTTGTTCTCGCTGTACGGGGGGGTTCTGGCAGACCGCCTGCCCAAGCGGCAGACGATCATCATCTCCGAGGTGATGCACCTTGTGATCGCACTCTCTCTGGCGCTGCTCACCTCGACTGAGCTGATAACCGTGACGCTCATCTACGTCCTCGCCGGCCTGCGCGGCCTCGTGGACGCGGTGGAGGGTCCCACAAGGCAGTCGTTCGTGCCCGAGATGGTAGAGAGAGAGGAAGTCTCCAACGCCGTGGCCCTCAACTCCACGCTGTTCAACGGCGCCCGCATGGTCGGTCCCGCCATCGCGGCGGCGGTCTTCACTGCCTTCAGCATCGCCACCTGTTTCTACGTGAACGCGGTCAGCTTCTTGGCTGTGATCGTGGCGTTGCTCGCCATGCGGCCCGGAGAATTGCACGCCTTGCCCCGTCCGCCTCGCGACCGTTCCCTGCGCCAGCTTCGCGAAGGATTGCGCTACGCCCGTCACACTCCCGAGGTGGTCGTGATCCTGATCGTGATGGGCGCGCTTGGAGCCTTCGGCTACAACTTCCAGACCCTGCTTCCCCTGGTCACCAAGTACGTGCTCCATGCGGGGGCGTCGACTCTGGCGCTCCTCACCACTTCGATGGGCGCCGGGTCGGTCGTCGCCGGGCTGGTGGCGGCCTACCGCGGGAGGCCCAGCCAGCGCCTCCTTCTGGTCGCCGCAAGCTGCTTCGTGGTGTTGCTGGCGGCGGTCGGGCTGTCCGATTGGCGCGCAGTGACGGCCGGTCTGCTTTTCGCGACGGGTTTCGTGGGTGTCCTCTTCATGACCGCGGCGAACACTCGCTTGCAGCTCCTCGCACCGGATCATCTGCGCGGCCGGGTGATGGGGATGTACGTGCTTCTCTTCATTGGCACCACGCCCGTCGGCAGCTATCTGACCGGCCAACTGGCCGAGCGACTGGGGGTGAGGACCACCGTTCTGGTCATGGCCGGTCTATGTGCCGCAGGGGTGGCCGTGGGTTCGATCTACGCCCGCCGGTCGACCGCGACGGTGAATGGTGAGGCAGAGTTGTGACCTGGAGAAAGGCAGGGGAGCGGGGTAAGCTGGTTGCATCGCGCAGATGCAAGCCGCGGCCAGGAGGGAACATGCGCAGTCGGCGCGGCGGCCGGTTTCCAGTTTTCAGATGTGCAGTGCCTGCCGCTGTCTTGCTTGCGGTCATGGCTCTTGCCGGCGCCGCGTGCGGTGACCCTCTCGCCGGCGCGGAGGGCATCGGCGACCCCTACTTCACTTCGGCCGGCAACGGCGGCTACGACGTGACTCACTACGATATCTCCCTGGTGGTCGATCCCGGCTCCGGCGCTGTCGAGGGCCAAACCGTGGTCGAAGCCACCGCGACGCAGGAC
>MELN01000004.1:8678-22765 GCA_001768675.1 Actinobacteria bacterium RBG_16_64_13 | reverse complement strand
GGACCCGAGATCGACGCCGTGAGCGTCGACGGGCGCGAGGCGGAGTACGAGAGAGAGAACGGCGAGCTGATCGTCACTTGTCCGGAGGAGCTGCGAGCGGGTGCGGCCTTCTCGACGCAGATCGCGTACTCGGGCGAGCCGCAGCCCATTACCGACGCGGAATCGTTCTCTGTCGGGTGGCGGCAGGAGGGAGACTACATCTACACCTTGGACGAGCCGCTAGGAGCAGCGACGTGGTTCCCCGCCAACGACCATCCTTCAGACAAGGCCACGTACACGTTCCGGATCACCGTTCCCTCGGGGTATGCGGCGGCCGCCAGTGGGGTGTTGGTCGATACCGAGACCAAGGGAACAGACCAGACCTTCGTTTGGGAGATGCGGCAGCCGCTCGCCAGCTATTTGGCCTCGGTCAGCATCGGCTCGTACTCTCTGAGGGAAGAAACCGCTCCCAACGGTGTTCCCATCCGCAACTACTTCGCACCGGCGCTGGCCGAGGAGGCGGAGATGGCGTTCGCGCGGACCGGGCAGATACTCGCCTACTTCGCCGACATGTTCGGTCCCTATCCCTTCGAGGCGTACGGCGTGGTGGTGCCCGCGGTGGACACGGGGGCCGCCATGGAGAACCAGACCCTGTCGCTCTTCGGGCAGGACGTCCTGAAATCCAGGATGAACAACACCACGGTGGGTGAGGTCTACCTGGCGCACGAGCTGGCCCACCAGTGGTTTGGGAACAGTCTGACCATCGCGCGGTGGAAGGATATCTGGCTGAACGAAGGCTTCGCGACCTACGCGACCTGGCTGTGGCTGGAGCACGACCAGGGGCCGCCGGTTCTCGCGACGATGGTCCGGGAGAGTCTTGGCGCGCTGGCGGCCGAGGACTTCCCACCCCTTGCCGATCCGGGGGCCGACGGGCTGTTCAGCGCCAATGTCTACCAGCGCGGGGCATTGACGCTTCATGCCCTGCGGCTCACCGTTGGGGACGAGACCTTCTTCAGCATCTTGCGGGAATGGACCCGCCGGCATGAACACGGCAACGTGACTGCCGAAGACTTCACGACCCTGGTGGAAGAGATCGCAGCGGACATCCCAAAGGAAGATCTGGCCGTGCTCTTCGACTCCTGGCTGCATGGAGAGGCATTGCCCGTCTTGCCGGGGGCGGCCCCGTGAGCGACGGCGACCAGAGCGAAGCCTCCGGCTGGGTGGAGTTCGACTGGACCCGGGAGCGCTACGAAGATCTGATCAGACGCGTCGTGCCCGAGTACGACGAGCAGGAGTCGCTCATGGCCGAGGCTGTTCGCGCAGCCCTTCCGTCCGCCGGGCGGGGCCCGTTCCGCATTCTGGAGCTCGGGTCGGGCACGGGGACACTCTCTCGTTTCTTGCTCAAAGTCTTTCCCGAGGCGGAGCTGACCGCGCTGGATGTCTCTCCGGCTATGGTGGCCGAGTGCCAAGAGGTGTTGGCCTGCTTCGGGGCGCGGGTCCGAGTGGTCGAGGCCGGTCTAGCCACGGCGGATCTCGGTGAAGGGTACCAGGCTGTGGTGTCGCGCCTGGCCATCCACCATCTCCCTCACGCGGAGAAGCGGGCGCTGTTCGACAGGGTCCTCACGGCGCTCGCGCCCGGTGGCGTCTTCGTAGACAGCGACATGATCGCCGGCGAGAACGAAGCGGAGGCCGCGGCTATTCTGGACGAGTGGCGCGCATATATGGTCTCGCGCGGGGACGATCCGGCGGAGTGGGAAGAGTGGCTCGTCGGGGACGACGACTTTCCGGGGTCTGCGCAAGGGCGGCTCACCTGGTTGCGGGAGGCTGGTTTCGCGGATGTGCAGATCATCTGGAAGCGGGCGAACTTCGCGATCATCCGCGCGCTCAAGCCCCGAGGATCTTCTGGTGGGGAGGACGCCGGCGGATGAAGAGCGAGCCCGGTTGGTCGAACCTCCGCATCTTCGTCAGCCGCGACTTTCTGCGCTATCTCGGTCCAGGCTTCATCGTGACCGTGGGATTCATCGATCCGGGGAACTGGGCCACCAACGTCGCCGGGGGGAGCGAGTTCGGCTACGCGTTGCTGTGGGTCATAACCCTCGCGACCCTGATGTTGATCCTCTTTCAAGGCATGTCGGCCCGGTTGGGCATCGTGACCGGCCACAGCCTTGCCTATAACGTGAAACGGCGCTTCGCCCGCCCCTGGGTAGGGGTGTTTGGAGGGAGTGTCGTCGTGGCGTGCATCGCGACCGATGTGGCCGAGCTGCTTGGAGGGGCTCTCGGCTTCCGGCTCCTGTTCGGGATGCCGCTGATGGCGGGCGCGGTCATCACGATGGTGCTCAAGATCGGCCTCGTTATCACTGGTCGCTACCGGCACCTGGAACGCGTAGTCGTCATATTCATCGCTATCATCGCCGCCTGCTATCTGGTCGAGCTCGCTCTCGTGAAGCCGGATTGGGCGTTGGCGGCGCGTGGCGCCTTCGTGCCTCATGTGGACAAGGCCAGCATCGCTGTGGCCATAGGCATGCTGGGCGCTGTGCTCATGCCGCACAACATCTATCTTCACTCCAACGTGATCCTGAGCCGGGTCGAGCCCGGCGACGAAGAGAGCCGGCGCAGGTTGATCAGCTACGAGAAGGGCGACACCGCGATCGCGATGGGGTTGGGCTGGATGGTCAACTGCGCCATGGTGGTGGTCGCGGCCGCGGTGTTCTTCAGGCACGGTGTGTCGGTAGCGAGTCTCGATCAAGCCTCCAGCACGCTGGAGCCGCTGGCCGGGAGCCTGGCGCGGCTCCTGTTCGGCATCGGCTTGCTTTTGGCCGGACTCGGCTCCAGCTTCACTTCCGCCATGGCCGAGGTCAACGTTCTGACCGCCTATCTCGGCCGGCCCGAGGACCCGCGCACCAAGTTCTATCGCATCGGCTTGTTCGTTCTGGCGCTGCCCGCTCTGGCGATCGTGGCGTCGGGAGTCGATTCCTACAAGATCTTGATATTCAGCCAGGTCGCGCTCAGCATCCAACTGCCCCTCACTATCGCGCCGCTCATCGTGCTCACCTCTGATCGCCGGCTGATGGGCGAATTCGCCAGTCGCACCACCGAGCGGGTGCTCGCCATCGCCGCGGGCTTGGTGGTAACGGCGATGAACGTGCTCTTCCTCTACAATCTCGCAGGAGGTTCGTTCTGATGTACCAGCACATCCTGGTTCCGCTCAAGTGGGATGGCAGCGACGGCACAGTGGTCGACCACGCCGGGTCGCTCGCGCGTCTCAGCGGCGGACGACTCAGCCTGGTGCACGTCGTTCACAGTCACTCGCGGGACGAGTCCGCCTATCGCGAGGAGCAAGCGCGGGCCTATCTCGGCGAGTGGGTGGAGCGGCTTGCGGAGCGCGGGGTGCCGGCAGATGCTCACGTGACCGGCGGTGAGCCGGCGGAGGGGATCACGGCGCTGGCCAAGGAGCTTGGGGTGGATCTCATCGTCATGGCGACGCACGGGCACAGCGAAGTGCGTCATGTCTTCATGGGCTCGGTCACCGAGGACGTGGTTCGGAACGGCGATCTCCCGGTGCTTCTGGTGCAGCCTGCTCCTGAGTCATCGCCTTCGTGAACTCCGGCCGGAAGCGGACCACTCCGCTTATTCCTGCCAAGCGGCCGGGAGAGAGCTCCAAAGCCATGAAGGCCTCGTCGGGCACCTCTATGTCCAAACGTAGGCCCCAGCGGCTGGCAGGGATGAACCCGAACCGCGGATAGTAGCCCGGGTGCCCGAGCACGACCACGCCGGGCCGGCCGGACTCGCGCAACTGCTCCAGGCAGGCAGAGATGAGCAGAGTACCGATACCCCGGCCTTGCTCCGAGGGCAGCACTGCCACCGGACCCAAACCAAAGAGTGACTCGTCTCCCTTCTCGGTCGCGACGGCCACGGGAGTCACAAGAGCATGGCCGATCACCTCGCCACCGACGACCCCTTGGCCCCACGAGCCTCCGTCACCGCCCCAGGTGGATACGCCGGCCCCGCCGTTGGCGTCGCCGCCGAACGGCTCGGCGCCGATGAACGCCGCGTCGACCACGGCCACCATGGAGAGGGTGATGGCTCCCGCCGCGCGCAAGGCCTCGTAGATGTCGGCTTCGACACTGGTCTGGAAGGCCAGCTCGTTTATGCGGCGGATGCTGGGCAGGTCCCCGGCCTCCTCCAGGCGGACATGCAGGTCCGACGCGGAGAGCGCGCTCATTTGACCACACACGACAGTCTGGCCCGCGGAGGCAGTGCAGGTAGTTCCTGTCCCTCGAGCGCCAGAATAGCGTCCCGCCAGTCCGACCTGAGCGGCACCGGGCGAAGCGTCGCGTAGTTGTAGGAAACCAGGATGACCTCGCCCTCGGCGACCACTTTGCCCAGCTTCTGACTTGCCGTGGCGTGCTGCATCAGTACCCGGTTCTCACCGATGGCGGTGACACGCGCTCCCACCGAAACGGAATCGGGGAAGACCACGGGGAGCTTGTAGTCGCAGCTCACTGAGGCCACGATGAGACCCGCATCTCGCCACTTGGGGCCGGGTGGGTCCAGGCCGAGGCGCATCAGGTATTCGATACGCGCCGTCTCGAAGTACTGCAGGTAGACGATGTTGTTCACGTGGCCGAGGCAATCCATGTCTCCCCATTGCACGACGATGTCAACTACCACTGGATAGCCTTCAAGCATGGTGCCCCCGCTAGCGAGTAGCTTCTCGAACGAGGATTGTACCCGGATGGTGCACCGGCGCAATCGCGCCCGCGACTTGATAACCGAATGATATCGTAATAATATTATGTGGTAAGGACGAACAAGACGTGCGCGGCGCCTCGAGGAGAGGCGCTCGACGGGAGGATCGGATGGAGGGGCAGCAAGTCACCTTGAACCACGAGCGAGAGATCAGAGTGTCCAACGGCTGGCCGGCGCTCGCGGGGGTGATCGCGGCCTTCGTGGCCGGCGTCGCCCTGCTCATAGTCGCCGGTGTGCTCAACGAGGATTACGGGATCGGCATCGGGGCGACGTGGGGTTTGGTCGCACCGGCATTGGTCCTGCTCGTGCTCGGCTCGGTCGCGAGTCCCGGCTTCTTCACCCTGGAGCCCAACGCGACGCGGGTGTGCGTGCTGTTCGGGGCCTACAAGGGCACCGTGCGGCAGGGAGGGTTCCGCTGGGCCAACCCCTTCTACTCCAATGGACCCGCGGCCAAGGCGACGTCCGACGCCGCCGCGCGCGATTCCTCCCCGGCCGGGGCGGCGGCCAAGAAGGGTCAGCCATCCCGAACGCCACGGAAATATCCCCGCTACAAGGTGTCTGTCCGGGCTCGCACTCTCAACGGACCGAAACTCAAGGTGAACGACAGGCGCGGCAACCCGGTGGAGATCGCGACCGTGGTGATATGGCGGGTCTGGGACACCGCCCAAGCGGTCTTCGATGTGGACGACTTCGAGCAGTACGTAGAGACCCAGAGCGAGACCGCTCTTCGTCACCTGGCGAGCTCATACGCCTATGACCACGGCGAAGAGAACGAGATCACCCTGCGCAGCAACGTCGACGAGGTGTCGCAGGCACTCAGGGACGAGTTGGGGCAACGGCTCGCCCGCGCCGGCGTGGTGGTCGAAGAGGCCCGTCTTACCCACCTGGCCTACGCGCCCGAGATCGCCCAAGCGATGTTGCGCAGGCAGCAGGCCGAGGCAGTCATCGACGCGCGGCAGAAGATCGTGCACGGGGCCGTGAGCATGGTCGAGATGGCGCTGCACGAGCTCACCGAGAAGGGCGTGGTGGATCTGGACGCCGAGCGGAAAGCGGCGATGGTGAGCAACCTCATGGTCGTACTGTGTGGCGAATCCGAGGTGCATCCGGTGGTCAATACCGGTACTCTCTATACCTAGAACAGTCGCGACTGAGGTAGTGAGGCGTGGCCGAGCGCAAGCAATTCCTGCTCCGGATCGACCCTCAGTTGTGGGCCGATCTGGAGGCGTGGGCCGCGGATGAGTTGCGAAGCGTCAACGGACAGATCGAATACGTGTTGAGGGAAGCGGTGCGGACGCGCAGGCGCTCGCACCAGAAAGGAACCGAGGATGAAGGACCCACGGCTGGAGATGCTGGCCGCTAACCTGCTCGATTCCTCGCTCGAGCTGCAGCGAGGCGAGAAGGTGCTCATCGAGGGCGAGCGCGAGGCGGTCCCCTTGATGATCGCGCTGGTGGAGGCTTCTTATCGCCGTGGGGCGGTGCCTTACGTGCGCACCGGCGACTCCAGATTGCGCCGGGCCTGGTTGCTTGGCGCCACCCGGGAGCAGATGGATCTCTCCGCCGCGTGGGAGATGCAGCGGGTCAAAGACGTCGATGCCAGTGTGTACATCCTGGCCGGAGAAAACGCCTCCGAACTTGCCGACGTTCCCGGGAGCATCCTGGAAGCTTCTCACTTGGCGAACGAGCCGCTCATGGACCTGTACCTCTCCAAGAAGTGGGTCCTCCTCCGGTTTCCCACAGCCTCGGCGGCGCAGGCTGCCGGCATGTCCACGCAGGGGTTCGAGGACTTCTGCCTGGATGTCTCCAGCCTGGATTACGCCCGGATGGACAAGGCCTTGGATCCGCTCGTCGAACTCATGTCACGCACCGATCGCGTGCGCATCACCAGCCCGGGCACCGACGTCTCCTTCTCCATAAAGGGAATACCCGTGCTCAAGGCGGCCGGCAAGAACAACATCCCCGACGGCGAGGTCTACACCGCCCCCGTTCGTGATTCCGTCAACGGGACGGTCGCCTACAACACGCCATCGCTCGAGGATGGCGTCACGTATGAGCGCGTGCGCTTCACCTTCAAGGACGGACGTATCGTCGACGCCGACGCCAACGAACCGGAGAGGCTGCAGAAGCTGCTCGACACCGACGAGGGCGCCCGCTACCTGGGTGAGTTCGCCTTGGGGCTCAATCCGCGCATCGACCGACCCATGAAGGACACGCTGTACGACGAGAAGATCGGCGGAAGCCTGCATCTCACGCCCGGGCGGGCCTACGAAGACGCCGACAACGGCAACCGCTCGAGCATCCATTGGGACATCGTATTGATCCAGACCCCGAAATGGGGTGGCGGCGAGATCTACTTCGACGACGTGCTCGTGCGTAAGGACGGGCGCTTCGTGCTGCCCGGGCTGGAAGGGCTCAATCCCGAGAACTTGATGTAAGCACCGGCCGGCAGGGACGCCTCACCGGCTGCGCCGCCGGGCTGCACCGCGCCAGACGCCGCGGCCGGCTACGTGGCCGGCTACGCCGCCTAAGAGTGGGCGTGTTCCACGCGCGCGGCCGCCTCCCGCCAGAACGGGAGCCGTCGCCCTATCCGCCAACCCAACCCCACGAAGAACCACGCGAAGACACAGGCCCCCGCGGTCGCGCCGATGGCCGCCCAGCCGGGGAAGAGAAGGGCAAAGAAGTCCCGCGTGGGCGGCACCACAAAGGCGAGGGCGAAAATGGCGCCCATGGCCGCGATCAGGGCCAGGCGCCACCCGCGCACGGGTTTCTCGATGGCGGCGATGACCCTCAGCCCGATGACGGCGAAGACCACGGCAGACATGGCCTGAGCCTCGTCGACCGACGCGCCTGCTTTGCGGATCAGCAGGTACGAAAGGAGCATGGTGATGGCCGCCAACAGCCCCGTAGGCAGCACGAAACGGGCGACGCGGAACACGAACCCGGGGATGAAGCGGCGCGGGTTGGGCGCCAGCGCCAGGAAGAATCCCGGCACGCCGATCGTCAGCGAGTCGATGAGGGTGAGATGGCGCGGCAGTATCGGGTACGACGTGCCGATGACGGCGACCGCGATGGCAAGCGCGGCAGCCCAGACGCTCTTGGTGGTGAAAAGGTTCGCCACCCGCTCTATGTTGGCCGTGACCCGCCTGCCCTCCGCCACCACTCCCGGGAGGGTGGAGAAGCGGGAGTCCACCAGCACCAGTTGAGACACTGCCTGAGCGGCTGCCGTCCCGGTGCCCATGGCGATGCCCATGTCGGCCTTCTTGAGGGCGAGTACGTCATTGACGCCGTCCCCGGTCATGGCCACCGTGTGCCCGTGGCTCTGCAAGGCCTCGACCATGGCGTACTTCTGGTCGGGGTTCACCCGGCCAAAGACGGTCGTGGTCTGCATGAGGGCGGCCAACTCCTCGCCTTCGGGGAGAAAGCGCGCGTCGAAGGCCTTGTCGGCTCCCGGCACTCCCGCCTTGGCGGCGATGGTGGCTACCGTGGCCGGGTTGTCTCCGGAGATGACCTTGATCTCCACTCCCTGCGCCTTGAAGTAGGCGAGAGTCTGAGCAGCGTCGGCTCGGACCCGCTCGCTGAGAATGACCAGGCCCACCGGTTCCAGGTCTTCAGGCAGTACCTCGCCGGCCAAGGGGGCGTCGGTGTGGGAAAGAAGGAGCACCCTCAGCCCTTCGTCGGCCAACTCCGAGGCGCGGGCTCGGGTAGTGGTGGCGTTCTTCGCTCGGTCTGCCGTTCCACCCGCTGCCCCGTCCGACGCCACGATCTCCGGCGCGCCCAGCACCCAGGAGCCGCGCCCGGCGATGCGGGTCGCGCTCCACTTGCGGGCCGAGGAGAAGGGTACGGAGTCCTCGGCGGCCCAGTCCTGAGGCGCCGGCAACGCCGCGCCGATGGCGTCAAGGGTGGAATTGCGGCCCGAAGCAGTTGCCGCCATGAACCCGAGGACTTCGAGCGCCAACGCGTCGTAGCCGGGTTCGACGCTGGACGCCGGTCCTTCGAATCGCTCGAACGCCGGGTGTGGCTCGGTTATGGTGCCGGTCTTGTCGATACAGAGCACGTCCACGCGCGCCAGCCCCTCCACCGCGGGCAGTTCTCGAGTGAGGACCTTCCGTCGCGCCAGGGTGATGGCCGAGACGGCGAAGGCGATGCTTGTCAGAAGCACCAGCCCCTGCGGGACCATCGCGACAAGCGCCGCCACCGTGTTGGTGACGCCATGCTCGATGGTGGTCCCCATGCGGAATTGAGCCCAGACCAGCAGGCCCCCTACGGGCAATATCCCGACACCGATCACGCGGAGGATATTGTTGATCCCCGCGACCAGGTCCGAATGCAGGCGTACGTACCTCTTACCCTCTCCGGTGAGTCGCTGGGCGTATGCGTCGAGCCCCACGGCGGTGGCTCGGAACACGCCGCTCCCGGCTACGACGAAGCTGCCCGAAAGAAGGCGATCGCCCGGTTCCTTGACCACCGGAACCGATTCTCCCGTGAGCAAGGATTCGTCCACTTCCAAGCTCTGGGATTCCAAGGTCTCGCCGTCGGCCACGATCTGATCGCCGGCCGAAAGCCGCAGGACGTCGTCCAGGACCACGTCGGCGATAGGGACGTGCCGGTCCTCGCCGTCCCTGATGACTTTGGCCGCGGGAGCGGTGAGCACCGAAAGCCGGTCGAGAGCGATCTTGGCCCGCATCTCCTGGACGATACCGATGCCGGCATTGATGAAGATGATCCAACCGAATAGCGCGTCCTTCCACGAACCAAAGACCAGCATGACCACGAACAGCGCGCCAAGGATCAGGTTGAAATAGGTGAAGACGTTCGAGCGGACGATGTCCCAGTTGGTGCGGCCACCAGGCCGCGGCGTGGCGTTGGACCGTCCGGCGGCCATGCGTTCGCCGACTTCGGCGGAAGTGAGGCCGGTGAAACGCGGGACATCGGCTGGCGCGGGCGGGGTCGTGCTCACGCGCCCAACCTGTGCTGGTACACGGCCACGTCTAGCCAGCGGTCGAACTTGTAGCCCACTTCTTCCAAGAGGCCTGTGCGGCGGAACCCCGTCTTCTCGGCCAGATGGATACTGGCCTCGTTCTCCTCGGTGATCAGGCCCACCAGGGTGTGGAGCCCCTCTGTCGCGGCAAGACCGATCAACTCGCGTAGGAGGGTCTCACCGATCCCGCGCCGTCGAGCATCGTCGTGCACATAGACCGAGACCTCCCCAGCGAAGCGGTACGCGGGCCGCGGGGCGTAGGCACTGATAGAGCCCCAGCCGAGGATGCGGCCCTCCTCTTCCCAGACGATCACGGGGTGGGGCGTGACGTGGGCCGTGAACCAGGCTTCCTGCGCTTCCAGCGAGCGTGGCGCCACGTCGAAGGTGGCCGTGGTGTTGACCACCGCGTGGTTGTAGATGTCGAGGATCTGCTCGAGATCCGTCTCGCGCGCTGCACGTATCGTCACGAAATGACTCCTGGTGGGTCCGTTGCGCGCCGCTCCCCATACTCGCTAGAGGGTACCATGGAGGAGACCAAGCACCGCGAAGGGGGTAGACGATCGTATGATCCAAGCGGTGGGGCTCGGTATGCACGGCCCGGTGGAGAGCGGGGAACTGGACGTCCGGCCGTCTAGACCAGCCGCCGCAGCTTGCGCCCGGTGAACTCGAAACCGAGCCGCTCGTAGAACCTAACTGCCCGCTCGTCGCACTCGTTTTCGGGGCCGGTGACGTCCAGGCGAAACCAGCCTCTGTCACGCGCGATGGCCGCCGCTTCGTCGACGAGTGCCCGGCCGACGCCCTGGCCGCGGAACTGCGGGCGCACGTACATCTCGTCGATCACGCCGTACTCGCCCCCCGCGTAGAGGGCGAAACTCTCGGAAAGGGTCAGGACTCCTATCGCGGTGCCGCTGTCGTCCCTGGCCAGGAGAGCAAGAAATCGTCCCGATCCCAGGTTCTTCGCGATGTCGCCCTGGAGCTTGTCACGATCGATCCCGGCGAATTCTTGTCCCTCGCCTCCCAATTCGGCGAGCAACGCCTTCACCAGTGCGAGCACGGTGGCGGTCTCGTGATCCCGGGCGGGTTCGACCTTCACGGAAGGGCCGGACTAGAGACGCAGGCCTTGGGCGAACCGGGCCGCGCGGTCGCTGTGTTGCGCCGCTTCCGGGCCGGTGACGTCAAGACGCAGCCATCCCCTGCGCTGCGATATGGCAACCGCTTCGTCCAGGAGTTGCCGCTCGATGTCTTGACCCCGATACTCCGGCCGCACATATAGCTCGTCGATGACGCCGTATTCGCCGCCGGCGTAGAGGGCGAAGCACTGCGAAAGCAGGAGGACGCCCACGGCGACCCCGTTCTTCTCCTTGGCGAGGATGGCCAGCAGCCGTCCCGGCCCTTCACGCGTGCCTGCCTCGGTGCCGAGGTTGCGTCTGATGTCGGCGTGCAGCTTCTCCCTGTTGATCCAGGAGAGCTGCTGGCCCTGGTCGACCACCTCGATGAGTAGCTCCTCGACGAGTTCGAGCACGGCGTAGACTTCATGCGGCTGAGCGACGTCGATCTGCATGGAAACTATGCTAGCACTCAGTGTGCCGGCCTTGTCGTCGCCGGCTTGGTCGCCGTGAGCGAGAACATGAGCGGGATCTCGGGGACGCCCTCGGGCAGACGGTAGGCGCCGTCGCCGTCCTTGACCATCCAGGGGAACCACCGCCAGAACAGATAGGGGTACTCCTTGAGGGAGACGATCTGCAGGCCGGCGCCCGCCAGCGAGCCGACGATGTCCTCGAAGGCGTGCTGCCAGGAGTACGAGACGCCTTCGAAATCGGCGTCGGGGGCCGCGTAGGAGCCCTTCTCCTCCCAGCGCATGGCCTCCCGGGCGAAGTACTCATAGCGGAACCGAAGTTCCGGCTCGGCCGCCTCATCGAACATCCACGTGAAGGGATGGGAGTCGGACAGGAAGAAGGTGCCCCCTGGCTTCAAGGCGCCGGCGACGGTGCGCGCCCACGGACGCAGGTCGGGCAGCCAGGTGATCACCCCGTGCGAGGTGAAGACCACGTCGAACTGTTCGCCGCCGAGGACCTCGAGGACCGTCGCGGTGTCGGTGACGTCGGCACAGATGAAGCGGGCCTCGAGGGCCAGCTCGCGCGCCAGGCGCCGGGCGTGAGCGACCGCGTTCTCGGAGAAGTCGACCCCGGTCACCCGGGCGCCGCGGCGCGCCCACGACAAGGTGTCGAGCCCAAAATGGCACTGCAGATGAAGGAGCGACTTGCCCTGAACGTCGCCGACCCCTTCCGACTCGACGGCGTCCAGGGTGTTGCGGCCGGCCTTGAAGCTCTCGACGTCGTAGAAGTCACTACGCACGTGGAGCTCGGTCCAGCCATCCCAGAGGTCGCGGTTGGCACGGACGAGGTCGGCAGGGTCGGCGGCGCAGGACGTGCCGCCGGGCGTGCCGTCCGGGGTGGTCAGACCGGGCCGTCCATCGGCATCCATGGCGCCCAGCAGTGCTACCTGCGCCGCCGCCGGCTACCGTTGTAGACGAGGCGAGGCTTGGGCTTCTTCGCGGTCCGGTCCGGGTTGGGGATCAACCGCTGCATGTAAGTGAAGCCTTCCAGGTCGCGGCAAGGCAGGGGTTCTCCGAGCATCAGCTCGATCTCGCGCAACTCGTTGGCCTGTTCCGCGGCCAGGAAGCTGATGGCGGTACCGGAGGCGCCCGCGCGGGCCGTGCGGCCGATGCGGTGCACGTAATCCTGGGCCTGCGAGGGCAGGTCGTAGTTGATGACGTGCGAGATGCTGTCTACGTCGATGCCGCGGGCCACGATGTCGGTGGCCACCAAGACTCGGTACGTGCCGTCCTTGAAGCCGTCGAGCGCGCGCTGGCGCTGCGACTGCGTGCGGTTGGAGTGGATGGCCGTGCCCTTGATGCGGCTGCGCTCAAGGTGGCGGCACACCCGGTCGGCCCTGTGCTTGGTGCGCGTGAACACGAGGACCCGGTCGAGCTTCTCTTCCTCCAGCAGGCGGACGAGCAGGTCGATCTTCTGTGCCTCGGCCACCGGGTAGACGGCCTGCGATACGCCTTCGACCGGTGTGGCGCTGGGTGCGACTTCCACCCGGGCGGGGTCGCTGAGCGTCGGGCCGGCGACGCGCATGACGTCGCTGGTGAGCGTGGCCGAAAACAGCATGTTCTGCCGCTTGGGCGGGAGCAGGGCGAGGATGCGGCGCACGTCGGGCCAGAAGCCCATGTCGAGCATGCGGTCGGCCTCGTCGAGCACCAGGATCTCCACGTGGGAGAGATCGACGTCACCGCGCTGGACCAGGTCGAGCAGGCGGCCCGGAGTGGCCACCAACAGATCGACGCCTCTGCGCAGCTTCCTGATCTGTGGGTCGTAGCCGACACCACCGTAGACGGCGGCAATGCGCTGGCCCGTGTACTTGGAGCACGCAACCGCCACTTCCTCGATCTGGCCCGCCAGTTCTCGGGTAGGTGTCACCACCAGAGTACCGACGGGGGGGCGGCCGCCATGGCCTGGCCTGCCGTCGGTGCCGCCCTGGCCGCCAGGGCCCGAAGTACGCCCCATGAGTTGCAGGGCGGGCAGGATGAAGGCGGCCGTCTTGCCGGTGCCGGTCTGAGCGCAACCCAGAAGGTCGCGGCCGGCGAGGGCGAGGGGAATAGCTTGCTCTTGGATGGGGGTGGGATCGGTGTAGCCGAGGCTTTGAACAGCCCTGAGGAGGCCTGGTTCCAGGCCGAGTTCAGCGAAACTCATAAAGCGAATAGCTCCTTGCCGTGCGTCTCTCTGGATGCACTGCGATTGTAGACGCAGTTGATCCAGTCGAGTCTCTTGGCCCGTTTCCGAATGACATCTCGGCCACCGAGGCCGCGCTTGGCGGCCTGATGCCTCGTCTTCGGTCGCGTCCGTAGCTCTGCTACGCCCGCTCCCTGCATCCTTGCCTCAGGCGTACCAATCACAGCCTGTCGGCGAAAAGTCATTCTGAAACGGACTGGCCGGGAAAAGAGCGTGGGGGACAACCGTGTCTGTTGTAGTTGAGACAGTATACCTCATACGCGGTTGCGCGTAGACTATCCTGCTATTGCGGGTACAGTAGATGACGATGGATCGTTGTGAACAGAGATCTTCCGGCGGGGAGGCAAGACCATGAAGCTGGTGCGGAAATCGAGATGGTGGGTTCTGGCGGCCGCTGTTGTGGCCGCGTCACTCGCGTTGATAGCGATCGGCTGCAGTTCTGCTGTGGACACGACGACCACGGCCCCCTCCACGACCATTTCGCCTCCATCCACTACCACGACAGCTCCGGTCACGACCTCGGCGCCGACCACCGAGCCCGCCACTACGACCACAGCAGGCGCCACTACGACGACCGAGGCTCTTTCGAG
>MELN01000004.1:7957-8667 GCA_001768675.1 Actinobacteria bacterium RBG_16_64_13 | reverse complement strand
TGGGACCATCAAGGGCATGGGCTTCATCGACAAGGTGTGGGAGAAGGGAGGCAAGCGCTATCTCAGCATCGACTACGCGGAGATGCTCACCGGGGACGCGGCGCAGCAGGCTGCCATCGAGGATGGCAAGATCCAGCCTGGCGAGTTCTTGGACAACGACTACTACATCCGCAACCAGAATCCCATGAAGCGGGAATTCACTATCTCGGCGGACGTGGTGATAGCCACGGCGACCCGGCCGGGAGGCTTCGACGAGCCGGCTACGTGGGCGGTGTTCCTGAGCTTCTGGGGCCCCTCGCCGCCCGAGGGGACGGCGCACCTGCACGAGATGCCCTGGTGGATCATTCGGGACGGCACCGAGGTGTTCAACATCGCGGAGCAGTACATCCCGTAGGGGCGCCCGTGGCCTGACAGGGCAGCGCGGGGCGGCGACGGCCAACGCGGCGCGGCGAGGCCCGGTCTAGGTCCGGTTCGCCTTCTTGCGCTCCTCGAAGTCGAGGATGGCCTTGCGCACACGCACCGACTTGGGCGTGATTTCCACCAGTTCGTCGTCGGCGATCCATTCGAGGGCCTGGTCGAGGGTCATCTCGCGGGGGACCTTGAGGCCCACGTCGATCTCCTTGGTCTCGGACCGGTAGTTACCCAGCTTCTTCGTCTTGGTGGGATTGCAGGCCAGGTCGCCGGAACGCGAGTGCTCGCCCACGATCATG
>MELN01000004.1:4858-7931 GCA_001768675.1 Actinobacteria bacterium RBG_16_64_13 | reverse complement strand
GACGAAGAGCGTTCCCCGCGCCTGCAGGTTCTCCAGGGAGTATCCGGTGGCCGGTCCGTCCTCCATGCTCACCAGTGAGCCTCTATCGCGGTGGGCCACCTCGCCCCGCCACGGCTCATATCCCACGAAACGCGAGGACATGATTCCCAGTCCCCGGGTGTCGGTGAGGAAATCGCCCCGATAGCCGATGAGCCCACGAGTGGGGATGCTCAGCTCCAACCGAACGATTCCGGTCCCGGCATTGTGCATGCCCATCAGCTCGCCCTTGCGCTGGGCCAGCTTCTCGATGACGACGCCCTGGTATTCGTCGGGGACGTCGATGGTGAGTTGCTCCATGGGCTCGAGCAGCCGGCCGTGCGCGTCCTCGTGCGTGATCACTTCGGGGCGGGAGACGCAGAGTTCCATGCCTTCACGCCGCATCTCCTCGATAAGGATGCCAAGGTGCAGCTCACCCCTGCCCGACACCTTCACGCCGTCCGGACGGCCCAGGTCTTCCACCCGTAGGGCGACATTGACCCTCAGCTCCCGGTCGAGCCGGTCTTTAATCTGGCGCAGGGTCACCGCCTGGCCGTCCCGCCCTGAGAAGGGACTCGTGTTCACTAGGAAGAACATGGAGACGGTCGGTTCTTCGATCTCCAGGGGAGGAAGCGCAGGTTCGGGCAGATCGGGCGCCGAGAGCGTGTCGCCGATGGTGATCTCGTCGGGACCGTTGATCCACACGATGTCGCCGGCTTGGACCTCGTCCACTTCCTCGCGTTCAAGGCCGCGCGTGACCCACAGGTGAGCGCTGCGGGTGTTCTCGCTACCCGTTACTTCCCAGTCGGTCTCAGCGCAGCCGGTGGCTTCGCGGTCGATCCCGCCTCGTGCCTCGCCGGTCCAGCGAGTCGAGGTGCGCACCAATTCGTCGCCACGGCGGTGGGTGCCGCCGAGAACCCGCCCGCAGCCGATGCGGCCCAGGTAGTCGCTCCAGGCCAGCGTCGAGATCTGCATGCGGAAGGGGGCATCGGGCTCGGCCTTGGGCGGCGGGACCTCTTTCACGATGGTCTCGAACAGGGCATCCATGCCTTCACGAGCACCGGTTTCAGGTTCGTACGCGATCCAGCCCTCGAGCGCAGAGCCGTAGACCACGGGAAAGTCGGCCTGATGGTCGGTGGCACCTAGCTCGAGGAAGAGGTCGAAGGTCTTGTCGAGAGCGCCGTGCGGATCGGCGTGGGGGCGGTCCACCTTATTGACCACGACTATGGGGCGCAGGCCCAAGCGCAGGGCCCGCATCAGGACGTACCGGGTCTGCGGCATGGGGCCTTCGTTTGCATCGACCACGAGGAGCACAGAATCGACCATGGAGAGCACCCGCTCCACCTCGCCGGAGAAGTCGGCGTGCCCCGGCGTGTCCACGATGTTGATGAGATACCCGCCCCACTCCACCGTGCAGTGCTTGGACCGGATGGTGATGCCCCGCTCCCGCTCCAGGTCGTTGCTGTCCATCACCCGCTCTTCGACGCGCTGGTTGTCGCGGAAGACACGCGCGGCGCGGAAGATCGAGTCGATGAGGGTCGTCTTACCGTGGTCGATGTGGGCGATGATGGCAACGTTGCGGATCATTTCGGACGGCATGAAGCTTCAGGTTCCTCGCTGGGTTGGAAAGGACAATCTGCACCGGGCCCCGCCGGTCAGCGCGGGGCAGGGGATTATAGCGCCTGCGCGGTGAGGTAGTCGTCGAGCACCTTGAGGCCGGTCTCGAAGTCGTCTCTGCCTAGTCCGAGCCGGAAGTGGCTGTCGCCGTAGTCGTACACCGTCGACGGCAAGAGAAGCACCCCCGTGTCGCGCAAGACTTGGGCGCAGAAGGCCTCGGCGCCGCCGTCCGCTGCGCCGCCGGTCCGCGTCGCGTCGCCGGCCTGCGCGGCGCTACTCGCCAGCCGCGGGAAGCAGACCGTGCCTCCCTGAGGCGGGATCCAGGCGAGGGTCGAGGCGTGGTGAGCAAAAATAGCTCCGGCGGCGTCCTGGTTCCGTCGCACCCTCTCCCGGTTCGTGGCCAGGATGGTCCCGCGGGAGCGCAGTCCCATGAGCGCCAGAAGTTCGCTGGGGGCGCTGGAGCATATCGTCGTGTAATCCTTGAGCGCTTCCACGCGTTCGAGCAGCCGCTGGTCATGCGTGGCCACCCACCCGATCCGCAGTCCGGCAAGACCGAACGCCTTCGACATGCCCGAGAGCGACACCGCTCTTTCGTACCGGTCGATGGCGGCAGGCAGTCGCGCTTCGTCCGTCGGCTCGAGCAGCCGGTACATCTCGTCCGAGAAGACCCAGGCGCCGGCGGCCGCGGCCGCCGCGATCATGCGCTCGTAGTCGGCCTGCGAGGGCAGCGCGCCGGTCGGATTATGGGGGAAGTTCCACACCACCAGCTTGGTGTTGGGGCGGAGGAGCGCCTCCAGCTCTGCCGGGTCGAACCGCCACGCCTCGGCCTCGGGGGGTCGCCACAGACTGACTTCGCACCCGATGCTCCGGGCCACTTCGTAGAGAGACTGGTAACCGGGGAACGTGCACACCACGTGATCGCCCCGTTCGAGCAGCGCGTTCATGGCCAGGAAGATGGCCTCCTCGGGCGCGGCTACGAGCACGTCGTCGGGGCTCGCCGACTCGTAGAGGGCGGCGATCTCGGCCCGCAGTTCCGGCAGTCCCCGCGACTCGGTGTAGCCGAGAGTCAGTCTCTCCCAGCGGGCGCGGAGCTCCTCGTCGGCCCCGGCCACCAGGTCGGCCATCAGCATTCCCTGACAGTCGGAAGTCGAGAGTAGGTAACGCGCGCTGAATTCGTGTTTGGCGAAAAAGCGCTCGAGCGTGAAAGGCTTTGGAATCACGGCTCGGGTCTCCTGCTCGAGGTCTAATCTCCGCCCGGTTCTTTGTGCGGTCTCACCAGCGAGGCGGCGATGCCGACGAGGCAGAACACAGTGAAGATGACGAAACTGATGCGCACGCTGGTCAGCAGATGCGGATAGTCGCCGGGCACTATCTCGTGCCGTCCCACCACGATCGCCAAGACCATGGTGGCCAGGCCCATGCTGATGTTCTGTCCGGCCAC
>MELN01000004.1:4427-4677 GCA_001768675.1 Actinobacteria bacterium RBG_16_64_13 | reverse complement strand
GACGGTGAGACTCATGCCCGCTGTGGCCAGCAGGCGGGCGTTCACGCGGTCGGCCAGCCGACCGGCCACCACCGAGAGAACGGCCTGCAGAAACACGCCGGTCACCAGGACATAACCGGCCCGCTGGGGATTGAGGCCCCGGTTGTACTGCAGGTAGAGGCTCATGAGGAACGTCATGGCCGACGTGGCGCTGTAGTTGACGAAGGCGGCGACGTTGGAGAACGCGAACACCCGGTTGCGCCGCAGCAGG
>MELN01000004.1:2020-4309 GCA_001768675.1 Actinobacteria bacterium RBG_16_64_13 | reverse complement strand
AAGGAGGACCGGGAGAGCCACGGCCCAGACTACCGAGCCCGGCACATCGAAACGCGCCGTCTTCGGCTCTCGCCACTCGATGGTGCGGAGTTTCCAGAACGCCGGGATGGCGTTGATCAGACCGAGGGCTCCAATGAACAGAAAGAGGGTTCGCCACCCGGTGTTGTGAGTGATGATCCCGCCCAGCACCGGTCCCAGGGTCATTCCCAGATACACGCCGCCCGTCAGTACGCCGAGGGCCTTGCCTCGGGTCTCGGGAGGAAAGGCTAGGGTCAAGATGGCGATGTTGGTGGCGAACAGCAGGGACGCGAACAGGCCCTGGAGCACCCGGATGATGAGGAGCACTGTTCCCGAAGGCGCGGCGGCGGATACGAAGGACGTGATCGTGAATCCCACCAGCCCGATAAGAAACACGCGGTTGCGCCCGTAGAGGTCGGCGACCCGCCCCGCCGGCATGAGAATCGCGCCCGCCGCGAGGACATAGAAGAGGGAGATCCAGCCTAGCATCACCGCGGAGATATGGAACTCCGACTCGATCGGCTTGAGCGCTATGTTGACCGACGATCCCATGAACGTGGCCACGAACCCGGACATGGTCATGACCGCGAGTACCCAGTTCTGTCGGGAGCGCTCCATCGCGTTACAGCGTACCAGCCACGGGCCGCATCATCTTCTCCTACGTGATAGGTCCCATCGCCCACTGAGGAAAACCGGGCGTCCCCGTCCTGTATACTGACCTCCTTCCTTATTCAGTTGATTGGGGAGTTTTGATGAGGGCGAATCTGGTCAGCCCCTCGTCCGCGCACCTGTCGTACGCCATTCGCGACATCGTCAAGTTCGGCGAGTTGGTGCGCCGCTACGGGGTTGAGATAACGTGGGAGAACATCGGCGACCCCATTGCCAAGGGGGAGAAGATCGCCCCCTGGATCCGCGAGATCCTGCATGAGGTCGTGGAGATCGACGACTCGTGGGGCTACTGTCCCACCGAAGGCTTTCGCGAAGCGCGCGAGGCCCTGGCCGCCCATGTGAACGCGCGGGCGGGTGCCCGAGTCTCGGCCGACGACATCATCTTCTTCAACGGCGTGGCCGATGCGGTGGCCAAAGTCTACGGGTTCCTCAGTCCGCACGCGCGGGTCATCGGCCCCTCGCCTGCCTACAGCACGCACTCGTCCGCCGAGTCGGCCCATTGCGCGCTGCCCCACCTGACCTACGACCTCGATCCCGAGAACGGGTGGCTGCCCGATCTCGTGGACCTGCGACGGAAGATCGAGAAGAACCCCTCCATCGCCGGCATCCTCATCATCAACCCCAACAACCCCACCGGTGCGGTCTACCCCGTGGAGGTGCTGGAGCAGATCGTCGCCCTCGCCCGCGAGTTCGGGCTCTTCCTGGTGGCCGACGAGATCTACATCCACATGGTGTTCCCAGGGGTCGAGACCGTGCACCTCTCCGAAGTCGCGCCCGACGTCCCGGCGATCGTGATGCGCGGTATCTCGAAAGAGCTGCCTTGGCCGGGGTCGCGTTGCGGATGGATCGAAGTGCTCAACCGGGATCAGGACCAGAATTTCTCCGCTTACGTCGATTCGCTCGTCGCTGCCAAGCGACTGGAAGTCTGCTCGACCAGCGGACCGCAGCTCGCCGTGCCCCGAGTGTTCGACGACCCGCGCTACCCGGCCCACCTGGAGGCTCGCGCCCGGATGTACGCGGAGCGGGCCCAGGAGGCTCTGCGGGAACTCGGCTCGATCCCCGGCGTGAGGGTGAACCCGGCCCAGGGCGCGTTCTACATGACCGCCTTGTTCGAACACGGCGCGCTGAACCACAACAACCGGCTGCCCATCGCCGACCCGACACTGCGCGAAGTGGTTGAGCGACAGTGCAAAGGCGCGGCTCCGGACGCGCGCTTCGTCTACCACTTGCTTGCCTCTACCGGCATCTGCGTAGTCCCCTTGACCGGCTTTTACACGCCGCATCCCGGGTTTCGGTTCACGCTGCTGGAGACCGACGACGCGAAACGGGCCTGGATATTCCGTACTCTGGCGCAGGCGCTGAGAGACTACCTGGAGAGCGACAAGGGCGCTGCCTGAGCGACCGGTAGTGGCCGGCCGGCGGTTGAGGGTCGACGGCTGGGTGCGGCTGCCGCGGACGGCGACCGGCGGCTCCGCGAAGCCGGTCGGCCTGGGGCGGCGCCACCGTTACTCGTAGAGCTTGTCGCACTCCTCTTTGAGCAGACCGCCGATAACTTCCACGGTGTACGGCGACCGCTCGGCGATCTCAGCGGCGGGCACCATG
>MELN01000004.1:1559-1983 GCA_001768675.1 Actinobacteria bacterium RBG_16_64_13 | reverse complement strand
CCGTAGATGACCGTGGTCAGGTTCGACCAGATCGCCAGGCCCATGCACATGGGGCAGGGCTCGCAGGTGGCGAGGAGCAGTCCCCCGCAGAGGTCGAGAGTGCCCAGGGTAGCCGCCGCCCCCTGGATGGCCTTGAACTCCCCGTGCAGGCTGGGGTCACCTTCGGTCGCGGCGGTGTCGTGAGCGCGGGCGATCACCCGTTCGCCCATGACAAAGACCGCCCCGTACCCCTTATTGCCCTCGGCCTTGGCGGCCAGGGCCTCCTGAATAGCCTCCCGCATCAGGCCTTCGAGGTCGAGCCGCGCGATGCGCTCCTTGCAGTAGGAGGCATACGGACGGATGGCGGAGTAATCCCGTACGAAGCGGAGCCGGGGATCAAGGCGCGACAAGAAGACCTGGGTGGGCTTCTCGTACACCGACCGGC
>MELN01000004.1:0-1516 GCA_001768675.1 Actinobacteria bacterium RBG_16_64_13 | reverse complement strand
AGTCGGGCAAGGATTCGCCGAAAGCCAGGTGACTCGCTCGTCCGTCTCTTCGACTAAAGGCACCTTTTCGGTGGAGAGACCCATGTAGTCGACGAAGAGCAACTCGTACGCTTGGCGGGGGGAGATGGGGGCCGCCGGCAGGGCCCGGCCCGGGGACGGCGCATAGCCGCGTTTTTCCAGCCAGGCGAGGCGCTTCCTGGCGACCTCTCTCTCCAGGTCTCGGAACTCTTCCCGGCCGAGTTTCGCCACATGAGTGGCTACCCGTTGCTCGAAATCAGGTGCCGCGCTCGTGTCTACCCCTTCCCGCCGCTGTTGACCGCGATCTTGGTCTCAATGGCGGCCATCCTGCGGGCGAGGGTGTAGCCGATCCCCTTGAGCACCCGGTAGCCGATGTGGTTGTTGACCTCGAAGATCTGGCGGAGTTTGCGGCCGTTGATCACGATGAGTGTCGATGGCTCCGCGGTGACCGTCGAGGCCGTATACATCTGCGTACCTGTCAGCGCCGACCACCCCACGATATGGCCGGGTCCCACCTGGTCAACCGTGACTTGCTCGCCTTCTGGACCCGAGGTCATGATGCTGACAAGTCCCTTCATGATCAGGTAGAGAGTAGATGGTGAGGTACCGACCCTGGTCAGGATGGTTCCCGTCTCCACTTCGTCGGTATTCGCGATGCTGGCAATGACTTCCAGCTCTCGCTCGTTCAACTCCTCGAAGATCTTGAACTCGCGCAGGTGGTGGATCTCGGTCAGCACAGGGACCCCCCTTGTTCGCAGCGGCCTTGCTCGGTTGATTCTACCCAATGGGCGCGGCGACGCAATCCCGCGTTGGCTCGTTTTGCGGCCCGCCGGCCCAGCGGTTGCTATGCTACGCGGATGAACTCTCGCTCGTCCTCAGGTTGCGTGTCCCCCAGCCGGCTGCGCCGCGGCCTCTTCCTGGTGGGCGGTTCTCTAGCATTGGCCGTCGGCATCCTCGGGGTCGTGCTACCTGTGCTTCCCACCACGCCTTTCTTGATCGTGGCGGCCGCGTGTTATGCGCGCGGTTCCCTCCGCTGCTATCGGTGGCTGGTGAGCAATCGGGTCTTCGGGCGATATCTGGACGATTATCTGAACGGGCGGGGAGTTACCTGGAGGGTCAAGGCGGGGGTCGTGTTGTTCCTGTGGGGGATGATCACGGTTACAGCGGTTCTGCTCGCGGAGGCGCTGTGGTTGAGAATACTGCTGTTCGCGGTTGCCGCCGCCGTGACGGTGCACATCGTGATGCTGAAGGGGATTGGAAAAGACCGAGGCGCCGAGCGGGGCTAGGCCCGCTTGACCCTGTTCTCTGGACGCACCGCGGGCATACCTCGCTACACCGGTTTCGGTTCGCTCCCTCGCTCCCCGTCGCTTCCCACTTGACAAGGAACTTGCTTGCGAATAGTGTAGTTGTGTCGGGAAGGCTTCGGGGAGCGCTCTTGACGCAGGGAAGCAGCGGGCGAGAGCGCCGCGGAAAAGGGGGGCGACGGTGAACGCACCAG
>MELN01000003.1:8768-15369 GCA_001768675.1 Actinobacteria bacterium RBG_16_64_13 | reverse complement strand
ACTGCGTGGTCTCATCCGCGGTGAAGCGCCGCAGCATGCCCAGAGTCAGAAGGTAGCCGAGGGGGATGTAGAACCAATCGCGCGCCCCCAGGATGCTCAGCGGGTGGAAGGCGCCAGGGGTGGCCAGTGGAAGCACCAACTCCAGCACGAGGAAGATGAGCATGGCAAGACCCAGGCCGACCCACCGCCTAGGGGGGCGCATGCGCGGCGCGGGGCGCTGCCGCCGCGCGTAGAACCAACCCAGCAGCACTGCGGCGAAGATCACGTCTCCCGTCGTGACCCCAATCCCCAAGATGGTCCTGACCACTTGATCAGGGAGCAGGTCCATGTACGCACTGCGGCCCAAAGCGAGAAAGGCGGCCCCGCCTTCGAGGAACAGTGGATTTCTACGCGAACGCCACACCAGGAACGCGAACAACGCGGCCATAGCTATCAGCGTCAGTATCTTCACTTACCCACCCGTCGGTTGACTTTCGCCGATTGAAGAATACCCTACCTCAGCGCTTGCGCAGGACGACAAGCATGTGATCCCGCCAGTGGTAGGTCTCCGAGCGGCCCCGCAACAGGTGGACGCGCCGCGCCAGCCGCACGGGCAGAGCCTGCGGTCCGCCGAGGAGTCGAGAGGCACAGGCTCTCGCCAGTTCCGAGAGGGGTGTTCCACGCCGTTTCGGAGGGTAGTGAGAGAAACGGGTGACCTCCTCGATCTCGAGATCAAGCCGCGCGGCCGCCCACCGAAACCATCGCTGGCTGAAGAAACAGACGTGTTCTGTGAAGTAATACCAGTAGTCGCGCGGCATCAGTCGCCAGGGAAGGGCCCGGGAGTCACCCGTGGTGATGACGAGGATGCCCCCATCCTTGAGTCTCCCTAGTGCGAGGGAGAGAGCCTCAAGGGGCGACGCGATGTGTTCGATGACATCGATCATAGCTACGACGTCGTATGCGGCGTTGCTCGCCACCAAGTCCTCAAGGGAGTTGCCGACGAGCGCGATGCCCTTGTCGGTCGCCCGGTCGCGCGCCCATCCCGACGGTTCCACTCCCCACTTGTCGTACTGGGACGGGAGCGCGGCGAGGAAGCCACCGGTCCAGCAGCCCACGTCGAGGATGCTTCCCGTCGCCATACGGTCCACGATCGCCCGGCGTGCCAGCGTCCAGTCCGGCCGGAAGTCGCCGGTCCACAGATCGCCCGCGAGGCCTGAGTATTGATCCAGAAGGACGACGCTCGGATGGACGGGGACGAAGAAGAGCAGGTCGCATCTTGAGCACCGGCAGACCGCCGTTGGGCGGCTCTTTACGATCTCCGAATCGATGACCCGCGGAGGGCCGAACGATTTGAGCCTTTGCCCTCCGCACGCAGGGCACTCGATCAGCTCGGACGCTGCTGTTCGGCTAGACATCGGCGGGCGCGGCGCCCGGCGCCGTTGATTGCCGCCATTGCAGGCAGGGAGCCAGCACGCCCTGTCGGGCGTGGTACCACATCTCGGACGGCGAATGGTCGAACGTCACGTCGAATCTCAGCGTTGCCTCGTCCGCTCGGCTGATCAGCCACTCCTCGCAGTACAGGGCCACCAGGGGACGCAGTAGATAGCGCCCCGCGTTCAGGAGACCCCGAGGGATGTCGCACGAGAGCGCGTGGATCCCTGCGGGCAGGACCTCAAGCGACTCGCAGTCGGTGTGGAAGGTCTGAAGTATCTCGACGCCGTCGCCGTCAAGTAGTTCAAAGCCGATCTGAAGCTTGGGTGACGGACGATCGATCTTCACCGTCAGCGCCACCTCGATCGTCTCGGAACTCCTGATGCCCCCCCGCGCCTCTCGGCCATCTTGTCTGATCTCGAAGCGCAGCAAACGGGCGCGCTCGTCGCCGAGCGCCCGGTCGGCGCACCATTCCTTCGACGACTCCCTCTCGTCCCCACTGGAGACGTAGCCCCCCACGATATCCCTGGCAGGACCATCGGCAAGAAGTCGTCCCTTGTCCAAGAGGATCGCTCGAGTACACAGAGACGTCACAGCAGTGAGATTGTGGCTGACGAAGAGCACGGTGCGGCCGTGGCCCGCGACGTCCTCCATCTTTCCCAGGCACTTGCGCTGGAAGGAGAAATCGCCGACGGAGAGGACCTCGTCGACGATCAGGATCTCGGGATCGAGATGAGCCGCCACGGCAAATGCAAGGCGCACGTACATGCCGCTCGAGTACCGCTTCACCGGAGTGTCAAGGAAGCGCCCGATCTCGCTGAACTCGACGATCTCGTCGAACTTGCGCTTGATCTCGGTCCGCGTCATCCCCAGGATGGCGCCGTTCAGGTAGATGTTCTCGCGGCCGGTGAGTTCGGCGTGAAAACCGGTACCTACCTCAAGAAGGCTTCCGACCCGTCCTCTTATCTCCACTCGACCTTCGGTCGGCTCGGTGATGTGGCTCAAGATCTTCAGAAGAGTGGTCTTGCCGGCTCCATTGCGGCCGATGACGCCGAGCACCTCGCCGCGCTTGACCTCGATGTTGATGTCCCTCAGTGCCCAGAGCACCTCCGAGGCATGTGTTGCGGCACCCGGGTGGCGGATTCGCTCGATGGGCCGCCTGGCTAGCTGCGCGAGCGTCTCGCGCAAGGTGCGGTACGCCTGACGCTCGCCGCCTATGCGGTACATCTTGCTCAGGCCGGTAGTGCGCAGAACGACGTCACTCATGGCTACACCACATCGGCGAACACCCGTTCCATGCGCCTGAAGTAGAAGAGACCGCCGAGAAGCAGCGCTACTGCCATAGCGATCGATATCCACATATATCGTCCGGGGAACTGCTGACCGAGAAGAGCCCAGCGGAAGCCGCCTATGACGCCGGTCATCGGGTTGAGAGAGAAGGCGATGCGGAGCGCCCCGGCTTGAATCTCGTCGATGGGGTAGATGACCGGGCTGACGAACATCCACAGCTGCACCAGGAAGGGGATGACGTACTGTACGTCGCGGTAGAGCACGTTGAGGGCGCTCAGCCACAAACTGACCGCCAAGGCAGAGACGATGGCCAGAAGGACGAACAAGGGTAGGAATACCGTCTGCCATGTGGGGGCGATGCCATAGGCGGCCATCAACACGAGCAAGATCACAAAGGAAATGACGAAATCGACCAGGCCGGCAAGTACGGCGGAGAGCGGAATCACTAAGCGGGGGAAGTAGACCTTGGTCAAGAGGTTGGAGTTACCGACCAGACTCACCCCGGAGCGCGTGAGGGCCCCGGCGAAAAACTGCCAGGCCAGGAGCCCGCTGAAGCTGAAGACTTCGTACGGTACTCTCGAGTCGCCGCTCTCTACGTTCAGCAGCCGGTTGAACACGACCGTGAAGACGATCATCGTAAGAAAGGGCTGCAGCACCGCCCAGGCCACCCCCAGCACGGCCTGCTTGTAGCGAACGAGGATGTCTCGCCAGGTGAGGAAGTAGAGCAGTTCGCGGTAGGACCACAGCTCGCGCAGGTCGAGCGCTACCCAGCCGCGCCTGCGTTCGTAGACCACGAACCCCCCGGCCGTCGACACCCCCTCCGTACCGCTCCTCCGCATGTGTTCTCCTTGAATAAGACCCGGCTCAGCCTAGCGTCGCTCGGCCACGAGCCGTGAGAGATGTTCGCTGAGTATCTTCGCTGAAGTCGTCCAGTTCAAACGTGAGCTTTCGTGGCCAACTTATCGATCGACTCCATGAGGCGGTCCACGAAAGCATCCCAGGTATGAGCCCGGGCCGCGCGATTGGCCGCAGTGCAGAGGGAAGGATAGGAAGGGTCCGAGAGGATGGCTCGTATCGCCTGCGACAGCGGCTCCGGCTCGTTCTCTTCGCAGTATCGACCAAACGGGATGTTCGCCCCGAACATTTGAACGAACTCAGCGCCGGGAGGGACGATCACGGGAGTGTAGTGGTACATCGCTTCGAGGGTCGCTGAGAATGCCGCCCATTTCGGCGTGGTGTTTATGAGGATCTTCGCCGACTGGAGCAGCGAGTAGTAGAGCTCTCGGTCGGAGAGAGCCCCCTTGTCAAGATAGCCATGGCAGGTCACACCCTCGGGTAGGCGAAGAAACTCGCCGGCACTCAGGCCGACCAAGTCGAGGGTGAGGCCGGGATACTCTTCTTTCAGGAGTTCAAAGGCGGCGATCAGGCAGCGCGCACCTTCCAGGTACTTCTTGCTCCCGACGAGCAGCAACGCAGCCGACCTGCTCTTCTTGTCGAGGGCGGGTCCCTCCTGCGGCTCCTGCAGGGAGTTCACGGCGTTTCCGAGATAGCGCACGTTCCCCTTGGAATAGCGCGCCGCCATGTGCTCGGCGGCGCCTGGGAACAGTGAGATCACGAGGTCCGATCGCTCGATGAGCTTGTTCTCCCTCCGGATGGAGCGCTTTTCGAAGCGGTCGGGTTCCTGTTCGTGGAACTGCCCGAAGTAGTGCTCGTAGGGCCAATCGCAGATCTGCACGGCCGGGGCTCGCGAGAGTCCCGCCGAAGAGTGGCTGAAGCTGAGAAAGATGTTCGCATCGGCGTCCGGGTGCTCCCTCAGCGCCTTCTTGATCCTGTGCTTGACGTTCACGTAGTTGACCAGCGATCGAGAATAGGTGTGCGGGTAACGTCTCGAGGCTACTCGGAGGGTGCGCCAGATCGGCCCGTCGCAGATCGCGCTTGCAGTCCGCGAAGGGCTGATGTCCACACGGTTTACCCGCATCCCTTTGGCGAGCAACGCCTCGGCGAAGCAGTAAGGCACGTTCGACCATGTGGACGGGCTGCGAGAATCGCCGATGGTGAAGACCGTCACTTCTCTCACGGTGGTGGCGCCGGCGCGCTCCGGATCAGTACCCCCATGAGGATTCTGGCCCACGGCAACGAGCTCCATTTGCTCAAGAAGCGTAGCGGCCGCCTGCTCCCAGGTCCATTGCAGGGCGTGTTCCTGTCCGTTACGAGCCAACTCTCCCCACAAGTCACGGTCTGAAGCCAGGCGGCTCATCGCCTCGTAGACAGACTCCGGGGTCGCTTCTTCGAGCACGAGCGCGGTCTTGCCATCCTGGACCAGCTGCTCCGCGCCCCAGACGTTCGTCGTGATGACGGGTGTACCCAGGTACTGCGCTTCCAGGATGACGCCGGGAAGCGGCCCTTTGCGACTCGGGATGACGAACATACGAGCCTGCTCCAGGAGCCCCCAGTATCGGCGTGCCTGGTCAGGAACGCTCTTGTCCAGACGGCCGTGCCACTGTGTGCTCGGCCAGTCTCCTGGCACGGCGCCCTCTTCGAAGCCGACGATGTGGAGCGAGTACTCGCGACCGGTCGATAGGCTGAACCGGCGAAATGCTTCGAGAAGCACATCCAGCCCGCGGTTCGCGAGCGAGGAGCCGACGAACACAATGTCTTTGCTGCCGGACTTCGACTCGAAGGGCGGACGCGGTTCGCCCCCATACCCGGTCAGGTTCATGCCGTAGACAGGCGCCCCGAACACGTGGCGGAGTCCGTATCGACGTGTGAGAAACTCGATGCAGTGGCTGTTCGTTGAAAGCAGGAGAGCGGCTCCGTTGAGCGCTAGCTCCTCCTGGGCCAAGCGCAGCCTCTCTCCCCGCGACAAGCCGGCGCGGCCCTGGCCTTCAAGCAGCTCCGCGAAACACTGGTCACAGTAGTGCACGGCGGGAAGATCAGAAGAGCTGCGTGATGAGAAGGAGAAGGTCAGGAAGAGATTGCACTGGGAGCCGGGGTAGCTCCGGCACGCCTGCTTCACATTGTGCCGTTCGGCTCGGCTGACGATGACCTGGCGTAGGTACCCGTCGTCCAATCTCAGGACGCGAGACAAGCGGTAAATGTACCTGATGAGGCGCTGGATCCGGCGGCCAGGGCTGGTGTCGACCCTGTGGACTGTCACTCCCATTGCCTCTAGAGCTTCCGCGCAACCGTGGGGCAAGCCCGACCATGTGGAGACCTTGAGTGCATCTCCACGGGTAAACAGCGTGATCTCTGTCAGACGGTTCGGACGGCTCACGACGTCGGCGCGCGCGTACGTCAACGTGCGAAACCCTTGACGGCTGTCACAACCGCGGACACATCGTCGTCGCTCAGCCGCGGATGCAACGGCAGGCACAGCGCCTCTTCATTGAGCTGCTCGCATACCGGCAGCTTCGCCGTGGAGCCGTAGATGGGGTTCATATGCAGTGGATGGTAACGGAGCGTGGTGTAGATACCTTGATCGAATAGATACTGAGCAAGAGCGTCCCTTTTTGCTCCGAGCACCCGCACAGCGTACGTGAAATATGAATGGCGCTCGTCCCCCGCAGCCTCGACAGGCCGCACGAGCCAGGCAAGATCGGCGAACTCGTGCTGGTAGTGACGCCAGATCGCCAGCCGACGAGCCTGGTTCGCCTGCAGCTTGCCCAGCTGAGCCAGCCCTACGCCCGCACATATGTCGTTAGGAATCAGCTTGGGGAAGACCGCAACAACATTGTATTCCCACCATCGCTCGTTCTTCCGGCCGGCCGCCTCGAAACCTGACTTGCCAACGCCACAGTATCGAAGCTGCTTGGTTCGTTCCATCAATTGCGGGTCCTTCGCGGTGATCCCACCGCCCTCCGGCATGGCGAGGTTCTTGACGGCGTCGAAACTCTATATGCCG
>MELN01000003.1:302-8754 GCA_001768675.1 Actinobacteria bacterium RBG_16_64_13 | reverse complement strand
GCCACAGGGATGTCCTCCCAACTGCGAGTCTACGGCGTGCGCCGCGTCCTCGATCACCGGGTAGCCGAGATCTCGGATCTCCTCAACACGAACGGGTTTGCCTGCATAGTGGACCACCATCACGGCCCGGGTGCGGGAGCTGATGTGAGGCTCTACGGTACGACGCGAAACGTTCTGAGTATCCAGTTCCACATCGCAGAATACCGGCGCATGACCAGCGAGAACCACCGCATGAGCACACGAGATCCAGGTAAACGAGGGGAGGATCACCTCGGAGCCGGGTGGCAAGTCGAGCAGCTTCACCGCCATATACAAGGCGTTTGAACCACTATCCAGCAGTGTGAACCCGGGAAGCCCCAGGCGTTTCGCGAATTGCTCTTCGAACTGCGCGGTTTTCGGCCCGATACCCATCCATTGGGACTCGAGGCTCGAGCGGACCTCCTCCAGCTCCTCGGGACCTACGGACGAGCCAAAGACGGAAATCATTTCCTACCCCCGATCTCCCGGACTGGACCAAGCGCACGAGGCGTCAGCAGAATCTTGCTCTCGCCAGCGGAGGACAAAGTGGTCGTCCGCTGTTTCGATTACTTCGAAGTCGTTCCGCAAGTACCATTGAGTGGCGGGGTTGGATTTCAGCACTCTTGCCGTGACGGGCAGATGGTATGCGCGTGATGCAAAGCGGAGCATGGCGGTAAGCGCTCGGCCCATGACGCCTCTTCCCGGTTGCACCGGGGAGCCACGGATGACGTTATACACGTCGACCAGATCTTCGAGCTTGCGAAAGCCCATGCAGCCGACCTTCCTGCCGTCGGCCACCACAACGAACATGAAATCGTCGGGCCTGGTGGAAAAGCCCTCAAACCAGGCGGCCTGGTCGTCCGGAGATAGGAGCCCCTTGAAGAAGAACGAGTCTCGATTGGCGTTCTTCCAGAGGCGAAGCAATTCGAGGTCATCGGCCGATTCGATTGGCAGAAGAACGACTCTTCCACAGCCAGACACGGGCAAGGCTTTGAGCGCACCGGGAATCATGCTGCACCTCGCTCCTACTCCCCATTCCCCACCACCCGGAACCCCTCCTGCCGGCAAAGTTCGTCCCGCTGGGCCTCGGCCAGGTCGTCCCACACCATCTCGTGGACCAACTCGGGGAATCTGACCTTCGGCTCCCAGCCCAGGCGCTGCCGGGCCTTTGCCGAGTCGCCCAGCAACGTTGTGACCTCCGTAGGCCGGAAGTAGCGCTGGTCCACACGCACGAGGACTTGCCCGGGGGCCGGCTGCCCCTCGTTCCCCGAAGGCCCAATCGCGGGCCCGTAGCCATTCCTGGCCTGCCCCAGCAACTCCGGGTCCACACTCTCCACGATGCCCTGCTCCTCCAGATCTCGACCCCGAAACGCGAGGCCTATCCCCACCTCGGCGAACGCGCGGGTGAGGAACTCCCTCACAGAGTGCTGCTCGCCCGTGGCGATGACGTAGTCGTCCGGCTGGTCTTGCTGCAGCATGAGGTGCATCGCGCGCACGAAGTCGCGGGCGTGGCCCCAGTCGCGCATGGAGTCGAGGTTGCCCAGATAGAGGCCGTCCTGCAGCCCGAGGGCCACGCGGGCCACCGCCCGGGTGATCTTGCGGGTGACGAAGGTCTCACCGCGGATGGGGCTCTCGTGGTTGAAGAGGATGCCGTTGGAGGCGTGCAGGCCGTAGGCCTCCCGGTAGTTCACCGTGATCCAGTAAGCATAGAGCTTTGCGGCCGCGTAGGGGCTTCGTGGATAGAAGGGCGTTGTCTCCTTCTGCGGAGACTCGCGCGCAAGCCCGAAGAGCTCGGAGGTCGAGGCCTGGTAGAAGCGGGTCTTCTTCTCCAGCCCGAGGATGCGGATGGCTTCCAGCAGGCGCAACGCGCCTAGAGCGTCCGAATTGGCGGTGTATTCGGCGGTCTCGAACGAGACTTGCACGTGGCTCTGAGCGGCCAGGTTGTAAATCTCGTCCGGCTGGGTCTCCTGCACGACGCGGATGAGGTTGGTGGCGTCGGTCATATCTCCGAAGTGCATGAAAAAGCGCACGCCCGGCTTGTGAGGATCCTGGTAGAGGTGGTCCACGCGATCGGTGTTGAAAAGGCTGGAGCGGCGCTTGACGCCGTGCACCGTGTAATCGAGGCCCAGCAGGTGCTCGGCCAGGTAGGCGCCGTCCTGCCCGGTGATGCCGGTGATCAAAGCCGTCTTGGTCACGTGCGTCTCTCTCCTTCCGGCACGGTTCCACAGTACCAATCGTACGTGCGCTTGAGCCCTTCTTCCAGTCCGATCCGCGGTTCCCAACCCAGGGCGCGCGCGCGGCTCACATCCAGCAGTTTCTGCGGAGTGCCGTCCGGTTTGCCGGTATCCCAGACGATAGGACCGCCGTAGCCCACGACCTTCCTCACCGTCTCGGCCAGTTCTGCGATGGTGGCATCGGTGCCGGTGCCGATGTTGACGAGGCCGTCGGGGATATCCGACCAGCCTTCGCCCTCCAGGAGCATGGAGATGGCGGCCGCTAGATCGTCCACGTGGAGCAGCTCGCGCCGGGGTCTCCCGGTGCCCCAGAGCGTGACCGGCGCTGTGGCGGTCATCTTGGCCTCGTGGAACTTCCTGATCAATGCCGGCACCAGATGGCTTGTCTCCAGATCGAAGTTGTCGCCCGGTCCGTACATGTTCGTCGGCATGAGCGAAAGATAGCTCGTGCCATATTCGCGATTGAGGCTGCGGCACAGCTCGATGCCTGCGATCTTGGCGATGGCATACGGACGGTTTGTCTCTTCCAGCGGTCCGGTGAGGAGGTACTCCTCCTTGAGGGGCTGGGGCGCCTCCCGGGGGTAGATGCACGAACTACCCAGGAAGATCAGGCGTCGGACTCCGGCCCTGAAAGCCTCGTGGATGACATTGAGCTCGATGCCCAGGTTCTCCTGGATGAACTCGTAGGGTTGTTCCCAGTTGGCCATGATCCCGCCCACCCGGGCGGCCGCCAAGATGACTACCTGGGGCTGCTCTTCGGCGAAGAATGTCCGTGTCCGGGCCTGGTCGGTGAGATCGACCTCGTCGATAGTCCGGAGCACCAGATCCTCGTAACCGTGGTCCTGCAACGCCCGCAGTATGGCGCCGCCAACCAGGCCGGTATGCCCGGCCAGGAAGATGCGGCTGCGCCGGCCCTGCTGGTCTGGGGTGGTAGCCATGCTCTCCTGTCGATCCCGTCTCTGCCATGTCGCGCGGCGTGCGCGGGTGTCATGATAGTCCAAGCGGCCGCCGGCGGCCATGGGCGGCGCCTAAGTAGCTACGGTTCCAGCCGCCCGTAACTGTCTTCCAGGCGGACGATGTCGTCTTCACCCAGGTAGTCGCCCGACTGCACTTCGATTATCTCGAGCGGCTCCGTTCCCGGGTTTGCCAACCGATGCGGCGTGCCGAGAGGCACGTAGGTGGACTCGTCCTCGCCCAGCCGGAACACCCTATCCCCACAGGTGACCTCCGCGATGCCGTGCACTACCACCCAGTGCTCGGCCCGATGCCGGTGCAGTTGCAGGCTCAGACTGGCCCCGGGACTGACCACGATGCGCTTCACCTGGAACCGCTCCCCGCTGTCGATAGAGTCGAACCGGCCCCATGGGCGATGCACCCGGCGATGCTCGATGGTGAGGTCCTGGTTCTTCTCCTGGACGTGGGCGACCAGCCGCTTGAGGTCGTGGGCCTTGTCCTTGGCGGCCACCAGCACCGCGTCCGCGGTCTCGACCACTACCAGGTTCTCGGCGCCGAGCACCGTCACCAGGCGAGAATCGGCGTGCACCAGCGTGCCTCGGGTGTCTTCGAGAATGACGTCCCCGCGTACCACGTTGCCCGCCTCGTCTTTGGCGGAGACGCTCCAGATGGCCGCCCATCCGCCCACATCGGACCAGCCGGCATCCAGGGGCACGACCACGGCTTCAGGGATGTCGGGTGCTTCGTCGGCAGATTCGGGATCGAAAGAGGGCCTCACCCGTTCCATCACCGCGCAGTCGATGGAGTCGGACGGGCAGGCTGCGAAGGCGTCCCTGTCCAGCAGGACAAAGAGGCCGTCAGTCTTCTTGTTGGCTACCGCGGCTCGACAGGCGGCGCCGATCTCCGGCCGGTGCCGCTCGAGGCTGGTCATCCAGACCGAGCGCTTCACCATGAAGATGCCGCTGTTCCACAGATAGTCGCCTGAGGCCAGGTAGTGTTCAGCGGTTACGGCGTCGGGCTTCTCGGTAAAACCGGCCAGCAAACGGGCCGTCGCCGCCCCCGGCGCCGGCCCACCCGTGCGTATATAACCGTAGCCGGTCTCGGGCCGGTCGGGGGTGATACCGAAGGTGACCAACATCCCTGCTTCCGCCTGCCCGGCGCCCTCGGCCACAGCGGCGTGGAAGGCGGGCACGTCTTTGATCAGGTGATCGGAGGCCATTACCAGAAGCACCGGATCGGTCGCCCCATCGGCCAGCAGCAGGGCGGCCACGGTCAAGGCCGGGGCCGTGTTACGGCCCACCGGTTCCAGCACGATAAGGGGCTGGGTGACGCCAATCTCCCGGAGTTGGTCGGCCACGACGAACCGGTACTCCTCGTTGGTCAGCACGACCGGGTTGGGCATGGTGGGCACGGCGGCGAAATCGCGCGCCCGCAGAGCCGTTTCTTGTAGCAGCGAGTAGGGACCGGCGAAAGCCAGCAACTGCTTGGGATGATTCTGGCGTGAGGCCGGCCAGAGCCGGGTGCCGGAGCCTCCGGCGAGGATGACCGGTTGGATCAAGGTGCCCTTCACGCCGATTCTTCCGCTCGCCGGCCTAGAGGACGGCCCGCTGCGTCAGTTTCTTCCACCAGCCGGGATTGTCCCGGTACCAGCCCACTGTCTCCGCCAACGCCTCGACGAAACTGCGCTGTGGCGCCCAGCCCAACGCCCGCACCTTGTCGGTGGTCACCGAGTAGCGGCGGTCGTGGCCGGGGCGGTCGATGACGTACTTGACCATATCCTCGCCCGCGCCCAGCAGTTCGAGGAGCGACGTGGTGATGTGCCGGTTGGTGACCTCATTGGCGGCCCCAACATTGTAGACCTCGCCGCTGGCGCCGTGGCGGAGCACGGTGTCCAGGGCTCGGCAGTTGTCCAGCACGTAGATCCAGTCGCGGACGTTGAGGCCGTCACCGTAGAGCGGGACGGGGGTGTCTTCCAAGAGGTTGGTCACAAACAGCGGGATCAGCTTCTCCGGGAACTGATAGGGGCCGAAGTTGTTGGTGCTGCGCGTGATCAACACGGGCAGGTCGAAGGTCGTGCGGTAGGAGAGCGCCAGCAGGTCGGCGGCTGCTTTGCTGGCGGAGTAGGGACTGGAGGGAGCCAGAGGGTCGGTCTCGCGGAAGGAGCCGGAGTCGGTGGAGCCGTAGACCTCGTCGGTGGAGATATGCAGGAAGCGACGGATGCCGGCGTGGCGCGCCTCTTCGAGGAGGACGTAGGTGCCTTCCACGTTGGTAGTGATGAAATCGTGGGCCAGGGAGATGGAGCGGTCCACATGGCTCTCTGCAGCGAAGTGGACCACGGTGTCACAGCCGCCCATGACTCGACGGACGGCCGCGCTGTCCCGTATGTCTCCGTGGTGGAAGCGGTACCGGTTGCCGAAGGAGGCCTCGACGTCGGTCAGGTTCTCGGGGTTACCGGCGTAGGTGAGGGCGTCCACGTTGACCACGCCGATCGTGGGATCAGTCGAGAGCAGGTGCCGGATGAAATTGCTCCCTATGAAGCCACAACCGCCGGTCACCAGCACCACGACCGGTGTGTGGGTGGTCTCCTGCTCCACGGGCTTAACCCGCTCTCCGGGACCAGTCATAGGGGATCTCGGGCGTGTCCGGCGGCAGGCGATACTCGTCCGGGTGTTCACGATCATAGGGAAGATCGGGAACATTGACCACGATCCCCTCCTCCTCCGAGATACACGTCCAGCCGTGGTACACACCGGGAGGGATGCGCACGAGCATCGGGTTGTGGACGCCCATGAAGACTTCCTGGAGGACGTCTCGGGTGGGCGACCCCTCGCGGGCGTCGTACAGAGCCAGGCGGAACATGCCATGGATGGCGGCCAAGTGGTCGGTCTGCAGCCGGTGCATGTGCCAGGCCTTCACCGCCCCTGGGTAGGTGGTAGTCACGTAGACTTGACCGAAGCGCTCGAAGACCTCGTCGTCTGAGCGCAGGATCTCCATTAGGCGGCCGCGGTCGTCGGGGATGACCCGCAACTTCTGCACCTGCACGCCGTCGATCATGGGGTCCCCCTGCGTTGTTTCTGTCTCGTGCCCGGCCACTAGCCCTCCCTCAGAAGCTGTTCGAGGTAGGCGCCGTAGGCGTTACCCTTCATTGTTGCCACCTCCGCCTCCAGCTGCTCCGCCCCGATATACCCCTGCCGGTAGGCGATCTCCTCCAGGCACGCCACTTTCAACCCCTGGCGCTCCTCGATCACCTGGATGAAGTGCGAGGCTTTGAGCAGCGCCTCGTGGGTGCCGGTATCCAGCCAGGCGATGCCCCGGCCGATCTTGTCTACCCGCAGCTTCCCCCGAGAGAGGTAGACCTGGTTGAGGTCGGTGATCTCGAGCTCTCCGCGTGGGGAAGGAGCGAGTCCGGCGGCGATGTCGCACACCTCGGCATCGTAGAAGTACAAGCCGGGGACGGCGTAGTTGGAGCGAGGCGCATTGGGCTTCTCCTCGATGCTCAGGGCGCGGCCATCGGGGGCGAACTCCACTACGCCATAGCGCTCGGGGTCGCTGACCCAGTATCCGAAGACCAGGGCGCCCTCGGCGAGCGCAGTGGCCGCGCGCAGGCGCTCCATCAGGCCGTGGCCGTAGAAGATGTTGTCGCCGAGCACCAGGCAGGCAGGGCCGCCCGCCAGGAACTCCCGTCCGATGACGAACGCCTGTGCGAGTCCTTCCGGCCGCTGCTGCGCGCGATACGAAAACGAGACACCAAGCCGGGAGCCGTCGCCCAGCAACTCCTCAAAGCGAGGCAGGTCAAGGGGCGTAGAGATGATGAGGATGTCGCGGATGCCGGCCAGGAGCAGGGTGGAGAGCGGGTAGTAGATCATGGGCTTGTCGTAGACAGGCATGAGTTGCTTGCTGATCACGCGCGTGGCCGGATACAGCCTGGTACCCGAGCCCCCTGCCAGGACGATGCCCTTCATGCGTCGCTCACCTCACAACCGCCTGAGTCCCCCGGGGTCATTCTAGCTGATGCCGCTGGTACGGAGATAGCGGGCGAGGCCGTCGCGCCAGGGAGGGAGGTCCACGCCCAGACCGGCGGCCTTGGTGCAATCGAGGCAAGTGTTCGCGGGGCGGGGCGCCGGCGACGGGAACTCGGAGGCGGAGACCGGCACCACCGTGACGTTCAGCTTCGCCAGGGCCAGGGTCTCCCAGGCCACATCATAGCGGCTGGCGCAGCCTGAACCGGCCAGATGAAAGACGCCCTGCACGCCTGTTGCGACCAGAGCGCGGATCCCTCGGGCAAGGTCCTCCGCGAATGTCGGACTGCCGAACTGGTCGGCGGCCATCCGGATTTCCGAGCGCTCGCTCGCCCAGGAGAGGACCCGGGCCGGGAAGTGACCTGGGCCATCCCCGTACAGCCAGGAGGCGCGTACGACGAGAGCCGAGGGCAGGGCGGCCAACACCGCGCGCTCGCCCTTCAGCTTAGAGAGGCCGTAGTAGTTGAGGGGGCTTGGCTCGTCCGTCTCCCGATAGGGACGACCTTCGCGACCGCCGAACACGAAGTCGGTGGAGATGTGGACCAAGCGCGCGCCGAGAATGGCCGCGGCTTCTGCCACATGGCTGGCCCCTACGGCGTTGGCCGTGTCGGCATAGCCGTGATCGAGCTCACAACGGTCGACGTCGGTGGCGGCGGCGCAGTTGACAATCAAGCCCGGAGAGAGGCGGGAGAGGTGGGCGAGTACTCCGGCGCGGTCGGCGATGTCGAAATCACCCCTGCCGCATCCGCTCGCGTCCGGACCGAAAGCCTGGAGACAAGCGCGGCCGAGCATGCCGCGGCAGCCCAGGATCAACGGTCCCCGATCGGTTTGCTTGTTCTTGTTTATTGGCTTGTGGAGCACGACGGTCGCTGGCTTCCAGGAAGACGCCCCGCCAGCCACCCCGAGATAGCCCTAACGATCCGGTCCCCCGCATGCCCGTCCCAGTAGTCGGGCCGGCCTAGCCCGGGCGCCGGGGAGCACAGGGCCTCATCCACAGCCGCCAACACGGCTTTGACGTCCTCCGGGTCCACCAGCCGGTTGGTCCCCTCGGTGATGGTCACCGGCCGCTCCGTATTCTTGCGCAGCGTGAGGCAGGGGATCCCCAGCACGGTGGTCTCCTCCTGGATGCCCCCCGAATCGGTGAGCACTAACCGGGCGTTGGCCAGCAGGCCGAGGAAATCGATGTAACCCAGCGGATCGCAGAGGTTGATCGACAGCTTCCGGCGC
>MELN01000003.1:0-190 GCA_001768675.1 Actinobacteria bacterium RBG_16_64_13 | reverse complement strand
TCTTTCCAGGCCTTCCCGCTCGTCCACGTTGGAGGGGCGGTGCAGGGTCACCACGGCGTAGCCGGAGCGCGTGAGGCCCAGCTCGGCGAGAACGGTGCTATCCAAGGCCCGGGGCAGGTGCGCCTGGAGCGTGTCGATCATGGTGTTGCCCACGAAATGGATGCGTTCCCGTTGGATGCCTTCGGCGGTC
>MELN01000002.1:30493-49147 GCA_001768675.1 Actinobacteria bacterium RBG_16_64_13 | reverse complement strand
GGAGCGCTCTGCTGGGCTGGGAGCGCGGTCTACGCCAAGATCCTGCGGAAGCGCCACCAGGTGGACCTTCTGTCGCTGACCGCATGGCAGATGCTTCTCGGCGCGGTGCCGCTCATCGTCGTCGCCCTCGTCACCTGGTCGAGTCCGCCGGTATGGACCGGTACCTTCATCGTCGCCCTGATCTTCAACGTGCTCCTTGGCAACGCTCTCGCCTGGATCCTCTGGCTGTACATCCTTCACTCGCTGCGCGCCGGGACGGCAGGGCTGGCCATGTTGTTGACCCCCGTGGTTGGGATAGTCTCGGCGTGGATCCAACTGGGCGAGCGGCCAGGCGTGCTCGAAGGCTTGGGGATGATCGCTGTCGTAGGGGCCCTGCTCCTGGTGGGGGCTCGAGAGCTCTCTACAGGAAGAAGATGGCCGTCACGATGGCGAAGGTCGGGATGAGCACGGCGAGCGAATAGCCCATGTAGCCGAAGAAGGAGGGCATCTTGAGGCCGGAGTGCTCGGCGATGCACTTCACGGCGAAGTTGGGTGCGTTGCCGATGTACGTGTTGGCGCCCATCATCACCGCTCCGCAGGAGATGGCCGCCAAGTAGGCGGCGGGAGAGAAGCCAAGGCCGGGGACGACCTGAGTCGCCGTGAGCGCGCCTACCGTGTCGACTCCTACCTGTCCCTGCGCCACCGATGTGAAGGCCAGGTAGGTCGGGGCGTTGTCCAGGAAGGACGAGAGCCCCCCGGTGGCCCAGAAGTAGTGCCAGGGCTGAGTCAGGCCGATCTCGCCCCCGTGGGCTTGGAGCAGCGCGAGCGCCGGCATCATGGTGGCGAATATGCCCGCGAACAGCACCGCCACTTCGATGATGGGCCCCCAGCTGAAGTGGTTCGACGCTCGGGGGCCCCGCGCCCCCAGCTTGAGCGAGAGGATGGCGAGGACGACGAGCATCACCTCGCGGACGAAGGGGAAATGGACGGCCTCACCCGCGCGGGCAAGGGGTCCGGAAAAGAGCACCACGATTATCACCAGCGCCAGCAGGATCAGGTTGATCGACCCCTTCAGCCGCATGGGGACGTAGTCGGCCACGTCCATACGCCGCGAGGCGCATGGCTCCTTGCGGTAGTAGTAGAACTCGATGACCAGGTAGGCCGCCAGCACCAGCGCCACCACGACCAGCCACTCGGCCCACAGGCGGAGTGTCCAAGTGAAGGGGACGCCGCGCAAGAACCCCAAGAACAGGGGAGGGTCGCCGAGGGCGGTGAGGAGGCCCCCCACGTTGCTCACCGCGAAGATGAAGAACACCACAGTGTGCCGCGCGTGGCTCCGCTCGGAGTTGGTCCTCAGCAGGGGACGGATGAGCACCATGGAAGCTCCCATCGTGCCGATGAAGCTGGCCAACACCGCGCCGATCGCCAGGAAACCGAGATTGACCCGCGGAGTGGCGAGCAAATTGCCCGTGAGATAAATGCCGCCGGAGATGGTGTACAGAGCGAAGAGGAGGATGATGAACGACACGTATTCCTCTGCCGTTCCGGTTGCGATCTCCAGGCCCAGGTCGCCGAAACGGGCGAGAAGATAGACGAGCGTGGGGGCGCCCAACACGAAGGCCACGATCGCCTTGTTCCGGTGGCGGTCGTACCAGCATCCGCAGGTCAAGGGCATGACGGCGACCGCGAGGAGCATGCAGGCGAAAGGCGCGAGGGTCCAGAACCCCAGCTGCTGGCCGAGTTCGACGCTCGCGTTCAAAACCCCTCCAGGGCTTCGGTTTGCGGGACCCAAGACAAGGTGTCCAGGGTAGTACGTGGCGGGTCCGAGTGTCAAACAAGTCGGCAATTGGCCGATAGGTTTATCTATTAGTCCGGTCTATTGACTTCTTGCCGGTCGGTCTGTCAAAGTGTTGAAAGATCGCTTGTGGTGAGGGGGCTCGCCGGGGCTTCCGGCTTTGACCGCGCCTTCTCTTACACACTGTCAAGGAGTTGCTGATGGCTGTGCAGGAACCAGGATCTACGCCCGGCGACACGGCTGAGCCCGGGACCGCTGCCGAGCCGGGAGGCATGGCTCCCCCCGAATTCCCCGACACCTGGTTCGGCAGGCTCGATCGTCGGTACACCAGGTTCACCAAGTGGCTTTCGTACCTAGCAGGCCTCGCTCTTCTAAGCGTGGTCATCGTGTGCGTGGTCGACACGATCGGTTGGAAGATGCCGGGGGTGCACAAGTCGATCCCCAGCTCGGTGGATTTCATCACGTACATGAACGTCGCGCTGGTGTTTCTGGCGGTCGCCTATGTGCAGATGGACAGGGGCAGTGTATCCATCGAACTGGCCCAGAACCATTTTCCCCGATGGCTCAAGGTCGGGGTGCGCACCTTCGGCTCCTTCCTCGGTTTTGCGGCATGTATGTACGTCGTTTATCGCGGCTACTACAAGCTCGAGGGCATGTGGCAGACCAAAGAGGCTGCGGCCGGTACTTGGAAATTCCCGCTGTGGCCCTTCCAGGTCTGCTTGATGGTCGGCTGCTTCTTCCTTTCCTGGGGATTCGTGGTCACCGGCATGCGCGACCTCATCAACTTCAGAGAGCGAAGGGGCAGATACGCTCCTTCGGCCAAGGAACTCAAGAAGCAAGGCATCGCGCCGCCGGCGTCCGAATAGACCACAGGACACGAGGACCAGACACACATGGCAACGCAGACGATCGTGGGTTTCGCCGGCTTCGCCGTGATGCTGATCATGATCCTGTCGGGCATCCCCATCTTCGTGTCCATGCTCTCGGTCTGCTTCGTGGGGTTCATGCTCCTGGGGGGCTGGAAGTTCACCATCACTCAGTTCACGCAGGCGCCGTTCAGCTTGGCGGCTTCGTACTCGTTCGCGGTGCTGCCTCTATTCATGCTGTTGGGGGTGCTGGCAGGCGAGACGGGAGTAGGAGAGGGCGCCTACACCGCCATGGAGAAATGGACCGCCAAGATGCCGGGCGGCCTGATGATGGCCACCATCGCCGGCAACGCGCTTTTCGGAGCCGTGAGCGGCATGTCGGTCGCGGCCAACATGGTCTTCTGCAAGATCGCCATGCCGGAGTTGGTGAAGCACGGGTACGACAGGAACCTGTCGATGGGCTGCATCACCGCCTCGGGAGCGTTGGACTCGTTGATCCCGCCCAGCATGCCCATCATCATCTTCTGCGTTCTCACCAACTACTCGATAGGCCGGTCTTTGATGGGCGGCATCGGCGCAGGGCTGTTCCTCATGGTCCTGCTTTGCTGCGTGGTGCTGGTGCTGCACCGAGTCTGGCCCAGCAAAGTGCCAGGGGCGTCCACCCTCACCATCACCTGGATGGACAGGCTGAAGTCGCTCAAGCTTCTGCTGCCCGTGCTGGTCTTTTTCGCGCTCGTAATCGGCGGGACTTTCTGGGGCTGGTTCTCTGCCACGGTCGGCGGTGCGATCGGCTCGATGATACTGCTCATCTATGGGCTCGTCCGCGGCGTCCGCCTCAAGTTCATGATCAAAGCCACCTGGGAAGCGGTGGTGATGAACGCCGGTTTCTTCCCGATCATCATCGCCGGCACTATGTTCAGCCGGTTCATTTCGCTGAGCAGGCTTCCCGACCACCTGGCCGATTGGATCACGACGGTTCAGATGCCGCATTACGCGGTCTACCTTGTCGTTCTCGTGTTCTATGTGTTCTGCGGCTGCATCATGGACATCGCGTCCATTCTCATCATCACGATCCCCATCGTCGTGCCGCTTCTGGTTTCCGTAGGTTACGACCCCTACGTGATCGTCATCATTCTTGTCTTCGTGGGCGAGATGGCGGGGCTGACCCCGCCGATCGGGATGAACGTGTTTGCCGTCGCCAGCGCGCTGAGGATCGATCCGGGGGAGATATTCAAGGGGATATGGCCATTCTTCATAGTGGAGTTCGTCGTGGCTCTGATCCTGCCATTGGTCCCACAGATCGTGACCTTCATCCCAGATCTGGTTCAGTTCTGACGCAGCAATTAGTATGGGCAATTCGGCAGGCCTGTCGGGGGCTTACCGAGGAAAGCAAAAGGAGGGCATGTAATGAAGAAAGCGTTGATCCTAGGGTTTGTGCTGGTCTTTGTCCTAGCGATGGTGCTCGTCGCCTGTGGCGGTGGCGAAGAGACCACCACGACAGGGGCCACCACGGCCACCACCGCGGCGCAGACCACCACGACCGTGGCCGCCGAGACGTCCACCACCGGGGCGTCGCAGGAACCGATGACTCTCAAGTATGCGAGCACATTCCAGCAGACCGAATCTGGCGGCAAGATCATCCAGCACTTCTGCGACTACATCGAGGACGCGACGGCTGGCGCGGTCACGTTCGACATCTTCTTCGGTGGCCAGCTTGGCAACCCGATGGAAGAGCTCGGCCTGGTCAGCTCCGGCTCGGTGGACATGATCTGTTTCGGCCACCCGCCGTATGGCGACCAAGTGCCTCTGCTCAACTTCCCTATGTGGGCCCCGCCGGATGCGCAGACCGCGGTCGACTTCTTCAACTACCTCACCTTTGAGGATCCCGAAACCGCTCCTCTCATCCAAGCCGAAGCCGCGGCCAACAACCTCATCTACCTTGGCTTCACCTCAGGGGGCGGCAACGTCTTCATCTCCAAGACCCCGTTCACCAAGTTGTCCGAGCTGGTGGGCAAGAAGTTCGGCGCCGGCGGTTCGATCCCCGCGTTCGAAGCTCTCGGCTACACCGTCGTCCAGACCTTCCCGCCGGACACCTATGAAGGCCTGTCGCGCGGGGTCATCGAGGCGACTCAGATGGGCTTCGTCCCGACCGTCAACCTGAAATGGTATGAGGTCGCCAAGTACTACATGTGGGACGGCACCTATGCGGCCGGCAACGCTTTCTCGGTCAACCTCGACACCTGGGCCAAGCTGACCCCGGAAACCCAGAAGATCTTCAAAGACGCGGCCAAAGACGCTGAAGCCTTCAGCCTTGAGCTGGACGCTACCGACACCGAGGCCAACCTCAAGGTTCTTGCGGACGCAGGTGTCACGGTGGGCTCGCTGACCGCCGAAGACCAGGCTGCCTGGTATCAACTTCTGTTTGAAGCCAGCGCCGCCGACTGCATGGCCCGCGCGCAAAAACTGGGCATCACCGACAACATGATCAAGGTGCTCACCAAGGCCGCCGGGTTCACCGGCGTGACCTGGGCTCCTCCGACGCCGTAGTTTGACGCGGAGGGCCGGCTAGCGGTAGCCGGCGTAGCTGCCTGACGCTGTGGCCTGCAAGTCGGACTTGCAGGCCACAGTCTTCTTCTGTTTTCGGCAAGCTGTAGCAAGGGGACGTCGTTAGATCATCGTGAGCAGGAGAGCGTATGAGCCGATACACCGAGGCGATGACCCTTGAGCAGAGACTGGCCCGCGTCGAGGCCTACCTGGACATCCAGAACCTGATGTCGAAGTACGCCTTCTATCACACTGCGAACCGTCACCAGGAATGAGTGGAGCTCTTCGCGCTCGATCTGGGTGGCTCCGGGACGCGAGACCAGCTCCATGGGGGATTCGCCCATTGAGGCGTTCTGGTGTTGGACGAAAGCAGTAGCGGTTTCGTCCGGCTCCCTTGGTATACTCCCGCCATGGGCATCATGGACGGAAAGACCTGCATCGTGACCGGCGGCTATGGCAGCATCGGCTTCGCCAGTGCGGAGATCCTATTGAGCGAAGGCGCGCGGGTGACGCTCGTCGGCCGCAACCAGGAATCACTGGGCCTGGCGGCCGCTGCGCTGGACGTGGGTCCTGACAGACTAGAGACTGTGGCGGCCGATGTGTCCGAATCCGCCGATGTCCAGCGCTACATCGAAAAGACGGTCTCCAGGTGGGGCAAGATCGACGTGCTCTTTAGCCACGCCGGAGTGTCGGGCGTCATCAGACCCATCACGGAGTACCCCGAGGACGTCTTCGACAACGTCATGGCTGTGAATGTACGCGGGTCGTTCCTGGCCTGCAAATACGTGTTGCCGCACATGAACGACGGAGGCAGCATCATCATCACCTCGAGCATCATGGGTGTGACAGCCGATCCCGGGGTGTCAGCCTACGCGACCTCCAAGCATGCCTTGATCGGCCTGGCCCGGGTGGTCGCCAAGGAAGTCGCGCCCAGGGGCATCCGCGTCAACGTTCTCGCGCCGGGTCCCATCGACAACAGCTTCCAAACCCGCATCGAGGAGAAGCTCACCGAGGTGGTCGGCCAAGACGGCACCGAGTTCCTCAACCACATCATCCCCTTGGGCCGGCACGGGCGTGCGGAGGAGATAGCGCGCGCCGTCTTGTTCTTGGCCTCGGACCAAAGCAGCTTCACCACCGGCGCGGTTCTCATGGCCGACGGCGGGATGCACGTCTAACGCCAGTGCGGGTCGCCGGGGAACGAAACCTCGGCCGCCAGACCGCACTGGCCGGCGCCATACTTCGTCCTCAGGCGCGCACGTAGCGATGCTACGCGCGCTCCCTGCGTCCTTGTCTCGCACTCGGCCATCGCGTTCTCGCGGCGAAGCGTCATTCCCCGGCAGCCCGCCATGGCGGCGCGGGCGGGCTTGGGCCGAAGTCCCGGCCGCCGAGTACCCACCGGGCGGCCTGATACTTCGGCGCGGCGCGCGCTGGCCGCTCAGCCCTTCTCGTCTTGGTCCTTCCGCCTCTGTTCGCGCATCATCTCGATGTGCTCCACCCACGGTTTCTCGTCTTGCGCCATGCGCTCCCTGAAGTAGGGCTCCATCTCGAAGTGGTCCTCGCGGTCGATGAACACCCAGAGGGGGTGCGGCTCCAGAGGCGGGCAGCCCGCCGACCAGTGGCCCACGCCCTTCCCGCGGAAGCGTTTCACACAGTCGCCGATGAGGATCACGTTGTTCGGATCGACGCCCTGCGGCATCTCGTCGTCGCGCTTCGAACCCACCACAATGTGACAGCCGGCATTCTTGTCGTATTGGCCCAGAGCTTTGAGCTTCTCCATGGTGAAGGCCACCAGAGATTCGCAGCTGCTACAGGCGTTGCTCGTGTGGAACGTGTACTGCGGCCACGTGTCGAAGCCCTCGAGGTACGGGAACCAGAGGTCCTTCTGGACCTCCGCGATAGTCCGGCCCACCACCTCGATGTCTTCCTCCTCGAAGTAGCCGAGATTGCGCTCGGCCGCCGCCCCGAAGTAGGCCACCTTGTCGATACCGAGACCCACCATTCGGCAGGCCGTGGCGTCCAGCGCCACCGGGTCCTTACTCGCCACCACGCAACCGAAGTCCACCGGGATGGTGGTGTGTGGGCCGAACCCCTCCGCGGGGCGGATGAGATCGGCGACGATAAGGTCCGCGCGGATCACCGACCAGACGTCCATCATGGCCGCGGCCAGGTCGGTCATGTGCATCTGCTGGTGAGTGATGTCCTGCACCACTCCCTTCATGTTCTTGAGGGCGCAGGTGAACACCATGCTGGCGTGGCTCTTGAAGATGGGCAGGTCGAAGAGGTGCTCGGCTTCGAGCAAGAAGCGGGGGAGCTTCACCTTCTTCAAGTCGGAGCGCGCGTCCCGGATGGGGATGGTGATAAGGTCTTTCTCGCGTTTAATGTCGACGAGACGCGCGCCGGCGGCCTCGGCCGCCGCGCCGATGCCGCTCACGTCGAACACGTGGAGCGAGTCGCAGCCTATGGCGGCCGCTTCGGCCACGATGACCTCTTTCGGATTGCCCTTCTTCACTTCTTTGATGACTGCGGCCACCAGCTCGGGGCTGGTGTTCACAGAGGTCTCGGCCGCGGCCGGGTGGCCGGCGTTGGGCTTGAGGACTACGGTGCTACGCGGTTTGACCAGGTTCTCCACTCCTCCCAACAGGGCGAAGACCTCGGCGACCATCTTCTCGGGATCGTCACCCTTGGATATGGCGACCAGCGACTTGGGCATTTTCGTTACCTCCGCGGTTCGGAGCTCTGTGCGGGGCTGATCCGGGCGAGGAGCCGGTCGAACATGTTCGCCGATCCTCTCAGAGTGGTCTCGGTGTCGAGGCCTTCAAGGTAGCTCAGGTCTTCCCACCAGATCCAGGCGAACAGTTCGGAGACTATCAGGTCGGTCTCGATATCGGAACGGATGTTCCCCTGGGCCTTGCCTTCCTCGATGAGGCCCGCGTACCAATCGAGCATCTCCACTCGCCGCCGTACCACGTGGTCACGCACCCGGTCCTTGGGGATCCACGAGATGAACTGGAACATAGGGGCATTGAAGCCCTCGATGTCCTTGGAAAAGATGCGGGCGTGAGATCCGCCCATCTCGCGCAGACGGTCGATGACCCGCGGCGCCTTCGAGGAGTTCAGCCAGGAGAAGACCCGCTCGATCAGCGCGTCGTGAGCGCCGATGAGGATGTCTTCGCGGCTGGCGAAATGCCGGTAGAGCGCCGCGTTGGAGATACCAACCGCGTCGGCGATGCGCGACATGCTGGCGCCGGCCAAGCCGTGCTCCGCCACCAGCCGCAGCGTGGCCTGGACTATCTGGGCCTTGCGTTCGCCTCCGGGCAGGCGGACGGTTCCGCTTGACTCAGAAGGCCGTGCGGTCGATCCGGATGGCGCATTCATTGCGCCTCGATGATGGTGGCGATGCCCTGTCCGCCGCCGATGCACATGGCGGCCAGTCCGTACCTCCCGCCCGTGCGGCGTAGCGCGTACAGCAACGTGGTGAGGATGCGCGCCCCCGAAGCGCCGATGGGATGACCAAGGGCGATCGCGCCGCCGCAAAGGTTGGTCTTGGTCATGTCCAGATCGAGTAGGCGGGCCACCGCCAGGGCCTGAGCGGCGAAAGCCTCGTTGGCTTCGACTACGTCCATCTGGTCCAGAGACATCCCAGTCTTCTCCAAGACCCTGAGCGTGGCGTGGTAAGGGCCCAAACCCATGTAGGCCGGGTCGAGAGCGGCCGAGGCGCAGCCCACGATCCTCGCCAGGGGCTTCAGACCCCGCCGCGCGGCAAATCCCCGGGAGGTCAGCACCAGGGCGGCCGCGGCGTCGTTGACACCAGACGCGTTGCCGGCGGTCACTGTACCATCGGCCTTGAAGGCCGGCTTGAGCTTGGCCAATTCCTCCGGAGTCGTCTCCGGCCGGGGGTGCTCGTCGGTGTCGAAGAGCACGGATCCGCCCTTCTTCTTAGGGACGGGCACGGGTGTGATCTCGTCCTTGAACAGACCGTTGGCCACGGCCGCGCAGGCCCGCCGCTGGCTCTCGAGGGCGTAGGTGTCTTGGTCTTCGCGGGTAACGCCGTAGCGGGCGGCGACATTCTCCGCGGTCATGCCCATGTGATAATTATTCACGGCGCACGTGAGCCCGTCGCGCAGCAGGTGGTCTTCCAGGACGCCGTCGCCCATCCGATAGCCGGTACGGACCTTGGCCAGCAGATAGGGCGCAAGCGACATGTTCTCCATGCCCCCGGCGACCAGCACCTCGGCATCTCCCATGGCGATGGTCTGGGCGGCGAAGTGGACGGCCTTCATGCCCGAGCCGCACAGTTTGTTGACGGTCACGGCAGGTATCTCATCCGGCAGGCCCGCGGCGTGGAGGGCCAAGCGGCCCGGGTTCTGGCCTTGACCGGCTTGGAGCACGTTGCCGAATATGACCTCTTGGACGTCCGGCGGCTCCAGCCCCGCTCTTTTCACCGCATCTGCGATCACGATGCCACCCATTTGCACCGCGGGCACCTCTGACAGGCTGCCCAAGAAGCGCCCTGTCGCGGTCCGGCACGCGCTGAGGATCACGGTATCGTGAGCCAAGACCTGGTCCCTTTCGAGGTTGGATCTGGTTGGTGAACGACTACCAACTTATGCTTGGACACTATCGGGCTTGGGTGACCGTCTTGTCAAGGCCCTGGCGGGGCGCAGGTGACACGTCTCCGCCGTGATGTTCCGGCCGCGCAGGCGAACGGGAGCTTCAGGGCCGCCAATTGACGAATCTTGCTGTTCGCGGGGGAACATGCCATAGTGTGCTAATGACGGACAAATGGACAATTCGCCAAGGGGTCACGAAAGGAAGGGCATGACGGGACCTCCCAAGGATCTGTTCTACCCGCTGGAAAGTCAGCGTTCGTTCGAACGCATCTCGGCCCGCATCAAGGAGGCGATCCTTGATCGCTCCCTCAAGCCGGGCGATCGTCTTCCTTCCGAGGCCGAGCTGGCCACCCGTTTCGCCGTGAGCCGTCAGACCATTCGCGAAGCGCTGCGCACACTCGAGCAGACGGGGTTCCTGGGTACGCCCAAGAAGGGCGCCACGGGTGGCACGACCGTACAGAACACCATCGCCGAGGCGATTGCGGGCCTCTTTGTGGATGCGCTGAGGATGGAGTCGGTGAGTGTAGAAGAGGTGAATGTCGCCCGGAAAGCTATCGAGGGGGTCATCGTCAGGTTCGCGATCGAGAACGCCGACGATGAGGACATCCGGCTTCTCGAAGAGAACATCGCCGAAAGTCGTGCGCAGATCGACGCGGGCGGGATGTCGACGGACTCGGTTCTCGAGTTTCACCGGCTGGTGGCTTGTGCCGCCAAGAACTACGTCTTTGAGATCGTGGTCAACGCTTTGCTCTTTGTATTGCGCGGCATTCTGATGCGAAATCCCCCTAAGCTGGTGACGTCTCTGAGGTCTATCGAAAGCCATAGACTCCTTCTGGAAGCCTTGAAGAGCAGGGATGTCGAACTGGGACGGGAGATCATGCTCGAGCATCTGCAGGAGGTCTTCGTGTACATCAAGTCCGGGGAAACGGAGAGACGATGAAGATCACTGTCGTCGGCGCGGCCGGTTCGGTTGGCGCGCCTGCCGCCTTCTATATCGGGGTCTCGGGCCTGGTCGAGGAGTTGGTGCTCATCGACGTGCGGCCCAACGTGGTCCAGCAGCACGCGCTGGACATGAACACGGCCATGTCGACTCTGGGCGTGAGTGTGAAGGCCGGCACCTACGAGGATCTGGTTGGATCGGACGTGGTCATCAACGCAGCGGGGGTTCCCCAAGGCCTGATCGCCGACCGCATGGAGATGCTTCCCAAGAACATCCCCCTGGTCCGCGACGTGGCCCTGGCGGTGAAGCGCTACTGCCCGGCCGCGTTCGTCATCACCGCCACCAATCCCATCGACCCACTGAGCTACGCCACCTGGCTCGTGGGCGGCTTCGACCGCCGGCAAGTGGTCGGCTACTCCTTGAACGACTCCACGCGCTTCCGGGAGATCGTAGCGAGGACCAAGGGGGTCAAGACCAGCCAGGTGCAGGCCATGGTGATAGGCGAGCACGGCAGCACCCAGGTGCCGCTTTTCAGCTCGGCCCGCATCGATGGCCGGCCCGTCTCGTTCGGAGAGGCCGAGAAGCAGGCCGTCCGGGACGAGATCTCCACTGTCCTCAGGCGCTACGAGGAGCTGCAGTCCGGCCGTACAGCGGGATGGACCAGCGCCGTCGGTCTGGCGGCTCTCACGCGCGCCATCGCCCTCGACACTGGGGAGTTCTTCCCGTGCTCGGTGGTCTTGGACGGGGAATACGGCCGGCGGGGGCTGAGTCTTTCCGTTCCGGTCAAGGTTGGCAGAGGTGGAGTTCAGGGCATACAAGAGTGGGAACTAGCGCCGGATGAGCGTGACGCGTTCGAGCGTTCCGCCGACGCCATGGCGGCGGCGGCCCGGGTCGTGGACGAGAACTTGAAGGGAGATACCAAGGCATGACCCAGCGATTCGAAAAGCTGCTGGAGCCGGGCATGATCGGCCCGGTCAAGACCCGCAACCGCATGATAAAGACGGCCAACGGCACGTCCTATATGGAGCCTGATCAGACGTGCGGCCCGCGCATGATCGCCTACTACGAACGTCTGGCCAGGGGCGGGGTCGGGTTTCTGGTGGTGGAGTCGTGCGGGGTCGAGTACCCGCTGGGCATCCAGCACGTGCACTACCGGCCTGACGGCAGTTACGAAGGAGTGCAGCTCCACCTGGACGACGACAGGTTCATCCCGGGGTTCGCTCGTCTGACCGAAGCTGTGCACAAGTTGGGTTGCCCCGTGTCCATCCAGTTCCAGCACGCCGGGCCCTGGAATCCGACCGGCCTCTTGCCACGTGATCCGAAGATCAGAGACATCAAGGCTGCCTCCGCCATGACCGAGGCCGAACTGCCCGGCCCCGATTTCTTGCCTTGCCGGGCGATGACCAGGGCAGAGCTGGAGGACCAGATCGATCTCTGGGCTTCGGCGGCGGAGCGGGCGTACAAAGCCGGGTTCGATGCGTGCGAGATCAACCACGGTACTTGTCACCAGGGCAATACCTTCTTGTCGCGCATCTGGAACAAGCGTGAAGACGAGTATGGTCCACAGAGTTACGAGAACCGCACCCGCTTTCTGCGCAACATCATCATCGAAGCCAAGCGGCGCTGCGGGCCCACCTTCGCCGTCCACACTCTGTTCAACATCGTGGAGTACAACAACCCGCTGGGCATCACCATGGACGAGGGCGCCGAGATGGCCAAGCTCGTGGCCGAGGTGGCCGACGGCATCAACTGCCGGGCGGAGCGATACGGCCACAGGGGAGGGCTGCTCCAGCCCGACCGTCTCTACTACCCTGAACCCCCTTTCGATCTGCCGGCGGGGATGGATTGGAGCCGGAGGGGGGACGGCGCCAACGTCCCGCTGGTGGAGGCCGTCAAGCGCAAAGGCGTCAAGATCCCGTTGTGGACCGCCTGCCGGATCGATGCCGAGATGGGCGAGGAGTACCTGCGCAAGGGCAGTCTCGATTTTGTCGGAATGACACGGCGCCTCCTTGCCGACCCGGAGTACCCCAACAAGATCAAGGAGGGACGGCTCGACGACATCCGCCCCTGTCTCGGTTGCCTCCATTGCTTCGACATGCGCAACAAGAACAAGAAGCTGGAGTGCCGGGTCAACGGCACCCTGGGCCGGGAGATCATGCCCGAGTACCAGTCGCGGCCGGCGGAAGCCCGCAAGAAGGTGCTGGTGGTCGGCGGCGGGCCTTGTGGCATGGAAGCGGCGCGGGTGGCGGCCGAACGAGGGCATGAGGTGGCACTTTACGAGAAGGCCCCCCGGCTTGGAGGGTTGGTCCCCTTGGCCGCTATCGTGAAAGACTGCGAGACCCCGGAGCTCATCGAGTTCGTGCGCTACCAGGAAAGGGAGTTGCGGAAGAACAAGGTAGCCGTGCACCTGAATCACGCGGTGACGCCTGACGTGGTGCGGGCGGAGAGGCCGGACGTTCTTGTGCTGGCTGCCGGAGCGGCGCACACCGACTTCGAGCTGCCTGGCGCGGACCGCAAGAGCGTCATACGCACCGAGAAGTTGTACGCCATGCTCAACTTCTTCTTGAGGATCTTCAGCCCGGGGCAGCTCCAGAAGCTCACCCACCTGTGGATGCCGTTGGGCAAGAGCGTGGTGATCATTGGGGGCACGCTGCACGGTTGCGAATTGGGCGAGTTCCTTGTCAAGCGGCGCAGATGCGTGGTCATCGCTCACAACGGCCCGGCGTCTGAACTAGGCAACGAGATGGGCATCGACGACCTGGCCAACCTCTGGCCGTGGTTCAAGCAGAAGCACGTGTCGCTCTGGCCCGACGTGAACTACCGCGAGATCGTCGGCGATGGACTCAAGGTGCAGCAGCCAGACAAGCGCTGCTACATCCTCAAAGGCAAGAACGTCATCAACACCCAGGACTGGGCGCCCAATACGGCGCTCGTCGAGCAACTCTCGCCTCTGGCGACAGAGATCCACGTGGCCGGTAGCTGCCGGGAGCCGGGGTTGATGGCGGAAGCGGTCCGTGAAGGCGTGCTTGTAGGCTGCGCTGTCTGACCTGGAGAGGGGAAGACCGATGTTTCAACTGTTGGAAGGCGCGACGCCCTACCGGGAGGCTGACGCCGAAGAGTACACGAGAAGCGGGTGGTGGAGTGGGCTGACCCTTGGCGACCTGCTCGACCTGGCGGCCGACCTGCATCCGAACAGAGTGGGCTTCGTCGATACCGGGAACCGGGTGACGTATCGCGAAGCGAGGGAAAGGGCCGACCGGCTGGCCATCGGCCTGCTTGGGCTGGGGATCAAACCCCTGGACCGTGTGATGATCCAGCTGCCGAACTGGACGGAATTCGTCTACGCGTACTTCGCCTGCCAGAAGATCGGGGCTATCCCCGTGATGCTGATCGATCGCTACCGGCAGTACGAGATCGAACACTTGGCCGAGATCACCGAGGCCGTGGCCTGGATCGTCCCGGTGCGGTACGGCAAGACCGACTTCGTTCCGATCGTACAGGACGTGCGGCGGCAGTGCCCGCACATCGCGCATGTCATCACAGTGCGCGGGGAAGTCGACCTGCCGGGCTTCATGAGCCTCGAGCGCCTCATCGCGGAGAACGAGCGCTCCGAAGCGAATCTGGCTCTTCTGGCCGCGCAGAGGCCTGACCCCGACCAGATCGCTCACATGGGTCCGACCGGCGGAACGACCGGGGAGCCGAAACTCGTGACCCGCACCCACAACAGCATCGGGTGCAACGTCGGGTACTGCTCCAAGGTGTGGGGCCAGCATTGCGAGGACGTCAACCTGATCGTGGGTTCGATCGCTCACGACCTTTCGTTCGGCAAAGGCTTCATGGGCAGCGTCATCACTCTCGGCAGGCTCGTCATGCTCGACTCCACCGATGCTCGCACCATCTGCGAAACCATCGGGCGTGAGCGAGTCTCCTCCGTCATCTGGGTTCCGACGCTGGCGCAACGCCTGCTGCAATACGAGGAACTCGAGACCTTCGATCTGAGCAGCGTGAAGAAGATGCACAGCGCGGGAGGAGCGGCCTTTCCTGAGCTGGTACGGGAGGTCTTCGGAAGGCTCAACGTGAGGTTCCACAACGGCTACGGCGCTACTGAGGGCATGACGACCATCACGTGCGCCGAAGACGATGTCGAGACGGTCTGCTCCACCGTCGGCAGACCGACCTGCCCGGGCGATATCTACAAAGTGGTGGATGCGGACGGGAACACCCTGCCCGCGAACACATCGGGCGAGCTCCTGGTCAAGGGCCCCTCGGTGTTCACCGGCTACTACAAGAACCCCGAAGAGAACGCCAAGACTTTTGACGAAAACGGGTTCTTCAGGACCGGCGACGTCGCCAAGATCGACGACAGCGGCTACATCACTCTCACCGGTCGCCTGAAGGAGATGATCAACCGGGGCGGGGAGAGCATAAGTGCCACGGTGATCGAGAAGCTCATCAACCGCCATCCCGAAGTCGCGGTGGTGGCTGTGATCCCCATGCCGGACCCGCTCATGGGTGAGCGCGTCTGTGCCTACATCCAGCCCAGCGCGGGGGCGCACCTCACGTTCGAGGGGGTCGTCGCCTTCTTACGCGAGCAGAAAGCGGCGGTGTTGGAGCTGCCGGAGCGGATGGAGTTCGTCGAGGTGATGCCGTACACGGGCGCGCAGAAGATCAACAAACAGGAACTGCGCGCGGACATCCAGAAGAAACTGGAAGCCGAGGCTCTCGCTCGCGAGAAGCCGCGGTAGCAAAGGAGCCACATGTCTGCCAAAGAGATCCGATTCCACGGCCGCGGAGGCCAGGGGGCCGTGCTGGCGGCGAGGATGTTGGCCTCGGCGTGCGCGGCCGAGGGTAAGTGCGTCGCGAGCTTTCCCATGTACGGCTTCGAGCGCCGGGGGATGCCGGTGGTCGCCTTTACGCGGTTCGACGATCAACCGATCCGCGAGAAGACCCAGATATACACGCCCGACTGTGTGATGGTCATCGACCCGACCCTTCTCAGCCTGAAGAACCTCTTCGACGGGCTGAAGCCGGAAGGGGTGCTGATCCTCAATAGCCCCCGGCCTTTCGAGACCCAACCGCACCCGAACCTGAAGAAGGCTGCCGTCATCAACGCCACGCAGGTCGCGCTCTGCGAGATCGGGCGGGACATCCCCAATACGTGCCTCATCGGTGCGCTTGCCAAGGCCACCGGGTGGGTGGAGTTGGATTCGGTCCTGAAAGGATTGGGGGACTATCTCGAGGGCGACATGCTGAAGAGGAACATCCGTAACGCTGAGCGCGGCTATCACGAGGTGGAGGTGACGACATGGTAGCCCCGGACGACCAGGAGCTCTTCGAGACCGAGGCCAGTTGGTCGGACGCCCATGGTGCGCTGCTCTGCCTGCACACCGGGGACTGGCGCACGGAGCGGCCCGTGTTCGACAACGATAAGTGCAATGCCTGCGGCTTCTGCTACATATACTGCCCGCCCCAGTGCGTCGTCGACGACGAGGACGGCATCCACTACAAAGCCGACCTTGACTATTGCAAGGGGTGCGGCGTCTGCGCCCGGGAGTGCCCCAAAGGGGCGATAACCATGGCCCCCGAAGGAGACTATTCTGATGCCTGTCCAGCTTGAAAGACAGACCAAGGTGCTGACGGGCAACGGGGCGGCGGCCTATGCCGCCATGCTCTGCCGGCCCGACGTGGTGGCGGCGTATCCCATCACCCCCCAGAGCGAAGTCATCGAGCAACTGGCCAAGTTCCACGCAGACGGGGTGCTGGACTGCCAGTACGTCACAGTGGAGGGTGAGAACTCGGCGCAGAACGTGGTCTGCGCGGCTACCATGGCCGGAGGGCGGGCGTTCACCGCCACGTCCTCTTACGGCCTGGTGTACATGTACGACGCCATGTTCAACACGGCGGGATATCGCGCTCCCGTGGTGATGATCAACGTCAACCGGGAGCCCCCGGGCATCCACGCCGTGTGCTCGGGCCAGCAAGACATGATCTCGGTCCGCGACACCGGCTGGGTGCAGCTTATCGTGGAGGATTGCCAGGAGATCATGGATACGACCATCATGGCCTTCCGCCTGGCCGAGGACTATGACGTCCAACTACCGGTGATCGTGAACTACGACGGCTACTATCTGTCCTTTCTGGCCGAGTCGGTGTGCATTCCCGGCAGCGGGGAGGTGGACCAGTACCTGGAAGTGCTCAAGGGCCAGCCACCGCGTCCGCGCCTGATGCCTGGTGATCCGATGGGGTGCGGCAGTCACGGCATCGGCATGGGGTACGTCGAGCTACGCAAGAAACACATGGCCGCCATGGAGCGGGTGAAGACCAAGATCGATGAGATCGACGAGGAGTTCCGCGGGGCTTTCGGCCGCGGGTATGGCGGGCAGATCGAGGAGTACCGCACCGAAGACGCCGACATCGTACTTGTCACCAGCGGTAGCGCCGTGGGTACCGCCCGCACCATGATCGATGCCAAGCGCGACGAGGGTATCAAGGTCGGCCTGGTGAAGCTGCGACTCTTCCGTCCCTTTCCCACAGAACGGCTCTGCCAGGCGCTCAAGGGCAAGAAGGCCATCGGCGTGCTCGACCGCAGCATCTGCTTCGGGTGGAACTGCGGACCGCTGTACATGGAGACCCGGGCGCTCACGCCCGAGATCGGCGTTGTGCCCATGCTCAGCTTCATCGACGGCCTGGCCAACATGGACATCACCCAGGAGCACATCGGCCGCATGATCGACGACATACAGGGAGCGTCCGAGGGACGTCCATACCAGGAAGTGACGTGGTTACCATGAGAGCTCGCTCTGTGAGACGAGTATCAACGCGAGTGAGGGCGTGACATGGCCGAACAACGCAAGAGACAACCCAAAGTCTGCGACTACTACCAGAACGAAGACCAGTTCTCGCCCGGGGTCGCCTTCTGTTCGGGCTGCACGCTCGAGTTGAACCTGAGGTTCATCTCGCGTGTCCTTGGCAAAGACATCATCTTCGTCGGCACCCCGTCGTGCTCTGCGCCGGTGCTGCACGGGCAGAACGTGGCCGCGTGGCACAGGCATGCCTACTACGCCTGCACCATGACCGGCGTGGCCTCGAGCGCCTCGGGACTCACCCGCTACTATCAGCAGGCTGGGATCGACGCGACTGTGGTATGCCACACGGGAGACGGGTGCGCCCAGGACGTCGGCTTCCAGACTCTGAGCGGCGCCGCCGAGCGCAACGAGAAGATGATCTACATCACCTACGACAACGAAGGGTACATGAACACGGGCATCCAGCAGAGCAGCGCCACTCCGTACGGTGCTTCCACGAGCACCACGCCGGTGGGGCGAGCAGCGCGGGGAGGCAAGCCCACCAGCTCGAAGAACATGCCGCTGGTCATGGCGATGCACGACATCCCCTACGTGGCTACCGCCACCCTGAGCCATCTCGAGGACTACGCCAGGAAGCTGGTGAAGGCCAAAGAATGGGCCAAGGAAGGCTTCGCGTACCTGCACGTGTTCTGCCCGTGTGTCGTGGGCTGGAAGATCCCGACGGACTCGTCCATCCAGGTGTGCCGCGACGCTGTAAAGACCAACTACTTTCCGCTTTGGGAGATGGAAGAGGGGACCTGCCGTATCACCCATCCGGTCAAGGAACCCAGGCCGGTGAGCGAGTTGACGGCGACCGTGGGTAAGTTCAAGCACATGAACGACGAGGGGCTGGCCGTCCTTCAAGGCCAAGTTGATCAGAGGTTCAAGGTCCTGCAGGCGCTCTGTGGCGCTTCTGGGAGCCAATGACCCTTGTGACGGCGATCGCTGGCCTCCTCGATCTTGACCAGTTCATGGAGAGCCAAGGGCGGGCTCTAGACCGTCCGGAGATGAAACGAGTGGCAAGCTGGGCCACCGAAGAAGCACGGCAGCTGGTCACCCCGCGAATAGTGTACGA
>MELN01000002.1:29266-30419 GCA_001768675.1 Actinobacteria bacterium RBG_16_64_13 | reverse complement strand
TCGACCTATTGGCGCCCGCCAGCGAGGTTTTCGTGGGCGTATCCACCATCGGTCCGCAGCTGGAAGAGCGGGCCCGGGAGCTGGGGAGCGTCGGACGGGCGCTCGAGGGCTTTGTGCTGGGTGAGGTGGGCGTCTTTGCGGTGGGAGGCCTGATACAGCGGGCGCATGGGATCGTCGAAACCGAGGCCGCCCACCGGGGCTGGGGCGTGGGGGCGGAGCTGGCTCCCGGCCAGCTGGCCGGATGGAAGATCGAGGAGCAGCGAACAATGTGCGGGCTTCTCGACATCGATTCCGTCGACGTGCGGGTGACGGACACGGGAATGTTGGTGCCGCAGAAATCAGCCTCGATCATGGTCGGGATAGGCCCGGACTATGCATCCGCCGTGGTGCACTCGCCATGCGCGTTCTGCGACCTGGGCGATACCTGTCGCTGGCGGCACTAGTCCTTGGCCTGACCCGGCTGAGCGAGCTTTTGCGTACTCGCGAGTGCTCGCGAAGCCGGGTCAGCCTCTACCCGCGTGTGTAGCCGAAACCGTTCCCAGTCGTGATGAACATGAACGGCCGGTCGACCTTGTGAAAGATCAGCGGGCAGTGCGGCATACCCGAAGGGGCGAACACGGCGCACGTCTTCGTGATCGTGTGCTTCTCATCCCCAAGCCAGAGCTCGACCTCTCCGCCCAGATCGAACTGGTCTTTCGGATTCATCCCAAGGAAGATCAGGTATTCGTCGAACGGATGGCTGTGCGATTCGGTCAGCGACTCCACGCTGCCGGGGCGCAGCACCATGCACGTCTCCAGGTAGTACGCGCCTTTCAGGGCGCCGTCGAGTTCGTTGTCGATGTACAGCGAATCGCACCAGGGGATGCTGCTGTCTATCTCGCGGCTTTCCGGATGCTCCGGGTGCCGCGGCGTCTCGGTGATGAAGTACTTGCCGTACTTGGTCGGTTCCACCTGCATCTCCTCAGTGGTCTTGACTGGCTGGTGGCCAGGGTGCGCGGACAAAGAGAAACCCCCGCCTCCTCGCTCAGCGAGGAGGCGGGGGTCATCGTCAGTCGGTCATCGTGGCGACCAGCACGGCCGTGCTACGGCTTCAGTGTCGCGACGAACCGTGACTGATTACCTCTGATCCCAGGGTTTGAACAGCTGGGTATCT
>MELN01000002.1:26680-29230 GCA_001768675.1 Actinobacteria bacterium RBG_16_64_13 | reverse complement strand
TGCCCGCCTATCCACTGGAACGCGAGGAACGGGATGTGGGCAACGCCTTTGGGGGTGTACGTGATGTCGCCCATGGTAGTGCCGGGGAAGGTACCGTTGAAGACCTGGTCCCTGACCGCAGCCGGTTCGAATACCCCGGCCCTCTCGATAGCCGTGTAAAGGATCTGGGAGGCGGCGTAGGAGAGGCCGATGCTCACCGAGGTGTTGCCGTCGTGCTCATCCTGGAAGGCCTGTCCCAGTTCTTTGGAGTACGGGTAGGGGAGGGTCTCCGACCAGAAACCGTCGAAGCAGATGTAGTCGGAGTCAGTCCCAAGAGCTTTCATGAAGTCAACAGGCCAGAAGCCCTTGTAACCGAACAGGTACTTGGGCGCCCAGTTCTGTTCCTTCATCTGCTTGATGAACGTGATGCCGTCGGAGGGGGAGATCAGGGAAACGACCCCGTCGACACCCGCCTGCTTGAACTTCAGGATGATCGAGGAGAAGTCCTTGTTGCCTTCGACAAACTTCTCGTAGGCTGCGACCGTCCAGCCTTGCGCCTCGAGCCCACCTTTGGTGGCGTCGCCGAAGCCCACGCCGTCCGGGTTGTTCTCGGTCATTACGGCAAAGACAGTAGGAGCGTCAGCCGGCGCCATGGCTTTGGCTCCGCCCACGGCCACCTTGCCGGACTCAGCGGCCGACTCGAATATGATCGAGGACCACTTCAGATTCATGCCGCCGATGAATCCCGGGAACGATCCGTCCGGGCTAGCGTCGTCGATCCAGGCCGTGTTCATATGGTAGTAAGCCTGGTACTGCTCGGCCACCGTCGCTGCAGCCTGGTTGTACGGAGTGGTGTTCGAGCTGAGAACGATCTTGAGGCCATCGCTCTTGATCAGCTTCTCCATGGCCGCCGCGGCCTCGGTATCCGAGCTCTTGTCGTCGACGAACTTCAGCACGACTTTGTGCATCTTGCCGTCGGCGAGCTTGACGCCGCCCTTGGCGTTCACGTCGGCGGCTGCCTTCTCCTGCGCCCATTTCTGCTCCGCTCCGGTCAAGGCGTTCACACCGGTTATGGAGTTGATCACGCCGATGACGAGGTCCTCACCCGCCTCGACAGCAGTGGTGGTCACGCCGCCCGTGGTGGTCACGCCACCCGTGGTGGTCGGGCCGGCAGTGGTGGTAGAAGGCTCTTCTCCGCCGCAGGCCGAAACGAACATGACCGATATCAGGCCGATCGCGAGCAGCGTCAATACCAGAACGAGATGTTTCCTATTTCTCATGGTTCACTCCCTGTCGTCCCCTCTTGAGAGAATAAGAGGAATAGTCGATCGATGCTGATCGAACCAGGTTAGGTCAACGGCCACCCCCTCACTCCCGATCAGAACAAGAACGCAGAAGGACCAACGACATGGCGCCCTGTGGGCGAGTCCGTGTTTACGCCCTTCCCCCTCCGCCTAGCATTCTTCCGCACATGGGGCGGGCCTGTCAAGCCTGCGACAAGTGCATGGTACGAAGTTGCCCACAAGTGCACAATACGAAGTTACCCACTAGACAAACCTGTCGTGAGTTGCTAGCCTGTCGCGGAGTTCGCAGGAGAGCGGTGCGTCTAGTCGCCGGTCGATCAGATGGAGGGGACCATTGGTGCGCCTGTTCGCGTGCATGCTTTGCGGTTCCATGGCAGCGCCCGTCTGGTCGAGGGCGGAACTTCCGTCGGCGACGGAACGGTAGCGTAGCGCGATGCCGGCAGGGGCGCCTCTTCTGACGCTGAGCGGAGTCTCCAAGCACTTCGGTGGTCTGCAGGTCGTCACTGATCTGGACTTCGCGGTAACAGAGGAAGAGATCGTCGGCCTCATCGGCCCTAACGGCGCCGGCAAGACGACGGTATTCAACCTCATCACCTCCATCTACCCGATAGACCGTGGCACGATCCAATTCAAAGATGCCCAGATCAACGGGCTCGCGGCGCACAGGATCTGCCATCTGGGGATAGCCAGGACCTATCAGCTTGTGCGGGCGTTTCTAAAGATGACCGTGTTCGAGAACGTTATGACTGCCGCTGTCTACGGAGCCAAGCACCAAGCGCAGGGACCCAAGCAGCGGACCTTGGAGGCTCTCGAACTGGTCGAGCTCTCGGCGAAGCGGGACGTCAAGGCGGCTCACTTGACTTTGTCGGACCGGCGCCTGCTGGAGATAGCCATGGGGCTGTCCTCGAATCCGTCGCTGATCCTACTCGACGAGCCTATGGCCGGCCTGACCGGCGTCGAGATAGAGCACCTGCTTGGGGTTATCCGGGCGACTAAAGACGAGCGCAAGTTCGCGATTCTATGGATCGAGCACAGGGTGGACGCGGTTCTTGATTTCTGCGATCGAGTGGCAGTGCTCGACTACGGGGTCAAGATCGCGGACGGCTGCCCGGACGATGTGTCCTGCGACCCGAAAGTCATTGAGGCTTACCTTGGCGAACCTGTTGCTTGAAGTCAAAGGAGTGAGCGTCTCCTACGGGGATGTCCGGGCTCTCGCCGATGTCTCCCTGGAGGTCGAGGAAGGGAAGATCGTGGCTCTTCTCGGAGC
>MELN01000002.1:9886-26621 GCA_001768675.1 Actinobacteria bacterium RBG_16_64_13 | reverse complement strand
GGACATGTGCTCTTCATGGGCAAAGACCTGGGCAAGCTCAACACCACGCACAGGGTCGATAGAGGCATCGTGCTCGTGCCTGAAGGGCGGCGACTCTTCCAGACGCTCACCGTGCTTGAGAACCTCAAGCTAGGGGCGTATCTGCCAAAGGCGCGTGCTTCTTACGACGAGTCCCTCGAGCGGGTGTTCGGATTGTTCCCGGTGCTCAAGGACCGCGCGAACGGAAAGGCCGGTCTGCTTAGTGGCGGAGAGCAACAGATGCTGGCGATCGGGCGGGCCGTCATGGCACACCCCAAGCTGGTGCTGGTCGATGAAGCCTCCCTGGGGCTCAGCCCCATCCTTACGAGGAAGATCTTCGAGCTGATCGTCGCGCTCAACCAACAAGGGACCACAGTTCTCCTGGTCGAGCAGAACATCCACATGGCTCTGAAGATTTGCGACAAGGCCTACGTGATGAAGACCGGGAGCATTGTCCTGAGTGGGTCTGGCAAGGACTTGCTCGCAAACGAAGACGTGCGCAAGGCTTACATAGGCGAGCGCGGGAGCCGGCTGTAATGGTTACGTTCACCCAGATCTTGATCAACGGCATTCTCCTGGGGTCCATGTACGGCATCGCCGCCATTGGTCTCAGCCTCATCTTCGGGACGATGCGGATCATCTTCCTTGCCCAAGGGACAATGATCGTTTTCTTCGCGTACGTGGTCTACTGGGCCTTCACGCTGGCCGGCATCGATCCATATCTGTGCCTGTTCATAGTGGTGCCTCTCGCGTTCGTCGTAGGCTTGGGGCTGTTCTACCTCCTGTTCCGAAAGGCTGCCGCCCTCGAAGACAAGAACGTCTCGTTGCTGCTCGCGGTCGGTCTGATGTACCTGGTCGAAAACCTGATATTGAAGATCTGGTCGGCCACTCCGCGCGGTCTGAACATCTCGTATTCAAGCGCCACCATCGTAGTCGGGGGTCTGCGGGTGTCGTGGCTCCGTCTTGCGCTTCTGGGGCTCGCGCTGGTGTCTGCTCTTGTCGTCAACCTGTTCCTGAAGAAGACGCGGGTGGGCACGGCGGTGAGGGCCGCTTCCGAGGATATGGAGGCGACGCCGCTTCAGGGGATCAACTCGGCGTGGGTATGCGCCGTCAGCTTCGCCATCGGCATCGGCCTGGCAGGAGTGGCCGGTGCCGGGATGGCCACGGTGTACTCCTTTGACTACCAGTTCGGCTTCACCTTCGCCCTCAAAGCTCTTGTGGCCCTCGCTCTCGGGGGCATAGGCAACGTGTGGGGCGCCCTGGCGGGGGGCCTCATTCTGGGCATACTCGAGAACCTCGCGGCCTTCTACATAGGCATTGGCTGGATCGAGATCGTGTCGTATGGGATCTTCATACTGGTGCTGATCTTCTTGCCCCAGGGCTTGTTCGGCAGGCGTGGACTGGTCAAGAAGGTCTGAGCGAAGAGGAAGTCGGGAATAGAGATGACGCTTACATGAAACTGATGCCGGACTTCAGCAATCTGAACAGACGGAAGCTGGTCTGGGCGAGCTTCACGGCTATTGCGGTCGTGTTCCTTGGCACCCTGCCCTTCTACTACGATGTCCACAACGGGCAACTCGGCATCTTCTTCTTCACAGTATTCATATACGGCATCGTCGGCCAGGGGTGGAACCTGGTAGCCGGGTACACTGGGCAGATCAGTCTGGGTCAAAACGCCTTCTTCGGCCTGGGCGCCTTTACCACTGCGCTGCTGTGGGTCTACGGCGTCACCCATACCGGGTACTGGTTCGACCCGGTTCTAATAATCCTGAGCGGAGTGACGCCGATCATCCTCGCCGTCATCGTCGGACTACCGCTCTTGTCCCGTCTGCGGGGCGACTACTTCTCCTTCGGCACCCTTGGGATGGGGATGATCGTCTCGGTGCTCTTCCTTAATGGGGGGGACCTCACCGGTGGGAGCGAAGGCAAGCTGCTGATCAAGTACATGCCCGAGGGCGTGGCGTTCAACCTGCGCACTCACTACTGGGTAGCCTTCCTCGCGGCCGTATTCGCGACCGCGGTCGTCTACTTCATGACTACTTCCAGAGTCGGGCTTGCTCTCAAGGCCATCCGGGAAGACGAGGTTTCCGCGGCATCGCACGGCGTCAATGTCCTCAAGTACAAGATCATTGCCTTCGCGGTGGCGGCGTCTCTGGCGGGGATCGCCGGCAGTATCTACACCTACTATCTCCTTCACCCGATGCCGATGAACGTGTTCGCTCAGAACTGGCTGTTCATACCCATCCTCATGGTCGTGCTCGGGGGGACGGGTACGATGCTTGGTCCGTGGCTAGGAGCGCTCGTCATCTATGCAATTGCCTGGTACGGAGACAAGTTCTTCGCGGGCTGGCATCCGGTGATCTTGGGCGTCATCATCATATTGGTGATGCGGTTCCTGCCGTCCGGCATCGTGGGGCTTGGCGACAAAGCAACAGGACTGTCGAGGAGAGGTTCCGCCGGCCGCGGCTAGGGGACCTATGCCCGCGGTGCTCAGTGGACAGGGTAGCCGCGGCAGCCACGGTGTCCACCCCGGGTTCCGCCGCTTCCGAGGATGACTAGAGCGGCAGCCTTCCAGAACCGACAAGGGGGCATTCGCGGAGTACGGCGTGTATGCCGAGGGCCAGGTCTTTCCCATCGCCGACGAAGTCAGCTTCGAAGTGGGGACCAGGCGTTTGAGGACCAGATACACGGGAAAGTGATGAGGGCCCTGGTCAGACCTTGACCTGGGTGCGTTCGACGGGGGGGACCTCCGGAGGGTGCTGCATCATCCTCGGGATTTGGCGGTCGGTGGACTGAAAAGGAGGGTTCCCAGTGTCTGCGCAAGAGGGATCGTTTCACGGCACAAGGCTTCACCACGTAGGGGTTGTGGTGAAGGACATCGATAAGGCCATAGCCCACCTCGAGGCTCTGGGATTCGGGCCCTTCAAGTTCAACGACGAGCACAAGGTCTTCGCCATCGACTTCAAGGGCGAGCTCCACGGCAAGCCGGCCGAGTGGACCACCAAGATCAGTAACGCGCTCATGGGCGACGTCGAGCTCGAGCTGTTGGAGCCCTCCGAGGGCGATCAAGCGCTCAAGGAGACTCTGGATGCTCAGGGTGAGGGTCTGCACCACATCGGCTGGCTGACCACCGACCTCCAGGGTGAGATCGCACGGGCAAAGGCCCGGGGCGCCGAAGTCTGGACGAGTTCTTTTCCCGTTGGCAATCCTGGTTTCTGCTACTTCGAAGGCACCGACATCGGGAACCTCGCCATCGAGTTGAGGGAGCCGTGAGATGAGGGCAGCCGTACAGCACGCGCCCTTCGACGTTCGGGTCGAGGACGTCCCCGAGCCGAAGCCGGGTATCGGCGAGGTCAAGGTCAAGATCGCCTACTGCGGTATCTGTGGCACCGACCCGGACATCTACGACGGCAGCTTCGGTCTCATGAAGGCACCGTGGTGGCCTAAGGGACCGTTCACGGTCGGGCACGAAGCCTCGGGGGTCATCACCGAGTTGGGACCCGGATTGGTGGGAGACCTCAAGGTCGGCCAGCGCGCGGCGATGAACTTCCGCACCTACTGCGGCAAGTGCTACTACTGCCGGTCGATGAGAGAGCACCAGTGCGAGCACGTGACCAACTACGAGGCCGGCTTCGCGCAGTACGCGATCTACGGGGAAGCCGCGGTCTATCCCTTGCCCGACAAGGTCAGCCTCGAGCACGGCGCGTTCCTCGAACCGGTGACGATCGCGGTCCACTGCGTGGATCAAGGGAATATCGTCCCGGGCAAGACGGTGGCCATCTGCGGTGGTGGGACCATCGGCCTTCTGGTGATGCAGATCGCTATGCGGGCTGGGGCCGCCCGCGTGCTGGTGTCGGACCCCATGCCCGAGAAACGCGAGTTGGCCAAGAAGCTGGGCGCCGACTGGACCGTAGACCCCCTCACTGAGGACCTCGAGGCCGTCGCCAGGGCTGCCACTGAGGGCAGGGGCTTCGACACCGTCTTCGAATGCAGCGGCAAGCTGGCCGCCGCCAAGCAGTGCCTTAACCTGGCCGACAAGTGCGGCACGGTGGTGTGGGCCGGCGTGTACCCGGAAGAAGCCGAACTCGCCATCAATCCGTTTCACCTGTTCGCCAACGAGCTGACGCTGCGCTCGACCACGTTGGCGCCCTACGTGTTCCCCCGCGGGGTCAAGCTGCTGTCCAAGCTGGATCTCGACCCACTTCTCAGCGAGATCGTTCCTCTCGAGAACATCAACAGCGCCCTGGCCGGGCGCAAGAACAGCACCGCCATCAAGATCTTGGTCAAGCCCTGAATGACCGTTTCGGGAAAATGGTTGGCATTAAGTGAGGTCGCCCTATGAGTGAGAAGATCAACTGCGGCAATTGTGGCATGCTGCTCTACTTCGGGGAGGAGATCAAGCGGCGGCTGTACATGCGCGCCATCCCCGACGAGTCGGCGGTGTATGCCGGTTATGGCAACGTCTGCCCCCGGTGTGGCAATCCCCTGTCGGATGCGTCCGTGAAGGTCCAGATCAAAAGGCGGGCCACCCATGGGTCATAGTGAAGCTCTCATCCTGGAGCTGGAGGCGCGGGCCAGGACGATGTCCGACCACTGCCTGACCCAGTTCTGCACGTTCAGTCAGGGTCACGTGGGAGGCACGATGTCGGTGATGGAGATCATCACCTCGCTGTACTTCCACCACATCAAGTTCGATCCCAAGAACCCGGACTGGCCCGAGCGCGACCGGGTGATCATGTCAAAGGCCCACTGCTGCGAGGCCATCTACGCTGCCCTCGTGGAACTCGGCATGTACCCCGAAGAGACTCTGGGCACCTACTACTGCTACGGCTCGCCCTTCCAGGGCCACGCCGATCGGTGGTGCACCCCGGGCATCGACTTCTCCGGCGGCTCGCTGGGCCAGGGTCTCTCTTTCGCGGCCGGGCTCGCTCTCGCCGAAAAGCTCAAGATGAAGTTCAACCCACCTTCGCGCGAGGATACCTTCCTGCCCCGCTACATCGTGCGCTACAACCCGCGCTTTCGCACCTATTGCATCCTGGGCGACGGCGAGCTGCACGAAGGGCAGGTCTGGGAAGCGGCCATGTTCGCCAACAAGTTCAAGCTCGACAACCTGATCGCCATCGTGGACTACAACAAGTGGTCGCTCGACGGGCCGACGAACGACGTCATGCAGATCGAGCCGCTCGTTTCCAAGTGGAGGGCCTTCGGCTGGAAGGTGTATGAGATCGACGGGCACGATTTCCGCCAGATCCTCGACGCTCTCGACCTGGTGGTCAAGCAGTACGGCGACAACAGACCCAAAGTCATCATCGCCCACACCATCAAGGGGCGTGGCGTCTCCAACTGGGAGGAGTTGCACATGCACCTCGGCCGCGGCGACGAGATGATGAAGGGCGTCAGGGAAGGGAGAGCTAAATATGGCGACATGGAATAAGCATGTAGCGATCGGCGAGCCCGCCATGACGTACAAGGGGGTCGGCAATGCCATCAAGGCCGCCTTCATCAAAGACCCCAATACGCTTGCGATCCTCGAGGATATGCAGTTCCCCGAGATCGAGTGGTTCACCGACAACATGTTCGAGCGCATGATCGAGTGTGGCATCGCCGAGCAGAACGGCGCCTGCGTGGCGGCGGCGCTCGCTGCCGAGGGCTTCGTGCCGGTGCTCAACAACTTCTTGTTCGCCAGCATGAGCCGGGCGTACAACCAGATACGCCAGAGCATCCTGGTGGACCGGTTCAATGTCAAGTTCATCTCGCGGGAGGGAGTCTGGGGTGAGGTCGGCGTCTCGCACGCCACGGTCGAAGGCATCGGCAGCCTGCGCAACCTCCCGAACCTGGTGATCATGAACCCCGCCGACATCGTGGAGGCCGAGAAGGCGACGGAGGCCATGATGCAGTACATCGGCCCCGTCATGGTGAGGGTGGAACTGAGCCCGAACCCTTACACCATCTTCACCGACGACTACCCGTTCGATATCGGCAAGGCCTACTCGCTACGGGACGGCAAGGACGCCACCATCATAGCCACGGGCTACATGGTGACCGAGGCCATCAAAGCCGTAGACCTGCTCGAGAAAGACGGTCTGGATGTGGGCGTTCTCAACGTCTGCACGTGGAAGCCGATCGACGAAGAAGCCATCGTCGCTGCCGCTGAGCGGACCGGCGCCATCGTGACGGCTGAGAACTGCAGCGACATCAACGGCCTCGGCGACGCCGTCGCCTGCGTGCTTTCGGAGAACCTGCCCACCCCGTTGGTGAAGGTGGGAGTGGAGGACGAGTTCGGCCAATCGGGCCTTATCACTCCGGAGAAAGACGAGCTCATGGAACACTTTGCCCTCAGCGCCGAGGACCTCGCCGTCTCGGTGAGGGAGTGCATCAAGAAGAAAGAGAGAGCCCGATGAGAGTCCTCGTCATCGGCGGCAGCGGGCTGTTCGGCAAGAAGTCAGTGCTGGCTCTGCTGGGCGACCCGGACGTCGAACGGGTGGTCACCATGGACGTGGCCCCTCCGACCGGATACTTCACGGAAGTGGTGAAGCAGTACGGGGACCGGTTCAAGTTCGTGCGGGGAGACATCGGCGAACTGGAAGACGTCCTTGCCGCGGCGAGCGAGAACCGGGTGGACGCTTTGGTCAACTGGGCCATGATCCTGTCGAAAGCCCCGTATCCCCGGGCGAACACCAAGATCGGAGTGCTGGGGATGTGCAACGTCTTCGAGACCGCCCGGCTGCTCGGCATAAAACGGGTCGTGTACGCAAGCTCCGAGACCGTGTACGGCGAGCAGTCGGACTACGGAGATCGTGAGATAGTCGAGGACGACCGGCTGTTGCCCTTCCCGGGCAGCTTCTACGCCCTGGCCAAGTGCCTGGCTGAGGTCGTCGCCGCCCAATACGACGAGCTGTACGGCATCAAGTCGACCGCGCTCCGCCCCACCATCGGCTACGGGCACGGGGGCAAGAACCCCAAGTTCGTGCGTTGGTTCTCCGACATCGTCTCTCTTCCGGCCGTGGGCAAACCCGTGACGCTTGAATGCACCGGCAATGCTCTCTTCTCAACGGTCCTCTCCGACGAGATAGGGGAGTTCACCCGGCTGGCGTTGAAGACCCCCTCGTCGCCCCACTCCGCGTACAACCTCGGTGGGCCTCCGGTCACCCTCCGCGACTTCGCGGCGGCGGTGAAGAAGTACATCCCCGACGCGCAGATCACGTTCGGCGACGAACCGGAAGACTGCGAGCTGCCCTGGAAGGTGAGCGGGGCCCGGGCCAAGGAAGACTACGGTTTCACCGTGATGCCGGTCGAGCAAGCGGTACTTACCCTCATCAACGAGTCGCGGGCTGAGGCAGGCCTGGCGCCGCTCAAGCCCTGACGGGCTGACCTAACCGGCTGTGGCTTCATGACGCCAGCATCCTGGACTGATAGTACGAGCGCCATTAAGTTGGTTATCAGTAACCAACGCGCACCCGCGCGGTAGCGCAAGACGGGACCCGCAATGGAGGTAGGATGAAGGTTAAGAGGATCGTCGATCTAAGCCAGCCGTTCGGCCACGGCACCCCGCTCTGGCCTTACTTTCCCGATATCAAGATCGAGCGTTTCCACTATCACGCTAAGTCGGGCGTGTTCACGCAGTGGCTGTGGCACCCCATGCATGTCAGCACGCACGCCGATTCGCCCATCCACGTCATCCCGAACGAGTGGTCCACCGAACAGATCCCTCTCGACCTGTACTTCGGCACCGGTGTCGTCGTCGATGTCGGTCCCAAAGGCAAGTGGGGGTTCATCACGGCCGAGGACCTCGAAAAAGCCACCCCGAAGATAGAGAAGGGCGACATCGTCATCATCCACACCCACATGCACGCCCAGTTCGGCGACAACAAAGACTACTTCGCGCGCTCGCCGGGTCTGGTGCCCAGCGCCGCTCACTGGCTGGTTGAGAAGGGTGTCAAAGCCGTGGGCGTCGACCAGCAGGCGCTCGACCACCCCTTGGCCACGGCCATCGGATGTCACGGCCCGGGTCCGCTGCTGCCGGACGTGGTCGCTGAGTACGAGGCCGAGACCGGCCGGTCGGTCAAAGAGGACTTCCCGACCTGGGAGCCCTGCCACAACATCCTTCTCGGCAACCACGTCATGGGCTTCGAGAACGTCGGCGGCGACATAGACGAGGTATTGGGTCAACGGGTCATCATCGCCGGCTTCCCCATCCGCTGGGTGGGTGGAGACGGATCCATGGTGAGATTGGTCGCAATCATCGAAGAGTGATCGGCAAGGCTCTACAAGGGGGACTGCGCGCCCATGGGACAGACTGTCAGATACACTAACTGCACTACCGGAGGTCCGGTGTTCGTGTATGTGAAGGACGGCAAGATCCTTCGCATCACTCCCATCGAGTTCGACGACACCGACGCGCCCTCCTGGACGATCGAGGCCCGGGGCCGCCAGTTTTCGCCCCCGCGGAAGACGACCGCATCACCCTGGACGGTCGCTCACCGCTCTACCATCTATTCGCCCAAGCGCATCCTGACTCCGCTCAAACGGGTGGACTTCGATCCCAAGGGCGCGAGGAACATCCAGAACCGGGGCGTCTCGGGCTACGAGCCTATAAGCTGGGAAGAGGCCCTCGATGCCGTGGCGGAGGAGATGATCCGGTTGCATCGTGAGGTGGGCCCGGCGGCCATGCTCGCCACTCCGGGCTCGCACCACCTATGGGGAAACGTCGGCTACCGGCACAGCGCCTTCCTGCGCTTCCTCAACCTCGTGGGACTGACTTACGCCGAGCACAACCCCGATAGCTGGGAAGGCTGGCATTGGGGCGCGATGCACATGTGGGGCAACAGCTTCCGTCTGGGCATCAACGAGCAGTACGGCCTTCTGGAGGATGCCCTCAAGCACACCGACCTCATCATCTACTGGTCGGCAGACCCGGAAGCGACCTGCAATGGGGTGTACGGGGCCCATGAAGGCGCTGTGCGCCGGCGGTGGTTGAAGGATCTCGGCGTGAAGATGATAGTCATCGACCCCTATCTCAATCACACCGGGGCCCTCCTCGGCGGCAAGTGGTTCTCGCCCAGGCTGGGCACGGACGTCGCCCTCGGCCTTGCCATCGCCTTCACGTGGCTCGGCGAAGGCACCTACGACAAGGAGTACATCGCGGGCCGCACCACCGGCTTCGACGAGTGGAGCGCATACGTCCTCGGCAGGCCCGACGGCCGGCCGAAGACGCCGGAGTGGGCCGAAGCCGAGTGCGGCATCCCGGCGCGCGAGATCCGGGCATTGGCCCGCGAGTGGGCCGCCAAGAAGACGATGGTGGCCGCCGGCGCCCCTGGTGGAATGGGCGGAGCCTGCAGGTCGGCCACCGGCAACGAGTGGGCGCGCACCATGGTGGCTCTCGCGGCCATGCAGGGATTGGGCAAGCCTGGCAGCAATCTCTGGGGTACTACCAGCGGCGTGCCCATAGACTGCAGCTTCATGTTCCCGGGCTACGCGGAAGGCGGTATCTCGGGCGACACCAACAACTCAGCCGCCGGTTTTCGCTGGGTCAACCGCATGTTCCCCGACGGGGGCGCGGTGGTCAACCCGCAGCACTCCACCGAGGGCCAGACCGTCCCGCGTCTCCGGATCGCTGAGGCCATGCGCCATCAGAACGAGGAGTGGCGAGGCAAGGGCTTCTGCGGTTCTCACATCGAGAGCCAGTTCCAGAAGTACTCCTATCCGGCCCAAGGGTATCCCCATGTAGAGATGTACTACCGTTACGGAGGGTCGTTCTTCGGCACGATGACCGAGACGAACCGCTACGTCACCGCCTACCGGGAAGGCAAGGTGCCCTTCGTCGTCAATCAGGCCGTCTGGTTCGAGGGCGAGACCAAGTTCGCCGACATCATCCTGCCTGCTTGCACCAACTTCGAACGCTGGGACATCAGTGAGTTCGCCAATTGCTCCGGCTACATCGCCGACTCCTACCAGTTCGCCAACCACCGCGTCATCGTGTTCCAGCAGAAATGCATAGAACCGCTGGGGGAGTCCAAGCCCGATTACGATATCTTCTGCGAGCTGGCCAAACGTATGGGCGTGTATGGCGCCTTCAGCATGGGCGGGAAGTCCGACCTCGACTGGGTCAAGGACTACTACCATGCCACGGATATGCCCAAGGTGATGAGTTGGGAGGACTTCTCCGAGAAGGGCTACTACGTGGTGCCGGCTCCAGACGAGGACAATAGGCCCAAGCCGGCAATGCGGTGGTTCGCCGAGGGCCGGGCCAAAGATACCCCGGACTGGGGTCCCGCGCCCTGGGATCAGATCAACAGCGAAGGTCTCCAGACCATGAGCGGCAAGATCGAGTTCGTGGCCTCCAGCCTCAAGCGGCTCGAAGCAACGGGTACGGTCGATCCAGAACGCCCCGCCCTGGGCCCGCAGTATATAGAGAGCTGGGAAGGGCACCACACCGTGGACCTCTACGCCAAGTACCCCTTGCAGATGGTGTCGCCGCACCCGAAGTTCAGCTTCCACACCATGGGTGACGCCAAGGACAGTTGGATGAACGAGGTCAAAGACAACCGCCTGCTGAAGGAAGACGGGAACTACTACTGGCTCATGCGGCTGAACTCCAGAGACGCGAAGGTGAGGGGCGTCGCCGACGGCGACCTCATCCGCGCGTTCAACGACCGGGGATCGGTCATCCTGGCGGCCCAGGTGACCGAGCGCGTCCCGCCGGGAACGGTGCACTCGTACGAGTCGTGCGCCGACTATCTGCCGCTGGGAGACCCGGGCCACTCGCCCGACATCGCCGGCTGCGTGAACATCCTCACGCCCAAACGGTACATAACCCCGACTTCCACCGGAATGGCCAACAACTCGTGTCTCATCCAGATCGAGAAATGGGAGGTAGGTGCGCGTCCCTGACTCCCGCTGGCCAATCGCACCCCGGCGGCGAAGCGTCATCCTGAAAGGAGCTCTTTGTGAAGAAGTGGAACCTCGTCATCGATGTCGACCGGTGCATGGACTGCAACGACTGCTTCCTGGCCGACAAGGACGAATTCACAGGCAACGACTTTCCGCCATACTCGGTGGCTCAACCCTGGAGCGGGCACCGGTGGATGAACATCATGCGGAAGGAGCGGGGACAGTACCCGCTGGTTCAGGTAGCCTATCTACCCACGCCGTGCCTACACTGCGACGACGCTCCCTGCATCAGGGACTCGCCTCCCGGCACCATTTACAAACGCGCAGACGGCCTGGTGATCATCGACCCCGTGAAGGCCGAGGGCCATCCTGAGATAGTCAACACCTGCCCGTACGAGGTGATCTACTGGAACGAAGAGGCGCGGGTGGCGCAGAAGTGCACCGGGTGCGCTCATCTCATAGACGACGGTTGGCTCAACACTCGGTGCTCGCAAGTCTGTCCGACCGAAGCGATCAGGCTGGTGCTCGCGGACGATGCCGAGATGACGTCTCTGGTCGCCGCGGAGGGTCTCGAGGTGCTGAGGCCCGAGCTGGCCGCGAAGCCTCGCGTGTACTACAAGAACCTTCATCTCTGGACCAAGGCCTTCATCGCGGGCAGCGTCGTGTTCTCCGACACCGACGAGTGCGGCGAAGGCGCCACGGCGGCGGTCTCGCTAGATGGACAGAAGATAGGGGAGACGACTGCCGACAACTACGGTGACTTCTACGTAGACGGCCTCGAGCCCGGAGGCGAGTACACGCTGACCGTGGCCGCGGCCGGGTATGCTTCCTTGAGCCAAACACTGAAGCTTGCCCAGAGCCTTAATGTAGGCAGGCTCGTACTGCAGCGGTAGCTGTTGCGTCTGAGGCAGGTGGCCCTCCCGCTGTAGTTGGTCCTCCCGAGGTAGGTGGTACCCTGATAGGGCCTTGGAGGAGGGACCATGAATGACGCGACCCTGAACATGCTCGGCATCGCCGGGAGCTTACGCGCCGGCTCGTACAATCTCGGCCTGCTGAGGGCAGCGGCGGGTTTGCTTCCTCCGGCGGTGGGCCTCGACATCATCACGCTCGGGGATATCCCGCCGTACGATGCCGACGTGCAGGGCCAGGGCGACCCAGCACCGGTGGAGGATCTGAAGAGACGCATCATCATGGCCGACGTGCTGCTGATCGCCACCCCAGAATATAACTACTCCATCCCCGGGGTGCTGAAGAACGCCATCGATTGGGCCTCCCGGCCACCTAAGACCTGTTGCCTTCGCAGGAAGCCCGTGGGTATCATGGGCGCTTCCAGCGGGGAGAGCGGAACCATAAGAGGGCAGTTGGCGCTGCGCCAGGTGTTCGTGTTCACCGATTCTCTCGTGATGGCACAGCCGGAATTGCGCGTGCCGAACGCCGGGCAGAAGTTCGACGGACAAGGAGTGTTGATCGACGAGGAGTTGCGAGAGCGGCTACGCGCGTACCTCGCCGCCCTGGTTGAGTGGACCCGTCTCGTGGGGTCCATCTAGCGACAGAGACACGGAAGGAGAGCTCATGAACGTTGGCGTCCTCACAGGCGGCGGTGATTGCCCTGGTCTGAACCCGGTCATCCGGGCCCTGGTGCGTAAGGGACTCAAGGACTACGGATTCGAGTTCACCGGGATACGCTGGGGATGGAAGGGCCTCCTAGAGAAGGACACCTGTAAGCTCGACCTGGATGCCGTCTCCGGAATACTCCACGTGGGCGGCACCATTCTGGGCACCTCCCGCACGAACCTCTTCAAGATCGAGGGCGGTCCGGAGCGGGCCGTGAAGAGCCTGAACGAGCTCGGGATCGATGCCTTGGTCGCCATCGGCGGGGACGACACCCTTGGGGTGGCCAAGCACCTGTTCGACGGCCTTGGCGTCCACGTGATCGGCGTGCCCAAGACTATCGACAACGACCTCTCCGGCACCGATTACACCTTCGGCTTCGACACGGCAGTGGCTATCGCCACTGAGGCGATCGATCGCCTGCACTCCACCGCGGAGTCTCACCAGCGGGTGATGGTGGTCGAGGTGATGGGGCGTTCCGCCGGATGGATCGCGGTCGTGAGCGGCATCGCCGGCGGGGCCGACGTGATCGTCACGCCCGAGTTCCCGCTCACCGTGGAGGACGTCTGTGACCTCATCAAGCAGCGCTGGGCGAGAGGCAAGCGCTTCAGCGTGGTCTGCGTCAGCGAGGGCGCCAAGATCCTCTGGCGCTCCGGGGAGCAGAAAGAGGTGCTGGCCTCCGACGAGGTCGACGCCTTCGGCAACGTCAAACTGGGCGGCGTGGGCGCGGTCTTCGCGCGCGAGATCAAGCGGCTCACCGGCCTTGATGTGAGGGACACCACCCTGGGCTACATACAGCGGGGAGGGACTCCGACGCCTCACGATCGCGTCCTCGGCACCCGGTTCGGGGTCAAGGCCGCCGACATGGTGGCCCAGGGCGAGTGGGGCAAGATGGCCGGCCTAAAAGGCGACGAGATCGTCTCCGTGCCCCTCTCCGTGGCTGTTGATACCAAGAAGCTGGTCACTAAAGAGTGGTGGGATCTGGCCCAAGTCTTCTTCGGGTAGGCGAGCGGCCCAGCGGTGCATGCGGGGGCCCCCGCGAAGCACTGCGAGTACACAAAGCTCCGCGGAAGCTCCCACACGCACCGCTGGGCGACCACTCGGGGAAGGAGTCGCTCGCCCAAGAGGGGTCTCCCGGATTCTATGACAGCCGAGCAACCCACGGGGCGTAGGGGGTTTTGGCGAGAGCTTTGCAGTAGTCTGCAGTGCTCGAGGCAGAGCCCCTACGCCCCCCTGGTCGCCAGGTCGTAGATCTGCTTGCCGCCTGAGAGGACGGCCATAGCCAGAGCCAGCCAGAGCAGGTAGGTGGAGACGGTCACCCAAGTGGGCAGGTCGAGGATCGCCGCTATCAGGAACAAGAGCAGGGCGACGCTCTGCGTGATCATCTTCAGCTTGCCGAACGCATTGGAAGAACGCGCGCTGCGGGTGCGCAGGAGGATGCTCGCTCCCACCGCCGTGAGGATGAGTTCGAGCACGATGAAACCTACGATGATTTGCACCACGAGATAGCGGTACCCGACCCAGGCCAATACGGCGGCTATCAGGAGTTTGTCTGCCACGGGGTCCATATAAGTGCCGAAGATGGTGATCTGATCACGTGTGCGGGCCATGGCTCCGTCGATGAAGTCGGTGCAGGTGGCTGCCACGTATGTGCCCAGAGCCCACCAGCGAAGCTCGAAGTGAAGCAGCACCAGGACCACCGGGATGAGCAGAAGGCGGGCTATGGTCAGATGGTTGGGCCGGATCCGCGTCGGAAAAGCCCAGAGGAAGACCTTCCGAACAATGGCGTCCATGGAGCGCTGGATCGCCGGCTGGGTCTTCTGTTCGAGTGCGCTTTTCATTCTGGCATCCTACTGAATTACACCCGGTCTGTCGACTTCGCGAGTGGCCCGCGGACCGGAAGGGGCCTCTGCGAAGCACTGCGGCGTACCGCAAAGCTTCGCTTCCGGCCCCTTCCGGTCCGCGCGCTTTGAGGGGGAGGAGCTGATATGCTGATACCAGAACCCCTACGCGACTCCGGGAGCGACACTGATGAAGACGCCCGATCTCAGCCTCTCCGACCTCGGCTCGTATTTCCCCGATGACTTCACTCCCGAGCAGAGGGCCAAGGCTCAGACCATCTTTCTCAAAGAGCTGGCCGCATCGGTCCACAAGTTCTACCGGGGCAAAACCGTGACCATGCCCAAGGCCGGCATCTACGGCTTTAACTGGTTCAACGTGTACTACACGCCCGGCGTGTCCATGGTATCGACGAGCATCCGCGACAACAACGACGCCTCGTTCGATCTCAGCAACCGGGGCAATCTGGTAGCGGTCGTATCCGACTCCACGCGTGTCCTCGGCGACGGCGACGTCACCCCTCCCGGTGGCCTGGGGGTCATGGAAGGCAAGGCCTTCCTCATGAAGTACCTGGGCGGTGTGGACGGCGTGGCGCTCTGCATCAACAGCTACAACAAAGCCGGCAGACACGACCCCAACAAGATCATAGATTTTGTAAGAATGCTCGAGCCCTCTTTCGGCGCCGTCAACCTGGAAGATATCTCCCAGCCCAACTGCTTCAAGGTGCTCGACACCCTTCGGGAAGAGTGCGACATCCCCGTGTGGCACGACGACGCCCAGGGTACCGCCAGCGTCACCCTGGCCGGGCTCATCAACGCCTTGCGGGTGGTGGGCAAGGATTTGAACGAAGTCAAGATCGTCCTCCTGGGCGCCGGCGCCGCGAACAGCACGGCGGCGCGGCTGCTCCTCGCCGACGGGGCCGATCCGGACAAGATGGTCGTGTTCGACAGCAAGGGCGGCCTCCACAAGGGCCGAGACGACGTCAAGGCCGACGCCGCCTACTACCGCAAGTGGGAGATCTGCGAGGCCACCAACCCGAAACGCTTGAACACCGAGGAAGAGGCGCTCAAGGGCGCCGACGTTATCATCGCCGCTTCAAGACCGGGGCCGGGCACCATCAAGCCGGAGTGGATCCAGTCAATGGGTCCCAAGTCCATCGTCTTCGCCTGCGCCAACCCGGTGCCCGAGATATATCCCTACGCGGCCAAAGAAGCCGGCGCCTACGTGGTGGCGACCGGGCGGGGCGACTTTCCCAACCAAGTGAACAACTCCATCGGCTTTCCGGGCATCCTCAAGGGCGCCCTCCTTGTGCGGGCCCGCAAGATCACCGACGAGATGGCCATCGCCGCCGCGCACGCCGTCGCTGACTTCGCCGATAAGAAGCTGGGCATCAGCCCCGAGTACATCATGCCCACCATGCAGGAGACCGAGGTCTTCGCCGTGGAGGCTGCCGACGTGGCCATGCAGGCCATCAAGGACGGTGTGGCCCGGGTGAACCTCACGTGGGATGAGGTCTACAAGACCACCTTGGCCGACATCAACGAGGCCCGGTCGATCATCGATCTGCTGCAGAAGAACGACTTCATCAAGGCCCCTGGTCTGGACATGCTGGAAGCGGCGCGCGACAAGGCGGTCGCCGCCGTCAAGTAGTGCTGTGCCGGACCTGTGGGCCCGGACGGCGCCACGCGCCGCGCCCCACAGGTCGTGCTCTGCCGGCGCTGGGGAGCGCCTCTGGACTAACCGGGGCGGCGCAGGCTAAGCTGCGTTATGTCCGAACGGAGTCGGGGAGGTAGGACGGCATGAATTACTGGTCGGGCTGGAACTGGATCTGGGACTGGGACTGGAACTGGCACGGTGATTGGAACTGGGCCTGGGGAGGGTTCCTGATCGGGGGAGCGATCTTCGGCCTGGTCATCGGGCTGCTGATCGAGATCCTCTTTCTTCTCAACCTTCGCAACACCCTCCAGCGGGTGAGCGAACAGAACCGGGCGATGCCGCCCAATCACGTATGGCTCAATCTGATCCCGGTTTTTGGGCTGGGCTGGTTCATCTACACGGTCGTAAGGATCAAGGATTCGCTCGGTGCCGAGTATCGCGCGAGGGGCTGGGCTCCTGGCGGTGACCAAGGCCACAGCGTGGGCCTCGCGGCCGGCGTCCTGGCCATCGTCTCCTTCGTCTTCAGCTGGGGGGTGCCGCTTCTCGGGTTCGTGGGAGCTGCGGTCGGGATCGCTCGTCTGGTGTGCTGGATCATCTACTGGGTGAAGATCGCTCAGATCAAGAACAGGTTGGGTCTGGAAGCGCCGGTTTGGGGCGGGCCCGCTGCGTCGCCGCCCTATTCTGGGCACGTGCCGCCCGCGCCGGGGACTGACGCGCCGGC
>MELN01000002.1:5725-9824 GCA_001768675.1 Actinobacteria bacterium RBG_16_64_13 | reverse complement strand
GGCCGGGGGACAAGTTCTGCCGGGTGTGCGGGCTGCCGCTGCCCCAGGACCCTTCTGAAAGGACCTCTTAGGCGGCCAGGGTGTAGCGGTTGCGGCCCTCGGACTTGCTCTTGTAGAGGAGCTCGTCGGCCCGTGCGACCAGAGTCTGGGCCGTATCCTCCGGTTTGACCAGGGTGGCGCCAAGAGAGATAGTGACGTGGAGTCTGACGCCGTCGATCTCCAAGAACGAACTGGCTACCAACATGCGGAGCTTCTCGGCCGAGGCAGCCAGGCTCTTCTTGCCGATGCGGTGAAGGAGGGCCAGGAATTCCTCGCCTCCCCAGCGTGCGACGTCGTCGGAGACCCTGATGTTGTGCTTGAGGGTTTCTGCCACCATCTTGAGCACACGGTCGCCGACTTCATGGCCGTAGGTGTCGTTGACCTTCTTGAAGTGGTCGATGTCGACGAAGAGCACTCCCGCGGTACCTCCCAGACGGCAACATTCGTTCAGGGAGGCGTCGAGCTTGACCTCCATGCTCCTGCGGTTGCCGATGCCCGTGAGTGGGTCGGTCTCCGTCTGCGTGCTCAACTCGTCGACTCGCCTGAGAGCCGCTACGAGATCGGAGTTGTCGGTGAAGGTCTCGACTACCCCCTCGACCTCACCTCCGGGTCCGATGATCGCGCTGGTCCGCAGGAGGACGGGGATGCGGTGCCCAGATCGGTGGTGGAGATAGGCCTGCGTCTCCCGCGGAAGGCCGTCGGCCAAAGTTCCCGACAGCGGGCAGCCCTTGTTGCAGAGGGCTGCGCCGCGGTCGTCGACGTGCATAAGAATGCCATCCGAGCAGGAAGAACCCCGTAGTTGCTCGGCCGAATATCCGGTAATGCGCTCGGCTCCCCGATTCCAGTACGTAACGCGCTTGTCGCGGTCGCAGAAGTAGACGCCGTCGCTTATGTTCTCGAGAATCGCCTGATAGAGGCGTTCACTCCCGTTCATTGTGAATCTCCTAGATGTTGGGCGCGCTATTCCCTCTTGGTACCGACTATCGGCAGAAGACAAACGGAGAATGAACCACGCGGCGCCAAGCCTCCGCGGTGCAGCTTGACCGCCAGGCGCCGGTCGGGATCAGCGGCTCCCGTCGGGCTCCTTGTCGGGCCGCTCGTTAAGGAAGCGCCGCTCGGTGCGGTCGAGCGCGATATCGCACGTGATCTCGTAGTTGATGGTGCCGAGCCGGCGGGCCACTTCTTCCACCGTTATGCGGTCGTCCCCGTCGGCCCCGATGAGGGTGACCTCGTCGCCCACCTTCACTCGGCCGTCCGCGCCTACGTCGACACCGAAGGAGTCCATCGAAACGCGACCGGCGACAGGATAGCGGCGACCGTTGATCAGCACCTCGCCCCGGTTGCTCAAAGCTCGGAAGACGCCATCCCCGTAGCCGATAGGGATCAGCGCCACGTCGGTGGGCGCGCTGGGACGGAAGGTGTGACCGTAGCCGACGCCCTCCCCGGTGTCCACCCGTTTGACGAGCGCGACCTGCGACTTCCAGGCCAGGGCCGGGAGCAGGCCTTCTGCCACAGGATCCTCTTGCCAGGGGGAGAGCCCGTAGACCGCGCACCCGCACCGTACCAAGTCCAGGTGAGAACGAGGAGTATGCACCGTAGCGGCGCTGTTGGCCGCGTGAGCGAGAACCGCCGGCCATTCCTGCCGCACGCGTTCTATGACCGGCAGGAATCTCTCGAGCTGGAAGTCGATGGACGCGGGATCCTCGGTGGCACAGGCGAAGTGAGTCATCACGCCGGCTAAGCCGATCTCCGGTATGCCTCTGATCGACTCGAGGAACGTGTCGACCTGCGCGGGGAACAGACCTTGCCTGTTCATGCCGCTGTCGATCTTGAGGTGTACGCGTGCTTCCAGGCCGGAGCCTCGGAGGGAGGGAAGCAGGTCGGCCATGTGATCGCTGACCACCGCGAAGTCGACGCGCTGCCGCGCCATCTCCTCGTACTGGTCGAAGCTGTAGAGGGGGCCCATCACCAGTATGCTCTCGTGGAAGCCCGCGTCACGCAGTACGACCGCCTCCTCTGCGGTCGCGACGGCGACGCCCTGAGCGCCGGCCGAGACTGCCGCCCGGGCTACGGGAAGGGTCCCGTGTCCGTAGGCGTCGGCCTTCACCGCTACGAGTATGCCGCTGCCCGGGGTGAGCATGGCGAGCAGGTGGGCCACATTGTGGCGTATGGCGGCCAGATCTATCAGTACGCTGCTGCGGGGAGAGGTCTTCATCGGCGACAAAGCCTAACACACGAAGTGGCCGCGGGCTACGCGCTAGAACGCGCCCGTCCCGTTCTTGGTGGACACCAGAAGCAAGGCAACGTCATCGGCGAAGTGCCCGCCGCTGGCGGTTTCTATCTCGTTCATCAAGGAATCGAGCGAAGACCCATCCGGAGCCTGGCCGGTCCACGACGCGACGCGTTCTTTGAGCCGGTCCTCTCCGTATCGTTCGTGTGAGCCAGGCGCCACCCGAGCGTCGATGAGGCCGTCGGTGTACCAGAAGAGACTCCAGCGCGGCGGAAGCTGGAAGCCACTCACCGACCAGTCGCTGCCCTTGTCCACACCTAGCGGCGAGGTCGGCAGGGTGTCAAGGCTGACCACGCGATCGGTGATGAGCAGAGGGGGTAGGTGACCCGCGTTGACCAACGAAATGCTGCTGCTTCTGAGGTCGATGTGCCCCACGATGATGGTAGCAAAGACATAGGGCTCTCCGCGCTCGGCCAGAAGCATCTGGTTCATCACGGCGGCGATCTTGGGCACGCTCTCACCGGCGAGCACAAGTGCCTTCCAAGTGGAGCGAAGGGTGGCTCCCAGCGCGGCGGCGTCGGGCCCGTGGCCGCTCACGTCGCCGATCACGAAGCAGAGTTCACGATCTCCGGCAGGGGTCGAACCCACGAAGTCACCTCCCAGCCGGAGGCGCTGCTCGCCGGTCCTGTACCGGGTGGCTACCTGGAGGTGCGGGTGATCGACCGGGGTGGTGGGAAGGAGGCTCGCCTCCAACCTGGCATGCAGGCGCTCCGCGGACGCATTGCTGAGGGCGAGCGCCGCCTGGTCGGCGAACCGCTCCACCAAGACAAGGAAACCCGAGTCCGGCTGCTCCCTCGGCTGATCCCAGCTGAGAACAAGGAGGTTCTGCGGACCGTGTTCGTTGAAACGGACCGGCACGTAGAGCGCCGAACGTGCTCCTGCTTGTCTCACGACTTCCGGAGGCCACGGCCGGATCGAGCGGCTGGGATCGGTGACGTCGGGCACGAAGGTAGGCGCTCGTGCTCGGATCTCCTGCGCCAAAGGCATGTCGGCGCTCAGGGGGAACACGCGGCCTCCGCTGAGCGATTCCAGGGGCGGGACGCGGTCAAGCACGCGCAGCCTATCCCCCTCGATGCGGTAAAGAGCCGCTGCCGGGCAGTCAAAGGTGGCCACGGCGGCTTCACAGATGGCGCGTGCCACTTCCTCACTGGTCCCCGAGATATGGAAGGTGGGGGCCAGGGCGACGAGCCTGTCCAGTGTGTCGTGCAGTGCGTCGGTCTGCCGTTGAGCCTCCATCCGCAGGGCATTCTGCCAAGCGACGGCCGCCTGGTCGGCGAAGCGTTGCATGATGGCCATGAGCTCGTCCGCGGGCGGCTCGATGGCATGGGTCCAGCCAAGGGCAAGCAGGCCCATGGGGGCGGCCGGACCGCCGATAGGAACGCGGATGATGGACACGATATGCAACCGCTGCTGTAGCTCCAACGCTCGACCGCTGGGTCGGGTCTCTCGAGCATCTCGCACGAATGACGGACGGTGGTCGGTGAGCATGCGCTCAAGATCCGGAAAGTTGTCAAAGGGGAGCGAGAATCCCAGCTCGATGCTGTCCGAGTGCGGACAGAGGGCGACGATGTCCAGCGAGTTGTCGCCGAAGGAGTAGAGACGGGCACTGTCGGCCCCGAAGGTCTCCAGCGCCGTCCTGCAAATGGTCTTGGCCACTTCCGCGAGGTTCTCGCCCTCGTGGAAGTCGGGAGCGAAGTCGAGCACCCGCTCCAACTGCCGGCGTACGGAGTGGGAGAGGCTGAGTGACTGCGCCAGCGCGGCTTCACGGCG
>MELN01000002.1:0-5717 GCA_001768675.1 Actinobacteria bacterium RBG_16_64_13 | reverse complement strand
GTTCTCGCAGACGTCCCACCACCAAGCCGCTGATCACCGCTGTCCCGCACCAGATGACTGCCGATGCGGCGGCGTTCTCCGCTCCGGCAACAGTGCCGAAGTCGGCCAGGAGCAAGAATGCAGCAGCTACGCCGGCAGCGGCAGTGACCAAGCCCGCCATCACGCCTCGGAGGCCGGCGGCCACCACAGCGATGAATACCACGGCAGCCCCGATCGGGGCGAGCGGGTGGACGAACGAGTCGGTCAACCAGTTGATCACCACCACGATCACTTCGAGCGTGACCGCGATTGCCAGCACCAGCCAGCGATGGCGCTGGAAGGGGCTCTTGGGCGACAGGAACAGGCTGCCCAATGGCCGAGAGACCCCAGATCTCCGAAGTCGTGGCATCACATTCAGGCTATCAAGGAGCAGGAAGTCGGGCAAGCTGGCCATCATCGCGACGGCGACGGTTGGCCGCGACGCGGTTCTGTGTTAGCATCACCGCGCTGTGAGCCGTGCGCCCGGCCGCGAAGCGCCGGGCCTGGGGTCCACAGCGCCAGATGCGCCCCCATCGTCTAGTGGCCTAGGACATCGCCCTTTCAAGGCGACGGCGGGGATTCGAATTCCCCTGGGGGCATTTTGCATGTCGGGCGCTTGGGCGCATAGCTCAGTGGGAGAGCACCTGCCTTACAAGCAGGGGGTCGCAGGTTCAAATCCTGCTGCGCCCACTTGCTTGGTGCACAGGACATGCGATAATCTCGCAGGCTGTTCGCGGGGGCGTAGCTCAGTTGGTTTAGAGCGCCGGCCTGTCACGTCGGAGGTCGCGGGTTCGAGCCCCGTCGCTCCCGCCTCAGCATTAGGTGGCTCCGCGGTCACCGCGCCGCGGTGCCGCGCGTGGCGGGATAGCTCAGTTGGTAGAGCACATGACTGAAAATCATGGTGTCCCCGGTTCAAGTCCGGGTCCCGCCACTTGGCCGAAAAAAAGCCCTGCAAATAGGCGCTTATTTCCTGTCTAAACCCGAACTGAACCGGGGACATTTCCCGCTCGGGGTGTGTCGCAACTCGTGCGTGGTTCCAGGTAGCACCATTGACTGCTACCCTTCTAGGTATGAAGAATCAGACCGGGTCCCGCTTTTCCGAAGTTTACGATTTCTGGAGCGGCCATCTTGATTGGCTGGATCCAGCACCGTCCGATCTGGACGCGGAGATCCGTTCCTTCTGTGACCACTTCGTAAGTGCCGACCCGCAGCAGCGCGCCCAGATGACCGAGTCGCTGGATAGCGGCGATTCCTACCAGCTGCAGTGTTTCGCCAATAGGGCGGCGATATTTGGACTCCGGACCTCTGACCTGCAGGGTCTACGACACGGTCTCACCGCGGCGAGCGTTGTCAACGCGTCGTCTGTTGACCCAAGGGACAGGCAGGGTCCGCTCTGCCGCCTTTACTACTGCCTGTTCAGTCTGGGGCTCCACCCTCGTCGCGAATTCGACGAGGCGGCGGCGAGAGTCGAGGGAGAGATGCTCGAGGCAGTGCAGTGGGTGCGCAAGCGGTGCTCTCGTTACAGGTCGGGGAAGGACTTTCGGAATGAGATGGTGATCCCGGTGAAGACGCAGTCCGGGGCCGGATTCATCGACACCTGGGTGGAGCCCTATGACTCCACCGCCGACCTCGTGGGAAGCGTCCTCCAGCTCGTGCCGATTCTGCGCGCCGACCCCCGCTACCAGTTCGAGTCGGTCCGCGAAGCGAGCTTCCTGCCGTTCCCTCTGCGCGGCGTCATCGTGCTTGGGGTGGCGGAGTGTAAGGCTCTGCTCCGTCCCGATTTCGATTTGCGAGCTGAGTCGGGTCCGCTTTTTCAGCAGTGGCTCCGGCTGCTTGTGGCAGAAACCAAAACGGAAGATCGCGCGACCAGATTGGCCAAAAAGGCTGATGGGCATTGGGAAGCGAGTTCCGGTTTCGTCGGCGTGGCACGGGGCCGGTTTGTAGGAATCGCGTCTGTCTTTCACCCAGTTCACGATGGCCAACTCGTCGAAACCAGGGAGTCGCTGGAGCGGCTTCGAGAACCGCTGTCCTCTGCAATCGAGGATTTGAGTCGGCAGCGCAGGCGCCTTGGGGGGTTCTGGACGCGGTGGTCGGCCGACTAGGGGGTTGCAGCAAACCACGCCGCAGAACGCTTTCTTTCGCCTACCACCGGAGGGATTCGCGGCCTTCTAGCCCACCCGTCCGATGAACGCAAATCCCCGAATTCTGTCCCCCATCGATTCGCTCCGGGGTCCCGCCACCTAAATTCCCTGCTAGTGCTATTACTTTATATACCGTTATTATTGGCAGAAGCCCGTTTCAGCCAACATTCAGCCAACGAACAGTTCATCCCCACCTGTCGGGGGTTGACAATGGATGGTTTTCGGCAGCGTTTGTGCGTTGCTCTCGTGCCCATTGCGGCCCCGTGGATGCTCCGTGCTCGTGGGCGACCCTGCGGTTCGTCTGCCTTGGGCGGCAATCCCGGGGGACGCGAGCAAGCGAACGCTATTCCTTGACTGCGCCGGCCGAAGCCTTCAGGGTTTTCTTCTTGGTCGCCGGTTCAACCCGTGCCTGCTCAATCCAATCCTTAAGCGCCTGCAGCAAGTTCGCCGTAGGAAGAATCATCGGTCCATGGAGCCCCAGAGATGTCGCCTGAGCCACATGGGCGCGGAGAAGCCCATACAGGATTGCAGGCCCATTGTGCAGGAGAAGCGCACGAGGATCACCAGCGCTTGTGTCGTCAGGGTCAAGGGTGTAGAAGGCCCTGCCCCTAATGCGGATATTGTAGGGGAGTTGAGCGGGGTATTCAGGATCCTTCAGATAGCTGACCTGAAGAACCACCTGGTACTTCTTGCCGCCCTTGCTAGGGACGATTCGCGGGCGTACTTCTAGTTTGCCCCGTGGCGTCTCCTGCTCCTTGTAATCCCGGTTGGTGACAAAGAGCAGGGTCTCAATCGCGTAGGCGTCAAGCTGCAGCGGCGAGTTCACGTCGTTCACCTAAGGTGACTTTCGCTGGTGGGCGCTCATGCTCCAAGGCGGGCAGAACTTTGCGAGCTGGCTTCGCTACCGGATGCTCCTTGCTCCTGGATGGCCGCAGCTCTTCTACCAGGTCGGGATTGTCGATCAAGACACGCAAGAACTTGTCCAATGCAGCATTCTGAAACACTGTGCCCTTTTCCCACCGAACAACGCTCTTCGCAGACACACCGAGCATCGATTCGAGGTCGGTCTGAGTAAGCTCATATTGGCACCTGAACGCCTTGATCTCCTGGGGGGTGAGGAGGCCCTGGGCGGCACGCGCAGCAGCAGCCGCCTTCTTCTGGAGGCAGTCGAGCTGCTCCTTCGTGAAGTAGACGCGCCCACAAGAATCACATTTCTGATATTCAGCGTCCGCGATCGCATAGTCACCTTCACGGAACGTTGCTTCGAAGGGACCCGTAACGCTAGTCACCTGTCCTTTGCCGCAGTCTCCGCAGGTCACTGTTTGTTGCACCGTTCCTCCCCTTGAGTCCGGCCCCGATTGCGTTTGCTTCACCGCATTCCTCTGTCTCTCTTGCATGATGTAATTCGATACTTGCCAAAGGGTGTGATTCGAAACTTCAAGAACCACTCGCGCGAGCCGTCATCGACCGAACAGAAGTAGTGTCGGCCAGGATACCGGTCGCCTCCCTCCTCATCCTTGTAGCAGCGAGCAACCTCCAGTTGGCGAATGAAGCCGTCGACGTCGTCGGTATCGAGGCGGTTTCCGAGGTCATGCCACAGGCAGTCGTCATAGCCCAAGCACCCGTCAGCGAGAGCTTTCTGCACGCCTATAACTGCATCTGAACGCGAGAGCCAACGCGACCCTTTCATGGATCAATCTCGGTAGAAGGGTAGCATAATGCTACCTTCACTGACACGAGTATAAACATCGGCAAACGATTTGCAAGGGTTGAGGGCCGGTAGGGCCAGCCCTATTTCACCTCTTTCGGCCCTGCTCGATCTATTGACACGCGACTCCCAGACTCCGGTTTGAGGAGACCGACCTCCGGTGTCGGTGGCCCCGTCTAGGCTACACCCCTATCGCCTCGGCCACCAGCCTCAGCTCAGATCGTCCTGTCCTCGAGGCGCCGAAGATAGGTCGTGGTCACCGCCAACGAGCTGTGATCGAGGAATCGGAGGCCTCCTCGACGCTCTCGCCGGCGCGCCCGACCGAAATCTGCACGGTGGGGCGCAGAAAGTATCCGGCCGCCCGGCTATGCTACGCAGCGGGATCGGCTTCGCCGAGCAGTAAGGGGCGGAATCTTGCAGCGCGTCTACCTCGATCAGAACAAATGGATTGACTTGCTTGCGGTGACCAAGGGCAAGCATGCGAACGGATCACTCGCGGACGTGCTGCGGTTCATCGCGGCGGGCGTAAGCCATGGACAACTGTCGTTTCCCCTTTCCAGCACCCACTACATGGAGGTCTCCTTCAGGCGGGACTGGGCCTCCCGTCGCGACCTCGCGAACCTAATGGCCGTAATTTCCCGATTCCACGCAATCGCGCCTCGAGTGGCTATCCTCCCTGACGAGGTAGACTGCGTGCTGCGCAGTATCTTCGGTCGGCCGGTTCGGGTCCGGTCTCCGTGCGTGTTTGGGTATGGCATATTGCACTCGGTCCTCTGCGAGCGTTGGCCGGATGAACTCGAGCGTTCGGACTTGCGGGCCCAACTCTCCCAATTGGCAAGTTTCCCACCCGGCTCGGCTGAACGCGAGGCTGTCGAGTTGGCGCTTCTCGAAGGACCTAAGCCGGAGGACGAGCCCCTGCTACCCGGCTACAACCCGCTGGCGACCAGGATACATGGTGACCTGTGGGCGAAGAGTCGCGAGGATACTCGGGCCACGAGAAAGGCCGAGGGCTGGGTTAGCGGGGAGCGGAGCGAAAGGCTGGCGCTGGCCGAGACCCTCGCCCATGAGCGCGTATTCTGGGAGCGGGTGAGTGCCGCGGGAGTGGCGCCCGAGGAAATATTCGCCCGGGGCAGGGATGGCCTGACGGATCTTGTCAGACAGATACCGATGATGGACGTCATCTGCGAACTGGGAAGGCTGAGAGATACGGCCGATTGTCGCCCTTTTTCAGCAAACGACTTGGCAGACGTAGGTTTCTTGGGGCCAGCCATCGTGTATTGCGACGTGGTGGTCACTGAGAGGCAATGGGCAGACCATGCCAAGCGCGCGAAGTTGGACGAGAAGTACCAGACAAAAGTCATCCACGACCTGAGGGACCTCCTGCCGCTGCTCGTGTAGCAGGCCGGGACAACTGGCTGGCCTTAGACCCCTATCGCCTCCGCCACTCGTCCCCACCCCCGGTCCTCCTGCCCCTCGAGCCGGCGAATGTAGGTCGTCGTCACGGCCAGCGAGCTGTGATCCAAGAACCGGGACACCTCCTCCACGCTCTCCCCGGCATCCCGCCGGAGCTTGGCAGCGGTGTGCCGCAGAAGGTGTAGCCCGGCCGGCGGTAGTCCGGCCCTTTGCAGATACCGCCTGAACCTCTCGTAGAACGTCCCGCTCGTCAGCCAAAGGGCCAAAGAAAACCTCACTTCGCTTGGCGCCCTTCTTATGCGACGCGTGAGAAAGTTGAGCGGGTGACAAGTAGGGACACCACCCTTAGTGATGCCTGGCCGCGGAATTCTATTGCAGCTACGCGGGGCAGTATAGTGGCGGCAGCGACAGGTAAAGATCGGGCAAGACATGAGCGG
>MELN01000001.1:20083-23795 GCA_001768675.1 Actinobacteria bacterium RBG_16_64_13 | reverse complement strand
CCCCGCTCCGCACACACTCGTACGCCCCCCAGCGAGCGGACGCCTCGTAGTCTTCAGGGTCGAGCCTGCGGGCCGACAGAAGCAGGCGCAGCATCCACTCGCCAAAGCCGCACGGCGGGGCGAAGTCCTGGAAGGCCGAGAACTTCAGATGGGTGTGGGTGTTGACCAGCCCCGGCAGCAGTGCGCAGCCGGGGAATCCGCGTACTGTCTCTCCGGGATGCCCGGCCAGCAACTCCGAGGCCGGCCCCACGGCGCGGATCACCCCGCCCTCGACCAGCACGCCACCTTCGGCAACGGGCGGCCCGGATATGGGGATGATCCAGTCGGCAGTCAGAAGCACTGCCAGCCTCCTATGGCCGCAGTCTCGTTCCTCCGGAAACGCGCCCGGCTACCTGAAGAGCGTACCGACCGCGCTTACCGCCGCGTCCCAGAGCCACGAAGGCACGATGCCGATGGCCAACGTGGCGATGGCGCTCACTGCCAGCGCCGCCGCCATCCCGCCGGCGATGGGCTCTCTGACCGCGTAGTCCTCTTCCGGCTCCTTGAAGAACATGTGGACGATCACTCGGAGATAGTAGTAGGCGGAGACGGCGCTCAGCACGACCCCTATCACCGCCAGCCACCAGAGGTCCGCCCACACCACGCCGCCGAACACGTAGAACTTGCCGATGAAGCCTGCCGTCCCCGGAATCCCCGTAAGCGACAGCAGGAAGAGCGAGAGCAGCACCGCCGCCCAGGGAGAGCGCCTCCCCAACCCGGCCAGGTGCTTCAGCGAGTAGTCGAACTTCTCGGGCATCTGCGTCTTCAGATAGGCGAGCACCCCGAAGGCCCCCAGGTTCATGAAGGTGTAGGCCGCCAGATACACCAGGAGCCCCCGGCCCGGATACGCATTGCCGCTCCAGCCCATGGCCCCCACTCCTGTGAGCAGGTAGCCGGCGTGGGCGATGGAGGAATAGGCCAGCATCCTTTTTACGTTGCTCTGGACCAGGGCATACAGGTTCCCCGCCAGCATGGTGATGATCGCGAGGATGATGAAGAACATGCCCCACTGCTTCACCACTCCGGGGAAGGCGACGATGAACGCCGCCATGATCACAGAGATCGCCGCCGCCTTGGGACCTACCGAGAAGAAGGCCGCGACCGGCGTGGGAGCGCCCTGGTACACGTCGGGAGTCCACATGTGGAAGGGAGCCGCCGAGACTTTAAAAGCCAGCCCGATGCCCACCAGGAAGACGGCCAGCAGTACGCCCGCCGTGCCACCCGGCACCCCCGCTCCACCGACTTGAGCCAGTACTCGCCCGGCGGCCGCGTAGCTCGTGGCCCCCGTCTCGGCGTAGACCAGCGAGATGCCGTAGAGCATGATGGCCGAGGCGAACGAGCCGGTCAGGAAGTACTTGAGCGCCGACTCATTGGAGCGCTCCCGGTAGCGGAAGAAGGCCGCGAGCAAGTAGCTGCTGATAGCCATCAGTTCGAGCGCCACGTAGAAGAGGATGAAGTCCCGCGCGGCAGCCATCAGGTCCATGCCGATGACCGCGAAGATGATCAAGGCATAGTACTCGCCGAGGTGGCGGCGGTGCGCCTCCAGATAGCCCGACGACATGAGGATGGTGAGCCCGGCCCCGAGCGCGAAGAGCACCTTGAAGAACACGGCCCAATCGTTCAGCACGAGGGTCCCCGCGAAGCTCTCCCGATCATGGCCCACCAGGGCCAGCGACACGACCAGCGATCCGATGAGCCCAGCCAGGGCGATGGCGATGATGGGGGTCTTGTCGCCCTTGGCGGGCGAGTCGGCGGCGCCTCCGGCTCCGTCGGCTGCCGCCACGCCGGTCTTCAGGAACGGCTCTACGAGCAGGATGATGCAGGCCGTCGCCAGCAGTATCAGTTCGGGGATGATGGGGATGAGGTCGGGCGCCTGCATCTAGAACCCCCCGAAGAAGGAGCTGGCCAGACCGAGCAGGCTGTTGCCGTGCTCGGCCAGGTAGGGTTGAACCTGAGAGATGATGTTCTGCGCGGGAGCGTGCAGCAGATTCAAGAACGTGTGCGGGTAGAGGCCGATCCAGATGGCCATTCCCACCAACGGCACGAGCGTGATGATCTCGCGGGCGCTCAGGTCCTTGAGACTCAGCCACTTCTCGTTGGCCTGCTGGAACATGGTCCGCTGGTACATCCACAACAGGTAGGCGGCTCCGAGCACGACCCCTATCGAGGCGATCACGGCGAAGACCTTGGCGTACTGGAACACGCCGATGAGGATGAGGAACTCGCCCACAAAGCCGTTCAACCCCGGCAGGCCCAGACTTCCCAGCACGAACAGGCTGAAGAAGGCGGCCGCCACCGGCATGGGCCTGGCCATGCCGCCGTAGTCCTTGATGAGGCGCGTATGGGTACGGTCGTAGAAGAAGCCGACCATCATGAACAGGGCGCCTGTAAGGATCCCGTGGTTGATCATCTGCAGCACCGAGCCTTCGATGCCCTGCTGGTTGAACGTGAACAGCCCCGCGGTGACGAACCCCATGTGGCTCACCGAGGAGTAGGCCACCAGCCGTTTCATGTCGGGCTGCACCAGCGACATGGCCGCCCCGTAGACCACGGCGATGGCCGACAGGATGAGCACGGGCATCATCGCCTTCACCGCCACCTCGGGGAAGAACCCGATGCAGAAGCGGATCATGCCGTAGACCCCCATCTTGAGGAGCACGCCGGCCAGGATGACCGAGCCGGCCGTGGGCGCCTCGGTATGGGCGTCGGGAAGCCAGGTGTGCACCGGGAACATGGGCACCTTGATGGCGAAGGCGAGGAAGAAGGCGGCGAAGGCCCATATGGCGAGAGTGCCGCTGAAACCGGCCTTCTGCAGCGCCAGGATGTCGAAGGTGAGCGGGCCGCCGTGCTTGGAGTACGACCAGACCACGGCCAGGATGGCCACGAGCATCAGCACCGAGCCCACAAAGGTGAACAAGAAGAACTTGATGGCCGCGTAGACCCGGCGGGCGCCGCCCCACAGGCCGATGATGAAGTACATGGGGATGAGCTGGATCTCCCAGAACATATAGAAGAGGAAGAGATCCAGGGACACGAAGACCCCCAGCATCCCGGTCTCAAGCACCAGGAGGCTGATGAAGAACGCGAGCCCCCGGTCCGTGATGGAGTTCCACGAGCCCAGGATGGCCACCACCGAGAGCAGCGTGGTCAGCAGGATGAGGAGCAGCGAGATGCCGTCCACTCCCAGATGGTAGGAGATGCCCAGACTGCTGATCCAACTGACGTTCTCGACAAACTGGAAGTCGGCGGTGTCGGCGCGGAACTGGGTGGCCAGATAGATGGCCAGGGCCAGCGTGAAGATGCTGGTGACCAGGGCGGTGGTCTTGTAGGCGCTGGGCCGCTTACGCATGAAGACGAGCATCACCAGTGCGCCCGCCACCGGCAGGAAGGTCAGGATGGTCAGGCTCATAGGAACACCACCACCGTCACGACGACGAACAACCCTAGGAACATGCCGAGCAGGTAGTTCTGCACCTTGCCGGTCTGTAGAGGCCGCACCGCCCGGCCGGCGCTCTGCCACAGCCAGGCCGTGCCGTGTACGGCGCCGTCGATGACGGCCTCGTCGAAGCGATGCCAGACCCAGCGCGAGCCGTCCACGGTCACACGGACCACTGTGGCGGCGTAGAACTCATCCATATAGAACTTGTTGTAGACCACCTTGTAGGCCAGAGGC
>MELN01000001.1:16178-19926 GCA_001768675.1 Actinobacteria bacterium RBG_16_64_13 | reverse complement strand
CACGGGCTCCAAGAACCTCTGGATGACTCCCAGTTTGCCCGGCAGGCCCAGGAAGCCGCCCAACAGAGAGGCCACCGCGAGCGCGATGAGAGGCACGATCATCGACCAGGGGCTCTTGTGCAAATTCTTCTCGGTGTACTCGTCCACCCGCGACTTCCCAAAGAAGGTCAGGAAGATCATGCGGAAGGTGTAGAAGGCGGTTATGAAGGCGGCGATGAGCCCCACAGCCCAGAACAGGTACTTGCCGTCGCGCCAGACAGAGCCCAGGATGTCGTCCTTCGACCAGAAGCCGGCGAAGGGGAAGATGCCGGAGAGGGCCAGCGACCCGGCCACGAGCGGGTAGTAGGTGGCGGGGATGCGCTTGGCGAGGCCGCCCATCTTGTCCATGTCCTGCTCGCCGTGCAGCGAGTGGATCACCGAACCGGCGCCGAGGAAGAGGAGGGCCTTGAAGAAGGCGTGGGTCACCAGATGGAAGATGGCGATAGCCCAGGCTCCGACCCCCAGGGCCATGAACATGTACCCCAGTTGCGAAACGGTGGAGTAGGCCAGGACCTTCTTGATGTCCTTCTGGCAGATACCGATGATCGCCGCGAAAATGGCGGTGAAAGTCCCGACGATGCCCACCACGAGCAGCGCTTCGGGCGCGCTGGCAAAGATGACCGCGCTCCGGGCCACCAGGTAGACCCCGGCGGTGACCATGGTGGCGGCGTGGATGAGAGCCGAGACCGGAGTCGGGCCTTCCATGGCGTCGGGCAGCCACACGTGCAGCGGGAACTGGGCCGACTTGCCCATGGCCCCCATGAAGAGCAGCAACGCGATCGCGATCAGCGTGCCGTGGCCGAACCCACCCGCGCCCACTTGCTCGAACACCCCCACGTAGTCGAGGGTGCCGAAGGTCACGAAGATGAGCATGACGCCCAGGCCGAAGCCGAAGTCGCCCACCCGGTTGACTATGAAGGCCTTCTTGCCCGCAGCCGCGGCCTCCGGCTTGTGGTAGTAGAAGCCGATGAGGTAGTAGGAGCAGAGGCCCACGGCTTCCCAGCCGAAGTAGAGCAGCAGGTAGTTACCGGCCAGCACAAGCAGCAGCATGCTGAAGGCGAACAGGCTCAGGTAGGCGAAGAAGCGATAGTAGCCGGGATCGCCGTGCATGTAGCCCTTGGAGTAGATGAAGATCAGGAGGCCCACCCCGGTGACCACCAACAGCATGACCGCCGAGAGTTGGTCGACCTGGAGCGCCATGGGCACCTGGAAACTGCCCACAGAGAACCAGCGCCAGAGTTCTACGACCACAGGCTCTTCGGCGCCGCGGATCTGGATGAACGTGGCCAGCGACAACCCGAACGACCCAGCCATGGCGAGGATGGGGAGCCAATGCGCCGACTCTTTGATCCACCAGCGGCCGAAGATCAAGGTGACGATGAAGGCCGCCAGCGGCAGGACCGGTATGAGCCAGATGTAGTTCTCCATCAGCTAGCCCTTCATCCGATCGAAGAGGTCGACCATGAGGGTCCTACGGTTGCGGAACAGGGCGGTGGCGATGGCCAGACCTACGGCCGCTTCGGCAGCGGCGATGGCCATGACGAAGATCACGAAGTTCTGCCCCACCATGTTCTCGTGGTAGCGGGCGAACCCGACCAGGTTGATGTTGACGGCGTTCAGCATGAGCTCGATGGAGAACAAGATGATGAACAGGTTGCGCCGGATCAGGACCCCGGCGACGCCGATCATGAAGAGCGCCGCCGAGAGGTAGAGGTACCAATCGACGGGGATGGGCATTTCTGCCGGAGTCGTTCCCATGGTGACTACACCTCCTCCTCGACGGCTTCGGGGGAGGGCTGCTCGCCCGGCTCCCAGGAGCGGGGCGCCCCACCGGCCGACTTCTCGCGTTTGACCAGGATGATGGCGCCGACCATGGCTACCAGCAGGACCACCGAAGCAACTTCGAAGGGCAGCAGTTGCTGGTTGAACAGGGCCTTGCCGAACACGTTGGCGTTGCCCCCCGCCTGGCTGATGATCTCGGGGGTGATACCGTTCTTGGCCGAGGTGAAGGTGACACCGGCCAGCACGACCACAAACTCCGCCAGCACCAGCACCGATAGGATCGCGGCCGCCCACCGCTGCCGACGATGGGTCTGTTCCTCCTGCTCGAAGGTGCGCAGGTTGAGCAGCATGATCACGAACACGAACAGCACCATGATGGCGCCGGCGTAGACCAGGATCTGCACCACAGCCAGGAAATAGGCCTGGGTGAGGAAGAAGATGGCGGCAACGTTGAGGAACGTGAACACCAGGAGCAACAGGGCGTGCACCACATTCTTGCGACTGATGGTGCCGAGCCCGCCCGCCAGGGCCAAGTATCCGAAGGCGACAAAGAGGATCTTTTCGGTCATGAGTGTCCCCGCCTTGCGCGTGCGGGCTTGGCCTCGGGTGCCGGAGGTGAGCCGGCCGCGCCCGCGGGCTTCGCCGCCGTGCGCGCCGCGCCGCCCGCCTCAGCGGCCGGCAGCGCGAACAACTCTTTGTGCGCGTAGACCTGGTTGGCGAGGAGCTTGTCTTTGTTGAGCTGGAAGTCCCGCTTGTCAAACGTGGCCAGCTCGTACTGCCGGGTCATGACGATGGCGGCTTCGGGGCAGACCTCCTCGCAGAAACCGCAGAAGACGCAGCGCGAGAGGTCCAGGTCGAAGCTGGCGGGGCGGCTGCGCCCCTCGGGCGTCTGCTCGCCCACGATGCTGATGCAGCCGGAGGGACAGATGGTGGCGCAGAGCATGCAGGCCACGCACTTGGTGTCGCCGGTCTCGGGGTCGGTCAGGAGAGCCTGCACGCCGCGGAAACGCGGGTAGGTCTGCAGCTTCTCCTTGGGATACTCCACAGTCACCTTGTCCACAACAAAGTAGGTGCCGGTGACCGACATCCCGCGCAGGATGTCGACGAAGACGCCCTTCTTGACTATGTCGGTAAGGCCCATGTCAATTCACCACGTTGATGACGATGGCGGTGACCACCAGGTTGGCCAAGGAGAGTGGGAGCAGCACCTTCCAGCCGATACTCATCAACTGGTTGTAGCGATACCGGAAGATGGTCCACCTCACCCATATGTAGAGAAAGATAAAGACGCAGATCTTGAGAAAGAGCCAAATGGGCCCCGGGATGAAATCGAGCACCTCGAGAGGAGCCCGCCAGCCCCCAAAATAGAGCGTCGCGCACACGGCCGAGACCACCACCATGTTCACGTATTCGGCGAACATGAACATGCCCCAGCGCATGCCGGAGTACTCGGTGAGGTGTCCGGCCACGAGCTCCTGCTCGGCCTCGGCCAAGTCGAAGGGCGTGCGGTTGAGTTCGGCGATGGTGGCGATGAAGAAGACCAGCCCTCCCACTATCTGCGGGATGAAGTACCAGTGCCAGAAGTTGCCGGCCTGTCCATCGACGATGTGGACGAAGTTCATGGAACCGGCCATCAACATGACCCCCACCACTGAGAAGCCCATAGCCAGCTCGTAGGAGATCATCTGGGCGCCGGCCCGCAGCCCTCCCAGTAGAGAGAAGTTGCTGTTGGACGACCAGCCGGCCAGGACGACTCCGTATACAGCCAGAGCGCCCGCGGCCAGAAACAGCACCAAGCCGGAGTCGAAGTTGGCGATCACGTAGTCGAAGCGGTGCCCGAACAGGTTGACCTCGCCGCCCACCGGCCCGAACGGCAACACGGCCATCACGGCGAAGGCAGGGATAAAGGCGATGTAGGGCGCCAGCC
>MELN01000001.1:15467-16155 GCA_001768675.1 Actinobacteria bacterium RBG_16_64_13 | reverse complement strand
CGGGGATCAGGTCCTCCTTGGAGAGCAGCTTGAGTATGTCCCCAAAGGACTGGAACGAGCCCCACGGACCCAGATAGGTGGGACCGACCCGCCCCTGGAAGAAACCGGCAAACTTGCGCTCGAAGAAGATGAGGAACGCCACGATGGTGATGATGAGCACCGGCATGAGAACGGCCTTGATGATGAAGAATATGAGCTGGGCTACCGGATCACTCATGGTAGGCTCTCATCGGTCACAGTCTCCCAGCACCACGTCGACGCTCGCGAAGATGGCCACCATGTCGGCGATCATCTCCCCCTCCACCAAGGCCGGCACAGCCTGGCCGTGGTAGAAACTGGGGGTAGCGAACCGGACGCGGGCGGGCGTCGCGCCGCCCTCCGACCTTATGTACACGCCCATCTCGCCCTTGGGCACCTCGATAGCGCGGTAGACCTCGCCCCTGGGCACCTGCGGCCCTTGGAACACCTGGTAGAAGTCCTGGATCATGGAGGCCGCGTCCCGGAGCACGTTCTTCTTCATCGGCAAGGCGTGGCCGGCGTCGGGAGCCAGGAACGGCCCCGCGGGCAGGTTGTCCAGGCACTGCCGGATGATCTTGCACGACTCCCGGATCTCTTTCATGCGCACCAGGAAGCGGTCGTAGACGTCGGCGTTGTACTCCACCGCCACTTCGAAGTCCACCTCGCCATA
>MELN01000001.1:9922-15438 GCA_001768675.1 Actinobacteria bacterium RBG_16_64_13 | reverse complement strand
CGCGGGCGACTCCCGCCGCTCGCAGCGGCGGACCGGTGACCCGCCAGGCGAAGCAGTCCTCAGAGGTGAAGATGCCCACGCCCTTGGCGCGCTTGTAGTAGATGCGGTTGTGCTTGATGATGCGCTCGTATTCGGCCACCCGCCTGGGCAGAAAGTCGATGACCTTGCGGCAGCGATGGTCGAAGCCGTCGGGGAGGTCTTTGGCCACCCCACCGATGCGGGCGAACGAATGGGTGAGCCGGGCCCCGGTGAGCATCTCGAGCAGGTCGAGCAGGTACTCGCGATCGCGGAAGCAGATGCAGAAGAAGGTCTGCGTGCCCAGGTCCATGATGTGGATGCCGAGCCACATGATGTGGTTCGAGATGCGGCACAGCTCGTGCGCGATAGTCCGGATATACCGTGCGCGGTCGGGCACCTCGACGCCCATGAGCATCTCCGCGGCTTCGCAGAACCCGTGGTTCATGGCGAAGCCCGCGAGGTAGTCGAGGCGATCTGTAAGCGGGACGATCTGGTGGTAGGTACGCTGCTCGCAGAGCTTCTCCACCCCGCGGTGCAGGTTGCCGATCTCGGGCCGCACGGCCAGGATGACTTCCCCGTCGAGGTCGAGCTCGGCGCGGTACACCCCGTGCATCGACGGGTGCTGCGGGCCCATGCTCACGGTCATGAAGTCGCCGGTGTGCTCCAGGCGCCGCCGGCTACGGGCCTTACGCTCTTTGAGCTCCTCCGGGGTGGGGCGCGCGGAGGCGCCGGAGGCAGGCGCGGCGGTCGCGGCGATGTCGTGCGAGTCGCTCATCAGATCTTGCCCCGCAGATCGATACGGATGCGGCCGCCCACAGTACCTTCCAAAGGAAAGTCCTTGCGCAGGGGAAAGCCCTCGAAATCTTCGGTGGTGAGGAGGCGTCGCAGGTCGGGATGCCCCTCGAACACGATGCCGAACATCTCCCAGGCCTCGCGCTCGTCAAACCCGGCCGAGGGCCACAGACCCGTCACCGTGGGCAGAGTCTGTCCCTCGGCGAGCGAGGTCTTCACCCGCAGCCTGTGGCCGTGAGTGTGTGACAGCAGGTGCGCGACCACTTCGAACGGAGCCGCTTCGCGCTCCGGCAGGTGGTCGCCCAACAGGCAGTCGAGTTGGTCGAAGGCCAACGCGCTCGATTCCTTGCAGAAGCTCAAGACCCGCAACCAATCCTCGGGGGCGACGATGTAGGCAAGCTCGCCTCGTAACTCCGTCTTCTCGAGGAGCCGTTTCCCGAAACGCTTTTCAAGTCCGGCGGCTGCGCTCACGAGTCAGATCCGCCTTCGGCGATGGCGTCCCGAGCCGGGATGCGCCGCAGCCCGTCGTAGGCGTGCTTGCTCTCTTTGACCCGCTGCCGGATCATCTCCAGGCCCTCCCACAGGGCTTCCGGGCGGGGCGGGCAACCCGGCACGTACACATCCACCGGGATAAGGCTGTCGATGCCTTGCACCACGTTGTAGGTGTCCCAGATATTGCCCGAGATGGCGCAGGACCCCATGGCCAGCACCCACTTGGGATCGGGGATCTGCTCGTAGAGGCGCACCACCCTTGGCGCCATCTTGATGCTGCACCAGCCGGCGACGATCATGCCGTCGGCTTGCCGCGGCGAGGCCCGCATGGCCTCCATGCCGAAGCGGGACATGTCAAAGCGCGACCCGCCCAGGGCCATCATCTCGATGGCGCAGCAGGCCAGGCCGAAGAGCAGCGGCCAGAACGAGAAGCTCCGCCCGAACCCGAGCACCCGCTCGACCTGCACCGGCATGGCGATGCCGCCTGGGAACCGTACCGGGCCGCCCATGAGCTCGTCGGGCGAGATGTCGAGCTCCAGGTCTTCGCGTTTCAAGGGTGCGCCCTCCACGACGGCTCGCACTTCTGAGTCGGTGGCACGTCGGAACAGGCCGTCGGTCATTCCCATTCGAACACGCCCTTTTTCCAAGCATAGAAGTAGCCCACCAGGAGGATGACGATGAATACGAACATCTCCACCAGCGCGGGTGTCCCCAGCGACCGTAGCGTTATGGCCCAGGGATAGATGAACACGGCTTCGAGGTCGAACAGGACAAAGAGCACAGCCACCACGTAGTAGTGGACGTTGAACGGCGCCCGGGCGTCGCTCTTGGGGACGACGCCGCATTCGTAGGGCTGACCCTTGTTGGGATTCGCGCTTCGGGGCGCGAGGAAGTGCGAGATGGTGACGAACGCGATCGCCATCGCGGCGCCGATGGCGAGCATGAATCCGAACTGTATGACCAAATCGATGGTCGGACTAACCAAGCGAGTACCTCACAGCGGGAGTGCCGCGTCAAACAGCTGGGCCGTCTTCACGGCGGCAGCAGGCCACGGCCGACGATAACAAATCGCGCCTGCGGGCGCAACGGGAATGTGTACCCGGACGGTTCACTTTCGCGGACGCTCCGCTGTCGAGGTCTGGGATATACTCGTCGCGTGAGCAAGGACAAGACCAAGACGATGCCCCTTATGGGGCATCTAGGCGAGTTACGCAGGCGCCTCACTTACGTCGCGATCGTTGTCGTGATATGCGTGATTGCGGCCTTTGTGGAGCAGAAATGGGTCTTCAAGGTCCTGATGCGCCCGCTTGTTGAGTACACGAGTATCGACGAGCTCACCACTTTGGGCGTCACCGAGGCCTTCATGTCGGTTCTGAAAGTATCCATCTACGCCGGGTTGATCGTCTCGCTACCGTTCATCCTGTATCAGTTCTGGGGCTTCGTCATGCCGGGCCTTTACGAGAACGAGAAGCGGAGCGTCGTTCCCTATGTAGCGTCTACCACCGCGCTGTTTCTTGGCGGGGTGGCGTTCGCTTACTTCGTGGTCTTGCCTGTGGGACTTCGATTCATGGTCGGATACGGAGCCGACATCTTCAATCAGCTGCTCCAGGCCGAGCGCTACATCAACTTCGTCTCGATGTTCCTCTTGGCCTTCGGCGTGGTCTTCGAATTGCCGCTGGTGATGATGCTGCTGGCTTGGGCGGGCATCGTCGACTACGTGAGGATGCGCAAGGTGCGCAAGTACGCCATCCTGGTGGAGGCGGTCGTCGCCATGATCTTCACTCCGAGCCAAGACCCGCTGAGCATGGCCCTCATGCTCATTCCTTTGATGATCCTCTACGAGTTCGGCATTTGGCTGGCAAGGATCGTGGCCAGACGCAAGGCCAAGCGCGCCGAGTCGGAGGCGCTGGCCGCGGTCGCCGAGGCGGAGGGCGCAGAGAGCTAGCCTCCACGGCGTTTGCGCTCGCAGAGATGATGGTGTTACCATCATACCTATGGATGAGAACGGGCACCGCGAGATCAAGGACGATCAGCTCCACTCCGCCGAGAGCAGGCTCCGTCCCATCTCCCCTCAGACCGTCTCCGACCAGGTAGCCGAACAACTTCGCCGTCTCATCGTCTCCGGGGAGTACAAGCCCGGAGACCGGATACCGTCGGAGCGTGATCTGGCACTGAGGCTAGGCGTGGGCCGTCCGGCGGTGCGAGAGGCGCTCCGGGAGCTCAAGGCCCAGGGCTTTCTCATCACGGGGCGCGGAGCCCAGGGAACGACGGTGGCCAACCTTCCCTCCCCGAGCTTCGCCGGTCCCCTGTCTCCTCTTGTCGGCAAGGGGGCGGAACGCATCATCGAGCTGATGGAAGTCCGCAGCGCTGTGGAGATCGAGGCGGCCGGACTGGCAGCGAGACGGGCTACGCTCGAAGACCTGCACAAGCTGTCCATCCTGCTGACCGACCCCGGCGATCTGCTTCCCCCCGAGGAAGACGTGGCCTTCCACGCGGCCATCGCCGAAGCCACACACAATCCCCTGTTCGAGCGGGTGATCCAGGAGCCCGTAGACATCCTCCATGACCACATGGCCGCCATCTTCAGCGAGTACTACAAGGCGCCGGGGGGCGCGATCGCCTTGCAGCAGCAGCATGACGCCATCCGCCGGGCCATCAGATCGGGTGACGAGCAGAAGGCGCGCACAGCGATGCGCCGCCACCTCGACCACGTGGTGCGAGGTCTTGCCCAACTGGTCGGCACGGGCCGGGTGGTCCGCCTGGTCTTCGTCGACCTTGACGGCACCCTGCTCGCCGGTCCGCGGCACATCACCGAGAGGGCGAAACGCACCATCGCCAACGTGCGCGAGTCAGGAGTGGAGATCGTCTTGGTCTCCTCGCGGCCACCGCGAGAGATGCGCTCGCTCCACCAGGAGTTGGGGCTGATGACGCCGCTCATAGCCTGCGACGGTGCCTTGCTCTGGAACGTGCAGGCCGGCGCCGGGCTGTCTCACTCGCCGGTGCCGCCAGATCTGGCCGCCGAGGTCGTGGCCTTGGGCCGTGATCTTGGAGCCGTGGCAAACCTGGAGAGCGATGACGAGTGGTTCACGGATAGGATAGGCAACCTCGAACGGGACAGCGTCAAAGACTACGAGATCTTCGATCCCAACGGGATCGGGACCGTCGACGAGGTGCTCCGCGCAGGCGAGCTGATCGACAAGGTGTTTCTGGACGTACGTGACCTAGACGAAGAAATCGCCCTAGCCGCGGCGCTTAGCATCAGAGGGGCCTTCGAGAGCCGGGCCAATGTGTACGAGAGAACCCCGGGGATCATCGACGTCGTATCCGCCGACGCTTCCAAGGCCGCCATGGCGCAGCAGTTGGCGCGGCGGATGCAGATCCCGGCCGAACAGACCATGGCTATCGGGGATGACGACAGCGACGCTCCCTTGCTGCTGTGGGCGGGCATCGGAGTGGCCATGGGCAACGCCACTCCCGCTGCGAAAGCGGCGGCCGACATGATCACCTCGTCGAACTTCAGGGACGGCGTCGCCGAGGCCCTGGAACAGTGGCTGCTCGGGAGCAAGTCGGTGGGGGCCAACGTGAGCGTACCCAAGCCGGGCCTAGTGGCAGAGTAGGGCGATACCTACAGGATCGACCAGAGGGTCACACCGAAGAAGCCCGCGTACAGCACCCCGCCAAAGAGCAGCGAGCCCACCCCGAAACCCTTCTTGGTCAGCCGCAACCGGCCATAGAGTAGCGCGCCCGAGAACAGAGCCACTCCGGCGGCCACCGCGGCGTGCCAGTCGCCGTTTCCCCAGAGGTCCCAGTCGGTGAACGCGACTCCGATCGCCACCGGGAACGTGCTTTGGAAGACCATGGCTCCGGTGATGTTCCCCAGGGCCAGAGTGTCCTTCTTCTGCCTCATCCACATGACGCTGTTGAACTTCTCGGGCAGCTCGGTCGCGACCGGGGTGAGAAGCAGGGAGACCACAAGCGCGGGCACACCCAAGGCTTCGGCCGCCTTGGTCAGCTCTCCCACGAAGAGGTCCGCACCGAAGATGATTGTGGCCAACGCCACGATGATCTGCAGCACAACCAGCTTAAGCTGGGGAGACTCTGCCGTCCGGTGGAAGTAGAGCGACCGGCACTCGCCTTCGAGGTCGCCTTCGCTCTTCATGGTCTGCCGAACGTAGATCGCGTATCCGAGAATAAGAAGGACCGCGATGGCATAG
>MELN01000001.1:0-9773 GCA_001768675.1 Actinobacteria bacterium RBG_16_64_13 | reverse complement strand
GATGAGTATCGACACCCCGCACACGAAGATGGCGAGGGTGGAAAGCATGAAGGGAGCGCCGAGGATGGCCCCGACCCCGATCTCGTGACCCGCGGTGCCTCCCGAGATCAGGATGGCGATCAGGGGGATGACTGTCTCGGGAAGGGCGGTACCCACGGCGGCGAGCACGCTGCCCACGGCCCCCTCGCCCAGATGCAGCTTGCGCCCGAACCACTCGATCCCGTTGACGAACAACTCGCATCCGGCGAGGATCACTACGAAGGCCACGATGAGGAGGAATACGGTCATCCGCGAGATTCTAGCGGACCCCCAGGGGATTCGCTAGGCCCGAAAACCAAGGTAGGTAGACGCGCGAACCAAGGTAGGTCAGACGCGTAGACCAAGGTAGGCGCTGAACGCCAGAGCGACCAACACGATCAGGCTGAAGCTGGAGAGCAGCCACTTTCTCTCCCGCGCGAAGCCGAACAGCAGCGCGATCACTCGTGCCACCGGCGTAGCGAGAAGAAGGAGCAGCCCCAGATCGAAAAAGCCGCTGGGCTCCAGATGGGCCAGGGCCCGAGGGATGTCCGCGACAGAGGTCTCGTGGATGGCCGTCAGCCCCGGCCTGGCCGCGGTGAGCACCGCGCCCGCAAGCATGAAGGCGACCGCCGCGAGAAGTCCGACCACGAGGACCCGGGAGATAGTGATGTTGAGCCGGGTCATCGCAGATCGATCCCGGCAGCGGACAAGATCATCTGGACCGAGAACGCGAAGAGCACGATCGCCAGGATGATGGTCAGCACCGAGCTCTTCACCCGCATCGCGAGCTTGGAGCCTAGATAGGCACCGAGCGTGACGCCGAGCACCACAGGCACAGTGATCACCGGGTCCACCAGACCTCGGGCGAAATACACCAGAGCGCCGGCGCAGGCCGTGACGCCGATCATGAAGCTGCTCGTGGACACGGCTGCCCGGACGGGTATCGACATGGCAAGTACCATCACGGGCACCTTGAGAAAGCCTCCACCAACGCCCAAGAGACCGGAGACGTTGCCGGCCACGAAGGAGGCCGCCATGCCCGCCGGAAGCCGGCGCACCCTGTACCTGACAGTCTCCCCCAAGCTGCGATCGTGGTAGGAAGCGCCGAGCAGTCCGAGGTCCTCGTCGGTGACCGGAGGGAGTTTGGCATTTCGCTGGCGCACGGCCATGTAGACGGAGACGGCGATCATGACACCCCCGAACACCGCCGAAAGGACGGTCTTGCTGAGCGCTGTGCCCACCAGCCCGCCGATTACGGCTCCGGTCACCGTCGTCGTCTCAAGCGTCATGCCCAGACGCAGATTGGTCAGGTCGTCGCGGACATACGCGGCGGCGGCCGTGGTGGACGTCGCGATCACGGCGAGCAGGCTCGCGGCAATGGCGCTGTGAATAGGCACATCCAAGAAGAGCGCCAGAGTAGGAATGATGAAGACGCCCCCGCCGAGCCCGACCATGGCCCCGAAGGTCCCGCCGACAAAACCAACAAGCGCAAGAAGAACGACGTGCGTCATGGGCATGAGGCTACCACAGCCGGCGCCGGCCTCGGCCAAAAAGCGGACATGCGGTCACCCCATGCGCTACAGTTGATCATGGTGCGGCGCTCGACGGCCGCTAACATCTGGGTCGGATGGAGGTGCTTCGATGTTCTGCAAGACTTGTGGCGACCGGGTCCCGGATGGCGCGAAGTTCTGCGGCAACTGCGGCGCCACCGCTGAGGTGCCCGTCGACCAGCCCACCGAGGAAGTCACCGCGGTCTCGCAACCGAGTCCTGAGCCGCCGCCCCCGGTCTTGTCTCAACCACCGGCCCCTGCCCAGCCGCCCGTTGAGGCCCCTTTCGTGGCGGCCCCGGCGCCGGTGCCGCCTCCGCCCGCCTTTGCACCTCCGGGCCCTACGGCCCGGCCGTCGGGCTACAGCCCCTACGGCCCGGCCGGCCAGGGCGCGTACAGACCCGGGGGCGGCCCGCCCGGGAAGAGCCGGCTCGGCCTGTGGATCGGCATCGCCGCCGCGGTGGTGATCGTTGTCGCTGCCGTGCTGCTGGTGTGGCTGCTGGTCCTCGATGACGGCGGCGGTACTACCCCGACCACCGGCGTCGTCTCCACCACTTCCACGACCAAGCCGGGCAGCTCGACCACGGTCGCGCCCTCGACGACGACGTCGACCACGTCCACGACCATCGGCGGAGCGCCGGGCGACTCCCCAGGCGAATGGGTGGAGATGGACAACTCTGAGCTACCCACCGGGGCGTACGCGGTGGCCGTCTCCGACCAGGCGCTCCTCATCGACGTACAAGTGGACGTCAACACCTACGAGCTCTACGCCTACATGCTCGGCTCGGGCTCTCTCATCCAGCTTCCCATCGAGGCCAACGATTTCTTCGGCGAGGACATCGACGGCTTGATGGCCGTCTGGTCGGAGGGAACCTACGATGAGAGCACCGGGCAGTACACCGACTCACACATCTACGCCTATCCCCTCCCCGACGGTCCCAAGGCCGAGGTTACCGCGGCGACGGGGGCCGTCTTCTATCCGCAGGTGGCCGAGCCCTGGATCACCTGGGTCGAGAGCACCCCGTTGGAGGAGAACCCCGACGAGTACAGCCTCCTCCGCATATCCGGCGTGATGGTCGATTCCAAGGGCGTACCGGTGGGAGAGCCGGCAGAACTCGTATCACAAGCGACCGCGTTCGTCCTTGGCGACTCCTCTTGGAACTATGGTCTTACCAACACTCACCTGGTCTGGGAGAACGCCACCACCGTCGGGACCTTCGACCCCGGCATCTACTCCATGGAGCTAGCCACACTCCAACCCCTGATCGTGGGGAGCGAATCCTGGCGCCCGTCGCTCGCCGAGGACACCATCGTCTACACGGAGAGCGGCCTCATGGCGGCCAGCGTCGATGGCGGCCAGGTGCGGACGATCGACGCCCTGGGCGACTTCGGCACCGCCGCTCCTACTTTCGCCGCGTACTACCGGACGCCGGACTCCGAGCAGGCGACCGGCTATGAGGTGGTAGCCCGAGGCTACACCGGCGCCTACGAACAGGTACTGGGAGTGCTGACCGACGCGCCGCCTTGGCTGTCGGCGCCGATCTCGGCCTCGGCAAACCACGTAGCCTTCATCGTCGACGGCGGGGTGCACTTATTCGAGTGGCAGGGACGGTAAGGCTACCGAGACTCGTTCCTCGCGCGTCACAGACTCGGAACGTAGAGAAGAACCGCCACTAACACATACACCCCGACCACCCAGATGATGCCCGGGGTCCAGCGATGGCGCCGCTTCCGCCAAACCACGGCCGCGGCGGCCGCGCTGCACACGAGCAGGAACCGCGCGATCACCAGCAGCCACGCGCCCAGGGAATATTCCTCGACGAAGGGAAACGCCCACACCCAGTAGACCATGCCCAAGGAGAGCACCGGAGACCAGTACAAGGTTTTGAGACGATCCGTCTGGCTCGGCCAGAAGGGCCCTGTCTTGACCTGGCTCACGTACAACTGGGGGTAGCCGAAGAAGACATACTGCTCCCCGAAGAACGTGTCCTTGTCCATAAGCGACCCCTGCAGCCAGAACTTCTGCCCGGCGGCCGTCTCGGGGAAGTCCGCCGGCGCCGACTGGGGACCCCCCTCGACTCCGGCCGTGTATCCGTGGTCGATCGTGGCGACAAAGGCCTCTGCCGGCGCCTCACCCTCGAGCGCCGACATCATCAGGAATTCGAGCGTGCCCCCCAATGTCTCGGCAAGGCGCGAGCGGACCTCCGCCCGGCAGGTGAACCCACCTTCATCGGTCCCAGGAAGGATCGCAACGACGGCAAAGGGCACCGCGACAAGCAGCACCAGGAAGACGGCGGCCAGGACCATCTTGCCTGCGCGGCCGGCCGGGGCGCTCGAGGGCACAGTCCTGCCCCTACTCCGACACCTGGATGAAGACGCCGGTCACAGGCACGTCGCCGATGATCCGTACGAGCCCCAGGTCCAGTCCTTGACCACGGGCATGTCGTCGCCGTGCTCGCGGATGTACTCATCGTGTTGTGCATGGATGTCGCGCACCAGCTGACTGAGGCGCGCCCCGCGCTCGCCCAGGCCGGGCACCCGGTCGACCACGTCGCGCGCCAGGCTGAAACGGTCTAGATCGTTGCGCACGGTCATGTCGAAGGGTGTGGTGGTGGTCCCCTCTTCCTTGTAGCCGCGCACGTGAAGGTTGCCATGGTTGGTGCGCCGGTAGGTGAGCCGGTGGATGAGCCACGGGTACCCGTGGTAGGCGAAGATCACGGGACGATCGACCGTGAACAGGTCGTCGAACTCGGGGGCAGAGAGGCCGTTGGGGTGCTCCTCCTTGGGCTGCAGGGTCATGAGGTCCACGACGTTCACCACCCTCACCTTGAGGTCGGGCAGGTGACTGCGCAGAAAGTCGACGGCCGCCAGGGTCTCCATGGCCGGGACGTCGCCCGCGCAGGCCATGACCACATCCGGATCGCCGCCCCCGTCGTTACTCGCCCAATCCCAGATTCCGATGCCGGCGCTGCAATGCCGGACCGCTGCAGCCATGTCCAGCCATTGCGGTGCCAATTGCTTGCCCGCGACGATCACATTCACGAGGCTCCGGCTGCGCAGGCACAGGTCGGTCACGTAGAGCAGGCTGTTGGCGTCGGGCGGCAGATAGACACGGGTCACAGAGGCCTTCTTTGTGAGCACATGATCGATGAAGCCCGGGTCCTGGTGGGAGAAGCCGTTGTGGTCCTGCCGCCACACGTGAGAGGTGAGCAGGTAGTTGAGCGAGGCCACCGGCCGCCGCCAGGGGATCTCTTCGCAGACGTCCAGCCACTTGGCGTACTGATTGAACATGGACGAGACGATGTGGATGAAGGCCTCATAGCAGGAGAAGAATGCGTGCCGCCCGGTCAGCAGGTAGCCCTCGACCCAGCCCTGGATGGTGTGTTCGCTCAAGATCTCCATCACCCGGCCGGTGGGGCTGAGGCGATCGTCCCCGGGGATGATGGCGGCACTCCACGTGCGCGGGGTGACCTCCAGCACCGCGTCGAGCCGGTTCGAGCGGGTCTCGTCGGGCCCGAAGAGGCGGAAGTTGCCGGCCTGTAGACTGCGGCGCATGACCTCGGCGAGGAACTTGCCCATCACCTTGGTCGCCTCTCCCACGGCGGCGCCTGGAGCGGGGACGTCCACGGCGTAGTCGCGGAAATCGGGTAGATCCAGGTCGCGCAGGAGCAGGCCTCCGTTGGCGTGGGGATTGTCGCTCATCCGCCGCGCACCGGCGGGCGCAAGGTCGGCCAGTTCGGGCCGGAGCGCCCCGGCCCGGTCGAAAAGCTCCTCGGGCTTGTAGCTCTGCAGCCAATCCTCCAGGAGCTTGACGTGCTCATCGGTCATGTCCGAGAAGGGGACTTGATGCGACCGGAAGGTGCCTTCGGTCTGCAGCCCATCCACCATCTTCGGCCCCGTCCAGCCCTTTGGGGTGGCCAACACGATCATCGGCCACAGCGGACGCTCGCCGACGCCGTCGACGCGGGCTCTCCGCTGGATCGCCTGGATCTCGTCTATCACGCTGTCAAGGGTGGCGGCCAGCGATCGGTGCACGCGGGCCGGATCGTCGCCCTCGACGAAATAGGGCGCGTGTCCGCAACCCCGCAGATAGTCCGCCAGCTCCTCCCGGCCCACCCGGGCCAGGATGGTGGGATTGGCGATCTTGTAGCCGTTGAGGTGGAGAATAGGAAGCACGGCTCCGTCCACGGCAGCATTGAGGAACTTGTTGGACTGCCAGGAAGCAGCTAGAGCCCCGGTCTCGGCCTCGCCGTCGCCGATCACACAGGCCACGATCAGATCGGGATTGTCGAATGCCGCGCCGTAGGCGTGTGAAAGGCAGTAGCCCAGTTCCCCGCCCTCATGGATGGAGCCGGGAGTCTCGGCGGCCACGTGGCTGGGGATGCCCCCCGGGAACGAGAACTGCTTGAAGAGCCGTTGCAGACCGGCCTCGTCCCGCGAGATGCGCGGGTAGTACTCGCTGTATGTGCCCTCGAGATAAGTATTCGCCACCATGGCCGGACCCCCGTGGCCGGGGCCGCAGATGTAGATGACGTCCAGGTCGCGCGACTTGATCACCCGGTTGAGGTGGACATACAGAAGGTTGAGGCCTGGGCAGGTGCCCCAATGGCCAAGAAGCCGGGCCTTTACGTGCTCGCGCTGCAGCGGACGCCGGAGCAACGGGTTTTCCTTGAGGTAGATCTGCCCCACCGACAGGTAGTTGGCGGCCCGCCAGTAGGCGTTCATACGCTCGAGGAGGGCGGGCTCGAGTGGCGCCGCCGGGGCCGCGGGAAATGTCCCGGTGCTCATGACGATCCTCCTTGGGGAGAGCGCCTGCCGGTGGACGCCGCGCCGGTCGCCGCGCCGCTCCTTAGCTCTGCCCAGCGGAAGCAATCGACGGTGTGGTCGTTGACCATGCCGGTGGCCTGCATGTGCGCGTAGCAGATCGTGGGACCCACAAAACGGAAGCCTCGCTTCTTCAGATCTGCGCTCAAGCGCTCCGCCTCGGCCGTCTTCGCGGGGATCTCAGCTATAGTCCGCCACTCGTTGTGGAGGGTCTTGTCATCGACGAATCGCCAGATGTAGTCCGCGAAACTCCCGAACTCCTCCCGCACCCGCAGGAACGCCTGGGCGTTGGTCACGGCCGACCCTATCTTGAGCCGGTTCCGGACGATTCCCGGGTCGGCCAGTAGCCGCGCGATATCCACATCGCCGAAAACAGCCACCTTGACCGGATCGAAGCCGGCGAAGGCCAGCCGGTAGCCTTCTCGCTTCCTGAGGATGGTCGACCAACTGAGCCCGGCTTGAGCGCCTTCGAGCACCAGGAACTCAAAAAGCAGCCGGTCGTCGTAGACCGGTACGCCCCACTCTTCGTCGTGGTACGAGATGTACAGGGGATCCTCGCCGACCCAGGCGCAGCGTGTCAGCATGCCGCCGGCCTCACTGGGCACCGTGCTTCCTGATTGCGACGGCCATCCCGTATGGATGGAAGTAGCTGTGCCAGTTCGCCTCCGACGATCCGTATTCATTCTCCCCGCAGAAGTAGTCGAGGAGTGCCTCGCGGAGGCGGGTCAATTCTTTGAGTCGCGTCCTATGCCGGGAATCCCCGATGGTCAGCTCAAGCAGCTCCAGCGCCCGCTCCAACGCCCTCCGGCTGTATTCAGGGTTTCCCCTTGCCGTCCAGTTCAAGGCTCGCTCCACCTCGCTCCCCACGTTTGCCAGTTGCTCCACCAGCGGGAAGGCATGCCATCTACCGGCAGCAAGGTCGGCATGCAGCGGGCTCATGCCACGATGAGCGACCCGACGATGGCAAGTATGCGGGCCTGGACTACAGGATCGTCAACGCCGCGCGAACGATTGCCCTGCGACGGCCGGATGTTGATCATCGAATCGAACTCGACCCGCTGCTCGGCCGGCAGACCAGGGTAGATGTTGATCCCCCAGAGGTGACGTTGCTCGGAACCGTGTTCAAGAAGAAGCGCTTCCTCGTCGGAATGGAGGTCGGCATCGACAGCCATCATGCCTCGTTCAACGTCAACGACGGCCTTGACGAGATCGCCGAACCCCACCTCGGCCATGAAAGCGAGATCCTGCAAAGAGAGGGGCGCATCGACGATCTTCATGGGCCGAATGTAGCATACGCGCTGGACCTCAAGGAGCGCACCGGCCAAGCCGGGTTTCAGGGCGCTATGATGAGACGCATGCGAAAGACGGATGTGATTTCCTTCCGGATCTCGACGGATCGAACACCTTGACGGCGGCACGCGGCCCCGCATACAGGTGGGTCATTCTGGCCGTGGCCTTCCTCGGGATCTTCGGAGCCCTGGGGTTGGGGCGCTTCGGGTACAGCACGGTCCTTCCGGATATGCAGCCCGCGCTGGGGCTGAGCGGCGCCGCGGCCGGATCGCTCGCCTCCTGGAACCTCGCAGGCTACACACTCATGGCTCTTGTCGGGGGTCTTCTCGCCTCGCGGTTCGGTCCCCGCAAGGTGGTGACCACCGGCATGGTGGTCACAGCGGCCGGCATGCTCCTGACGGGGTTCTCCGGCAGCCTGGCAACCGCCTCCGGAGCCCGGCTCCTCACCGGCATCGGCAACGGCATGGTCATGGCTCCTTCCATCGCTCTCATGTCGGCCTGGTTCGACGGGCGCCGTCTCGGGTTGGCTTCGACTATCGCGGCGTCGGGGAACGGCGTTGGGCTTGTCGTGGCCGGCCCCCTGGTCCCGCGCATCGTCGAGAGCGGGGGCGTCGAGGGGTGGCGGCTGGCCTGGTACTTCTTTGCCGTGGTGACCATCTTCATGGCCTTGCTCACCTTCGGTTTCGAACGCGACCGGCCCTCCGGAACAGTGCGCACCAGACCTCCGAAGACCCCGAACACGGGACCCGGCTTGGTCGACCTCGCTGGAGTGGTGCGCTCCGGATACGCCTGGCACCTGGGATCGGTCAACTTCCTGTACGGCTTTGCCTATCTGATCTACTTCACGTTCTTCCAGAAGCGCCTGATCGCCGATCTGGACTTCTCCAGCGAGACCGCGGGCAGCCTGTTTCTGGTGGTCGGAGCCTCCAGCCTCGTCTTCGGGGTCCTTTGGGGGGCCGTTTCCGATCGCATAGGCCGCGGCCGGACTCTTGCCACCATTCTCGCGCTCCAAGCCCTCGCCGCAGGCTTGTTCGCCCTGCGGCCGAGCACGGCGTCGCTGATCATGTCGGCCATCCTTTTTGGATCGGGAGTGTTCAGTGTCCCCGGTCTGATCGGCGCCGCCTGCGGAGATGGGTTCGGCCCCAAGCTGGCCTTCACCTCCCTGGGGTTTGTGACCGTGTTCATCGGCGCGGGAATGGCCATCGGGCCCTATGTCGGGGGACTGCTGGAGGACCGCTTCTCCTCGCTCGCGCCGTCCTACGTGGTCTCGGCTGCCGTGTTCGTCGTCGCCGCCCTGGCCGCCGTGCTGGTTCGCGATGCCAGAGGAAGGCATTGTTGATCGGCCTTTGATCCCCGGGTCGCCGCCTGTGCGGCGACGTATATAATGTGAAGCCGCGTTAATAAGACGGCGCTGCACCATTACGCTGCCGGCTTGAACCACTGTAGGCGAATGAGAGAGGGCACGATGCAAGATACCCGATACGCTCACCTGTTCTCCCCCTTCAACATCGGCAAAGTCCAGTTGAAGAACCGCATCGTCAAGACGGCGGCGCAGACTTACTTCTTCGAGTCGGGCGAGATCCGCGTCGGCAGCATCGCTAAGGCCTTCTATGGAGCGGTCGCCAAAGGTGGCGCCGGTCTGATCATCACCGAGACGCCTGCCATGGAATGGCCGCTGCTCGAGAACGGCGACCGTCGCTTCCGCGTCGACGACGACAAGTACATCAAGAACCTCAGCGAACTCGCCGCCGAAGTCCACAAGTACGGGTGCCCCATCTTCACCCAGCTGTACCATCGCGGCTCGTGGGGGGGCATCTACGCCCTCATCGCGACGCCGATCGCCGCTTCGGCGGTGACTTTTGCCTCGCCGTTCGACGTCCACCCAGACGATCCGCCGCACGCCCTTGGCATCGATGAGATCGAGGAACTGGTGGTCCGATTCGCCTCGGCGACCCACCGCCTCCAGCAGGCCGGCTGGGATGGTATCGAGATCAACGCGGCCGCCGACCACCTCTTTCACAGCTTCCTGTCCCGCTTCTGGAACAAGCGCGACGACAGATACGGCCCGCAGGACATGGAGAACCGCACCCGTTT